>NZ_JAYSPC010000038.1:0-57670 GCF_043722275.1 Flavobacterium sp. | reverse complement strand
TGATCTCTTTCACAAGAATAGGGTGCTCACTTTGAACCGGAATCAATTGCTCTCTTTTACCGGAATGGGGTGCTCACTTTTACCAGAATTTGCACCTTTGACTAAATATTTATCTCATACTGGTAAATATGAAGGTTTTGATGTTGTAAAAAAAGGAATTGTCTGGAGTCAAAAGCATATTGCAAAAGAGTTCCAGAATTTTAATTTTCAATATATTCCTTTAAATAATGATCTGTATCATTTAACCGAAAAAAAGGCTGAAAGTTTTGTGTTTCCTTATGAAGATAATACTTTTGATACGGTTTTTTTATTCTCGGTTTTTACGCACATGCAGCCACTTGAAGTACAAAATTACCTGAAAGAAATTTACAGGGTTTTAAAACCAAACGGCAAATGTCTTTCTACGTTTTTTTTATATGATGAAGTTATTGAAAATGAAATTTCAGAAAAAAGCAGGTCGTTTTCATTTCCTTACAATAAAGGGAATTACAGATTAATGAACGAAAAAGTTCCTTCGGCTAATATTGCATTTAGTGAGGTTTATCTCAATGCAATGATACAAGAAAGTCATTTAAAAATAGAAAATAAAATATACGGACGCTGGGCTAATAGGGAAGCCAACGACTTATATGATTTTCAGGATATTTTGGTTTTAGAAAAAGCGGATTAATTACACGCTTCTTTGCACAACTTCAAAAATTCTTTCATCTTCACATTTTAATGTTTTAGACGGGAATTTCATCAATAATGCATAATCATGAGTTGCCATGATAACGGTTTTTCCGTTAGCATTAATTTTTTTCAATACTTCAAGAACTTCAGAGCTTGTTTGTGGATCTAAATTTCCTGTTGGTTCGTCGGCAAGGATAAATTCAGGATCATTTAATAATGCTCTTGCGATTGCAACACGTTGTTGTTCACCACCAGAAAGCTGATGTGGCATTTTATTCACATATTCTTTCATACCAACTTTGTCCAGAACTTCATCGATTTTACGTTCCATTCCTTCTTTGTCAACCCATCCTGTAGCTCTTAAAACAAAAAGCATATTGTTTTTTACAGAACGATCCGGAAGTAATTTAAAATCCTGAAATACGATTCCTATTTTACGTCTCAAATACGGAATATCTTTCTCTTTTAAAGTTGCTAAATCAAACTCAACTATATGACCTTCACCTTCTGATAAGGGTAAATCAGCATATAAAGTTTTTAAGAAACTACTTTTTCCAGATCCTGTTTTTCCAATGATGTAGATAAATTCACCGTGGTTAACATCTAAATTAATATGAGATAAAATTTTTCTTCCTTCCTGATATATAGTGACTTCTTTAAGAGACAGTACGGTTTGTGACATAATAAATTGATTTGATTGGTAAAAGTAGTAAGATAACGCTTGGATTCAAAATAAATTTGAATCATTTCTGTTGAAAATATTAAAATGAAATTTGAAACCATATAAGTTATATAAGTTCATTTTAGTAAATTATATTGCAATGCTTTTTATTTATAATAACATAACGCTGAATTTGGTTAAGCTAAGTTAGCAAAGAACCTAACTTATAATTACTTATATTACTTATATGGTTTAATTTATTTTTATATTAGTTACAAATATTCCTTGGTTAAGATAATGTTCATAATAAAAGCCCGAAACGTTTCGTTATAAACGGTATAAAATGATACATTTGAATACTAAATATAATTAAAATGCGTAAACTTTCCTGGTTCTTTTTATTACCAATTATCCTTATTTCGACCATAGTTTCGGCACAAAAATCAGCTATTTACACTTACGACTTAAAGGAATTTGACAAAGCACTGGCTTTATATAATGACAAACAATATGCATCGGCACAACTTATTTTTGAGCATGTAAAAAACAATGCAAAGACCGAAGAAGTTCAGTCAGATTGTGCGTATTACATTGCCAATTGCGCCATTAGAACCAACAAAGCAAATGCTGATGCTTTGATGGAAAAATTCGTCACCGATTATCCAACAAGTACAAAACAAAATCAGGCTTATATTGAAGTTGCCCAGTTTTTCTTTGAGCAGGGGAATTATCCAAAAGCCTTGCAATGGTTTGATAAAGTGGATGAAAGTTACATGAGCAAATCAGATTCGGATAAATTTAATTTCCAAAAAGGATATAGTTATTTCAATGCTAAAAAGAAAAAAGAGGCAACAACGTACTTTAATAAAGTAGTAAATTCTCCGGAATTTGGTTCTCAGGCCAAATATTATTTAGGATTCATGGCTTACGAAGGCGATGATTATAAAGAAGCAACCAAATATTTTGATGAAGTTTCGGGCGAAGAAAAATACAAAGAAAAACTTTCGTATTATCAGGCTGATATGAATTTCAAATTAGGAAATTTCCAGAAAGCTATTGATTTGGGACAAACCGCAATGAACAAATCAAATGAACTTGAAAAATCTGAACTTAATAAAATCATTGGAGAAAGTTATTTTAATTTAAAAAAATACGACAAGGCGATTCCGTTTTTAGAGCAATATGCCGGTAAAAAAGGAAAGTGGAATAATACTGATTTCTACCAATTAGGTTACGCTTATTATGAGCAAAAGGAATATGAAAAAGCGATTTCTCAATTCAATAAAATCATAGAAGGAAAAGATTTCGTAGCCCAAAATGCTTATTATCATTTAGGTTTAAGTTATTTGAATACAGGCAAAAAGCAAGAAGCTTTAAATGCTTTTAAAAATGCATCGGAAATGGATTTTAATGCACAAATTCAGGAAGATGCAGCTTTAAATTATGCTAAAGTGAGTTATGATATCGGAAACGCATATCAGACTGTTCCTGGAATTTTACTTGATTTCTTAAAAAAATATCCAAACAATTCAAGTAGATCTGAAATAGAAAAATTATTGGTTGATTCTTATATTTCGACTAAAAACTACAAAGAAGCGTTGAGTTTATTAGAGAAAAACAGATCAGCAGAAAATAAAGCTGCCTATCAAAAAGTACTTTTTTACAGAGGATTGGAATTGTATAATGAATCGAATTATCAGGAAGCAGGAAAAATGTTCAAAAGTGCGATCACTGAACAAAAAACTCCTGAATATACTGCACGTGCGGCTTTCTGGAAAGCAGAAACCGAATATGTGACAGGAGATTTCCAAAATGCATTGTTGAGTTACAAACAATTTGCTGGTCAGGCTACGGCCAAAACTACAGACGAGTATAAAAACATCAATTATAATATAGGATACACTTATTTTAATCTGAAGGAATACGATCAGGCTGCAACTTCATTTCAGGCGCAAATCGATACTTCGAAGGAAGATAAAGTTCGTTTGAACGATTCGTATTTGCGTTTAGGAGATTGTCGTTTTGTGAGTGCAAAATATACTGCGGCAAACGAAGCTTACGCAAAAGCAATTGAAGGAAGAGGCGTTGATGCTGATTATGCTCAGTTTCAAAAAGCAATTTCTTATGGATTTATGTCTAAAAATGACAAAAAAGTTGACGAGCTGAATAATTTTCTTCAGATGTATAAAAAATCTGAATATCGTGATGATGCTTTATATGAATTAGGAAATACTTATGTGGCGGAGAAAAAGAATGATCTGGCGCTTAAAACATACGATCAGTTAATATCTGAATATAAAAACGGAGCGTTTACTTCAAAATCAATTTTGAAACAAGGTTTAATTTATTACAATTCAGATCGTGACGATCAGGCATTGGTTAAATTCAAAAAAGTAGCGGCAGAATTCCCAAAAACTCCCGAAGCTTTAGAAGCAGTTTCAACAGCAAGATTGATTTATGTAGATTCAGGAAAAGTTGATGAATATGCAACATGGGTTCGTACTTTAGACTTTGTGGCCGTTACAGATGCTGAACTTGATAACGATACTTATGATGCTGCTTACAAACAATACAGTCAAAATAACAGCAAACTGGCGATAACAGGTTTTACAGGTTATATCAATAAATTTTCGACAGGATTACATTCATTAGAAGCTAATTTTTACCTCGCACAATTGTATTATGCCGAAGGTTCAGAAACTAAATCGATCGCTAATTATCAATATGTAATTGCTCAGGGTGGAAACGAATTTACAGAACAATCTTTAATGAAATTGTCGCAGATTTTCCTGAAAGCCAAAGATTGTGATAAATCGGTTCCGGTTTTAACAAGATTAGAAAATGAATCAGAATCGGCTCAAAATAAAAGTTTTGCTCAGGCTAATTTGATGAAATGTTATTATGACAAAAAAGATTATGATAACTCGGTTAAATATGCTGATAAAGTGTTGCAGAATGTAAAAGCCGACGCAAATGTAAAAGCCGATGCGCAAATTATCGTAGCGCGTTCCGCCATGCAAACTGGTGATGAAGACAAAGCAAAAGCAGCTTACGCCAAATTATCAGCAACTTCAAAAGGAGAATTAGCAGCAGAAGCGTTGTATTATGATGCTTATTTTAAAACGAAAGAAGGCAAGTTTGATGCATCGAATGTTTCGGTTCAAAAATTAGCTAAAAACTATTCGGCTTATAAATATTACGGAGCGAAGAGTTTGGTTTTAATGGCAAAAAACTTCTACGGATTAAAAGACAGTTATCAGGCTACGTACATTTTAGATAATGTAATCAATAATTTCACCGATTATCCGGATGTTGTTGAAGAAGCTAAAAAAGAACTTGGCGCAATAAAAGCAGAAGAGTCAAAAACAAATTCGTCGGTTAATAAGTAAGATTTAGGAAGAGGCGAAATTATAGAAGCAAGAAGCAAGAGTAAAGAATTAAGAGGAAGCATTAGATTAAAACTGGAAGTCTTTCTTCTATAATCTTGACTCTTTCTTCTAAAAAAATAAAGAAAAAAATGAGTTTACCTTTTTATATAATTGATGTTTTTGCAGATAAAAAATATGCCGGAAATCAATTGGCGGTTTTTTTGGATGCAGAAAAATTAAGTTCAGCAGAGATGCAACAAATTGCCCGTGAAATTAATTTTGCAGAAAGTACTTTTATCACCAAACTTGATAAAGAAAATAATAAAGCCGAGATAAAAATATTTACTCCATCTCAGGAAATGCAGTTTGCGGGACATCCGATAATTGGAACTTCATGGGTTTTGATGAATAAAGTATTTGATAATTCACCGGAGAATATAAAATTAAATGTTCCAATTGGACCAATTTCAATTCATCAATCTGAAGGTTTGATTTGGTTGAAAGCGGCTCAGCCGAAATTTTGGGATATTTTTTCGAAAGAAGATATTACAGTATTTAGTAATCTGGAAAATCATGATTTTGAGAATCAATTTCCTATTCAGGAAGTAACAACCGGAAGTGCCTTTGTAATGGTTGGATTAAGTAGTAAAAGAGCATTAGAAAATTTAGTATTAGACAAAGATAAAACAGACGAATGGCTTAAAAAGAATTGCAAAACAAGTCATAGAGGTTTATATTTTTATTATTTAGAAGGTTCAAAATTGTTTAGCAGAATGTTATGTATCGAACACAATCAATTGGTTGAAGATGCCGCGACAGGAAGCGCAAGTACTTGTTTACAAGCTTTTTTGCTAAAATATAATAAACCAGAAATTGATTTAATTAATTATCAGGGAGATTATATTGGTCGTCCGTCTCAAATTTATTTTAAAGGAAGTTTAAACGATAATGAATTTGATATTAAAATAGGAGGAAACGCTCAGTTTGTTGCAAAAGGAGATTGGGAAGTTTAGTTTTATTTAATAGAAGAAAGAAGCAAGAGAATAGAAGCAAGAGAATAGAATAAAGATTTTAGATATTAGACAATAGAATAAAAAATATAGAGAAAATCAAGAAATAGAATAGAAGTCTTTCTTCTTTACTCTTTCATCTTTTCTCTTTAAAAGAAGAAATATGAAAATAAATTGCCAGAATAAAACCCTCATTATACTAGTATTGTTTGTTGTCCAGCTTTCGTTTTCGCAAAAGAAAAAAGAGGAAAGTATTGGTACAGAAACCGTAAACGTGGTAAAACCTTATTCGCCAACAATTTCGGATGCTTTTAAGGTGAAGGAAACTCCTTCGCTTGACGACACAGGAAATCAGCCTAAAGAAACTATTAAATACAGTATTTTGTCGGTTCCTGTGGCTTCTACATTTACGCCTTCAAAAGGAAAAGCAGAAGGTGTTGAGAAATCTAAAAGAGAAAAATTATTTAATAATTATGCGACTTTAGGAGTTGGAAATTACGGCACTTTAAATGCTGAATTGTTCGTAAATCAGGATTTAGGAAATAACGATTATGTGGCTGGAATGTTCCGTCATCATTCGTCTCAAGGCGGGATTAAAGGTGTAGACCTTAATGATGAGTTTTATGATACAGCATTAAATGTGGCTTATGGTGTAAACAATCGTGATATGGCCTGGAATGTCGAGTTAGGATATCAAAATCAATTGTACAATTGGTATGGTTTACCGGCTGAATTTGGTTCAACTTTAGCAGGACAAACCCGTGATGATTTGATAAGAAGTATTAATCCAAATCATTCCTACAATACTATTTCGTTAGGAGGAAATATTGAGTTCAACGAAGGGGTTTTTAGTAAAATAGCAACAAAATTTACGCATTTTTCGGATAGTTTTTCTTCTTCAGAAAATCGTTTTTATGTAAAACCTACTTTCAAAGTAGAGGTAATGGATCAATCTATAAATACCAATATTATTGTTGATCATGTCAGCGGATCTTTTGAGCATAATTATGCTCGTGACAATACAGAACCTTTAAAATATAGTTTGACTAATTTTGGGATTGAGCCAAGTTTTGTAATACTTGAAAACGACTGGACTCTAGAATTAGGAGCTGGATTGTTCTACGGTTTAGATTCTGAAAACAGCGGAAACAAGTTTTATATTTATCCAAAAGTAAATGCTTCATATAAATTAGTAGGCGATTTGATGATTTTCTACACGGGAGTAAATGGTGGTTTAGAGCAAAATTCATATGCTGATTTTGTGACTGATAATCCGTTTTTATCTCCAACTTTAAACATGAAACCTACCAATAATCAATATACTGTTTTTGCAGGTTTAAAAGGTAAATTGGCAAACAATATCAATTACAATCTAACGGGATCTTATTTGAACGAAAAAGATAAAGCATTGTATAAAGGAAATGATTATACAGAGGATTTCTCCAATCAAAATTATGCTTACGGAAACTCTTTTGGCGTTGTTTATGATGACGTAAGAACCTTCCGTTTTTACGGAGAATTAAAAGCCGATTTTTCAAGAAATGTCTCTTTTGGAATCAACGGAACTTTTAATAGTTACAAATATGACGGATTTGAAGCGTGGAATTTACCATCGATGAAATTGAGTTCAAATCTGGATGTAAATATTACGAAACAATGGTACGCAGGTTTGAATGTTTTCTACGTAGGAGAACGTAAAGACATGCAATCAAACCTGAATTTAGGGGCTGATCCTGTGATTCTTACTTTAAAAAGTTATTTTGACGCTAATGCACATTTGGGATACAAATACAACGAACGTTTGACTTTTTTCTTAAAATTAAACAATATCGGAAATCAGGCTTACGAAAAATGGCTGAATTATCCTGTACAAGGATTTCAGGTGTTAGTTGGAGGAAATTATAAATTTGATTTTTAAGAGATATCAGCCACGAAGGCGCTAAGGCACGAATTTTTTATAAATTTTTAAGCCACGAATTCACGAATTAATTTTAACTAAATTCGTGAATTCGTGGCTTACTTTTTTTGACACTGTATAAAACCTTTGCATCTTTGTAACTTAGAACCTCAGTACCTTTAAAAAATGAACTTCAAACAAAAAATACACTCATATTACCTTCAAATGGTCCAGGACCGAATTGATGTTTTCAGAGACATGATTTCGGCTTTGACCGAAGATTCTAAAAATGATGCCAAAGGTTCGGCTGGAGATAAACATGAAACGGCTTTGTCGATGATGCATATCGAGCAGGAAAAACTAACCAATAAACTTAAAGAAGCGATAACCCAAAAAGCAATTTTGGATAAAATTGACGCCTCAAAAACTACCGAAAACATTATTTTAGGAAGTTTGGTAAAAGCAAACGGAATTCATTTGTATTTGAGTGTAGCGCTTCCTAAAATTACAATTGACGGAATTAATGTGATTGCACTTTCGCCACAATCTCCCCTTGGGTCTCATTTAATGGGAAATAAAGTTGGATTTACTTTTGAAATAAATAAGACGCATTATACTATTGAGAGTGTTTTGTAATTTTATTTCACGCAGATTTACAGATTTAAGCAGATTAAAAAGGATTTATTATCAATATTGTCAGACTTTGCGTTCCCATGCTTCGGGAGAAGTCTTGCGAAGTTCTCTGGTGTAAACCCGACAGGTTTTTAAAACCTGTTGGGTTTGATTAAGGATAAAGCCTTTTCAACGAATTAATCCCGAAGCCCAATGTCATTAAGTTAAGGGGAAATCTATAAAATTACCTAACAGTTTAATCAAGAAAGTAATTAGAAAAATCCGTTTTTATCAGCGTTTTCGCGTTAGCGAATCAGTAAAATCAGCGTCTAATTTTTGACGCGGATAAAACAGATTTACTTCGTAAAACCGCGGATAAAAACGGATTTGATTTGCAATGATTTTATTTTTTAAAAGCTTAACTTAATGACATTACCCGAAGCCTCGAAACGTTGCTAGAAAATAATCCATCCCTCTGGAATTTTAGAAAGAGTTCCGGAGGAACAAGAAATATTGTAGGGATTGATTTTAATCCATTCTTCACAATGATAATGTTATATTTTATTAAATCGGACAGGTTTTTAAAACCTGTCGGGTCTACTGTTTTAAGGAAGTTGTAGCAAAGACAAAATTGTAAAAAAATCTATTTCTGTTTCATAACTTCTTTATATTTTGAAGTACTTTCATTGATTCTGAAATATCACAATATTTAATTCAAACTTTTCTTTAAAATCTTAATTTTTATACTTGATTTGTTCCTGAAATTGAAATTTTCAAGTTCAGCACTTTTTTTTGTGTTAAAATTTTACATTTTATATGTAAATATAGAATTATGGTTTAAAATTGTAACTGATTGGTGTGTTTATGTTTTTCAATCGTAACCTTTAATGCATCTTTGCCTTATCAAAATGAAATTTAAATATAAAAATATATAATTATGTGTGGAATCGTATGTGCCTTTGATCTAAAACAAAAAGCCGAAACTTTAAGACCTCAAGTATTAGAAATGTCTAAAATCATTCGTCACCGTGGACCGGACTGGAGCGGAATTTACAGCAATGATAAAGCAATTATGTCTCATGAGCGTTTGGCGATTGTAGATCCGGCTTCAGGAAAACAACCTTTATTTACAGAAGATAAAAAACTGGTTTTAGCTGCAAATGGTGAAATTTACAATCACAGAGAATTGCGTAAACAATTTGAAGGAAAATATAACTTTCAAACTGAAAGTGACTGCGAAGTTATCTTAGCACTTTATAAAGAAAAAGGTCCTCATTTTATAGATGAAATGAACGGAATCTTCGGGTTTGCAATTTATGATGTTGAGAAAGATGAGTATTTTATCGCTCGTGATCACATGGGGATTATTCCGCTTTACATTGGTTGGGATCAGGACGGAACATTCTACGTAGCTTCAGAATTGAAAGCTCTTGAAGGATATTGTACAAAAATCCAATTGTTTCCTCCGGGACATTATATGACAAGCAAAGACGGTGAATTTGTACAATGGTACAAAAGAGACTGGACAGATTATGATGCTGTAAAAGACAACGAAACTAGTATTCCTGAAATCAAAAAAGCATTAGAAGCTGCGGTTCACAGACAATTAATGAGTGATGTTCCTTACGGGGTTTTACTTTCGGGAGGTTTAGATTCTTCTATTACTTCGGCTGTAGCCAAAAAATATGCGCAAAAACGTATAGAATCAGATGATACTACAGATGCCTGGTATCCTCAATTACATTCTTTTTCAGTAGGACTTGAAGGTTCTCCGGATTTAGCAGCGGCTCAAATTGTAGCAAAACATATCGGGACAATACATCACGAAATTAAATTTACAATTCAGGAAGGTTTAGATGCTGTTCGTGATGTAATTTATAACCTTGAAACGTATGATGTAACTACGGTTAGAGCATCAACACCAATGTGGTTAATGGCGAGAGTTATTAAGTCAATGGGAATCAAAATGGTGTTGTCAGGTGAAGGTGCTGATGAGTTATTTGGAGGATATTTATACTTTCATAAAGCGCCAAATGCAAGAGAATTTCACGAAGAAAACGTTCGTAAATTAGGAAAACTTCATATGTACGATTGTTTACGTGCAAACAAAAGTTTAGCTGCGTGGGGAATTGAAGGCCGTGTACCGTTTTTGGACAAAGAATTTATGGATGTTGCGATGCGCATCAACCCACAAGATAAAATGATCAACGAAGAGCACCCGATGGAAAAATGGGTAGTTCGTAAAGCTTTTGAAGATATGTTGCCGCCAAGTGTAGCCTGGAGACAAAAAGAACAATTCTCTGATGGAGTAGGATACAGCTGGATTGATACTTTGAAAGAAGTTGTTGGCGAAGCGGTTTCTGACGAACAATTGGCAAATGCGAAATATAAATTTCCTTTACAAACGCCAACTTCTAAAGAAGAATATTACTATCGTTCCATCTTTGCAGAACATTTTCCTAGTGATGCAGCAGCTTTATGTGTGCCTCAGGAAGCAAGTGTGGCTTGTAGTACAAAAATTGCATTGGAGTGGGATGAAGCTTTCAAAAACATGAACGATCCTTCAGGAAGAGCTGTAGCAAGCGTGCATGATGATGCTTACGCGAAGGCATAAACAAGAATTATTAGAATTAGTATATATTATTTTTCCGAAAGACGTTCTCAATTTTGAGGACGTTTTTCTTGTCTAATATTGTTAAATTATATTATTTCAGATACTTAAATTATATTTTTCGATAATTATCTGACTTTCTTTTTTATATTTGGCATTAGCTGAAAATAAAATAAAATTCATAATATTGTAATTGAATTATTACAGAAAAGAAAAAAATAATATTAGATAGCTGAAATTTATAAATCATAATGCATATTTAGTGACTTGATTTGATAGTGGCTAAAAATAAAAATAATAAAAAATATAGAATAGTATGTCTGGATTATTAGCCGTTATAGGTAAAGGAAAAGACCCGCAACTCGTAAAAGAGCTTTCTACAAGAATGTCGCATCGTGGTCCTGATGAAAGTGATTTGCATATTATGGAAAATGGCAGTATTATTTGCCATGAAAGTTTGTCGATTATCGATCTTAAATCGGGCAAACAGCCTATTCAGGGAACTGATAAGGCCTGGATGGTGCATGACGGAGAAATATACAACTATCAGGAATTAAAAGATACGGTTTTAAAAGATCACACTTTTAGAACAAAATCAGATTCTGAAGTTATCGTGCATTTGTACGAAGAATTTGGATATAAGTTTTGTAATATGCTTGATGGCGATTTTGCTTTTGTAATTGTTGATGGTGACAATTATATCGCAGCCAGAGATGCCGTTGGCGTTAAACCGTTATATTACGGATTAGACGAAAGAGGCAGGATTTATTTTTCTTCGGAAATGAAGTCAATTGCTGATCAGTGTAAATCGTTTTCAACTTTTCCTCCGGGGCATTATTATACAGGCAAAACAGGTTTTGTAAAATATTATAATCCCGAATATGAAGATCATTCAAATGCTAATAAATTATTAAATCTTGATTTAGTTCGCGATTCATTAATTGAGGCGACCCGTAAACGTTTGATGAGCGAAGTCCCTATTGGTGTTTTGCTTTCAGGAGGTTTAGATTCGTCTTTATTATCATCAATTGCTTCTCGGTTATTTGCTGAAAGAGGCGAGAAATTACATTCTTTTTCTATTGGTTTAGATGCAGATTCACCTGATAATATAGCGGCAAGAAAAGCAGCTGAGTTTTTAGGAACTGAACATCACGAAATTCATTTTACGGTTGAAGAAGGTGTTTCTATTTTAGAAAAAGTAATTTATCATATTGAGACTTACGATATTATTTCGGTTAGAGCCGCAGTTCCTTTGTATTTGTTGTCTAAAGAAATTGCAGATCAGGGAATTAAAGCTATTCTTTCCGGAGAAGGGGCTGATGAGGTTTTTGGAGGTCATTTGTATTTTAGAAACGCACCATCAGCAGAAGAATTTCAGGATGAAACAATTGAAAGAGTTCAGAAATTGTTTACTGCCGATTTATTACGAGCAGATAAAGCAACAATGGCACATGGATTAGAGGTCAGAATTCCGTTTTTAGATAAGGATTTTTTAGATGTTTCTATCAGAATCAGAACAGAAGAAAAACAGCCTAAAACGTATGATGGAATTGAGAAATATATTTTAAGAAAAGCATTTGATACGCCTGAAAATCCATATTTGCCAACTGAAATTTTATGGAGACAAAAAGAACAGTTTTCAGATGGTGTTGGATACAATTGGATCGATGAATTAATTGAATATTGTGCAACACAGGTTTCTGATGAACAATTAGCAGGAGCAAGTGCTGAATTTCCATACAATTCGCCAACAACGAAAGAAGCTTATTTTTACAGATCTGTTTTTCATAAATTTTACCCACAAGTCAGTGCGGCACAAACGGTACGAAAGTGGATTCCGAAATGGCAGGAAAACCAAGATCCAAGTGGAAGAGCAAATGCAGCTCACGTAAAATCCGGTGTTGAAATTTCAAAAGCTGGAGTTATAGTTTAAGATTAAATTCCAAAAAAGAATAAATTCCAATTTTGAAATTCCAAATTCCAATAGAGGAATTCCAAATTTCAAATTGAAAACTGAGTAATTTAAAAAATCCGAAATAACATTTCAAGTGTTAGATTCGGATTTTTTTAGTTACAGATTTGGGATTTGGAATTTCAAAAATTGGAATTTACTTTATTTGTTTTAGATTAAAATTGAAATTTCTTCCTTAAAGAGCATAATTTTTAGAATTTGGAATTTATTTTTTGATTTTTCACACAATTGTGTTAATAACTTAAGTGCTTTAAATCGTATTTTAACGGATATATAATTTGCGTTTTTATATATTTGCGTGTTAGACAATAATTACATTTTTTAGAATAAATTATATGAGCGAAGAAATCAAGAAGAACAATTATTCAGCAGATAGTATTCAGGCATTAGAAGGAATGGAGCATGTAAGAATGCGTCCATCGATGTATATTGGAGATGTGGGGGTTCGAGGGCTACATCATTTGGTTTACGAGGTTGTTGATAACTCTATTGATGAGGCGATGGGAGGATATTGTGATACTATTGGTGTTGCAATTAACGAAGATGGTTCAGTAACAGTTGAAGATAACGGTCGTGGTATTCCAGTTGATTTACATAAAAAAGAAGGTGTTTCGGCACTTGAGGTAGTAATGACTAAAATTGGTGCCGGAGGTAAATTCGATAAAGATTCTTATAAAGTTTCCGGAGGTTTGCACGGTGTTGGGGTTTCGGTTGTAAATGCACTTTCGGTTCATATGAGATCTACTGTTTTTAGAGACGGAAAAATCTATGAGCAGGAATATGAAAGAGGAAAATCATTATATCCGGTTAAACAAATTGGAGAAACAGATAAAAGAGGTACACGTCAGACTTTTTATCCTGATGATACTATTTTTACTCAAACTACTGAGTTCTCTTATGATACATTAGCGGCTCGTATGCGTGAGCTTTCTTTTCTTAATAAAGGAATTACAATCACATTTACAGATAAAAGAGAAGTTGATGATAAAGGCGAATTCAAAGTAGAAGTTTTTCACTCTGATGAAGGTCTTAAAGAATATATTCGCTATTTAGATGGTAACCGTGAGCCTATTATTTCTCACGTTATCAGCATGGATAATGAAAAAGGTGAAATTCCGGTTGAGGTTGCCTTGATTTACAATACAAGTTATACAGAGAATATTTTTTCTTATGTAAATAATATTAATACACACGAAGGAGGAACGCATTTACAAGGTTTTAGAAGTGGTTTGACAAGAACCCTTAAAAAATATGCAGATGCATCCGGAATGTTGGATAAACTGAAATTCGAAATTGCCGGAGATGACTTCCGTGAAGGATTAACTGCTATTATTTCGGTAAAAGTACAAGAGCCGCAATTCGAAGGACAAACAAAAACTAAGCTAGGAAACAGAGAAGTAGTTTCTCCGGTTTCTCAGGCAGTTGGAGAAATGTTAGAGAATTATTTGGAAGAAAATCCAAATGATGCACGTATCATTATTCAAAAAGTAATTCTTGCTGCACAAGCCCGTCACGCTGCTAAAAAAGCACGTGAAATGGTACAGCGTAAAACCGTTATGGGCGGTGGTGGATTGCCAGGAAAACTTTCAGATTGTTCTGAGCAGGACCCTGCAAGATGTGAGGTTTACCTAGTCGAGGGAGATTCGGCTGGTGGAACCGCAAAACAAGGTCGTGATCGTGCATTTCAGGCGATTTTACCATTACGTGGTAAGATTTTGAATGTTGAAAAAGCAATGCATCATAAAGTATTCGAAAACGAAGAGATTCGTAATATTTTTACCGCTTTAGGAGTTACAATTGGTACTGCAGAAGATAGTAAAGCATTAAATCTTGAAAAACTAAGATATCATAAAGTAATCATCATGTGTGATGCCGATGTCGATGGTAGTCACATTTCTACCTTAATATTAACGTTCTTCTTCCGTTTCATGAAAGAATTGATCGAAGAAGGTCACGTTTATATCGCAGCTCCACCTTTATATTTAGTTAAAAAAGGAAATAAAAAAGAATATGCATGGAATGACGTTCAGCGTGATCAGGCAAATGAGAGAATGGGAGGAAGTGCTGCTATTCAACGTTATAAAGGTCTTGGAGAGATGAACGCAGAGCAATTGTGGGAAACTACAATGGATCCAAGCTTTAGAACTTTACGTCAGGTAACTATTGATAGTTTGGCTGAAGCCGATAGAGTTTTCTCAATGTTAATGGGCGATGAAGTTCCACCACGTAGAGAATTTATCGAGAAAAATGCGGTCTACGCTAATATCGATGCATAATAAATTTTAATCATCAATTCGTTTAATTGTTTAAATTTACTTAGACGATTAAACGAATTGTCGATTTACGAAATAAACAAATTAATTAATAACCGATAAAGTATAAAATATGAAAGTTACCATTGTAGGAGCAGGAAATGTTGGAGCTACATGTGCAGATGTTATTTCTTATAGAGGAATTGCAAGCGAAGTAGTGTTGTTGGATATTAAAGAAGGTTTTGCCGAAGGGAAAGCGTTGGATATTATGCAATGTGCGACAAATACAGGTTTTAATACCAAAGTATCTGGCGTGACTAACGACTATTCTAAAACTGCCGGAAGTGATGTAGTAGTAATTACATCAGGAATTCCAAGAAAACCAGGAATGACTCGTGAAGAATTAATAGGTATAAATGCAGGAATTGTAAAAACAGTTGCTGAGAATGTATTGAAATTTTCTCCAAATACTATAATTGTTGTAGTTTCTAATCCTATGGATACTATGACTTATTTAGCATTAAAATCAACAGGATTACCTAAAAATAGAATTATTGGTATGGGTGGAGCGTTAGACAGTTCACGTTTTAGAACTTATCTTTCATTAGCTTTAGACAAACCTGCAAATGATATCTCAGCAATGGTTATAGGCGGACATGGTGATACTACTATGATTCCTTTAACGCGTCTGGCATCATATAACGGAATTCCGGTAACAGAATTTCTTTCAGAAGAAGTATTGCAAAAAGTAGCTGCAGATACAATGGTTGGCGGAGCTACACTTACAGGACTTTTGGGAACATCAGCCTGGTATGCGCCGGGAGCATCTGTTGCCTTTCTTGTAGACAGTATTTTAAACGATCAGAAGAAAATGATTGCATGTTCTGTTTTTGTTGAAGGAGAATACGGACAAAATGATATATGTATAGGTGTGCCATGTATAATTGGTAAAAACGGAGTAGAAGAAATCTTAGACATCAAATTAAATGACCAGGAAAAAGCCTTATTTGCTAAAAGTGCAGATGCGGTTCGTGGTATGAATGATGCTCTAAAATCGATTTTAGTATAACGATTTTTGAAAAAAAAGGAAAAGACTGCACTTTTGCAGTCTTTTTTTTAAGATTAATTAATAAATAAATTGGTTAATCTTTTCGTTAATTATATATTTGCTCGGTTTAAAAAAAATGTGGTAATTCGTGATCTGGAATTTTTAGTTTTAAAAAATCATGTCGGGGCTTATTTTATGGTACTTTAAAACAAAAACAAACAATAAAACATAATTAATTTTTAGTAATAATGCAGAATAAAGGACTTATTAAATTTTTCGCAATTCTATTTGCATTGGTAAGTATTTACCAACTCTCTTTCACTTTTGTGGCAAATAATGTCAAAAGTGAAGCTAAAGCTTTTGCAGGAGATAATCCTGATAAAGAATTAAAATACTTAGATTCTATTGGTAAAGAAAAAGTGTTAAACCTTGGTTTTTCGGATTTTACTTATAATGAAGTAAAAAACAAACAATTAAATAAAGGTCTTGACTTAGAAGGAGGAATCAACGTGATTCTTCAAATTTCTATTAAAGATGTTTTAAAAGGTTTGTCTAACAATTCTAAAAATCCGGTATTTAATAAATCATTAGCAGATGCAAGTGCAAATTTAGAAGGAAACAAAACCTATTTAAATAAGTTTTTTGAAGCTTTTGAAGCGAATTCAAACGGAACTGTAAAATTAGCTTCACCTGATATTTTTGCAAACAGAAGTTTACAAGGAGAAGGTGGAATCGATTTTCAAATGTCTGATTCACAAGTTCAAAAAGTAATTAAAAGAAAAGTTGACGAGTCTGTTGAAAGTGCTTTTAAAGTATTAAGAGAGCGTATAGACAAATTTGGAGTTACTCAGCCTAATATTCAAAAATTAGGAGAAACAGGAAGAATCTTAGTTGAGCTTCCGGGTGCTAAAGATGTTGACAGAATTAAGAAATTATTAGGTGGAAAAGCTCAATTAGAGTTTTGGGAAACTTATAAAGTGGAAGAAATTGGAAACTTTTTAGTTGCTGCTAACGAGTCTTTGAAAAAGACAGAAGTTAAAAAAACAGAAACTAAAACTGTTGTTAAAGATTCATTGAATGCTTTATTAACTGATACTAAGGATTCTGTAGATACTAAAAAAGGAAATAATCCATTATTTGACAAAATGTTAGGTCAGGGTGGCGGACCAGTTTTAGGTTATTTTGCTACAAAAGATACTGCTACTGTAAATGCTTACTTTAAAAGAGCAGATATCAGAGTTTTATTAGCTGCTGACCAACACAATGCAAAATTTGTTTGGAGTAAACCAACTTCTATTAAAGATGCAAAAGGAAAAGATCTTGAAGCTGTTGAATTATATGCTTTAAAAGGTAACAGAGATAACGTTCCCGCTATGAGTGGTGGTGTTGTAACTGATGCAAAAGATACTTTTGACCAATTAGGAAAACCAGCTGTTTCTATGCAAATGAACAGTCAGGGTGCTAAAGTTTGGGAAGAATTAACAGGAAGAGCTTTTTCTCAAAAAGGATATATTGCTATTGTTTTAGATAATATTGTTTATTCTGCTCCTGGTGTAACTAGTGGACCAATTGCAGGTGGAAGATCTGAAATTACAGGTTCATTTGATGTAGCCGAAACTAAAGATTTAGCTAACGTATTAAATGCAGGTAAATTACCGGCTTCTGCTGATATTCTTCAATCAACTGTTGTAGGGCCATCTTTAGGTCAGGCTGCAATTGATGCAGGTACAATTTCATCTGTATTAGGATTTTTATTAGTTTGTTTATG
The DNA here is from genome assembly GCF_043722275.1 of Flavobacterium sp. Classification (GTDB taxonomy): domain Bacteria; phylum Bacteroidota; class Bacteroidia; order Flavobacteriales; family Flavobacteriaceae; genus Flavobacterium. The sequence continues at coordinate 39,799 of NZ_JAYSPC010000038.1, read as the reverse complement.
GATGGTATTCTATTATGGTAAAGCAGGTTGGTATGCTAATCTTGCATTATTATTAAACTTACTTTTCTTATTCGGAATTATGGCAAGTTTTGGTTTTGTATTAACATTACCAGGTATTGCAGGTATCGTACTTACATTAGGTACTGCGGTAGATGCGAATATTATTATATTTGAAAGAGCAAAAGAGGAATTACGTGAAGGTAAATCTTTATCAGAAGCAGTGGCTACATCTTACGGATGGCATGGTGCAATGCGTTCTATTATTGATGCGAACGTAACACACGTTTTAACTGGAGCTATCTTGTTTATCTTTGGAACAGGACCAATTAAAGGTTTTGCTTTAACTTTACTTATTGGTATCGTAACTTCAATGTTTACTTCAATTTTTATCGCTAGAATTTTTATCGACAGAAATATTGCTGGAAAAGCTGATTTAACTTTCTCTACAAACATTACTAAAAACTGGTTTACAAATTTCCACTTTGACTTTATTAAAATCAAAAAATTCACTTATATCTTCTCTTCTATAGTAGTTGTAGTAAGTTTAATTTCTATCTTCTTCGTTAACGGATTAGATGAAGGTGTTGATTTTGTTGGAGGAAGAACTTTCCAGGTTAAATTCGAAAAACCAGTTGATGCTACTGTAGTTTCAGATGAATTATCTGCTGCTTTTGGTACTCCGGTTGAAGCTAAAATTTTAGGTGATGATGACCAATTAAAAATCACTACAAAATATAAGATTAAAGAAGACGGTGTTGCTATCGACGAAGAAGTGAATCAAAAATTATATACAGCATTACAGAAGTATTTCCCTAATGTTACTTATGATAAATTCACTAACACTTTTGATGGTAAAAAAGTAGGTGTTTTACAATCTTCTAAAGTTGGAGCTTCTATCTCTGAAGATATTAAAACAAACTCATACTGGGCAGTTCTAGGTGCAATGGCAGCTATCTTTTTATACTTAATGGTTTCTTTCCGTAAATGGCAATATTCATTAGGTGCGATTGCAGCTGTAGCGCATGACGTTATCTTTGTATTAGGAATCTATTCTTTATGTTATAAATTCATGCCTTTCCACATGGAAATGGATCAGCACTTTATCGCTGCAATTCTAACAGTTATTGGTTATTCTATGAATGACACTGTAATTGTATTTGACAGAGTTAGAGAGTTTATTATTGGAAACCGTAAAGGTACTTTTGAAGATATTGTAAACGCTTCTATTAATACTACATTATCAAGAACATTAAATACATCATTAATGATGATCATTGTATTGTTAACGATGTTTATCTTTGGTGGAGAATCTATCAGAGGATTTATCTTCGCAATGTTAGTTGGTATTGTTGTAGGAACTTATTCTTCATTATTTATCGCTACACCAGTATTGGTTGACACGATTTCTAAAGATGAAAAACATAATATCGAAGAAAAACACAAACAAGCATAATTGCAAGTTTATATAAATCAAAAAGATCCAGCGAAAGTTGGATCTTTTTTTTTATATATATTACACCTGTTGATGTAAATTTCACATTGTTTATTATAATACCTACACGATATTTTATTGCGTGGTCGTATCTTTTTTTACGAGTATTAAACTCCTAACGAGTAAATTGTGTATTGATTTTATGAGAAATGCAATTAGAATCTTTGATGTGATTCCAACTTGATATTTTAATCTGACACTATTTTCGTTTATAATTGTAGCATTTTAGTGAGCAGGTAATTACTCTATCAATGATCTTTTGATCATGAAATAAGCTATCTCTTCGTTATTTCTGATTAGATTCGCTAATCGTAAAAATCCGGCTTTTTGCAGTACATTCTGTGATCCGCTATTGTTGATATCGGTTATGGCGACAACTTCTTTTGTCGTTGTATTTGCGAAACTATATTGCATTATAGCTTTGCATACTTCTGTAGCAATGCCTTTTCCCCAATATTTTCTGCTAAGTACATACCCAATTTCTATTTGATTTGTGTTGTATGTAAAAATACGAGCAACACATATTCCGATAAAATCATTATTTGAAGTATCGAATATAGCCCATCGGCTTAGATTTTTATTTTTATAATTTTCAAGTAATTCGTTGAACATCTCCACATATCTTTCTGGTGTGGCATTAGGAAGGTATTTTGTAACTTGTGTATCTTTAAATAGATCTAAAAAAGTTTGTTTTTCTGAAGGTAAAAATTCACGAATAATTATTTTTGGGCTTTGGTACAGAATCGACATTAATAATAATTTTAAGGTAAATAATTTGGATATATTCAAGGTTACTGCAATTATGAGCAGCTTTTTCTTTTCTATGTGCAACCGAATTTAAAGAAAATAAACCAGTAAATTAAGTCTTCTTTTTAATTTCAATGCGCTAATAGAAGCTTTTCTGTTCGCTGCTATGATTAATCTTCAAGGTAAATTTAAGCGTAAACTCTTATAGAAAATAGATTTCTAAATTAGCCCCGATGGAAACGATATCCTTTTTCCTGCTCCTTTAGCAGGGAAAAGATATAGTGCACAGCGGGACTTAAGGTTATTGTGAAAGCGACAAGTTGTGCTCCTTAAAAAACAGTAAATCAATACCTATTTAGGGATAGTGATAATTTCTCATTGATAGTTTCGGGATGTGCGGCAAAGGTTTAACAAAGGTTTGATAAAGAAAAACGCCCAACACAATTAAGTTTGGGCGTTTTTTATGTTTATGATGGTGTTTTTAAGATGCTGCTAAAGGATTTCTTTGTGCTCTGATTATAAAGAAAAGCCCGATAATGATAAACGGAATACTTAACCATTGTCCTGTTGAGAAAATGCCTAGTTCGTTCTCAAAACCGCCTTGGCTTTCTTTTACAAATTCAACGATAAAACGTACTACGAATAAAAGAACAAGGAACAATCCGAATAATAATCCTGACTTAAGTCTTGCATTTGTTTTCCAGTATAAAAAGAAAAGAATTGCAAAAACAAAAATATAAGCAATACCTTCATACAATTGAGTTGGATGTTTTACAGGAACCTGAGCCAATAAATCGGCAAATTTAGGATCTGTTGCGATTGCATTATAAGCAGCTTTTGGATCTGCGATTTGAGTTGCATTTACAGCTTCAGATTTACTGAACTGATCGTGTAAAAAACGAATTCCGAAAGCAGAATCTGTTTCTTTTCCGATAATTTCAGAATTAAAGAAGTTTCCTAAACGAACAAAGATTGCCCCACTTGCCACCGGAATTACGACACGATCCAATATCCATAATAACGGACGTTTTAAGATCATTTTACTGTAATAATACATTGCAATGATAATCGCAATTGCTGCACCATGACTGGCTAATCCCTGAAAACCTGTGAATTCGAATTTTGGTTCAAATCTAAACGGTAAAAAGATTTCAAGTAAATGATTTCTAAAATATTCCCAATCATAAAATAGTACATGACCTAAACGAGCTCCTATTAATGTAGCTAAAACAGTCCATACAAATAAAGAATCTAATTTATCTATTGATTCATTTTCGCGCTCGAAAATGCTTTTCATGATGAACCAACCTAAACCAAAAGCGATTACGAACATTAAACTGTAATAACGAATCATAAAAAATCCTAAATCGATTCCTTCTGAAGGATTCCAAATGACATTTAAGGAGTGTGACATATATTAAATTGTTTTTTGAGTTGTAAAAATAAATATTTATAGCAGAGTAAGTCTTTATTAAAAGTTAATGTTTGTGCGAACATTTCTTTTCGGGAACAGGATCGTAGCCCGTTTTTCCCCAGGGATGACAGCTCAATATTCGTTTCATTCCTAAATATCCGCCATAAAATAATCCATGAGTCTGCAAGGCTTGAATCATATACGTCGAACACGTTGGCTCGAACCTGCAGCTTGCCGGTGTAAAAGGCGAAATTGCAGTTTGATAAAAGCGAACTAATAAAACAAATGGAGTAGTTACTTTCATGATTTATTAGAAAATGAATTATTTATATTGAAAAGGTAGTTCCTTCTTTCCCATCTTTCAACTGAATTCCTAAAGCAATCAACTGATCGCGAATCTGGTCAGAAAGTGCAAAGTTTTTATCAACTCTGGCTTGATTTCTCATTTGAATTAATAATTCAATTGCTCCATTTAATTTTTCAGTTGTATCTGCCGTATTTTGAGAAACTTTATTATTCACTCCTAAAACATCAAACAAGAAATTAGAAAACGTAGTAGATAATAATTCAATATCTTCGGCTGTCAATGTTTCAGTTTCGTCATTTACGACATTAATATAGCGTGCCCCTTCAAATAATTGCGCAATTAAAATAGGAGTATTAAAATCGTCGTTCATGGCATCATAGCAATTTTGTCTCCACGCAGCAACATCTAAAGACGATGAATTGCTTGACTTTAAGGATGAAGCTAATTTATATGATTCCATTAAGCGGTGATATCCTTTTTCGCTTGCTACCATTGCATCATTAGAAATATCTAAAACACTTCGATAATGTGCCTGAAGAAAACAGAAACGAACAATATTGGGTTCAAATGATTTTTCAAAAAACGGATTATCACCTTTTACCAATTCCAATGGCAAAATATAATTTCCGGTAGACTTACTCATTCGTAATCCGTTCATAGTAAGCATATTGGTGTGCATCCAGTAATTTACCGGTGTTTCTCCATTGCAAGCTTTTCCTTGCGCAACTTCACATTCGTGGTGTGGGAATTTTAAATCCATTCCGCCTCCGTGAATATCAAATTTTTCTCCCAGATATTTAGTACTCATAGCAGTACATTCTAAATGCCAGCCAGGGAAACCTTCGCCCCAAGGCGAATTCCAACGCATTATATGTGCTGGCGAAGCGTTTTTCCAGAGCGCAAAATCTTGTGGATTCTTTTTCTCATTTTGTCCATCTAAATCTCTGGTATTAGCAAAAAGCTCATCAATATTACGATTGCTTAATTCGCCATATTTCATCCCTCTTTTGTTGTATTCAAATACATCAAAATAAACAGATCCATTGCTTTCGTATGCAAAACCTGAATCAATTAATTTTTGAGTCAATTCTATTTGCTCTAAAATATGACCCGTTGCCGTTGGTTCAATAGTAGGAGGAAGGAAATTAAAGGTATCCAGAACTTTATGAAAATCCACAGTATATTTCTGTACAATTTCCATAGGTTCTAATTTCTCTAATCGGGATTGTTTTACGAAACGATCGTTATCAATATCACCATCATCTGTTAAATGTCCTGCATCAGTAATATTTCGAACATAACGTACTTTATAATCAAGATGCAAAAGATACCTGAAAATTACGTCAAATGACATAAAAGTCCTAACGTTTCCAAGATGTACATTACTGTAAACTGTAGGTCCGCAAACATACATTCCAATACTTCCCTCATGAATAGGATTGAAATTTTCTTTCTCGCCCGAAAGCGTGTTATGTACTTTTAAAGATTGACTTTTATATAAAGGCATATTTAATTATTGTTTAACTGTTTTTTGTTAAATCGTTTAATTTGGTTTTCGAATTATTCTTTTGAAAGATAATATTTTTTAAGACTATTGATCTGATTGCAAATTTTTTCAATTTTCTCACGAGATGCTATATAATCGATCTCAGATAAATAATCCAAATCTTTTGAAATAATCAAATGATTTAAAGTTTCCATTGCTGATGAATATGAAATCGTTAAAAAATGAGCTTTATCTTTATTCGTATTTCTCGAAGTTCCCTCGGCAATATTTGTGGCAATTGAACTGGAACTTCTTTTTATCTGAGAAGTTATTCCGAATATTTCATTTGATGGAAATTTACTAGTTAATTTATAAATATCCAAAACAAACATTCTGGAGTTTTGCCAAACTTCTAACTTTTCAAACGAAAAAGTATACATTTTTTGTTGTTTAATTGTTTAACCGTTTATTTGTTTTTTCGATTTGACGAGTAAACAAATAAACGATTCACCAATATTTAGAACTGCGTATCCAATTTAATGTAATCTAAAAATTCTCTTTTTGTTTGAGGATCTTTGAATTTTCCGCCAAATTCAGATGTTACGGTGCTGCTTTCGATATCTTTAATTCCTCTTGAATTTACGCAAAGGTGTTTCGCATCAATAACACAGGCAACATCATCTGTTCCCAAAGCTATTTGTAATTCCTGCACAATTTGCATTGTCAAACGCTCCTGAACCTGAGGTCTTTTAGCGTAATATTCTACAATTCGGTTCATTTTTGATAAACCAATAACTCTTCCGCTGGAAATATAAGCCACATGTGCTCGTCCTATAATTGGTAATAAATGGTGTTCGCAGGTAGAATAAACGGTAATGTTTTTTTCAACTAACATTTCACCGTATTTGTAATTATTGTCAAAAGTTGACGCTTTTGGCTTTTTTGTAGGGTTAAGACCTCCAAAAATTTCCTTTACAAACATTTTTGCAACACGGTTTGGAGTACCTTTTATGCTATCATCAGTCAAATCCATTCCTAAAGTCTGTAGGATGTTTTCAACATCTTTTTTTATCTTTTCTATTTTTTCTTCATCACTTAAGTCAAAAGCATCCTGTCTAACAGGGTTTTGAGCATTGCTGCTAAAATGATTGTCTCCTATTTCGTCTAAAAAATCTTCGTTATTTATCATTAAAAACTACTATTAGTATGGGTATATCTTTTTAAGGCGGTAAAGATAATTAATAAAAAGGAAACCTTTTCTATCGTTTTTACTATTTAATCGTTCCTTTTTAGATATAATTTAAATTAAAATCAAAATGGGGTTTTCTAAAAATACAAAAGACAATAACATAGCACGTTATTGTCTTTTGAAGGTATTTATTTTTTTGAAATTATTTCTTATTGTAAACTAAAAGAGCTTCTTTTAAAATGTTTACAGCAGTAATTAAATCTTTTTTATTTAAGACATAAGCAATTCTAACCTGGTTTAATCCCATTCCCGGAGTCGAATAAAATCCGGCAGCAGGAGCAACCATAACAGTTTCTCCTTTAAGGTCATAAGTTTCAAGAAGCCATTGCGCAAAATCGTCGGCATTTTCTATTGGCAATTGTGCAATGCAATAAAAAGCGCCTTTAGGTTTTGTAACAATTACACCTTCAATTTTATTCAATTCGGTAATTAAAGTATCGCGACGACCTTTATATTCTGAAATTACTTCATCAAAATAACTTTGCGGAGTATCTATCGCAGCTTCACAAGCAATTTGCTCAATTGTAGGCGGACTCAAACGTGCCTGAGCAAACTTCATAACCGTTGCCAGAACATCTTTATTTTTAGTAACCAAACAACCAATTCTGGCGCCACACATACTGTAACGTTTTGAAACCGAATCGACCATGATTACATTTTGCTGCACATCTTCAAGATTCATTACAGAATAGTGAACATCATCTCCATCGTATAAAAACTCACGATAAACCTCGTCAGCAATTAAATATAAATCGTGTTTTTTAATTAAAGCCGCGAGTTGTTTTATTTCGGCTTCAGAATATAAGTAACCTGTTGGATTACCGGGATTACAAATCAATATAGCTTTCGTTCTTGGCGTAATCAATTTTTCGACAGTATCAATACTTGGCAAAGCAAATCCTGTTTCAATTGTTGAAATTACAGGAATTACAGTTGCACTTGTTGATGATGCAAACGCATGATAATTAGCATAAAAAGGTTCCGGAATGATAATTTCATCACCCGGATCTGTGATTGTGGCTAATGCAAATAATAAGGCTTCAGAACCACCAGTAGTAATAATGATGTCTTCAGAGTTAACATTTACGTTTTGACGTTGGTAAAATTGAGCTAATTTTTTTCTATAACTTTCATATCCGGCAGACGGACTGTATTCTATAAGAGTTAATTCAATATTTTTTACCGCCTCCATGGCCACGTCGGGTGTTTTGATATCCGGTTGACCAATGTTTAAATGATACACTTTTTTTCCTTTTTGCTTTGCAGCGTCTGCAAAAGGAGCAAGTTTACGTATCGGAGATTCGGGCATGTTTCTGCCTTTGTGAGAAATTGTTGGCATGAGTTTTATTATTGAAGTGCAAATTTGCATTTTTTTTTTCGAATTTAACGTAAACATTACGGGTACTAATTAAAATGTAACAATTATTAATATTTTTAGTAATTTTATCATAAAATATTATCAATGAAAAAATATTTCATGTTGTTTTTTGGGCTTTTGGCATCTTTGTCAGTTATGGCGCAAGGTGATTTCTTAATTCAAAAGCATAGTAAAAAGGTTACGATACCATTTAAACTGATCAATAACCTTGTTTTTATTCCTATAAAAGTAAACGGTGTCGAACTGAATCTGCTATTAGATTCAGGAGTCGAAGAAACTATCTTGTTTAGTATGGAAGACAAACAGGAAGTCACTTTTAACAACATACAGAAAATCAAACTCAAAGGATTAGGAAGTGAAGAGGAAATAGAAGGACTAAAATCAACAAACAATACCTTAGAAACACATGGATTAAAATCGATCAATCACTTGGTTTATATTATTTTAGATCAAAATTTTAATTTGTCTTCACATATTGGTATTCCTGTAAATGGCATTATTGGATATAAATTTTTTAAAAATAATATAGTAGAAATCAATTATCAGAAAAAGAAAATAATTGTTCATTCAAACAACGAAGAAACGCGCAGAAAATTAGAGAAAAAATTTAAAGTCTTGCCGATAACGATAGAGAAATCCAAACCTTATATTTATACAACAGCAATAGTTGATAGTATTAAAGTGCCGGCAAAACTGCTTATTGATATTGGTAATAGTGATGCTTTTTGGATTTTTGAAAATAATAAAATTAAATTGCCTAAAAAGAATTTTCCTGATTTTTTGGGAAAAGGATTTAGCGGAGATATTGAAGGTCATCGCGCCAAAATCGATAATTTTTTAATCGAAGATTTCAATTTTAAAAAACCAATAGTTTCATTTCCCGATTCCAGTTCTATTAAAAATGTAAAAATGGTTCCGGACCGAATAGGTTCCATTGGTGGAGAAGTTTTAAAACGATTTACAGTAGTTTTAGATTATGCAGATAAAAAAATATATCTTAAAAAGAACAACAAATTTTCAGATCCTTTCAGTTATAATAAAAGCGGAATAACCGTTCAGCACAACGGACTTCAATGGGTACAGGAAACGGTGCATTTAGAAACCGTTAAAGTCGCTACATCAATTGAAGAAACAGGTTATAATGATAAAAAAGACGGGAATTTTAAATACAAATTTTCATTAAAACCGGTATATGAAATTGTAAATATTCGTAAAAAATCAGCCGCCGAAAAATGCGGATTACAAAAAGGAGATATTATTGTGAGCATCAATAATAATATTCCGTATAAATATACACTGCAGCAAATTAATACACTTTTAAAATCTGAAGAAGATATTTGGATAACTTTAGAAGTAGAAAGAAATAGTCTCATTTTAAAGTTTAGATTTAAGCTTGAAGATGAGCTGTAAATGTGTGATTTACAATTCAATAAAATTTTTAAATACAATTAATTATACTGTCGTAATTTTGTGCAAAATTTAAATTTTGTGAAAATTTAGCTATTAAATCTCCTTTTTGTTCATTGAAAGTTTTTATTTTATTATGTTTATAAAAAAATAAGAGTTCATGGCTAAAAACTACGCTAATTTCTTACAATTAATATTGTTTTTTATCTTTTTATCGGTTTTGCCTTCACAAATTTATGCACAATGTGCGGGAATTGATGGAAGTAAAGTTATTTGTGATATCGAACTTCCTGTTAATACATCGATTTCGTTATTTAGTTTATTAGGTGGTTCGCCAACTCCGGGAGGAACATGGAAAGATGAGAATAATTCGAGAGGTTTAAATCCTGCCACGGGAGAATTAAACGGACAGCTTATACGTCGCGGAGGTACTTATAAATATACGTACACTGTTGCGGGTGTTGCAGGATGTACAGATAATACATCTACTGTAACACTCACAATTGGGGCATATCCAGGAGTTCCTGCTCCATTTGCGACCGTATGTAGTTCTGCTAACACTTTTAATCTTTTCACAGCATTTAATAGTACCGTAATGGGACCGCATTCAAATGGAAGCTGGACAAATAGTTCAGGCGGATCTGTAGATGCAATAATTCCAGTTACAGGATTACAAGGGTCATTTGATTTTACTTATACCGTTCCTCCAGTACTTGCCTGTGAGCCAACACCTCTTTCAGTTAAAGTTACAGTAACCGTTTTTAGAGCACCTGAACCCGGAATAGCAACTGATATAGTTTTATGTGGAGATACTGATTTAGGGTCTTATACAGATTTAGACCTTCATACTTTACTTGCCGGTGAAGATATGGGTGGAGAATGGAATGGGGCTGGATTAACCTCATTAACAGATCATAATGTAAATCTTCAGGAAGTATTTGATGATTTAGGACCCGGAGAATATATTTATACTTACACAGTTCGATCTTTTCCTGATACTAGAATCTGTCCGGATAGAACTGTACCAATAACCATTACACTCGAAAAAAGACTTGATTTTACAGGCGCTCAAATAGTAGTAAATTCAGATATTTGCGAGGATAAAATTCCTACTGCAACTTATTCGGCAACAATTACACAAGGACCTGAAGCAATTCCGGACGGAGAATACAAAGTCACTTTTAACGTTTCCGGTCCCAATGGCGGATCAAAAACTGTGACGGCAAATTTTGTAAATGGTGTAATTAGTTTTCCGGTCGATGCTGCCTATTTTAGACAAGTAGGTTTATATACAATTCGCGTTACAAATATTGCAGCCACAACCGGTAAACAATCCTGTTTGAATGTTATTAATAATCTATTCGATAATTTAAATATTTATCCGCTGCCACATTTAGATGGCGCCGTAATGACGACATTACCAACATGTCAGAACAAAGATTCAGTAATACAAATTTCAAGCGCTGCTCAATTAGCTAATGGCAATTATAGTATTGTTTATAATATTACAGGCGATAATTTTGCAACAGGACAAACGGCTAATATTACGGCAGTTGGCGGAATTTTTAATTTTAGAATTCCCGGAAACTTAAATGTAAATAGCGGCGTTTCAACAATAACCATTACTAGAATTACAAATACCGTAACAGGTTGTACAAATGTTGCTAATACTCAGGGGAATTTGGTAATTAATCCTTTGCCGAATGCAGCAACCGTAAAAGTCTTAATTAATGATGTTTGTTTAAACGATCCTGTTTCTGTAGCAGTTTTCGGATTAGGAAATTTAACAGATGCGACATTATCTTATATACTTTCAGACAGTAATACGTCAACATTACAAACCGCTGTTTTAACTGTTTTAAACGGAAATGCAACTTTTATAATTCCCGCAGGTTTACTTTTAAATATTGGTTCTACCACAATTTTAGCCACTAATTTAAAAAATAATAGCACCAATTGTGATAGCAATTTAAGCAATGTATCCGATGGTTTTTCTATAAATCCAATTCCGTTAGCGCCAATTGCAGAAAATCAGGTATTTTGTAAAGTCGATAGAGCAACAATTGCAAATTTATTTCCACGCGGATCTCAATACAAATGGTATAATTCTGCTGCGTCAACAACGGCACTTGCAGGAACTTACGTTTTAAAATCAGAAAATCTTTATGTACGGGAAACTTCCCTTTCAAATTGTACGTCAGCTCCCACAATGATTTCGGTGATAGTAAACGATACGCCGGCTCCGATATTGAATACTGGTGGAGCAGATTTTTGTGGTTTGGCAAATCCAACTATTGCTGATTTGTCCCGAGTTACAAATGTGCCATCGACTGTTGCGTGGTACGATGCAGAAGACAACGGAAATTTACTTGCTTCATCAAGTTTATTAGTTCATAAAACGAAATATTACGGATTTGATCTTTCGACTGTAACTAATTGTATTTCTGATACTAATTTAGAAGTAACCGTTTCATTAATCGATTGTGATGTGTCGCAATATGCATTTTTTATTCCTGACGGATTCTCGCCAAATGGTGACAATATAAATGATACTTTCAGAATTCCTGATATTGAATTTTTATACCCGGATTATACACTTGAAATTTTCAATAGATACGGAAATGTAATGTTTAAAGGAAATGTAAATAAACCAAATTGGGACGGAAGAAATACTGAATCAGCTGGTTTTGGTGACGGAATAGCGCCAAATGGAGTCTATTTTTATATTATCAATTTTAATAAGGATAATAGAAAAGCACAACAAGGCCGACTTTACCTAAACAGATAATTTCTTTTTTATATTATTAAATATAATTTTCAAATGAAAAAAATAATACTTTTTATAAGTTTTCTCTTTTATATAACCTCCGCCACAGCGCAACAAGATCCTGAATACACACATTATATGTACAATATGAGTGTTGTAAATCCAGCGTATGCAACAGGAGTTCCTGCAATGCTAAATCTGGGAGGATTGTATAGAACGCAGTGGGTTGGAGCAGTTGGTGCGCCAAAAACTTTTACTTTTTTCGGACATACCGCTATTACGGATAAAGTCGAAGTTGGACTTTCATTAATTTCAGATGATATTGGCGACGGCGCAAAAAAGGAAAATAATTTTTATGCTGATTTTGCGTATGTTTTAAATTTGGGAGGAAGAAATAAACTTTCATTAGGATTAAAAGCAGGTTTTACTTCCTTACAAACCAATTTTAACGGATTCAAATTTAGCGATCCCGAAACAGATTTGGCTTTCGCCGAAAATATAAACGTAACCAAACCCAACATTGGAGTAGGAGCGTATTATTTCAGGGATAATTTTTATGTGGGATTATCAGCACCAAATTTATTGAGTTCAAAGCACATCGAAGAGAAATCAGGAATTAATGCTTATGGATCAGAAGCTATTCATACATTTTTAACCGCCGGATATGTTTTTGAAATCAATGATATGGTAAAAATAAAACCAGCATTTATGTCAAAATTTGTAGCAGGATCACCAATTTCTGTAGACTTGACGGCGAATGTTTTGTACAATAATAAATTTGAGTTAGGTGCAGCTTATAGAATAAATGATGCCGTAAGTGCTTTGGTTAATATAAATGTTACGCCAACTTTGAGAGTAGGTTATGCATACGATCATACACTTTCGAATATGGGTCAGTTTAATTCCGGTACGCATGAAATTATGCTCCTTTTTAATTTAGATTTATTAGGAAAAGGATATGATAAATCACCAAGATTCTTCTAAAATGAAAAATATGAAAAAACTACTCGTTATTATATTCGTATTTTCAATACAGTTTATAAATGCACAAGATCTTGAATTGGCAAGAGCCAAAAGATTTTTTGATAAAACATATTACAGCGAAGCAATTCTTCTTTATGAAAAATTGGCCGAAAAAAAACCTTCACAGGAAGTCATAAAAAATCTTGCTGATTCTTATTTTTATACCAATGATTTAATAAAAGCGCAACGTTATTACAGACTTTTAGTTCAGAATTACAGCAACGATTTAGATCGAAATTATTATTACAGATATGCTCAAACCTTAAAAGCGAGCAATAGTTATGATGATGCAAATGCGGCCTTAAAAGAATATTATTCAAAATCTGCCAATACGGAAGATATCGCCAATTTTGAAAAAGAAATTAAAACCTTAGAAAATGTTACAGCAATTGGGACGCGATTTGATATTAAAAACTTAGCCATAAATACACCTAATTCTGAATTTGGAGCTGTAGAATACAAGGATAGTTTAGTTTTTGCTGGCGTAAAACTAAAACCCGGATTATTTGATAAAAAGTATAAATGGGATAATGAAACATATTTGAATTTTGTCGAAATTCCGCTAAAAAATATTAATTCCGCTGATTCTACGGGACATTATTTTGCCAAAGAATTAAAAACCGGAATGCACGAATCGAATATTATTTTCACAAAAGATGGAAAGACGATTTATTTCACCCGTAATAATTCTAAAAAAGGAAGCAAAAAAACAGACGATAAAAAAATCTCCAACCTTCAAATTTTTAAAGCCGAGCTGGTTGATGGAAAATGGAGTAATATAACATCGCTTCCATTTAATAGTGCTAATTATTCAGTAGAACATCCTGCTCTTAGTGCCGATGAAAAAGTATTGTACTTTGCTTCGGATATGCCGGGAACATTCGGTTCTTTTGATATTTATTCCGTAAACATTAATAAAGGAGCATTTGATACGCCAAAAAATTTGGGATCAATTATTAATACGGATAAAAGGGAACAATTTCCTTTTGCATCAGATGATAATAAACTTTATTTCTCATCAGATGGACATTTAGGATATGGATCGCTTGATGTTTTTGTTTCGGATATAAACGGAAATGAATATTCAAAACCGGTAAATGTTGGTTTGCCATTAAACTCAAATCTGGACGATTTCTCCTTTAATATAAATTCAAATACAAAAGAAGGATATTTTGCCTCAAACAGAGAAGGCGGAAAAGGAAGTGACGATATTTATCAGTTTAAAGAAATTAAAGATTTAATTGTAGAAGATTGTAAGCAGTTTATCACAGGAATAATTACAGATATTGATACTAAATTAGCTCTGGAAAATGCAATTGTAACGTTACAGGATTTAGATAAAAAGACATTAAATACAGTAACTACAAACGCAGACGGGAAATTCAGTTTTACAGTTCCCTGCGAAAGTTCATTCACAGTTTTAGCATCAAAAGAAAAATATACAAACGAATCAAGATCATTGTCTTCAGGAAAAACCAGAGATGCGATTAACGATGCTTCAATGGCATTAAAATCTTTAGAGGTAATTAAACAAGAAGAACAGCAAATTGCCGAAACGAAAAAGAAAGAAGAGGAAATTGAAACGGTTCGTAAAAAAGAAAGAGAAGCGCTGGCAGTTATTGCTTTAAAAGAAGCAGATAAAAAAGCAAAAACAGATCAAATTGTTGCAGCTGAAATCAAGAAAAAAGAAAAAGTAGCTGAAATTGCCGCCATAGAAGTTAAGAAAAAGGAAAAAATAAAACAAATTTTAATTGACGAAAAAGATATTATAAGAGATAAAGACAGATTGATTATCAAAACCGATCCTATTTATTTTGACTACAATATGTGGTACATCAGGAAAGAATCAAAAGTGGTTTTAGGTCGCGTTGTAGAGTTATTGAAAAAATATCCTGACATGGTAATCGAAATTGGTTCGCATACAGATTCAAGAGGAAATGCCAAATTCAACGAAGATTTATCTCAAAAAAGAGCCAATTCAACCAGAGAATTTATAATTCAATCCGGTATTAATGCAAAAAGAGTTCATTCAAAAGGTTACGGAGAATCAGTTCCAATTATAAAATGTAAAACAGATGAAGCTTGTTCAGAAGAAGAACACGAATTAAACAGAAGAAGTGAGTTTGTAATCGAGAATTTGTAAGTAGTTAGTTTTATTTTTAAACCTGGATACATAGAACCCGACAGGCTTTATCCCGAGGCTTCGGGCAATGTCATTAAGTTAAGCTTTAGAAAATAAAATTAATCTCGCAAAGGCGCTAAGACGCAAAGTTTAAACACAATATTGTCATTTCGACGAAGGAGAAA
This sequence comes from Flavobacterium sp., assembly GCF_043722275.1. Classification (GTDB taxonomy): domain Bacteria; phylum Bacteroidota; class Bacteroidia; order Flavobacteriales; family Flavobacteriaceae; genus Flavobacterium. The sequence continues at coordinate 24,222 of NZ_JAYSPC010000038.1, read as the reverse complement.
TCCTAGCGAGAAGCTCGACAAAGATTGGATTTGCGTTGCGGAGTTACTTACGGAGATTTCTCCTCCGTCGAAATGACAAAACTTGGCGATTTACGGGAGATTTATTCGGCATGATATTATTGATTTTTTCTTAACTTAATGACATTGGGCTTTGGGACTGTCGGGTTTAATTTTAAAAAATAATTTTAAAAAAGAAGCTTTTTTTTAGCTTCTTTTTATTTAACTTTATAAAGATAACAATCATCCTTAAAATATCTAATTATGAAAAACCTGGTAATATCTTGTTTGCTTTTGTCTTGCATTGGACTTCAAAGTTGTAAAAAAAATGAAGAAAAAAAAGAAGCCGTTCAAACCGATGCCGAAAAAACTGTAAGTACTCAATGTTATAAAGCAGTATATGAAAAAGATACTATTAATTTAAAATTGAATACTTTAAAAAACGGAAAAATAAGCGGAGACATGGTAATGAAAGTAGCTAGTGCTGCTGAAAGAACCGGAGAAATTAAAGGCGAATTTCGTGGAGATACCTTATTTGTAGATTATACTTTTGTTGAAGTGACAAATAAAACTAAAACATTTAAAAATCCTATGGCATTTTTGAAACGTGAAAACCAGCTTATTTTAGGAAACGGAACCATGCAAACCACTATGGGAGTAACTTATTTGGTAAAAGATAAACCAATTGATTTTGATCGTGTAAAATATAAATTTTCAACTTCTGAATGTAAATAATAGAAACTGAACACGATTGTCATTGTCAAAGTTTTAAACTTTGACAAAGATTTGACAATCAAAATCTCATCATATTCTACAATAAACCCGACAGGTTTTAAAAACCTGTCGGGTTTATTTTAAAATAGCCACAATTATTACTTCAGAATTACTTTGACATAAAAAAAGCCGTTTCTTAATTTAAGAAACGGCTTTTACTATTTTTGGAGTTTTATTTTTTTTACAACACTTCGCCTTTGATTTTTAAGGCAATTCTACCATCAGGATAGTTTACAGCATTTGTTTCAACTGTAATTGTTTTACGAATAGGACCGGCAGCCATATTGTATTTTACATCAATTTTACCTTTTTTACCTGGCATAACTGCTGCTGCGGGCTTTGTAACAACTATTGAACTTACAGTAGATTCTGCGCCGGTAATTAAAAGTGGAGCATCGCCGGTATTTGTAAATTCAAAAGAGCGAAGTCCATTGTCACTTTTTGAAATTTTTCCATAATCAATGGTGTTGTCCGGGGCTGCAAATTCAATTTTTGGGCCATTTTGTGCATAACCTATTGCGCTAAACAATACGACAGCAATAAAAGAGGCTACATTTTTCATTTTGAAATTGTTTTAAAGTTGTAAGTAAATATACATTCTTTTAATTAACACACAAATTAATAATTCGCTTTTTATAGTGTACTTAATTATTTACTTTTGTTGTCAATATAATTACAAAAATTGAACCAGTTTTTTTTACTGTTAATTTGTATAAACTGTTTAATCGTTTATTTGATAAATGAAATTACGGTTAAAAAAATAAAAACAAATCAACAATTATACAAATGAACGGATTAACAATTAAACAATCAGAACAAATTAACGATTAAACATATCTACAATAAATGACAATTCCCGCACAATTTGACGCTAAAACGATCGAGAATAAATGGTATGATTACTGGATGAAAAACAACTATTTTCATTCAGAACCAGATCATAGAACACCTTATACAATTGTAATTCCGCCACCAAATGTGACAGGAGTCTTGCACATGGGGCACATGTTGAACAATACAATTCAGGATGTTTTAATTCGTAGAGCGCGTCTTAAAGGCTTAAATGCTTGTTGGGTTCCGGGAACAGATCACGCATCGATTGCGACCGAAGCAAAAGTTGTAGCAAAATTAAAAGCAGAAGGAATCAATAAAAATGATTTAACACGCGAAGAATTTCTTGCTCATGCCTGGGAATGGACTCATAAATATGGAGGAACAATTCTTGAGCAGCTTAAAAAACTTGGAGCTTCATGCGACTGGGAAAGAACCAAATTCACGATGGATCCTGATATGTCAGCATCTGTAATTCACTCATTTGTTGATTTATATAACAAAGGATTAATCTACCGAGGATACCGAATGGTAAACTGGGATCCTGAAGCAAAAACAACTTTATCAGACGAAGAAGTTATTTATGAAGAACAACAAGGAAAGTTATTTTTCTTAAAATATAAAATCGAAGGTTCAGAAGATTTCCTGACAATTGCAACAACACGTCCTGAGACTATCTTTGGAGATACTGCGATTTGTATCAATCCAAATGACGAACGTTTTACACATTTAAAAGGTAAAAGCGCCATTGTTCCTATTTGCGGAAGAGTGATTCCTATTATCGAAGATGAATATGTAGATGTAGAATTTGGAACCGGATGTTTAAAAGTTACTCCGGCGCACGACATGAACGACAAAACGTTAGGAGAAAAACACAATCTTGAAATCATTGATATTTTTAATGAAGATGCTACATTAAATAGTTTCGGATTACATTATCAAGGGAAAGATCGTTTTGTGGTTCGTACCGAAATTGCAAAAGAATTAGAAGAAAACGGAGCTTTAGCGAAGACCGAAATCCATTTGAATAAAGTTGGAACATCAGAAAGAACCAAAGCAGTAATCGAACCAAGATTATCTGACCAATGGTTTTTGAAAATGGAAGATTTAGTAAAACCGGCAATAAAATCAGTTTTAGTTGATGGCGATATTAAATTACACCCAAAACGTTTCGAAAACACATACGCACATTGGTTAAACAATATTCGCGATTGGAATATTTCCCGCCAGTTATGGTGGGGACACAGAATTCCTGCATTTTATTATGGAGATGGAAAAGAAAATTTTGTAGTTGCCGAAAATATTGAAGATGCTTTAGCTTTAGCCAAAGAAAAAACTTCAAACCTGAAACTTGAAACAAAAGATTTAAGACAAGATGTTGATGCGTTGGATACTTGGTTTTCAGCATGGCTGTGGCCGATGTCGGTTTTCGATGGAGTTGTTAATCCTGAAAATGAAGACTTCAAATATTATTATCCAACAAATGACTTGGTAACGGGTCCGGATATTTTATTTTTCTGGGTTGCCAGAATGATTATTGCAGGTTACGAATATGCAGGTGAAAAACCATTTACAAATGTGTATTTAACAGGTTTAGTACGTGATAAACAACGTCGTAAAATGTCTAAATCATTAGGAAATTCTCCTGATCCTTTAGACCTGATAGAGAAATTTGGTGCAGATGGAGTTCGTGTAGGATTGCTTTTAAGTGCTTCTGCCGGAAACGATATTATGTTTGATGAAGAATTATGTAATCAGGGAAAAGCGTTTACAAACAAGATTTGGAATGCCTTTAAATTGATTAAAGGTTGGGAAGTTTCAGATACTATTCCACAACCGGAATCATCAAAAGTAGCGATCGAATGGTACGAAGCTAAGTTGCAACAAACATTAGTTGACATTGAAGATAATTTCGAGAAATACAGAATTTCAGATTCATTAATGGCAATTTATAAATTAGTTTGGGATGATTTCTGTTCTTGGTTTCTAGAGATGATTAAACCGGCATATCAACAACCAATTGATAAAGCAACGTTTGACAAAGCGATTGAAATGTTAGAAAGTAATTTGAAATTGCTTCATCCTTTCATGCCATTCTTAACAGAGGAAATTTGGCATTTAATTGCTGACAGAACTCCTGAAGAAGCTTTAATCGTTTCTACATGGCCAGAATTAAAACCGTTCAACGAGAGTTTAATTACTGATTTTGATAGTACAATTGAAGTAATTTCAGGAATCAGAACCATCAGAAAAGACAAAAATATTCCGTTTAAAGATGCTATTGAATTAAAAGCAATCAACAGCGAAAAACTTTCGACTTATTTTGATACAATCGTAACGAAATTAGGTAATATTTCAGCTTTCGAATATGTTTCGGCTAAAGTTGACGGAGCATTATCTTTCCGTGTAAAATCAAATGAATATTTCATTCCGATTTCAGGAAATATCAATGTTGAAGAAGAAATTGCAAAACTAACAGCAGAGCTAGTTTACACACAAGGTTTCTTAAAATCTGTTCAGGCAAAATTATCAAACGAAAAATTTGTTGCCGGAGCACCGGAGAAAGTATTGGCAAACGAAAGACAAAAAGAAGCTGATGCTTTAGCAAAAATTGCTACAATCGAGCAGAGTATTGCTGGTTTGAAATAAGAATGTAGTTATCTTGTAACGATATTCAAACCCGACAGGTTTTTAAAACCTGTCGGGTTTTTTTGTGCGAAGATTTTCCGCCACGAATTCACGAATTAGGGTTCGAGTAGCTAAATTACTTCTATTTGTCATCTCGACGAAGGAGAGATCACACAAGTAGCTCGACAAAGATTTACGAGATTCTATGCGGAATTCCTAGTGTGATTTCTCTCTTCGATCGAAATGACAAAAGTAATTCGTGAATTCGAGGCGATAAAAAAACCTTATTATTTCTTCTTCTTTCTCAAAAGCAAAAACAAAGGATAAGAAATCAACGTAATTACAACAATAATTAAAAAGCTTTTAGGATCGCTGTAAACAAACCCAATAAGTAATGCAATCGAAGCTATAATAGCAATAATCGTTGTCCAGGGATACCAAATAGAACGATAAGGTCTTGGTAAATTAGGTTCGGAAATTCTTAGTTTTAAAAGTGAGCAATAGGCTAATCCCCAAACGATGATAGAGGTAAAGGCGGCAAATGAAAACAAGACTTCGAATGAGCCAATACAAATCAGAAATAAACTAAAAAATGATGAAACTAAAAGCGCCACAATTGGAGTTCCGCCTTTGTTAACTGTTGTTCCTTTTTCGATAAAAAAACCATCACGGCTTAATCCGTATAGAATTCTGGGCGGAATCATCATAAAAGCATTCAGAATACTGATTAGTGAAAAAATTGAAATCACCGTTACGATAATAGCGCCGTTTTTTCCGAAAATAATATTAGCAACATCGGCAGCAGCCAGACTTGATTTTGATATATTTTCGACTGGCAGAATATAGAAAAAAGCAACATTTATTAAAACATAAATAGCGATTACAAGCAAAACTCCGCTATATAAAGATTTCGGAATGTTCTTGCTTGGATCATCATTTTCTTCGGCAAAAAAGCAAACGGCATTCCAGCCATTGTATGTTCCGATGATCAATTGAAGCGATTTGAAAAATCCAAATAATAAACCAATCTGAACTAAAGAATTATCTTTAGGAATTGGAGCCAACTTCACGCCAGAATACATAAAACAAGCCACAACTAAAGCGAAAAAACAAATCACTTTCAGGAAACTCGTAATTTGCTGAATTGTACTTCCATTTTTTACTCCGCTTAAATGCAATAATACAAATGCAATTAAAAGTGAAATCGCCATTTCGGTCGAATACTTTTTAAGATTTGGAAACAAAATAATAATATATTCACTTATTACAATGCAGTAAAAAGCGGGCGGAATTGCATTGGTAATATAATCAAACCAACCTGAAAGAAAACCGGCATAATTTCCAAAAGCTCTTTTGATATAATTATAAGATCCTCCGGCTTTAGGCAGCATTGTTGCAAGTTCAGCATAAGAATTAGCGCCAATAAGGACAAATATTCCGCCAAAAAGCCACGAAGCAATAATAAGCCAGTAATTATCTAAAAGTGATGCAATTGATCCGGGAGTTCTTAAAATTCCAACTCCTATAGTTCCTCCAATTAATACGGCAATATTAAAACTAAAGCCTAAAGTTTTTTGTAATTGGTTTTTTTTGGGATCTGTCATGTTTGGAATTTTTATTTTACAGAGATAAAAAGTATCTGCGACAAAAGTAAATATAATTAGAGCATTTTCTTTTGTGAAAATAAAAAACCTGACTTATAATAACACGAAACCCGACAGGTTTTAAAAACCTGTCGGGTTTATGATGAAGAGAAAGCTTTGGAAAAACAATCTAATTCAAAATTTTTAGAACTTGTATTTCAGGCTTGTCATAATTTGACGCGGCGCAATTGGGTTCACACTATAATTTTCATGAACCGTATAATTCAATTCATTTGTGATATTTGATAATCGGCATAAAATTGAGAACTTTCTCCATTCATAACCTAAAGAAGCATCAACAGTTGTATAACCTTCTAACGGAATATCTCTGTCTCTGATTGTGATTGTGTAAGCAGGATTTGGATTTGGGTTTGCCGGAGTAGGTTTAACCGCTGTCCATAAATAATCATCATTCCATCCACCGGTACGGTCTCCAACATAATTTGCAATAGCTCCAAAAGTTAATCCTTTTAATAAACCTTCAGGCAATTTGTAGAAAAAACTCAAATTTGCTGTATTTTTTGGCGTTCTTGCTAATACATCACCAACGACAAGACTTCCGTTTGTTCCGGATGATTTTGATACTTTGGTTTCATTAAAACTATAACCCGCCATAATGTTTAATCCTTCAACAGGAGTTGCTGTAATGTCTATTTCGACACCTTTTCCTTTTGTTGCACCTACTAATTCTTTTAAAGTAGTAGTAGAATTTTGTGTCACACCATCAGCTAAAAACTGCGCCGTTTGTGCTAAATTATTATTAGATATTTGATATAAAGTTACGTTTGTACTCAAAAGACCTTTCCAGAAATCTTTTTTAATTCCCACTTCGTATTGATCTATAATTGAAGGATCTAAAGGTTTTAAATCTACAGTTGTTCCTGTATTAGGCGTAAAAGAGTTTGAGTAACTTGCGAATAATGACAAATCTTTAGTAGGCTGAATTACCAATCCTGCTTTAGGCGAATAAGCTCTGTTTAATGTTTTAGCTCCTGTAACCGGAACTGAGTTGTCAAGACTGGTTGTGATAACATTTTTAGTTATTTCTTCTTTAGAAGTTGTAACATCACTTTCCTGCCAAGACCATCTTAAACCTGCCAGAACTTTTACATATTGGTTAACCGAAATTAAATCCTGCGCATAAGCCCCAAAACGTTGTGTATTTGTAGTGGCTAATTGAGTTGCTCTTGTTGGATAAGGGACATTTGAACTTTGTGTGCTATAGTCGTAATTATAAAGATTAATTGCTGTAGCTTCTGTAGGGATTGCAACTGTACCATTTGGTGTTGCATAAAAACCATAAGTATAATTAGGAGCGATAGAATTTTCGTAGTCAACTCCGGTAAAAATTTGGTGTTTGATACTACCTGTATTAAAAGTTCCCTGTAAGCTTAACTGATCTCCAAAAATATGTTCAGCACCATCAGATTTTGTTAGTCCGCGTTTCCAGTCTCCATTAGCCTCAATAGTACTTAATTGAGCTGTAGAAGTTTGAGTTCTGCGGTAAGATTGATAAGAAGAATTAAAGTTTAATTTCCAGTTTTTATTAAAATCATGATTCAGTAATACCGAAGCACTCGCCGATTTAGTATTTGCAGTTGACCAAAGCGAGCCGAAATATTCGTTGCGAGGTAAATCTAAAATTGTTTTTCCGTAGATTCCCGTACCAAAATCAGGCGTCCAGTCAGCGCTTAAATAATCACCCTGAACCGTAATTTGTGTTTTGTCTGAAACATGGAACAAAAACGAAGGATTGATATAAATACGCTCGTTTTTTACAAAATCCCTAAAGCTTTCAGAGTTTTCATATGAAGCTGTAAATCTGTATGCGATCGATTTGTTTAACGGTCCGTAAAAGTCTATGGATGGTTTATAAAAAGAATAGCTTCCTATTTGCATAGAAATTTCGCCGCCTTGTGTGAATTTTGGAGTTTTGGTTACCAAATTCATGATTCCGCCAGGAGCGACGTTTCCATATAATAAAGCAGATCCGCCTTTTAAGAATTCTACTTTTTCTAAAGAGGAAACTTCGGGTATTGAACCCGCATTGTAACGAAAACCATTTTTGAACATATTATTAGCCGACATATCATAACCTCTTGAGAAAAAAGATTCCTGAGCACCGCCACGAGCCGATCCTACATAAACTCCGTTAAGGTTTTTTACAACTTCACTTAATCGTATTGCTTGTTGTTCTTCGATAATTTCACTGCCAATAATTTGAACACTTTGTGGCAAATCCATTACTTTAATTCCTGAACGGGCTGCTTCAATAGGTTTTTTAGGTTTATTTGCTGTAATTAAAACTTCGTTAAGTGCTTCTCCTTTTTTGTTTTTAACAGTATCATTTGCAGTTGAGGTATTTTCTGCACTTGAATACTGCTGACTATAAGATGCAAAACTTATTAAGGATAAAACAAGAAGTAAATTATATTTCATGGTATTTATTTAGATTTAATAAAAATAACTTTTTGCAAATATAAGGTCTCATAAAGGCTTTAACAAAATTTATAGACATTATTTATTACTTAAAATTTAATTATTTTTTACTTAATATTCGCTTAAGATTTTGTAATTTTCAATATCTTTTTATATTAAATAGATTTGTTCTAAATAGTAATTCCTGTAATTAGACATTTATAGCAAAAAAAAAACCTTGCTCAAAGAACAAGGTTTAGAGTATTTAAAAATTAAAGTGTCTGAATTATTTCACCGAAATTAAATAAGTTGCCATTTTCCAGATTTCATCATATTTTTTTCCGTTGTGATCGCCGGCAGCTTTTTCAGTATAAGCAAATTCTACCATGTAATTACCTGACCAGATTGGTGTAAATGAGATTTCTCCTTTATCATTACTCCATAATTCTTTTTCCCAACCGTTAGGGGCAATTACTTTCATTTTTTGCTTTGCTGCAATTTTCCCGTTGTACAGTGCATTTACATTTACTGTAGTTTTTTGTTTTGCAGTTGCTGCATCTTTAGAAAATAAACTAATAATATTAGAGTTTGCAACAGCTTCATTTCCTTTTTCAGCATTACCTACAATAACGGTAGCACTTGAATTATAATCAAGAACCATAGTTCCGTAAACATCTTTTACTTTATGGTGCATCACAATGGTGTAAGCCCCATCTTCATCCGGTGTAAAAAATGCCTGATATTTATTGTCTAAAGCTTTTGAAGTAAGTTTTGTCTCTTTTTTTGAAGGAGAAATTAGTACTAATGAAAAATCCTTTAAATCAGAAAACCATTTATCTGCTTTTGTAATGTCATTATCTGAAAATTCTCCGAAGAAAACTGAAATTTCCTGTGCTTTTCCTTTAGTTCCGGTCGCTTTAGTTTCAATCCAAAGAGCGTGAGCAAATAATTGTGGCGTCGCAATTAACATTAAAAGTAAAAATGTTATTGATTTTAAAGTTTTAGATTTCATAAGATGAAGTTTAAATTTTATTTAATAATTATTATTACTACAAACTTAATGCTTATTTAGAATAATTAAAAATAAAATCTATAAAATTAATGTCTCTTTGAGTATTAACATTCTGAATTTGATTTATCCATACTTTTTCTAAGTTTCGTTTTAATGCAACAAAACAAGAGGAATATTTGTTTCATAGAAGAAAGTTAAAAGATAGAAATTTGGTTTTAAAAGCCTTAATTTTGCATCTTATAATTGCCAAGCTTCATGATTTTACCCTTCTTTAAAAAAATTCAAAATACGCCCAGAGGATTCCGTATAGCAAATACTGTATTTTTTTTCCTTTCCGGATTTGGATATTCTTCCTGGGTTTCCCGAATTCCGCATATAAAAGCACAGCTTAATTTATCCGAAGCTGAATTTGGTACTGTTTTATTTGCGTTTCCTATAGGTTTAATGCTCACAATGCCTTTTACAGGAAGGTTATTAAATAAATACAGCAGCCGTTATATTATGCTGTTAGGAGCAATCATGTTTAATATTGTTCTGGCTTTACCTGGTCTGGCTGGTTTTGTCTGGCAGTTGGTAATCATTCTTTTAATTTTTGGAGCTTCTCGCAATATTTTTAATTTGTCTATTAACGCACAATCGCTTGAGGTTCAAAAATTATATCCGCAATCTATTATAACCCGTTTTCATGCCGTTTGGAGTATAGCAGTTTTTGCGGGCGCAGGTTTAGGTTATGTTATGGTATCAAGGCATATTACGCCATCTCATCATTTATTGGGAGTAAGTATTTTTATGATGGGACTTACGGCTTGTTTTTATCCATTGAGTATTCATAATCAGCCTGTACCGGTTAAAAAGAAGTTCTTTTCGATGCCGGAAAAAAACCTGGTTAAGTTTGCCATAATTTGTTTTGTCTCTATGGCTTGCGAAAATACAATGTATGACTGGAGCGGTATTTATTTTGAAAATATATTGCACGCTTCTCCTAAATTAACCAGTGCGGCATTTGTGTTTTTTGCAACAGCAGTAACTTTAGGACGTTTGTTTGGAGATTATGGCGTCATGAAATTTGGCACTAAACGAATCCTGCTTTACAGCGGAATTTTGATCACAGTAGGTTTTTTAATTTGTTTTCTGTTGCCTTATATTTATCCAACAATTTTTGGTTATGTATTAATTGGAGTTGGAGTTTCCTGCGTCGTTCCGTTAGTATTTGGTATTGCCGGAAGATCATCAAAATTAAGCAGTGGTTCTGCATTAACATCCATATCTACAATTGGTTATCTTGGTTTTTTACTTGTTCCGCCCATGGTTGGTTTTATCTCTGAATACTTAAGTATGAAATGGGCATTTTTAGTAATGGCACTTTTAGGGATTCTGATGATTTTTATGGTGAATAAAATCGGGGAGAAGGAGTAGGTTTTTTTTTGAAGGTACTGAGATACTAAGTTGCTGAGGTTCTGAGTTTTTTTTTTTTTTTCTTTTTTGAGGTTGGCGAAAGCGTTCCGCTCGTGAACGTAATATTTTCTAAACTGGACTAAAGTCCAGCCCTACAAAATTGGTCGAACCTACAGTTCTTTTCTCATCAAACCGAAGGTTATTTTTAACCGATAGTTTTTTATTGTGAATTTAAAATTCCGAAGGAATAATCTATATTGTAAGGCTGGACTTTAGTCCAGTCTATACAAAGCAAGTTACTATGATTACTTCTTCCCCATAACAAACTTCTCTGAACTCAATTTCCCATCTAATTTCCCAGAAATTTCAGCTGTCAAAGTATTTGCACCTTTTGTATAAGTGATTTTTTGAGGATAATCGTGTTTAGGATTTTCGAAAACCAATTGGTTATCTGATTCTAAAGTTGAAGGAAATGCAACAGGTTTATCATCATTCTGACCTTTTACAGTTGCGAAATACGTTAAAGTTTCTCCTTTTTGAGCTAGAACAATATTTTCGAAATGCAAAGTATCTTTTCCTTTTATGAAATAAGAAGATGCGCTAAAAGTACTATCGTTTAGTTTCATCCAATTTTCAGAAAGTACGCCATCTGGAGATTTGTTTTCCCAGTTTCCTATTAACCAGTCGGCAACTTTGATTTTATCTTTTTCAATAGATTCCTTTTTTTGACAAGAAACAACGGCTAATAAAAGCATTAAAAGAGTAATTTTCTGAGACATATATTTGGGCTTTTGGTGTTAATGTGATTGTGCTAAAGTATGAAAAAAAAGTTTGCCACGAATTGAACTAATTTTAACGAATTGATTTATGTAAGTTGGAATGTAAAAAACTGCCACAGATTATAAGGATTAAAATGATTTTGTTTCACGCAGATTTAAAAAGATTTAAGCAGATGCTCGCAGATTTTAATAAATAAAAATCAAATAAAATCTGCCTTAATCTGCAGAATCTGCGTGAAAACAATTTGTGTAAATTCGTGGCAAAAACTAAAAGGAAAAATCATTTTAATTCTTTAATCTGTAGCAAAAAAATTAAACGCTTTCGTTCAAAATAGAATAAACCAATTCCTTAGTAGGTTTTTGATCTTTTAGTTTTGCTCGCACATCATCAAACGAAACCTTGAAATCACAACCTAATTTATAATCGCCACAACCATAAGCAGTTTTGCCTTTCATGATTGTTCCTTTTTTACATTTCGGACACGTCAATGAATCTGATGTTGTATTTGATGCAGTTTCTGATTTTGCTTTCAAAGCTGTTTTCTTTGTCTCTAATTTCAGCTTATAATTTTCTTCAAAACGAATCAAACCTTCAACAGTTCCTTCGTCGGTTTTAAAGCCTTTTATGTTTACAGTTGATCCTTTTTGGACTAATCGTAAATATTGGTTTTCAGATATTTTTTTATCTGCAAAAGTATAAGGTAATAAAAAGTCACAACCCGCTTTATAATTACCACAACCATAAGCCGATTTTCCTTTTATTAAGGTTGCTTTTTTACATTTCGGACAAGTTTCGGCTAAAATTCCTGCGGCTTTCTTTTTCTCAATCTTTACGACTTCCTTTTGAACGCTTTGTGCGTGCGAAATATTGGCGTGTCGGGTTTCACTTCGAACTTCGGTAACCAAAGCTTCAACCATTCGCTTCATGTTTTTAATAAAAGCTCCGGCGGTAAAAGTTCCTTTTTCAATATCTTTCAATTGCTTTTCCCAGGAACCCGTTAATTCTGCTGATTTTATGAGTTCATTCTGAATCGTATCAATAAGCTGAATTCCTGTTGGCGTAGGTAAAACCTGCTTTTTATTTCGAACAATATATTGACGTTTAAAAAGCGTTTCGATAATATTTGCTCGTGTTGACGGACGACCAATTCCGTTTTCTTTCATCAATTCGCGTAAATCTTCATCATCAACTTGTTTTCCTGCGGTTTCCATTGCGCGCAGTAAAGTTGCCTCGGTAAACTGATTGGGCGGTTTTGTTTCTTTTTCTAAAAACGAAGGTTCATGCGGACCTTTTTCTCCCACAACAAAAGTCGGTAATAAATCGGCTTCTTTTTCTTTGGCGTTTGTGCTGAGCGAAGACGAAGTGTCGAAAACCACTCTAAATCCTTTTTTTAAGATTTCTTTTCCCGTGGTTTTAAACATTACATCGGCTGCTTTTCCTATTACTGTGGTATTCGCAACCAGACAATCATCATAAAATACAGCAATAAATCGTCTTGTAATAATATCATAGACTTGTTGCTGATTGTATTGCAAATTAGATTCTATTCCGGTTGGAATAATCGCGTGGTGATCCGTAACTTTTTTATCGTTGAAAACCTTAGGTGATTTCTTTATTTTTTTTCCTAGAAGCGGTTGCGTTAATTCGGCGTATTTGGATAATTTTTGCAGAATTCCTGGCACTTTCGGATAAATATCATTGGGTAAAAAAGTCGTATCAACTCTGGGATATGTCACTACTTTTTGTTCGTACAAAGTCTGTACAATTTTAAGCGTTTCATCTGCCGAAAATCCAAATTTTGTATTGCAATAAACTTGTAATCCAGTTAAATCAAAAAGTTTCGGTGCAAATTCGTTTCCGTTTTTCTTTTCGACCGAAACAATTTCGAATTCACTTTCTTTGACTTTATTGGCTAAAAGTTCTCCATCTTCTTTTTTGAGAAAACGACCTTCTTCATAACTAAAAAGTGTTTCTCTGTATAAAGTTTGTAATTCCCAATAAGGTTGAGGTTTAAAATTTTCGATTTCTTTCCAGCGATCTACAACCATTGCTAATGTTGGCGTTTGAACGCGCCCAATAGACAATACTTGTTTGTAGCCGCCATGTTTTACGGTATATAAACGCGTTGCATTCATACCTAATAACCAATCGCCAATGGCTCTGGAAAATCCGGCGTAGAATAAATTATCGTAATTAGCTGATGGTTTTAAGTTGTCAAAACCTTCTTTTATGGCTTCGGTTGTTAAGGACGAAATCCATAAACGCTGCACTTCGCCTTTGTAATTTGCTTCGTTCATTACCCAACGCTGAATCAGTTCTCCTTCTTGCCCGGCATCCCCGCAATTAATGACTAATTCGGCTTTGTCGAATAAACTTTTTACAATTTTAAATTGCTTTTGAATACCTGAATTTTCAACTACTTTGGTTTCAAATTTATCGGGAAGCATGGGCAGATTGTTCAAATCCCAGCTTTTCCAGTGTGGCTTGTAATCGTTAGGTTCTTTTAGAGTGCATAAATGACCAAATGTATAAGTCACCGCATAACCGTTTCCTTCGTAATATCCATCGTGTTTGGTATTGGCTCCCAAAACGGATGCGATTTCTCGTGCTACACTTGGTTTCTCAGCTATACAGACCTTCATTTTCTCCTTGTAATTTAAAGGCGAAATTAGGGATTTTTTTATAGAAAGGAGCAAAGGTTGTTAGGAACAAAGGCACAAAGTTTTATTTATTAAGTTTAAACTTTGCGCCTTTGCTTTTTTGCGTGAAACTCAGAGTACTCACATAAAATATACTTTAGTCGACTACTATTTTTAAAGTTTCACTTTTTGTCGTTTTTAGTAAATATATTCCTTTAGGTAAATTGCTTACATCGACCTGAGCTTTTCCATTTTCTATCTTTGCAGACTTTAATTGTTTTCCGGTTAGGTCATAAAGTATTGCATTTCCATCTGTGCTGGCATTTTCTATAGTAAAATAATCACCTTTTACAGGATTAGGGTACGTTTTCAAATTTGATTTTTCTATGTAACCAATAATGCCCAAAGTACCATTTTTTGATTCATAGGCGCCTAAGTCAATAGTAGTTTCGGTAATTCGCGATCTTCCGGATAAGTCTAAATTACCAAAAACTAAAGGATCATATAAGGTATTATTACCTTTATTTATGGCGATTCCTCCTTCTAAAAGTGTGTAATCTCCGGCAGCAGGATTATTGAAAATTTGGGTATCACTAATTCCTGTTGCATTGATATTGTCATTAGAAGTATCTGTTTTGCCTAAAATTATAGAGTTTTTTGAAGTGTAAGGACCATAAAATATATCATTTTTAAAATCGGCCCAAACAATACAATTTGAAAATTTAATAGATCCCGTGTCCGAAATAAGGGCCTCAGCAGTATTATTAACAAAAGTAGTATTGATAATGTCAAGTGTAATTTTATCAGAACTGTACAATTCACTTCCTTGTGTTCTGGCTTTATTATTTACAAAAAGACTATTTACAATTTTTAATGTAATTTCATTATTACTTACTATTGCACCTCCGAAATGATAAGCTGAATTTTCAATAAAAGAGCAATTATAAATATTAATAATACATTTTAAAACATTGAACATTCCTGCACCGCCATTATTACCGCTTGTTCCAGATATAGAGATGTTTTTTACAAAATTGCAATTGTTAAAGGTAACAGTCGAATTTTTATTATAAACAGCTCCGCCATCCTCGCCACGATTCTCTGTAAAATTACAATTGGTAATAGTAGTTTGAGATGTAACATTACTTACTGCACTCAAAAAAGAAATGTTTTTTTCGAAAGTACAATCCTTTATTGTTGGCGAAGAAGATGAGTTGTAAATTGCGCCTCCTGTGTTACCTGTAAAATAACAGTTTGTGATGATAGGGAAACCGCTGAAATTATAAATACCTCCTCCTCTTGATGCATTATTATTTTGGAAAATGCAATTTGATATGACAATAGAGGAACTTATGCTATTAACGCCGGCGCCATCACCTGGAAGACCACTGGGAGTTGTTGTTGTAAATCCATCAGAAATTGTAAAACCACTTAAAACAGTTGCATTGCTTAATTGGTTTGTTGTAATAACAGAACTTCGATTACCTTTTAAAATAGTTTTGTTTTTTACCCAATCACGCTGGCTTAAATCAATTTCGGTTCCATTAAATCCGCCATAATATTTTATACCTTCTTTTAATTTAAAAGAGAAGCTATACATAGGAATATAAGTTCCCGTAGCTACCCAAATTTCCAAAACCGCTGTATTAGTGCTTTCCACTGCTGTTCTAAACTCTCCCAAAGCATTATTCCACGATGAGCCGTCTCCTGTACTGCCTTGTTTTACATACAAAATGCCTTTTGCATCTGGAGTTGGACCAGCAAGGACTTTAAAACTTTTTGCACTTATATCAGTTCCTTTAAAAAGACATAAAGACAGCAATAACGAAAAAAATAAAATGTGTAATTTTCTATTCATATATAATATTTAAATTAGTAACCATAAATTCTTTGAAATTTTTAATTTTCAAAAGCAAATAATTTGCTTTATTAGGCTTTGTAAATAATTTTTATTTTTTTCGAAATATACAAATTACTCACAAAAAAAATAAAAATTATTTACATTTTTAGAATAGTTATTTACTTACAACAACCAGATGGTTTTTATAAATTTCACACTTTAAAAACATCAATTCGTTGCATCCAGAAAATTCCTGATTCAACAAACGTAAGTCTTATTTTAACGATTTGATCGGTTTTATCTCTTGGATTTTTAGTTATAAATCTCGCTTTAGAATTATTAAAATCCAACGTATATTTTTCGTCAAAATCTTCTTTTTTATTTGCCGAAAAAGTAATCAGATTTTCCTTTGCCATCCATTTTCCTTTTCCGTAGATGTTTACTTCAGGAGGAGTTCCGCCTTGTATTTTTGTATAGGAATGAAACAGGAATGTTCCGTCTTGATTTAAGGTTAATTTATATTCTATGATATGTTTTCCTTCTTCGCCAAGTGAACGCGAATACTCACCAACAAAATTGTCTGATTGTGCAGATAAAGTCAGGTTGAAAATTAAAATTATAAGTTTAATTATGAGTTTCATTGGAATGTTTTTATTGGTTTAAAACAGATAAAAATGATTTTTCCAAAATTAACTCATTTAGTGTTAATTCCCTTACGTAAAGCCGTAAATGCTGATTTAAAATTATTATATAATAAATTCCCCTTCAAATAATGTTACTGCTTCGCCTAAAATAAAAACTTTATCGTCTACAAGTTCTGTACTCATAATTCCGGTTCTTGATGAAGATTGATAAGCATTGAATTTTGTTTTGTTCAGTCTTTCTGCCCAATATTTAGTCAAAAAAGTTTGAACGCCGCCAGTTACAGGATCTTCATTTGTGCCGGACCAAGGCCAGAAATAACGGTAATGAAAATCGAAATTTTCAGTGTCTGAAACTGCGGTTACTAAAACACCATTTATTCCGGTATATGAATTTATTAAAGCCGTAAAATCAGGTTTTAAATTGGCGAGTTCAATGGCACTTTTAATTTCAATTAAAATTATTTTATTTTTTGGACTGTATCTTTTATTTGAAATTCCTGAAATTCCAAGCGCGTCTGTCATTTCCTGAGGAACTTCGGTTTCTTGAGTGCTGTAAACAGGAAATTGCATTTTGATTTTATTTCCTACTTTGGCAATAGGCAACTCAACATTTTCAGCGTTGATAAATTTTATATTTTCGAATGAAGTCGTATCAAACACGATTTTTGATGAAGCCAATGTTGCGTGCCCACATAACGGAATTTCTGTTTTTGGAGAAAAAAACCGAATGCTATAAGTGTTATCTGAGATTTGCTTTATAAAGGCAGTTTCCGAAAATCCAATTTCCGTTGCAATACTTTGCATCGTTTCGCTGTCTAGTTCTGTGTTAGGTAAACAAACTGCAGCCGGATTTCCTTTAAATTTTTCGTTCGTAAACGAGTCTACAAAATAAGTCTTCATTTTTTAAATATTATGTCTTACTGCGACAACAATTTCCAGATAATTATCATAGTCGGGGTCAATAATTAATTCTTTGCCATTTTCAAGAAAAATTGTACTTTCAAAATAACCTGGAGTAATTTGTCCTGCATAGCTATCTGATCCTTGAATGCGTTCTGTTTGAATATTTACAATAGACGAAAAAGGAATAAATTCTACCTTACCTGAAAGTAAAGTTGTTTTTTGTAAACCATCTTCTATAACAGTAATCTCATTAACCGTGCGGAGTTTAAGAATGTGGATAAATATGCTCAATGCTAAAAAAAGTATCGATTCTAAAATTACCTTATAATCTTGATTTCTAAAACCATTGAAAAGGTAATAAAGACAAAACGAATCAATTATGAAAAAAACTATGTTTACCCGAATTAAAAATAGAGTTCTAAATTTTGAATTTATTTTCATTTGATGCTCAGGATATTTAGCAATTTAAATTATGACGAATATAAGCTTAAAAATTCTAATTTAATATTTTTTCATGTGATCGGTTGTATACACCCGATTGTATACAATCACCAAAAACTCACTTATTGCTTGTAATTTTGTTTCGATGAAAATCTACATAATTAACTAAAATTAAACATGGAAGTAAAAGATACAAAACAAGCTACAGAATTTTTTGAATTAATGAATAAAACAAAAGATTTCAGAATACTAAAACAAGAAAATAATAGTGATAATTTGTTTAGCATAAAACTAAAAGTTTCCGGTTATAACGAAATGAATATAATGGTTTCGGATTTGTTAAAAGCAAGTATTATTTTACTTCATGACGATGCCAAAAGTCTTTCGAGCATTACAGCAAATACAGATGTGAATGTAATGACTTTGCTTGAAATTGCATTGCAACTTTTACCCGAACAAGAAATGGAATTGCTGGATGATTTGCATAAGATTTATTTGCAATCAAATACACATACTGATCGATAGCGCGGATTTGCAATCCGTGCCCACAAAGATTGGTTTTTTTGTTTTGGTTATTTGTATTGTTTCTAACTGTTGCGGGCACGGATTGCAAATCCGCGCTATCAACGTGAAGAATATATCTGCGTTATCTGGAATCTTGCAATATATACTTTTGTATCCTGTTCGTTTTTATCTGCGTTCACGAGAGATATTTCGTGCCAGAGATATTAAAACCTGATATATAACTCTTTTTATAACCCCTATGTTTTTGTAAGAAAAAAGCGTATCTTGCAACAAGAATAAAATACAATGGTAACTTCAAATTTTTATTTAGTAAATAGTTGTTTAATGCGCTTGATGTGCACATTATCCTATTTGCATGATGATACTTTCTTAAAAAGCTCAAAAGAGTTTATTAATTCTGCCCTGTCACAACTCTAGGCAGGGATCCTTTTATTATATATAGTCATTTATTTAATCTTCAATTTTTATTTAGGATGTGATATCATTGAATTTGCCCTGGCTGCAAGATATTCAGTGAAGAGTGTATGTCACAATCTATTTAAAATGAAGCAAACAAGAAAGTCATGTCAGAAAATATTATATTAACAACAGGAACATACGATTTAATTAAAGATCACGTAAGACGTAAAAAAGTAACACCACAAGAAGAAGAGTTGTTATTAGGTCAGTTAAAAAAAGCAACGCAGGTATTGCGAAAAAATCTACCGGAAGATATAGTTTCAATAAACCGAAAAATAACTTATAAAGACCACACCAATAACGAAGAAAAAACAATTTTACTTGTAGGTCCTGAAAAAGCCAAAACAAGCAAAAACAAAATTTCGGTTCTTTCAGATGAAGGTATTGCAATGGTTGGCTACAAAGTAGGAGATATTATAGAATGGCCTGCCAAAAAAGGAAATCTAAAATTAGAAATTTTAAAAGTAGAAGAGGAGATTTAATCTCTTTTTCTGATTTATAGTTAATAAAAACATCCCAAAGAGTTTTCTTTTTGGGATGTTTTTTGGTTTTAATGATGATGTGAAAAGTTTGTCAAGTATTACTCTTGCGTTCGCGAGTGGGACTCGCGCCAGCTTATAAGCAATCTTTATAATATTTGAATTCACTTTTAAAATTTCAAATTCTTAATTGGCGGACCGACTCTTTTAAATCCGTGGTCTTCCCGAAATTTATCCTGCTCTGCTTCCGACATATTTTTTGTAGCTCCCTGACTAACTTTATTGAAAAATTCTTCCATTTTACCTGCTGGCTGAAAAAACATCAATAGTTTTCCGTCGCCTTCTCCAACTTTTGCAAAACTATGAGGAATCATTCTTGGACCAAAAACACTATCACCTGCTTTTACTTCATGTACAGTATCTCCAACTTTTATAAGAAATTGGCCTTGTAGAACATACCACCATTCGTCCTGATCAAAGTGATAATGATGAGCAGGGCCGCCCTCTTTTACTCGTTTTGATTCGAATACATAAATATCGCCGTCAGTATCTGCTGTTGAAACCTTACAATCGAATGTGTCACCGTCAAATAAAGACAGGCTTTTGTTTTTTCTGTCTGTGTTAGAATCGACCTTAAAACCTTTTTTTTCTCTAAAGTTCAATGATGATTTAGCAATCATGACAAATGGTGTAGACACTAAAGCAATTGATGACAAACATACTTTCAAAAAATCTTCTCTTTTCATATGCAGCTATTTTAGTTTAGTCATATCATACCGCCATCAATTATTTCTGTTTGCAATTGCGATATAGCCAAAGATAAGAATTAAATAGACTGAAATTAGTTATTTTTTAGTGTAAGTTGTTTTATTTCAGGTTGTTGTGGGTAGTTTTTTTATAGTTTTTTACTACTATTATCCGTTACGTATTTTTCAAGTTTATGCATATAGTTTTTCTAGGCTAACGCGAGCGTCCCGCTCGTGCCCGCATAATATTTATTTTGTTATTTATCATGGCTTGCGTTCACGAGCGGGACGCTCGCGCCAGCGGGGGATCATACAATTGATTGATTGTTGATTCATTGTTGCATCTGAAAGTGATTATTTTAAAACCATCTTTCTCTAAATGCTTTTTTCTATAAACAGTTTTTCCGCTTTTTGAATAACCTAAAAACAGCAATACATTATCCTTACTAGTAAAAAATTCATTTATTCGTGCATTGAAATCTAGTCTTTCAACAAATGTATGTATAGGTACTCCACTAATTTTAAAAACTTCTGATGTCCGTAAAATGGTAATTTTATTTTCGTTCTTTTTAAATAAATTTTTAAAGAAATTAATCATTTATATTTTTTTAAATTAATAATTATGAGACATGTATGAGTACTCAAATTTACTTAAATCTATGCTTGTATTTGAATTAAGTAATTAACAAAATTGTTAATGTATTTGTTGGAAAAATTAGAATCAACATCTTTTAATTAATTTAAAAAAATCTACGAATAACTCTAATATCTCATTTTGGTTTTCTATTATTTATATTAGCAAACACAACGCCGCTTAATACCGAAATCTTTACGGAAACTGTAAACACTCTTATAAATCCATAAATCCGCGCTATTAAAAGTGAACATATATCCGCATCATCTTGGTTTTACTCCATATTAATTTCATATCTAACTTTAAGTTGTTTAATGCAGCCAGAACATTTTCCACACGCTATATTTGAGATATGACAAGAATGAGCGATACTTAATAAATCTAAAGGAACTTTAAATTTAGTTACTAGCTCATGACTAAAGAAATCCAAAGTGGGACATAATACACGAATTTTTCCTTCTTGGTACGAGACAAGTTTGTCAGATAATTTGTAAAAATCTTCGGTACCATCCTTATGGAAATTATCCGATTTTACAGATGCTAAATATAGTTCAGAAATACCGTCTTTTATTCCTTGCATAGAAGCTAAAGTAATTAATAACTGATTTCTAAATGGCCACCATTCTTCAGATGGAGAAATGCTCAAATTATCAGAATCGGCTAAAGTTCCACTTCCTAAATTTTTACAATCAACACTGATTACTTTATGTTGAATTCCTAAATTTTGACAAACATAATTAGAAACATAAATTTCTCTTTCAGCAACTGTTTGTCCGTAATCAATTGTATATGCAATATCGGGCTTAAGATAATATGTTAAGCATATTGAGTCAATTCCTCCAGATAATAAAATAGCTTTTTTTATAGATTCCATATAGTTTGATAGATAGCAGTTGTTAGATGTTTGTAGAAATGAATATTTCCAGGTTTAAGCATTAAAAGGTCATTATCATTGCAAGTTCGGTGATAGCCAATTATTTTTTTTCCTTTAGCCAATGAATAACCAGATTCGATAAGAGTACCTGAATCAAAATTATCTAAAACGCAGAAAATTATATCAGAGTTTTCTATGCCTTCTAGATCTTTTGTTGCTATTGCTGTTTCATCTCCCAATCCAATATCATGAAAGGGTGAGAAAACGTTTACGCCAAAAGATAGAAAAGCAAAACGTATCTTGTCGATTAAAATTAAGTCAGAGATAGAAAAAAAAGGAGAAGCTAAATAAATTTGCTTTTTTGAAATTGTTTGATTGTGGAACTCTGTATAATCAAAAGAATCTAAGATTGATGTATCTACATAAACTTTCTTATCACAAAACACAGCTGTCGATCTTGATGCATGTATTGCTGAATCTTCTAAAGATAAGCCCTTCATCATCCAATAAAAGCCAAAACTTGATGTGAAAATGTCACCAGAACCTATTTTGTTTACATTATTAGTAATATACGAGGGAATTTCTATTTCTTTATCTTTCAAATATAAAGTTGCTCCAAAAGGACCATTTTTTATTATAAATGCTTTAGCTTTTTCTGAATTAAAAAAATAATTTTTAATTTCATTAATATCTTCAGAAGAAGCAATTGAGAAAGCTTCGTTTTTGTTCACTATATACACAAGTTCTTCTGCCTTACCAAATTCACTAAATTTCTTTGGTTTTATAGGAGTTTGAGGATCGTAAACAACTTTATTTCCGTCTAATATAAAATCTGCTTCTAGCATACCAAACGCTATGATATTTTCGGATTTTATATTTAACTGCTCAACTTTGGAAATCGTAAGCAAATGTGGGAATATAGTTGGCTGATCAAGAGAAAAGCTATATTTAAATGTTATTATTTCATTATATTCTTTACATTCAAAAGTAAATCCATTATAAACTTTTTGATTTTCGTTCAAATAAATAATTGTATCATTATTCCCTACTGTGTTAAAATCTACCTTACAATTGTTTTCTAAAAGAAATTTTGTGGCACGAAAACCTGAACCATAAATTTCAATTGAAATATCATCATAATCTATTTCTCGATACGTTCCACCAACAACTTTTATCATATTATTTCTTTCTTATTTGCACACGACATAAAGGCGAATTTATATTTATTATTTCCGCTTCATATATTGCTCCTTTTTTAATGCATTCTATTATATCTGGAGTATTTAAATGAAGAATAGCTCCAAGTAATTCCCCATCTCCATCTTCTAATAATAAAGCTTCATTTTTTCCAAGTAACACTTGCAAAATATCTCCTATTTTGCGTTTTTCAAGAACTATAATATTTAAAGATGAAACATTTGTTATTATAATGCTTGTATCGCAGTCAAATTTAGTTCGTTGTGGTGGTAGATAACCACCTCCGCCAGATCCACTCATATAGTAATTATTTAATTATTAATTTTAAATTGTTTTTTGGCAATTTTTAAGCCTGATAACTTGAATTATTGATATTTTTGTTTTAGTTACTACTTTTATTAATCACAAACTTCGTCTTTAATTTAAACTAATTACCAAGTAAAAACACCTGATTTTATTTTAAATGATTTTTCATAAAAGTAAATTGCTTTAATTGAATCATTTTACGGAAATCCATAATTGCCTGAAAAATATATTTATTTAATAGTAAATCTTAATTATAACAATTTTGTTATATAACAAAATTGTTATAAATTTATATATTCTACTACTATCTATTTAATGTAAAAATTCAGACAAATATGAATACACAACAAAGAATAATTTCAGTTATTATTGAAAAAACTGCTACAGGTTTTTCAGCTTATGCAAAAGAAATTGATGGATTAGCTACAGTAGGAAATAGTATATTTGAAATAAAGGTAAATTTTATAGAAGTCCTTCAATATCATGTAGAATATTTACAAGAACAAGGAGAAAAAGTTGCAATAAATGATTTTGATATTAGTTATCAAATAGATCTTGAACAAGTGTTTGATTATTTTAGTGTAATCAATAAGTCCGCTTTTGCAGAACATTATGCAGAAATGAATCAAAGTTTATTCCGCCAATATACTAAAGGATTAGCGAATTTATCAAGCGACAAAATGTTACAGATTTCTAAGGGTTTACACAAATTAGCCGATGAGCTAAGTGATTTGACTTTGGTTTAGATAATTGAATCTTACGTTATTTTATAGTTACGGAAATATTTCTTTTGAAACCAAAATCCCTAGCCCTGATAAAAGCGGCATCCTTTTTAGGCAAACGAAAATTTCTAAATCAAACGAAAATATTCTGCCTAAAAAGATATAGCGGATAGCAGGAAACAGCTCCAAATAATAATCAAAATTTCTAACAAACAAAGCCTTAAAAAACTCAAAAGGTTAATGATAGAATTTTAAACAAAAATTTCGTAAATTTGCACTCCAATAAAAGGAATTAGAAAATGTTAGATAGACTTCAAATAGTAAAACAACGTTTT
>NZ_JAYSPC010000037.1:0-51476 GCF_043722275.1 Flavobacterium sp. | reverse complement strand
AACGGATAAGTATTTCTGCTATTGTGGGTAAAAATGGTAGTGGAAAAAGTAGTATTGTTGAATTATTATATGCATTTATCTTTTGTTTATCATTTGATCAAAAATTAGGATTTATAAAAAAAGATGAATTTATAAAAAATCATATTTATGCTAGGTATAAAAAAACAGAAATAAAGAAATTTAAAGATCAGATTGATTATGAGATAGCTCGATTTGAAGACAGTCTTAAAGAGTTGATAGGCATGAAAATTGAATTATTTTATGTTCACAATAAATCAATTATAAAAATTAAAAAAAGTGAAAAAATTTCAATTGTTAAATTTGATTATAATAATTTAAGTAAAAAGTTTGAAAAGAATAAAGCACATAGGAATATACTTGATAGAGAATTTATTTCTGAAAATTTTTTCTACTCCATAATAATAAACTATTCTTTTTATGGATTAAATTCAAATGATTTTGGATTTTGGTTGCAATCTATTTTTCATAAGAATGATGGCTATCAAACACCAATAGTTTTAAATCCTATGCGAACTGAAGGTAATATTAATGTTAATACGGAAACATATTTAACTAAAGCTAGAATATTAAGTAATATTTTACAGCCAATTAATACAAATGAGCCTGAAAAAAGCCTTCGTAATTTAGTAAATAATAAAACTACGGAAGATTTAACTTTAAGTATAAATTTTTCAAAATTTAAAGTTTTAGACAAAAGTGAGTTAGACGCAGTTTCTACTTTTGATTACATTTTAACAATTAATGATAAAGCTATTAATTTAGATTTTTCTAGAAGATTTAGAGATTTAATGTTGAAGAAAATATTGAATGTTTTTTTTTATAGTGATAAAGATATAGTTAATATTGATTATGAAACCTTGTCGGACATAGATAAATTGACTATTGAATATATTTTAAATAAGATATATAATATAACTGAGAAATATATTAATTACAAAGAGTTTAAAAGTGTTTTTAAGAGAGTTCCTAACCAAAACTATGAAAAGACATTAGAAAATTTTTTAATTAAATTGGTAAATGATTCGAGTCATATTGTTTTTAAAGTTAGACAAGCTATTCATTTTTTTTACTATAAATTATATGATGTTAATTATAGGAAGTTATTCGAAAATGGTGCTATTGTTCCAATTGATAAATTATCTGAATCTATACATAAAAAAATTAATTTGTTAATAAGAGAAGATTTTTTGCTTAAGCAAAAAAAATTTAAATCAAAAATTAATCAAAAAAATAGGTCTCTAAAATTTATTTATTCAGAACCTTTTAAATTTGAATTAATATATTTTTTACCACCTTCATTTTTTAATGTGGATATTAATTTTTCAAACAATAATGGCAATTTTAATCAATTAAGTTCGGGAGAAAAACAAAAAGTATATGCCTTTTCTACAATAATTTATCATCTAAGGAATTTAATGTCGGTTCATCCAATTAAAACTAATTTAAAATTAAAAACGAGTAAGGAAGATAAACTGGACACAATAAAATATACTAATTATAATATTATATTTGATGAATTAGAAATGTATTTTCATCCTGAAATGCAACGGACAATCATATTTGATTTATTAGAAAACATATCAAAATTAACTGGAAGTTTTAAATTAAATATAATTTTTATAACACATTCGCCATTTATTTTGTCAGATATTCCTAATAATAATATTTTATTTTTAAATGTTAAGAGTATATCTGAAGGTAATAATGACTTAAAAAAATATGCTTTGCCACAAAAAAATGATCAAAAAACGTTTGCTTCAAATATTCATGAACTATTGACAGATGGTTTCTTTATGGAAAGTACAAAAGGAGCTTTTGCCGTTTTTAAGATTGGAGAAATTCTAAAATTTTGTCAAGAAGTGAAAATTGCAAATGGAGAAGATAAATTAAGTTTAATTGAAAGATATAATAAGGGAAAATTTAATTATTCCAAGATTATTGAAATGATAGGAGAGGATTATATTACTAGAATTTTGAAAAATCATATAGATGAAATTGAAGATATTCTTGGAATAAATAAAAAAATAGAATATGAAAGTTACTTGATGAAAAGAAAAGAAAGTCTAGAATTAGAATTAGAAAGTATTAAAAGAAAATTAAGTAAATGATAAAGATTGAATATCCAGACAAATTTGTTGAAGAGTATTATTATTCAATTGTTACAAAAAACAAGAATGTAAATGAAATAAAACTATCTCAAACTAAAGTTACTAAAATTAACAAAGTATTAAAAAGGATCAAGTTTAAAGGGGGAACTTTGGATTTAGAAAAGCTTATTACTGCTGATTTTGATGAGTTAATAGAGCTTGTAAGATTATTTGAAAATGAGTTTTGTAATGAATTTAAAGATAAGGTCAAAATGAAGAATATTGGTAATGAACAGTATATTGATTATTTATTTGAAAGTAGATTAAATGATAATATATTACCTGTTTTTTTATCTGATAGTAAAATAAAAACTAAAATACTTAATGATATGAAAAATGAATGGAATTCAATTTTGTCAGAATCAAATTCTATTGTTTACGAAGTTGATTCTATCAGAAAAAAAATTTCTAATTTTTTTATGTCGAAAAGCGATATCATAAACTTAAAGACATGTTATTACTGTAATATTGATTTTATAAATTCATTTGTTTCTAAAGGGGAAAATAAAAATCACTTTACTTTAGATCATTTTTTTCCGAAAGAAAAATTCCCTTATCTTTCTATCTCATTATTTAACTTGGTTCCTTGTTGCTCTCCGTGTAATACGAAATTTAAAGGAAAGAAAACATTTAAATTTGATAAAGAATTATTTAGTTTGTCTCCAAGTAGTAAATTTTACCAAGTGGATAACGAATTATTTTTTAATTTATATTTTAATATTTCTGGGCAAAATTTGGAAGAAAAATTAAAAAAAGTTATTTCAAATAATGATTTTGAAATAAAGTTGGAAAATTGTTCTAAAATGATTGGTAATTATAGTTTTATTGATTTTTTTAAATTAGAAGGACGATATGATTTTCATAAAAATGAAGCCTTGAAAATGATTAATAAACGTAAAATTTATTCTGATTCTCAGATAAAGGAACTTTCAGATTTGTTTATACAAAAGGGGATTGCTAAGGATGAAGAAGCAATTAAGAAGGATCTTTTTGGGACTTCAATATTTAATGAGGACGAAAAAAATGAGCCTTTTGCTAAATACAAAAAAGATATAGCAAAACAATTAGGGCTAATATAATTCTCAATAATAACAAAAAAAAATGCGCAATTCTCATTGCGCATTTTATATATAATAAATCTTATCAAGAATATTATTTCCCTTTCATCAATTTTTCCATAAATTCAACCTTTTCTCTTTCAACTTGAACCAAACGTTCGTAAAGTTCAATAACTTTATCAAGAGCATTGAAAGTACAATTACTTGGATGATTATTGAATGATCCATTTCCAGCACTACTATTATCGTAAAAGTTATTAAAATAATTAAAAACTGATTCTTCTGTAAAATTTTCAATTGCTTCTACTGTAACCCCCAATACTTTTGCAATTTGTACAAGTTTTTCGAAATCGACAGTTTCGCTGGTTTCAATACTAGAAACCGTTTGCTGGCTTAAGCCAATAGCTTCTGCAAGTGCTTCTTGTTTCATTCCGCGAAGCTCTCTAATTCGGCTTATATTTCTGCCAATGTGTTTTGGTTTTGTTGCTGTGCTCATAATTCAAAGATATTTAAATTATTTTAAAAAATACTGATTGATAAAAAACAAGATTTATTTGGTAAAATAATTTACACGTTGTTTTGTTAAGCATCAAATATACGTCTTTTCTTACTTAATTAATTGTTTTAATTTTTGTTTTTATTGTAAACTTTGGATAAATCTATTATTCTTAAATAGAGATTTTTACTACAAAATCAGGTATTTATACGCTATTTTTAACCTGTAAATAACTCTAATTTTGAATTATCAAACAATTGATAATCAATATTTATTTGAGTTTAGAAATGAAAAAATGGAATAAAATATTACTTGGGTTTTTGTTTTTATTCATTATTACATTTTCGTTTTCTCAAAATGAAAAATTAATTATTGGCAGAACAACAGGAAAGTTATCCATCAGGAAAAATTTGGAAATAAGAACATTTGGTTTCACCAATTCACTTTCGGCACAAGTAACATTTCCGGGATCAGATATTCAGGTTAAGCAAGGTGATAGCCTGAATATTGACTTCTGGAATATTTCGCAAGGAAATCCTGTTTCATTGTTTTGTAAAGAAATCGAATTCCGGCAACGCAATAAAGATAACGAAGTAATGAAAACCAAAGAAGCCATTCATCATATGGAACATGGTTTTTATTCGTTTCAGGCAAAAAAAGCAGGAACCTATCTTTATTATAGTCCTGAAAATTACCCGTTTAATCTTCAGGCAGGAATGTTTGGATTAATAATTATTCGCCCAAAACAAACTGATGCTGCGCCTAAATCTTTGGCTGAGGTTTTATGGTGCAGCAACGAAATTGATACTAAATGGCACACAAATGCTATTATGGGAACAGAATATGATGCCGAAAATAAACCGCTGATTCTTCCTGATTACAAGCCTGATTACTTTTTGATTAATGGCAAAACAACAATCAATATCAAAGGTTTACAATCTCTGGATAATAAAAAAGAAGCGGTTTTTCTCCGTTTGGTAAATTCGGGATTATACGTTCATGAAATACAGTTTCCGCCTGAAACTAAACTTGAGTTAATTTCAGGAAATGAAACTTCTATAAAAGTACTATCTCAAGGAAATAAAGTTCGGCTAAATTCCGGCGAATGCCTGGAAATACTTGCTTTTTTAGAAAATACAAACGATAAGGATTCTATTGTATATCATTTTATAAATCCTGTTTCAAACAAAATAATTTATCAAGCCAATATTCCGGTTTTCTATTAAAATTAAACAAACAATTATGAAAAAAATATTACTCACTTTTATTGTTCTTCTTTCGTTTTCGTACTCTTTTGCGCAAAGCAAACCCACATTTTCTATAGTAGGAAACGCCAAAAATAAGGAAAGTTTATTAAAAAATAAACGACTCGATATTTCTAAAATCAAAGTCGAAAACATTTCAAATAAACCTATTTATCTCGTTTGGGAAACCGTTTCAAACACGTTTCCTAAAGAGTGGGATTGTTCGATGTGCCAGCACGGAGCGTGCCAGATTGGGATTCCAAAAGGTTCGGTTTTTAATAAGCTAAATGCTGATCAGCAAGGATTTATCGCCATTCATGTAATTCCCGAAAACAAAATAGGAAACGGCATTGTAAAGTTTAAAATCTATGATAAAGCAAACCCGGATTATGCTAAAATTTTAACCTTTGAAGTCGATGTGCTTTAAGGAAATAACCAATTTTATATTCACCCAAAAACAAACAAAATGAAAAAAATTACTAATCTGTTTATTATTTTGATTTCGCTCTATTCCTTTGCTCAGGATAATCCCAATGCGAAATATACGCGGTATAATGTTAATACACCGCAAGGTCAGGCAAATCTTGAAGCCATGAATGTTGCTTTTAAAAAAATGCGCGATATGGGTTGTGAGAACGGTCTTGGCTGGTATTATCAGGGAGCCATGCATAATATTCCGGATTTAATTAACGGTCCCAATGAACTTTGTGCCAAGTATCAAACCAGCAAGGATAAACTTTGGGCGTGGGGCGATTGTACGCACAAGAAAAACTCTGACGCTGCATCTTTAAATTTTCTTTTATGGCACAGAATGTACATTTGGTATTTAGAAAAAATTGTTAGAGAGTTATCAGGGAAACAAGATTTTGCAATTCCGTATTGGAATTATGGAAGCAAGGAAGAAGCTGATAATGTTATGGCAAAAGGAGCTAGGGATAAATCCGGTTCTCTATATGTAGCGGCAAGATATAGCGTTCTTAACGATGGAAAACCCATTCCTGCTGAACGTGTTAACGACATCCAATTAGCACTTGGTGAGTTAAAAACAAATCCGTCGTTTGCAGGATCGGCTGGATTTAGTAAAAATCTTGAAATTGCGCCTCACGGTTTTATGCACGATTTAATAGGAGGAGAATATGCAGAACCGACTGAAAGCTACTATAATAATATCTATCAATTAAAGGATTATTCTGGCTTAATGGCAAATGTTCCTTCGGCTGGATTTGATCCTATTTTTTGGGTACATCACAGCATGATTGACCGTATCTGGGAATCCTGGGATGTTTCGGCTTACGGTCAGCGTCCAACATTAGAGGAACTAAAAGCGAATCCGTGGACATATGAATTTATAACGCCAAATGGTGAACATAAAACCTATACAATGGAAGAGGTTTATAAAATTGTTTTCAATTTAGATTATAAATATGATAATTTACTTTACGGATCTAAAACTCCGGTTTTGGCGGCTAACGAAGTGAAAACCAAAAATGAAATTTCATTTCAGGATTCAAAAGAAAAAGTTATCTGGGAACAAAAAGTAGGTAAAACTCTTAGCGCAACTCCTTTTGCCCATAAAGTTACAAGTACATTAGCAAAAAGTACCAATAAAGTTTTTACTGCCGAAGTAAACTCTAAAATAGTATTAAATCTGGATGTTGTGGTTTACAAAGAACCAAAGGATTTTTATACAGTTTACCTTCGTTATCCCGGAAAACCGGATCAATATGTAGGCGCAATGACTTTCTTTGGAGTTGCTCATGATCACGGAATCGACGTAAAACACGAAGTTGCCGAGGATGGAATTAAACTGAGTTTCTCTTACTATATTTCAGATGATTTAGTGAAGTCAGATAAGGATTTTGAAATCATAATCAAGAAGACCGGAAGCGGCGATGCTAAAGTTACACTGGAAAAAATTAGTGTTGCAAAAATAAATTAATCCAGAAAAGATTGTTTTGTTTTAAATAAAATCGCCCTCAATACGTTCGGTTTTAAAAGGAACAGCACGGTAAAAATGTGCTTTTGCTAAAATCATAACCCAATAATTCCATTTATATAAATTCGAAGTCAGATTAACCATTATGCGAAAATCAATATCATTTTTGATAGAAAGCATCGTTTAAGTAAAACGTTTCATTCGATTTTAACAAACTCATTTAATTATAATATTTCATAATTAATTTTTTACAAATGTTAAAATATTCGAGAAAACAATTATATTTGCTTTACAAATGGAAATGAAAAACATACATATCAACCTGTCCGCAAAAGAATATAGCGATCGTTTAGTGGTATTTATACCTGCTAAATGATATGGATGTGATATGTATTTAAAGAATTGAAATGTAAATTGTAATTACAAACTCAACATAAATATATAAAAGCGTCCTCAATAGGGCGCTTTTTTTGTTTAACAAAGTTTTACAAGAACTTTCTTCAAACTTCGGAATCGCAAAATGTGAGAAAAAAGATAAAAAAAATAAACCATGACTAAAATAATTAAAAAATTAATAACCAAATGTTTAATGATTAAATCCAATATCGAAATATAATCTTGAAAAGTACTCTGGTGAATAACAGTTATTTGATAAAATCAAGAATCTGCATTATAATGCGGACAGGAATTTCTATGACTTATTTTTAAATTTAACTAATTGATTATCAGTAAAATAAGTTAAAAAATGATTTGGATAATTGATTTTTTTGACTTTATATTTGCATAAGAAAATCTGTCAAACGGATTTACACAACAACAATGATTTCAATATATAATATAATACACAAAATGGATTTTAATAAAAATATATATAACGTAGAATTGCTAAACTCGGGTTTTGAACTGGGATGTTTAACAATACAGGTGCATGAATACAGGCAATAGGATAGTTATATCATATTGAATCTCATGAAGCACCTTTAATCGGGTGCTTTTTTTTTGTCTGGAAGAAAGGTGCAGAGGTTCAAAGGGACAAAGGAGCAAAGATTTTTTAATCCTTTAATCTGTGGCAAAAAAACTTTGCGGTTTTGCTAGAAATTGATAAAAAAACAAATAACAGAAAAATTAAGCTTAGTGCTTTTGTGACTTGGCGGCAAATTTTAAAAAAATATAAAAATGAAAAAGATAAGTACATTATTTGCTAAAAACCCAAACAATTTAGCAACAGTAATAAACAAGATAAATGCTGAAAATGCATGGGTAATAAATGGCGAAGCAATCGCGACAAGAAAGTTTGACGGTACAGCTGTTGCAATTATTGATGGCGAGTTGTTTAAAAGATTTGATGCTAAAAAAGGAAGATCAATTCCGGAAAACGCCATTCCGTGTCAGGAAGCCGATACAATAACCGGACATCAACCGCATTGGGTAAAATGTGATCGTTCAAAATCATCGGATAAATTTTTCTTTGAAGGTTTTGATCGTTTAAAAGCAAAAACAGACGGAACATATGAATTATGCGGACCTAAAGTACAGGGAAATCCTGAGAAATTAGAAAGGCACTTTTTAATTAGACACGGTAGCGAAGTGCTTGAATTTGTAAGTTTTGACTTTAGCGATTTAGAAAAGTTTTTATCCCAAAATGATATTGAGGGAATTGTATTTCATCATATTTCAGATAACCGAATGTGTAAGTTAAGGAAATCAGACTTTGGAATTAAACGACTGGAATTAGAAGTTGTATAAATAGATGAAACATTTTGTATTGCGCAAAATAACTGCGCAGTGTCATTTGAACATTTGAATGTAGTACTTCAATTGAAGGAAACATTCGTGAAGTAAAAAAAGAGAAATCATTAGCAGTAAATGTGGATGATTTAATTAAAAAATAAAATTTAAGAATGAATCAAAAAATATTTTTTATGTCAGGCCAATATGTTGGTCCTATAAATATAATAAGGTTTAGTGAGTGTCTGTTTGCATTAGTAGAAAAAACAGATGTGGAGCTCATTAAACGATGGAATGAAAAGGTAAATTCAAGGGATATAGTATGTAAACGATTCCCTGAAATACTTCTCTTTCCTGAGATTCCCAAGAATTTCTAAAAAAGAAATATCATGCGTAACAATACACTAAAAGAATATAAAAAAGCGATCCAAAATAAATATGAGATAGAGAAAGAACAAGAATACTTTGATTATTTGTATAGTCCGTCTCGTGGAAAACTACGTGATTTCTGTTGGTTAATTTTCGAAAATAACCCAACTCAGGATGACCTTAATGTTTTTAGAAATTTATTTTCTATAGATTTTGATCATACAAAAAAGAATAAGTTTAAGGAACAAAAAGATAAGTTCCGACCTATTGAAACCTTCTTTAAAGGCGAAACAGATCCATTGAATATCGATGCCATAAATTTGGCTGCGATTATGGTAGATTTTCAACCGCGTCCTTTTAAAAAGTTTAATGAAAAGTATAGAATTGAAGAAGCAAAACAGTTTGAAAATTCTGATAAGCCTAAACCAATTATTGCAATAGAAAAAGATATCATAGAAACACAGCGTTTTGTGAAAAATAATAATGGAGCGTCAATAAGACATCCTAAAAAAGAAAATCTTTTCCTGAAATTTTGCAGCTACCTTTTCTAGGGAAACAGGTTAAAAAACAGGATCGATTGAAATTCCTGAACTGAAAGCTCTATATAGTAGAGAAATTTAAAATTAATATAAAACCTGGGGAGTTTTATTAAATACATAGAAACTTAAAGGCTTGTTATAATACACGCTAAAACAAATTCTATGTGTTGATATCAACAACCCAATAATAAAAACAAAAATGAAAACTACAGATAAAATTATTATTATCGATTTAGAAGCCACATGTTGGCAAAGTACAATTCCTGAAGGTCAGGAAAATGAAATTATTGAAATTGGTTTAGCCGTTTTAAATGCACAAACCGGAGAAATTACTCAAAATCAAGGCATATTAATAAAGCCCCAACGATCGAGTGTAAGTCCGTTTTGTACAGAATTAACAACGATTACTCAGGATTTACTGGATAAAAACGGAATCTCTTTTGAGAAAGCTATTGAAAAATTGGTCGATGAATATCAACCTGATTTATATACTTGGGTAAGTTACGGTCAATATGATATCAATATGATTAAAAAACAATGTAAATCATTTGGGATTCAGTATCCAATGGGAGATCAGCATATCAATGTTAAAACATTAGTAGCAGAGAAACTAAATTTACAAAAACCAACCGGAATGAACGGTGCTTTGCATTTGCTGAATATTCCGCTGGAAGGAACGCATCACCGCGGAATTGACGATGCAAAGAACATTGCCAAAATTTTGAATTGGTGTTTAAACAACTAGAATTATCTTGTTGCAAAGCATTATTATTGAGGTGATAGCTACAGGAGGAAACTGCAATATTTTTTATTTGCAGTTTCTTTTTTATGTAGAATTAAGTTTATAAAGGGCTCTCTAAATAAAAATAATATTTTAGCAAAGTTCATATTTAATGATATATTTGTTAATATACAATTTTAAATAAAAAGTTTTGTTCACGCCTTTCGTAAAAGAAAATAATTAAGATTAAACAGGTTACAATTTTACCATCATGAGCACTACGAAAACCCCATTTTTAGATACTATTTTTCATCTCAGAACCATTGAGCAGATTATTTTATACGATAAACTAATAACTATTGCCAAAGAGGAAGAAAGTGAAACTGTTTCGTTTCTTGAATCTGAATATGAAAGGGAAATTTTAGAATATCCAAATATTGCTCCGGACTTTAATCCAAATGCTGCTTTGTGGGCATCGAAAACAGTTTATCTGGCAGCGCAGCTTTCACTATGCAGGGAACATAAAATTAGCGATCTTGCTGTTATTTTGCCTGATTATAATAGTGAAATTAGTGCATCGGCATTACTTTCTGCTGATATTTGTCTTCGTTTTTTACCACAAATTATTATGGAAATGAAACGAATAGATCCCGATGATTTGGTTATTGTAATTCTGGAAAAATATTTATTTAAGTTTCATTATTCGGCAATAGGATTTGATGTTGATTTAGAGCAAATAAATTTTGAGATTCTTTATTCAAATGATTGTTTGAAACAACTTTATATCGACCGAATCGTTGAAAGAAAAGCAATAAAATTTACTGAATCTAATTTCATAAAAGAACAACTGCAAATAGGATTTGGTGATTATAAAAAAATATTTTGGGCAGAACTATAAATATAAAAACGAATAAATAAATAGAAGTAAAAGTAAATGAAAGCTACCGATAAATTAAATATAGTTTTAAAGCATATTAAAGAAACTTTTGTTGGAAAAAATGAGATTATTGATTTGTTAGGAATTGGATTATTAGCCAGAGAAAATGCTTTTTTATTAGGACCTCCCGGAACTGCAAAAAGTGCCATTATCAGAGCTTTATCCAATGGAATTGAGGATGGTAAAAATTTCGAATATCTTTTAACCCGATTTACGGAACCTAATGAAATTTTTGGACCATTTGATATTCGTAAACTTAAAGAAGGCGAATTAATTACCAATACCGAAGGTATGATGCCGGAAGCTTCAATGGTATTTCTGGATGAAATATTTAATGCAAACTCGGCAATTTTGAACAGTTTATTAATGGCGCTTAATGAAAAAATATTCCGTCGTGGCAAAGAAACTAAAAAGTTACCTGCACTTATGTTCGTTGGTGCAAGTAATATATTGCCGGAAGATGAATCGTTAAATGCTTTGCTGGATCGTTTTTTAATCAGGATAAAATGTGATTATGTTGAACCGGATTTATTGCACGGAGTATTATTGGCAGGATGGAAATTTGAAAGTAATAGTAGCACAGAGGCTCCAACAATTACAGCCGATGAAATTAAAAAATTACAGCAGCTTTGCCGTAAAGTAGATTTGAATGCCATTAGAAACCAATATGTTGATGTTATTCACAGTCTTAGAAATACGGGTATAAAAGTATCTGACAGACGTGCCGTAAAACTTCAAAATCTTATAGCAGCAAGTGCATTAATGTGTGGAAGGAGTGAAGCTGTTTTATCTGATTTATGGGTTTTGAAATACATTTGGGATAACGAAGAACAAATCGAAATTCTGGAAGGAATAATCAATAAAATTATCGAGAAAGATGATTCGGCAGAAGCACATCCACAGGCATTGTACAACAAAACCCCAGATGCAGAAAGTGTAATGAAAGAAGTAAATTACCTGATAGAAAAATGGCAGGATGATAGTCTTTCTTTCGAGGAACAAAATGTAGTTAAGGATAAACTTCGTTACATTCAAACACGCTGCGACTGGATTAAAGATCCAGAACAGAAAAAATATATTCAGGAACATATAGAATCTTTGTGGCAAAAAATACTTCAAACTATTTAATATGTATTTTTTAGAAATTAAAAAAGAACACAAAGATTTGTTAGGATCAATCAGACATTGGGATACGCTAAAAGTAGCTTTTGTAACGAATATGATCTGGATAAAGGACTTTTCTTTAGAACAAATAAATACAGCCGAAATTCAGCAAATTCCGTACAAAAAAGTATATGAATTAAAGGAGAATTTATTGTTTGAGAAGGATAAAATTTTGCCATCAAAAAAGTTGCCTTCAGGATTATTATGGAGTCCAATTTTACGTGCGCTGCCCGTTTCATTGCCTAATTTCAATCATAATTTTTTTGGAATTGATCAAAAACTACAAATGGTTTTAAAGCCGTCTGAAAATGTAAAAGAAGCTTTTGCCATGATTGTAAATTTTGATGAATTTAAGCCATATATCGAACAAGCACCAAAATTCAGGCTTGAGCCTTTAAACTGGATTGTAATTGATGAAAAGATATTGATAACAGGAAAGCCGTTATTGCCAATAAAAGGTAAAACATATTGGCTGAATCATGATTTTTTAATTCCAACCGGATACGATTTTGAATGGTTTGCTTTGACAAAAACGCTTCAGGAAAAATTAAATCCAACACAGGAAAACATAATACTCTGGAATGAAGATAACAGCTATTCTCAAATTCCAAAACAAAATATAAAACCGCTATCAATTAGCTCATTTCGCCTAACTTTTTCATAAAATAAAAAATGGAATTTCTAAAATATTTTCAATCATACGATGACTATTTCTGGGAATGGGATAATCAGACATTTTCTGAAGAAAGTGTCTGTGAATCCATAACAATTCCAAATGGACAAACTATTGGTTATGAAAAATTCATCTTTGAAATTTTAGATTATCTCTCGGATGACAGCATTCCACCGTTTGGGAGCTTGTTATTAGCCATTACCGCAACAAATCCAGAAAGTGAGCAAGCTATTGAAATGATTCATAATCTGGCAATAAGCAAGAATATAGTAACCGCTTTTCCGCAGTCGCAGTCTTTTAGAATTGGTGCAAGTATCGATTTTTTAAAGATGCTTTCTAATTTGCCAAATGAGTATAAAATTGGCGAAAAAAGATTGAAATTGTTTGAGACTATTTTTCATAAATGTCATAACAGAGTTTCGTCATCAGATGCAAAATATTTTCTTAGAGAATATAAAGACCACAGACACCATTTAGTTCGGGCATCTGATAAAGAGGAATTTAATGATGCCACTTTTAGAAAAGATTTCAGAACTCTTGCTTTATTAAAAGTGAAATTCCCAACACTTCAGTCAATACTAAATGCAATGGAAAGGGTTCCTCATGCAGATTTAGAGGATAAATTGAATGAAGAAGTTTTAGAAGAAAAGAACTTATCTGATAATATGACCAATTTTGTTGATCAGCTTATTCAGGAAGACAAAACTTTTTATGTAGGAAGTTTAATAAAACGACTTTGGTCAGGATTAAATATTCCGCTTCATCACAATCATCCAAGCGAACAGCCACTAGGAGGAATTTCTGATTTGACCAATAAAGGAGATTTCGACAAACTCGTAATTTCTGAATTTGCTTATGATGATGATGTTTTCATGTCCAGAATTGCAAATAATGAAGCGCTTTATATTCAGCGTGAAGTTCCGCCTGAAGCCGATAAATTCAAACGCATTTTATTAATCGATAACACATTAAAAAACTGGGGAAATCCTAAAATCCTTGCTTTTGCCTCGGCAATTGCAATTGCCAGACATCCAAAAACTGATATTGAATGCCAGGTTTATGTTGTTGGCGAAGATTACAAAGAAATTTCGGTTGAAAACGTTGATGAGGTTATTAATGCCTTAAATGAACTTAGTGGTAAATTGGATTGTTCAGCGGGATTAAATGCATTTTTTACTGCCAATAAGGTCAATAGTAAGAATCAGGAAGTTTTTATTTTTTCATCAGAAGAAAGTTTAAAGATAGTTCCAATGCAAAAAGCAATGAGTAATTATTTTGATGATATCAAATATGTTTTTGCAATTGGTATGCAAAATATCGGAGTTTATAAAAATCATAATAAAGGCAAAAAAATGCTACAGCAAATTATTTTGCCGTTAGATGAGTTATGGCTAAGAAATGATAAGGAATTGATAAAAACTTCAAAAAGTTTATATGAGGAGAGTTTACCGCTATTATATCCAATAGAAAGATTTTATTATAATATTTTTCAGGATGGAAACGATTTTTATCAGTGTGTAGGTCGTACATTATTTATGTTTTATGATAATAAGTTTAATAAGGCATTAAAAAAAATAACATCAAATCCTGATTTAGTAGGTAAAGGTGAATTTGCATTAAAAACTAATAGTAATAAAGAAAAAGTATTATTGAATTGTTATTTTGTTGATGCTATGCATAATGTTAGTTTTCTGAATCTTAAAACTAATAAATTAAAAACCAAAAAAATAGAAAAAGGTAAGCTTCCGGAAAATAAGCTATTAGCATTTGAATACAATGGTGATTTTTATCTAACGGATAATATAAATTTTTGGTTAATCAATGATGACTTTGAAATTGAGGAGATAAAAGGAGAGAATATAAAATTAGAATATGATAATTATTTTGAAAAACGCACCAATTTTATTAGGTCTTATAAAGCAAATAGAATCAAATATAATACAATTAAAAGATTGGAAACCGCTGTAATAGATAAAGATGTCTTGAATTTAAATGAATATTGTTTTAGAAACTTAAAATTTGAAAAAAATAAATATAGATTGAGACCAGATGGTATAATAGTATTAAAAGAAAAAGTAAACCTCATTTTAAAAAATAAAGGAAATTCACCTCTTGAAGTGATAAAAGTAATTAAAAATAATACTGAGAAAGATTTAAAAGAGGCTAAAACTATTATAGATGATAATTTAGGAATGATTCTAAGTAATGTTACGAAAGATACAGCCGAAAAATTGAAAAAAAAAATCGAAGAAACAGGAGCTGTATGTTATATAGAAACAATAGTTTTTGAATCTGAAGATGGAAGTACTATTAGAAATAAAGACGGAATTTTAATTTTTGAAAGTAGTGATACAAGAATTGAAAAGTTTTATATTCCTTTTGTTTTAGATACGCAATCTACAATGGTTTCAATAGATGAAAGGACCGGAAATGAGTTTTTTATTTCGGACGAATACAAACAAGACGTTACAACTTGTGAAAGATTTACAGAAAAATATTTTAACCCATTTATTATGAATATTGTGAATCATGGAGCTTAAATTAAAAATAAATACGAAAAATACATTTCCTAAAAGAGGTATTTTAATTAAAAGTACCTCTGCAGAAGTATGGCTTCATGAAATTCAGAAAATGGGTTTAGCGCTAGATTCTATTAAGGTATTTCCTGTTCCGGGAATTCGCGCAAATGAATTGTTTGGGTGTTTAATAGTTTTCAATCAGACCGAAATTAAAATTGCAGATACAGGAAAAAATAATTTTTGCCAGTTAGCATCAGATAAGTTATTTATTCCTGAAAACTCATCACTTATCCCAGAATTAACAGAAGAGGAATGGCATAAATTATTTTCAGAACACTATCATTTTTTGCATCCTGAAATAGGTTTAGTTGAATTGATGGATGAAGTAAATTGGTCTGATTTATTTTTGTTATCGAAACCAAAACAAATCGAAATAACAGAACCGTCAAAAACAGTTTCAATTCCGCTATTCATTACCTCAATGCGAGTTGAAATTGATCAGGAAAAAATTCTTGAATCTATTGAGAATCCACCTTCAGAAGAAGAAATGATTGCTAAATTGCCTTTTGATATGCAAAAGCTGATGAAAGGAAATCAAAAGGAAATGGACAAGTTCTTAGAATTTCTTGATAAAAATCCAAAACTAGCTTTGCAATTAGCAATTCCGCTGGATACATTAGGAACTTCAAGAGGAGGAAATGCAGGTAGATTTTCTTTTGGATCAGAAAATGTATTTAAAACATTTTTTTCAAAAATAGGAGATTTGTTTGATAGGAAAAACTCGGGTTCCGCTGGAGATGATTCTTTTATAACAGTATTAAAATGGGCATTTATTCTTTTTTTTATATTTGGAGTTAGAAGTTGTGGTTCAGGCAATTCAAATTTTGGATTTAAGCCATTTCTCATATTCATAGCTTTGGTATTGATTGTTGGTTTTATAGTTTCAGTTTTATTAAAAAACAGTAAATCGTCGGGTAATTCAAATTTAGGAGGTTCAGCATTAATAGATTCTGACAGATTCATCACTTTACAAAATAAATACGAGAAGTTAGCAGAAGAATACGTAGCCAACAAAGACTATCAAAAAGCGGCACATATTTACTTGAAATTGCTAAAAAAATATCATAAGGCAGCCGAAGTTCTGGAAAAAGGAGAGTTTTATTCTGAAGCTGCGGCACTTTATTTAAAGTATCTTAAAAACAATAAAAAAGCAGCCGAATGTTATGAAAAAGGCAGTGAATATAAACGTGCAATTGAACTTTACAAAGAACTTAATGAGGATGAAAAAGTAGGCGATTTATACCTAATGTTACATAATAAAACCGAAGCAGATAAATATTTTAATAAAGTAATTGATAATTATAAAACTCATTTTCAATACTTAAAAGCCTCTTTAGTTTATAAAAATAAAATTGGAGATATTACAGAAGCTCAGGAATTACTATTAGAAGGCTGGAAAACAAATAAAGATGCAGGAAAATGTCTTAATAATTACTTTGCAAACATTCATTCTCCTGATGAATTATCAAGTGCAATAAAAAGTGTCTATAACGCTGAAATGTCTTCGGCAAATAGTGTAATATTTCTTCATTTATTAAAGCATGAGTTTACAAAATATGAAGGACTAGAAGAAATGATCAAAAACATTGCATATGAAATTGCAGCTGATAAAATTGATAAAATGCCGGACATCGCTTCAGAATTATTGCACTTTAATAAAAACAATAAGTCAATGCTAAAAGATGTGATGAAGTATAAACTGAAACTGAAGAAGTAAAAGTTTTATTAAAATAAAAAACGGCTACCTTTTAAGGCAGCCGTTTTACGTTGGTTATATTATTTTGATTTAATTATGATCGTATATTTTAAGATAAAGATCTTTGTAAATTTCTTTAATAATTTTACGTTTCAGTTTCAAAGTAGGAGTCAGTTGTCCGCCATTGATAGACCAGACATCCGGAGTTAGCTCAAAACGTTTGATTTTTTCCCAATGACCAAATTTTTCATTGATTCCTTCTACTTCTTCGTCGATACGTTTAATAACATCAGGATTTTCGCTGATTTCCTTATCGGTGCTTCCTAACGTTATTTTATGAATTTTTGCCCATTCTTTTACAAATTCAAAATTAGGCTGAATAAAAGCTGCCGGCATTTTTTCGCCTTCACCAATTACCATAATCTGCTCAATAAAACGAGATTGTTTCATTGCATTTTCAATCAATTGAGGCGCAATATATTTTCCTCCAGAAGTCTTGAACATTTCCTTTTTACGATCTGTAATTTTAAGGAAACCTTCACTGTCAATTTCGCCAATATCTCCTGTATGAAAATATCCGTCTTGTAAAGCTTCGGCAGTTTTTTCAGGATCTTTAAAATAACCCATCATTACATTTGGTCCTTTGCAAAGAATTTCTCCGTCTTGTGCAATCTTAACTTCCACATTACGAATTATTTTGCCAACAGTTCCAATTTTGAAACCTTTATTTCTTTGATCGTTTACCGCAATTACCGGCGACGTCTCAGATAATCCGTAACCTTCCATAACAGGAAGTTCGGCAGCAGCAAAAACTCTTGTTAAACGAGGTTGTAAAGCGGCACTACCGGAAACCAGTAATTCTAAATTCCCTCCTAAACCCTCTTTCCATTTACTGAAAATAAGTTTTCTGGCAATTTTTAACTGAAATTCATACCAGAAACCATTCGCTCCGTATGGTTCATATTTTAAACCCAAATCAATAGCCCAGAAAAATAATTTTTTCTTGATGCCCGTTAATTCAGCTCCTTTTGCATAAATTTTATCGTAAACTTTTTCTAAAAGCCTTGGTACAGCAGTAATAACCGTTGGTCGTACTTCTTTTAAATTATCACTGATCTTGTCAATTGATTCTCCAAAATAAACCGAAACACCATAATATTGATAGATGTACAAAATCATTCTTTCAAAAATATGGCAAATAGGCAGGAAGCTCAAAGCAGTACTTTTTCCTGCATCAAACGGAATTCTTGGTGCACTGTCTAAAACATTCGACACAATATTTTTGTGCGAAAGCATAACGCCTTTTGGTTTTCCTGTAGTTCCTGATGTGTATATTATAGTAGCTAAATCATCTTCGGTAATGCTGTCTTTTTTAGCCTCAACTTCAGCCTGATTGCTTTCATCAGATCCTAAAGTCAATAATTCTGACCAATGTTTAGCGCCTGAAATCTCATCAAAAGTATAAACTTCTTTCAAAGTTGGTACATTTGCCTTAATTGCATTTACTTTTTGAAGTACTTCATCATCAGAAACAAAACAGTAAATACTACCGCTATGATTTAATATATATTCGTAATCTTCTTCGGAAATTGTTGGATAAATAGGCACATTCTGCGCACCGGTTTGTAAAATACCAATATCCATGATATTCCATTCCGTACGATTACTTGAAGTGATTAAAGCGATTTTATCATCTTTCTGAACGCCCATTCGTAATAATGCCCTTGAAACAGCATTAGCTTTTGCAATATAT
The DNA here is from genome assembly GCF_043722275.1 of Flavobacterium sp. Lineage (GTDB taxonomy): Bacteria > Bacteroidota > Bacteroidia > Flavobacteriales > Flavobacteriaceae > Flavobacterium. The sequence continues at coordinate 32,415 of NZ_JAYSPC010000037.1, read as the reverse complement.
TCCTGGCTAGAAGTTTTTTCCCAGACTCCATTTTTTTTAGTTGCTAAGGCAACCTGAAGGTTATAAGTTTCTTGTTGATAATAAGGAAAATCAAAAAGGCGTGTGATTGAAACCATGTTTAATATATTGAATTTTACTGCAAATTAAATAAAAATAAGGTATGAATCTTGATTTTATTAAAATTTATGGGAAAAATTATAGGTACTATTGAAATTCTACGAAAACGTTTTCTTATTTGTAGTAAATGTTCTAAAAAACGAAGAAAAATTTATTTTGATTTAGGTGCCTGCAGATTATTGTACATTATAATCAACATATTCTTTTACTCTTTCGCCCATTAAAAACATTTTTTTCTTGGCAAAATGAATAGAAAATTGCGAATAGTTCCAGGCATCGCTATCATTTGTTCTGTACCAAAATGTATATGATGCACTATTAAACCCTTCTTTAAAAATAGGAATACCTTCATCAGTACATTCCAATCCCCAATTTATTTTTTGTTTCGTTAAATCGTCAGCCTGAATAACACCCGTTCCATCAGGATTAAGTATCGTACTTGGTGCTTTTTGCCCCGTAGGAATAAAAGTTCCCGGAACAGGATAACCAATAGTTGTGGTAATAAAATGTTCGCGCCCATTGTAGGTGATTTGATCTACATGAACTTGTGCGTGAGATTGTGTTGCAACAAAAAATAACGTAATTAGTAATAAATGTAAAGATTTCATTCTATAGCAGGTTTTAATGTTTTTGGAAATACTAAAAAAAATCCAGTGGCAGGATTTTTATGGCGAATATAGTTCAAATTTCAATAGAAAAATGAATCCCAATTACAAGAATGAGTTTTTTTATTATATCAATTATTACTCTGTAGAAAACTGATTTTCTAATAATTTTTCTTTAAAATCAGATTTAAAAGTATAAGCAAACGTCACCATAAGTGCGCGTGTATCTGATTTTGAAGTTCTATTATTGCTAAAAAGTAAAGTGTTATTTTTAAAACCGCTTTCCAGCGTATTAAACATATCTGTAATTACTAATCCCAAGCGCGCATTTCCTTTGCCAATTTTTTGCTGGAAACCCATGTCAACATTATAAATAGGAATTCTTTTTCCTTGCGGAGTTGCTAATGCCGAATTATAATTACCAATAATTTGAAGTTTTCCGCCTTTCCAGGGAACAAAATTGTTAATGATTTTTCCGTACCAGCTAAAAGCGTTATTTACAATATCCTGTGCCAGATTAGAGGCATTTATATTCTGCTGAAAAGCTGTAATACTGATATTTGCATCATAAAAGCCAATAGGTTTTAAACTAAAAATCGTTTCTAAACCATAAGTAATCGTGCTTCCAATGTTTCTGGGTTGCAGGAAAATAACTCCATTGTCTTGTAATTCTGCATATTGCTTAATAGTATTGGTGGCATTTCTATAAAAAGCATTAGTTGAAAACGAGTATTTCGACCACTCTTTATTATAACTCATTTCGCCAATATGAATAATTTCCGGCTGTAAATATGGGTTTCCACCATGAGGATTCAAGGCATCTGTAATATCTATAAACGGATTCAACTCGTCTAAATCCCGACGGTTAATACGTTTACTGTATCCAATTTTTACAAATTCATCTGTTCTTAAATTTAATTGTAAAGATGCTGATGGAAAAAGTTTATAATAATCATTACTAAAGCGATCACTATTATTTTTTGTTGCTCCGGTGTTCGAAACATTTTCTGCACGTAAACCTAGATTATATTTCCACTTTGGGTTTTCTTTATCACCAATAAAGGAATTTAACATTCCGTAAACAGCATTTATTTGTTCATTAAATTTAAAACTATTGCTCGCCAATGGATTGACAACATATTCTCCATTATTCATATCCGCGCTTTCAAAATCAGAAGTAAAAAAGCGGAATGTTCCTTTGTAACCTGTTTCCAGAATTGATTTTTCCGAAACCGGAATCGCAAAGTTTACAATAGCATTTGAGATATTTTCATGTTCATAATTGTGCGTTCTTTGTAAAAAAGCATCGCCAATTTGCGCATTATACTGGTCGTAATTAAAAGTGTCAATATTGGTATTTTCCCTGTGTTTATTAAAAGAAGAAGTAATACTTGCAGTCAGGCTTTTTCGATCATCAGCAAATTTCCTGTCATAACTAAAAGACAGCTCACCAACTTTTGAGCGTTCTAATTCTAACGAATGTCTAATATTATCAGAAAAAAACTGATTTGTATTTGTATTAACCTGCGTATGCAAAGTCTCGTCATTATCCTGATTTTCAAGGTTTCCTAGAGCTTCAAATGAAAAACTGTTGCGTTCGTTTGGAGAAAAATCAATATTGAATTTTAGATTCTGCAATCCTTCAGTTCTTTCGTCATTTCTGTTTTGATTGATAAAGTGTTCATCATCAATAAAATTATTAATTCTTTCACCTTTTATTTTTTTAGTTCTTCCCGCAAAACGATTGTCATATGCCAAACCAAAATTCCATTTTTCAGATTTCTGATTTAAAAGCACAGAACTATTCAATCTGCCTTTTGCACCAAAACCACTTCCTAAAACAACGGCGCCATTAATACCGCTTTGATTGTTTTTTTTAAGCTTAATATTGATAATTCCGCTTTCGGCATTCGCATCATATTTAGCAGTAGGATTACTAATAACCTCAATACTTTCAATACTGCTTGAGGCAATTTGATCCATATTCGTAATCGCAGAATTTTTTCCGTTAATTAAAATCATTGGCGATTTTCCGCGTAATGTTATTCCTCCGTCAGCATCAACAGCTATTGTCGGGATACTTTTCAGCATATCTGTAGCGGTTCCTCCGGATTGCGAAATATTCGAAACGGCATTAAAAACAAAACCTTCAGCTGTTTTTTGAATTTGTTTTTTTTGAGAATTAACAACAACTGCGTTCAATAAATTAGTATCGTTTTGTAAAGTTATTGTTCCAATTAAAAGCGGAGAATCAGCAACTTTAATTTTTTGAGTAATAGTTTTAAACCCTATTAATTTGAATTGTAATTGATAATCTCCCGAAAGTACATTATCAAGAGAAAAATTCCCGGAAGCATCTGTCACAGTATAATTGGCAACTTTTGTAGAGTCGTTTGCAGTTTTTAAAATAACATCAACAAATTCCACAGGAAGTTTTCCATCTGAAATTTTTCCTTGTACGGATGTGGATTTTTGACCAAAAGAAAATTGACTTAGTGTAAATAAGAAAATCAACAGAGATAAGTTTTGCTTCCATTTTTTCATAAGGCAAAGATATTTATCCCAATAAATACGCTCGCTAAAACTGCCTTAAGATAGTATTAAATTATTCTTAGATAGTATTAAAGGAATGCATTCTAAGATACTTTTTTCATATTTCGCTCTGTGTATTTAAATAAGTGAAACGCCTTTTAAGAACATTTAATTTATGTTTCTATGTGTTAGAAATTTTATTATTTAAGCTTACGAAAAAAGGGCTTTTTTCCCCTAATAAAAACAGGAAAAAGCAGAAGTAATTCTATTTCAGGACAATGTAGTTTTGAAATGAATTAATTGCGTAAGCCGAAAAGCAAACGAGTAGGCATTATTTTAAAATTTATATTATGGAAATTGCTTTTTTTATAATGATGGGATGGTGTGGCACAAAATATCCGGGTTGGAGACCCTGGAAAAATCCACATCCACATCCAGATCCTGAGCCTTGGTGGATTTATACTGTTCTTGGCTTGTCAATAATTGCCGGAGTTGCCGGCGGAACATTGTTTAGAAATGCAATAATGGAGAACCAATTTTTTGCAGGTCAAATTGCGATTGCTTCCGGATTAGCAGCATTTGCTTCTTCAGGAATTGTTACGGGACTTGCTTCCTTAACTAAAAGATAAAAAAAATATTTTTTCGCCACAAATTTCACGAATTAGCACGAATCATTAATTTTATTTTTTTGAATCACAATAATTAACACAAAGTAATTAGTGGAAATTCGTGAAATTCGTGGCAAAAAGAACAAAAAAAAACGCCCGATAAATTCGAGCGTTTTTAGTAAATATATTTTTAGATTTTCTCAATCCATTTTCTTGCATTAACAAAAGCTTCATGCCAAGGCGAAACTTCGTCGTTTCTGTCTTTTGGATAATTAGCCCAGTTCCATTGAAAAGTAGAACGCTCAATATGAGGCATCATCACTAAATGTCTTCCGGTTTTATCACACATCATTGCCGTGTTATAGTCAGATCCGTTAGGGTTTGCAGGATAACCTTCATAAGCATATTTAGAAACAATGTTGTAGTTTTCTTCGGCAAGAGGCAAATTGAATTTTCCCTCTCCGTGAGAAACCCAAACTCCTAAAGTGCTTCCAGCCAATGTTGATAACATTACCGAATTATTCTCCTGAACTTTTACAGAGGTAAAAATACTTTCGTGTTTCTGGCTTTCGTTATGCAGCATTTTTCCGTGAACTTCATGCTCAGGATTAATCACTTCAAGTTCCATAAACAATTGACAACCGTTACAAATGCCAACAGATAAAGTATCTTCTCTTTTAAAGAAATTATCCAATGCTGTTTTTGCTTTTTCGTTGTATAAGAAAGCTCCCGCCCAACCTTTGGCAGAACCTAAAACATCAGAGTTTGAGAAACCTCCAACAGCACCAATAAACTGAATATCTTCAAGAGTTTCACGACCGGAAATCAAATCCGTCATGTGAACATCTTTTACATCAAATCCTGCCAAGTACATTGCATTTGCCATTTCACGCTCAGAATTACTTCCTTTTTCACGGATAATAGCTGCTTTTGGTCTCTCGACTTCGCTAGAGATGACAGGCTTTTTACCAGTGAAATGTGCTGGAAAAGTGTATTGTAAAACCTGATTTTTATAGTTTTCGAAACGTGCCTGAGCTCTTCCGTTTTTAGATTGTTTTTGATCTAATAAATAAGAAGTCTCAAACCAAATATCACGATATGTTGGAATATCCAATTTATAATCTCCAAATTCTAAAGTTCCGTTTTCAGTAACTGTTCCAAGTTTGAAAAATTCTATTTTATTTGAATTTAATTTATTTTCGAAAACAGCATCTTCTTTTGCTTGAATTACAAGACCAATATTTTCTGAAAACAAAATTTTCACTAAATCTTTTTCTTTAAAAGCATCAAACGAAATTTTCATTCCTGCTTCTACAGGATTTTCCCCTTCGGGGGTTAGGGGGTTAAAACACAGTTCTAATAAAGTAGTAATTAAACCACCGCTTCCGATATCGTGACCCGCCAAAATTTGGTTTTCACCAATTAATTCCTGAATTGTATTAAAAGCATTTTTGAAAAAAGAAGCGTCTTTAATAGTAGAAGTTTCGTTCCCGATTGTATTTCTGATTTGTGCAAAAGACGAACCTCCTAATTTGAAATCGTCCTGTGACAAATTGATATAATAAATAGAATCTCCGTTTTTCTGTAAAACCGGTTCAACCACTTTTCTAATATCGGTACAGTTTCCTCCAGCCGAAATAATAACTGTTCCCGGTGCGATTACTTCGTCATTTGGATATTTTTGTTTCATTGAAAGTGAATCTTTCCCTGTCGGAATATTGATTCCCAATTCAATTGCAAATTCTGAACAACCTTCAACGGCAGCGTACAAACGAGCATCTTCACCTTCATTTTTACAAGCCCACATCCAGTTTGCAGAAAGTGAAATTCCTTTTAAACCATCTTTAATTGGCGCCCAGATAATGTTTGATAACGATTCTGCAATAGCATTTCTGCTTCCCGCAACCGGATCAATCAAAGCAGCGATAGGAGCGTGGCCTATCGAAGTGGCGATTCCTTCTTTACCTAAATAATCCAGCGCCATAACTCCCACATTATTCAAAGGCAATTGTAGCGGACCTGCATTTTGTTGTTTCGCTACTTTTCCGCCAACGCAACGGTCAACTTTGTTCGTTAACCAGTCTTTTGATCCAACAGCTTCTAAACGTAAAACGTCTTGTAAATATTTTTCGAAATCATTTGCCGAATACGTTACATCAGCATATTTTCTATTGATAGTTTTATCGTTCATAATCGTTTTAGGAGAACTTCCAAAGAAATCTTCTAAAGCATAATCCATCGGTTTTGAACCATTTGATTTTGATTGAAAAGTAAAGCGGTGATCTCCCGTTACATCTCCAACCTGATACATTGGCGAGCGCTCTCTGTCGGCGATTCTTTGCAAAATATCAATATCTTTTTGACCAATAACCAATCCCATTCTTTCCTGAGATTCGTTACCAATAATTTCTTTAGCCGAAAGAGTAGGATCTCCCACAGGTAATTTATCCAAATCGATTAATCCACCAGTTTCTTCCACCAATTCAGAGAGACAATTTAAGTGTCCTCCAGCTCCGTGATCGTGAATAGAAACAATTGGATTAAGATCGCTTTCTACCAAACCACGAATAGCGTTGGCAGCACGTTTTTGCATTTCCGGATTCGAACGTTGGATCGCGTTTAATTCAATTCCTGAACCAAAAGCTCCTGTATCTGCAGATGAAACCGCAGCTCCACCCATCCCAATTCTATAATTTTCTCCACCTAGAATTACGATTTTATCACCAACTTGTGGTTTCTTTTTAATTGCCTGATCTAATTTTCCGTAACCAATTCCGCCCGCTTGCATGATTACTTTATCGTAACCAATTTTGCGATTATTTTCTGAATGTTCAAAAGTTAAAACCGAACCTGTAATTAACGGTTGCCCGAATTTATTTCCGAAATCAGAAGCTCCATTTGAAGCTTTGATCAAAATATCCATTGGTGTTTGGTACAACCATTTTCTTTCGTCCATTGCATTTTCCCAAGTCCTGTCACCCTGAGCGGAGTCGAAGGGCTGAGCGGAATCAGCTTTTAAACGAGAATATGATGTCATATAAACTGCTGTTCCGGCTAATGGCAAAGAACCTTGTCCGCCGGCAAGACGGTCACGAATTTCTCCTCCTGAACCTGTTGCAGCTCCGTTAAAAGGCTCAACAGTTGTTGGAAAATTGTGTGTTTCTGCTTTTAAAGATAAAACCGAATCAAATTCTTTTATCTCGTAATAATCAGGTTTGTCAGCTGATTTTGGTGCAAATTGCTGCACTTTTGGTCCTTTTACAAAAGCAACGTTGTCTTTGTAAGCAGACACTATATCGTTAGGATTTTCCTGTGATGTTTTTTTGATTAATTTAAAAAGTGAGGTTTCTTTTTCTTCACCATCAATTACAAAAGTTCCGTTGAAAATTTTGTGACGGCAGTGTTCTGAATTGGCTTGTGAGAAAGCAAAAATCTCAGAATCGGTTAACTTTCTTCCCAGTTTTACAGCAAGGTTGTCTAAATAGTCAACTTCTTCCTGGCTTAAAGCTAAACCTTCTACTTTATTATAAGTTGCAATATCATCAATTTCTAAAATTGGTTCTGGCTGAACGTTGATTCTGAAAATCTCCTGATCTAATTGATTGAATTTTTGTGAAAGCATTGGATCAAAATCAGTAAAATCTTCCGTTGCCGGATGAAATTCTTCAATTCTGATAATGCCTGGAATACCCATGTTTTGAGTGATTTCTACAGCATTTGTACTCCAGGGTGTGATCATTGTGGCACGAGGACCAACAAAAAAATCCGACAGTGCGGATTTTTCGATCTTATTAGAGTTGGCAAAAAGCCAGTTTAATTTTGAAATGTCTTGAGCCGAAATTTCGTTTTGCGTTTGTACGGCAAAAACAGTTTTGCTTTGGTTTTCAAAGAAATGGATCATTGTTTTGTGTAGTTTGTTGTATTGAGGTGCAAATTTAGTGTAAATAAATAGCAAGCGCAAATTTGAAAACAAAGTCTTTTGAAAAAAAAATCGATTATTGAACCATATAAGTGATGTAAGAAAATTTAAGTTTTTCGCAAAGGATATGGCCACAGATTTTACAGATTAAACAGATTTTTACTTATTGATATTTCTAATTATCTTTTCTAAAATGAACTTAAATCACTTATATGGTAAAAAAGAAAAACTTTGCGCCTTTGTGTCTTTGCGCGAAAAAAGAAAAACTTAAATTATCTTATATTACTTATTTGGTTTAAGAAATAAAAAAAAGCGGCAATATTGCCGCTTTAAATGTAGTAAGCACTCGGTTTAATTAGTTAATAATGATCTTTTTACTAAAAGTTTCAGAATCGTTATTAACACGAACAATGTAGATGCCTTTTGGCAAATTATTTATCGTCGATAATGAATCAGTGATATTTGATTGCTCAAATACCTTCTGACCTAAAATTGAAATTATCTCGATAGAATAAGGTGAATTAATAGTATTAAAGTAAATGTTGAAATTTCCGTTAGAAGGATTTGGATATAAAACCAAACCTTGTAATTCTGTAAAAGTTTCTTCCGGTATTTCAAGACTGGAATCATTTGCCGGTTTAGCACCTAAATTTGAGCAGGTATCAACAGTATATGAATCCCATTGAGAACTTAGATTGAATGTTGTTGATGGAGCAGTAACAGTAGATTTTCTTCTTAAAGTAACATCAGCAGCAAAATTTGCAGTTCCGCCACTAAAAGTTCCAATGATATCAATTAAAACTCCGTTTTTAAATAAACCAACAGCGTCATTTCCGTTAAAAGTCAATTCGGTTGCAGTTGTTGAAATATTAGCTGCGCTTGTAGCAAAACAGCTTGAAGACATTGAACTGTTTACGATCGTAAATTTACTTCCTGTAGTTAAAGTTCCGCTTAAAACCAAACCTGTACTCCATGAACCGGCGCCATTAGTTTGTTTTTTTACAGTATAAGATGATAAACTAACAGAACTTCCTGTGTTATTAGCAATTTCTAATGCTTTATTGTTTCCTGATCCTTCAATATATTCAGAGAATAATAATTCGGTTGCAGTTCCTCCGGTTCCGCCGCTTGCGTTGGTTATAACGGCAATTGTATTGCTGGACGCTGAGGTATTTCCTGCTGCATCCTTCGCATAAACGTTTATGTTATAACTTGTTGAAGCCGCTAAACCTGTTATAGTATAGTTTAATGTTGTAACTGTATTTTTTAGAACGCCATTTGCATATACATTATATCCTGTTACGCCAACATTATCTGTCGATGCATTCCAGGCAACTGTAATCGAAGTCGCAGTTTTTGCTGTAGAAGCTAAACTTGTTGGAGCAGTTGGCGCCTGAGTATCTCCGGAAGGAGCAGTGCCACCCCAAATTTGATTTATATATTCAGGATGATCAATATAAGGATTTCTATTGTTTTGACGACCATAAATAGCATTGTTTCTTGCAATTTCTCTCGCGCTTACAGGATCTTGAGCATTCCACGCTAATAGCATATTTAAAAATGCAGTTGTAAAAACTTTATTTCCAGAACCGTCAAACATTGGGTAAGAATATCCTGCAACAGTATTTTCATAACGTGTTGCAAAATAAAAATACATTCTGGCAATATCACCTTTAAAAGCATTTATAGGTTCAAAAACAGTTCCTGAATATCCAGCTACAGAACTTGATCCCAGTTTGCTTCCGTTTTGAGAAGTATAAGTTGCAGAACTTACAGTGCCATGCGGATAATTAGAACGCATTCCGTTGACTTTTCCGTCAGTTGGCGTGATAAAATGCGCATCGGCAACCATTGGTGATGCTTCATTAAAAACCGATTGCGGAATAATATGTTCTCTGTTATAACAATCGCCTTCTACAGAATAATTTCCACATCTTTGTGTAGTTCCGGTGCTGTAATTATAAGGATCTGTTCCTGACGGATTTTCAGAATACATGTCTAAAACGCTTCCGTCATTTTCATAGAAATTATCAACATCTGAAGTTTGATAAGTCGTGTACAAACCTGCATAACCATTATCTGTATGGCCTTTAATAATGTTGTACAATTGAGTTTTTAATGTGTATCCTGTTCCTGTTGCCGTGCTGTAATAACCAGACGGAATTTGAGCAAAACCAACCGTGACAAGCAATAAAAATAATAAAGAGTAATTTTTTTTCATAAAAATAGTTTAAGATTTGGGTAGTTAATAAATTGAACTTTAGGTTTTTAATTTATTATTGTATCAAAAATACTACTTTTAGGAATACGCTGAGTTAAGGAAAGATTATTTTTGGATAAATTTTCTTACGGGTTTTTTTTTAATATTTGAGTTTTTTTGAACCATATAAGTTATGTAAGTTCATTTTTAGAAGAATGTTAGAAAATAATCTCGCTAATGCGCTACGCTGCAAAGTTTTATTAAGCGTATTGTTTTGTCATTTCGACGGAGGAGAAATCACACGAGAAATTCCGCAATTAAAATCGTCAATCTTTATCGAATCCCGTCTGCGATTTCTCCTCCGTCGAAATGACATAAAATGAGAAAAAAACTTAAATTTTCTTATATCACTTATATGGTTAGAAAATATTATTTAGGGAAAGCCGCACTTTGATACGCGCCTAAATCAGGCGGAGAAGTTCTCGTTTTACCTAAAATATCTAACGGAATTATATATGCCTGATTCCCTTTCGCGAAAGCGGCAGAAGTATTATCGATATTAAATTTGTTTTGAGAAATGTTGAAAAACTTCGGGTTTTCGTTTAAGATAATCTGATTGTAATGTGCAGCATCAGTTTTAAATTGATAATCCGGATTTGTGGAAGAACTGCTAAATTTCAACAAACAATTATTCAGTTGATATACAAATGGAGTATTCGCATTTTTATTTAAATTGAATTCATTACTGCTTGATCCGTAAATAATGCAATTATTAAAAGTCGCTTGTGTTAACGGATTAGTTTCCGGAGTTGCACCCGCTAAACTATTGCTTAAATTCACGGCGAATTGCGCGCTACTTTGCCAATTGTTATTAAAGGTACAATGAGTAAAAACATAATCTCCGCCATAAATACACGATAAACCGGCTAAACCAGCGTAATTAATTACGATATTTTCTCCGTTGATATGTGCGTTTTGGGCGAGAATCCCATATTCGGCACAATTGTAAATCTGAGTGTTTTTTATTTGAATTGTCGTGCTGTTATCAGGGTTTTTCAGGTTTAAACCTGTGATTGCATTTTTTAAAGTAAGATGATTTATCGCATGATTTTTACTTCCGTTAGCGAAAATAACCGAGTTCCATTGTCCGGGAATATTATCATAAAGAGATTCTAATCGATCGCCTTCAAAAACAACTTCGTTTTCTAATTTTTCAGTTGTTGATGCAGTTCCGTTAATTTGAAGTGATGCTTTATTGGCTACATAAAGTCCGGAATTAGCATGGAAAAATACACGAGCTCCGGCTTGAAAAGTAACAGTTTTATTTTCAGGAACGCCTGCGAATCCGTAAATTACATAAGGTTTCTGGTTGGTAAAAAGTAATTCATTTCCGTTTACAGGATCATTTTCATCTAAATAAAAACCATCAACATCTTTATCCTCTATTTTGATTTTCTCTTTAGTTCCGTCAGGATTTTGTTTTGGATAAAGAAAAACAGCATCCTGAATTAAAGTCACCAGCGCCACTTCCTGAAGATTCGCGCCACTATCAAACTGAATTTGATCTGTATATAAAAAATCTGTCGGATTAGCGTCTGTAATATCTGCCGTAGTTTCAATAAAAATGTACAAACTGTCTTTGGCTAAAAGCGTAATATCGTTAAAGATTTTTCCGCTGTTTCCGTTCGTTCCGTCAACCGTCATTCTGTATTTTGAATTTAAGCCATTTTTGAATTGAATCGTCGGAATTGAAATATCGTCTTTACTTTTATTATACACTTTAAGTTGGTACGTACTGGAACCAATATTTTTAAAAACAGTATCCAAATACACCGTGTCTTTTGAAAATTTTAAATTTCCGGAATTGGCAACGGTATCAAAATCAGTTCGGCAAGAACTGGCAGTTAAAAGTATTCCGAAAATGAAGAGTATATAGTAATGACGCATTTAAATAAAGTTTTTTGCCACTGATTAAAGGATTAGAAAGATTTTTCACTCTTTGTGTATAAATTCTAATCTGTGTTAATCTGTGTAATCTGTGGCAAAAAAAAAATCAGCCACGGATTGATATTGATTGTTTTTGTAAAAATAACAAAAAACTTACATGTTCGGAGATGATTTTTAATAATAGAATTGTATTTTCTAATTTGTATCTCTTCTTTTCTTTAATTTTACGATTTTAAATTCCATTTTAATGAATTATACAAAAGAGCAAATTTTAGCGCGTTGTAACGAGTTCTCTAAAAACACGCTAATGGAAACGCTAAAAATAGAATATATAGATGCTGGCGAAGACTTTTTGACAGCAAAAATGCCTGTAAATCCGTCCGTTCACCAGCCAATGGGATTATTGCACGGAGGAGCTTCTGTAGCTTTGGCAGAAAGTGTGGGAAGTGCGGCATCGTTTTTTTTTATTGATCCAAAGGAACAAGAAGTACGGGGAATTGAAATTTCGGCAAATCACTTGAAAAGTATTCGTGAAGGCTGGGTTTTCGGAACAGCAAAAATTATCCATAAAGGAAGAAGTATTCATCTTTGGGAAATTAAAATTACGGATGAAGCCGGAAATCTGATTTCGCTTTGCAAACTGACGAATATGGTTTTAGACAGAAAGAAAACAGAATAAAACATGAATGACTTTTTTTCTAAAATAAAAAAACATTACGAGAAGCAATTGCCTTTTGTAATGTATTCCAAGCCAAATTCCAGCAATATTTTTGGGCTTTTACAGCAGAATAATACTTTACATAAAATTTCAAATTACAAAGAAAAAGGTTTTGTCTTTGCTTCTTTTGATGAAAAACAACTGATTTTAATTCCGGAAAATGAATCGGAAATAATAACGACGGAACAAGAAGAAATTACTTTTGATGCTGTCGAAATTGAAGATTTAAGTTTTGGTTCAGCAGCTAAAATTCAATACGAAGATTTAGTTTCAAAAGGAATTCAGGCAATTAAAAACGAAGAATTCAAGAAAGTGGTTTTGTCCAGAAGCGAAAAAATAACTTTATCTGAATTTGACTTTATCGAAACTTTTCAGCATTTGATTGAATTATATCCTACGACTTTTTCATATGTTTTTTTTCATCCTGAAATTGGATTTTGGATGGGAGCAACGCCGGAACAATTATTAAAAGCTAATGGAAGTGTGTTTGAAACTACGGCTTTGGCAGGAACTCAAAAAGCGAATCTGGAAACTGAAATTGTCTGGCAGCAAAAAGAAAAAGACGAACAGCAATATGTAACTGATTTTATTGTAAAAAGATTACGTGAAGTAGCTTCGTCAGTTAATGTCACGGAACCTTACAGCGTAAAAGCGGGATCAATCTGGCATATAAAAACGGATATTTCCGGGGTATTGAATGATAATTCGACTCTTGAAGAAGTGATTGATACGCTGCATCCAACTCCGGCAGTTTGTGGTTTACCAAAGAAAAAAGCAAAGGCATTTATCATAGAAAATGAAAATTATAACAGAACTTTTTATACGGGTTTCCTGGGCGAATTAAACAGCAGTTTTGCGCATAATGATATTAGTTCTGATTTATTTGTAAATTTACGAAGCATGCAAATTCAGGATAATAACGCCATTTTATACATGGGCTGCGGAATCACAAAAGAAAGTATTCCTGAGAAAGAATGGGAGGAAAGCGTCAATAAATCAATGACGATGAAAAGGGTTTTGAGGAGAAAAATAGTTTAAAGTTTCAGGTTTAAAGTTTCAGGTTTTGTTGGTAACTTGAAGCCTGAAACAAAAATACGTTTAGTTTGTCTATTTCGACTGAAAGGAGAAATCGCACTTATAACTCGACAAAGATTGGTGACATTAAGTGCGGAGTTTCTTGTGTGATTTCTCCTTGCGTCGAAATGACAAGATTACGTTGAGACTTGAAATAAAGCAAAAACTGAAACAAAAATACGTTTAGTTTGTCATTTCGACCGAATGGAGAAATCGCACTTGTAACTCGACAAAGATTGGTGACATTAGGTGCGGAATTTCTTGTGTGATTTCTCCTTGCGTCGAAATGACAAGATTACGTTGAGACCTGAAACAAAACAAATCTGAAACAAAAATACGTTTAGTTGTCATTTCGACTGAAAGGAGAAATCGCACTTGTAACTCGACAAAGATTGGTGACATTAGGCGCGGAATTTCTTGTGTGATTTCTCCTTGCGTCGAAATGACAAGATTACGCTGAAACCTGGAACAAAGAAAACCTGAAACAACAAAAACAAAACAAAAAATGAAATTAGATATATTAGCCTTTGGCGCGCATCCGGACGATGTAGAATTGGGTTGTGCGGGAACAATTTTAAAAGAAGTATCTCTGGGCAAGAAAGTTGGAATCGTTGATTTAACGCGTGGCGAATTAGGAACCCGCGGTACGGCAGAAACCAGAGATCAGGAAGCAAAAGATGCGGCTGAAATTCTGGGAGTTTTGATTCGTGAAAATTTAGAAATGCGCGATGGTTTTTTTACCAATGACGAAAAACATCAGTTAGAAGTCATTAAAATGATTCGCAAATACAAACCTGAAATTGTATTGTGCAATGCAATTGACGATCGCCATATCGATCATGGTAAAGGAAGCAAATTAGTTTCTGACGCTTGTTTTTTATCGGGATTGATGAAAATTGAAACTTCGATTGACGGAGAAAATCAGGAAGCTTGGCGACCAAAAGTCGTGTATCATTATATACAGTGGAAAAATATTCAACCAGACTTTGTAGTGGATATTACAGGTTTTGAAAATAAAAAAGTGGAAGCGATTACGGCTTATAAAACGCAATTTTATGATCCGAATTCAAAAGAACCTGCAACACCAATTACGAGTAAAAACTTCTTAGAAAGTTTAAATTATCGTGCGCAGGACTTAGGAAGGTTAGTTGGTAAAGAATTTGCAGAAGGTTTTACTGTTGAAAGGTGTTTGGCAATCAATAGCTTAGATAATTTGATATAAATTTTTCAATTTTTTGATGTAATTTTTTCAAATTTTTCTTTGTAGAAGTAAACCTTTGTTGTATATTTGCAACCGCAAAGAAAAATGGTGGTTGTAGCTCAGCTGGTTAGAGTATTGGTTTGTGGTGCCGAGGGTCGCCGGTTCGAACCCGGTCAGCCACCCAGAATTTGGAAAGCCTTGAAGAAATTCAAGGCTTTTTTTGTGCGCTTAATTTTTTTGTCATTTAGATTTCTATGATAAAAACAAATCCCCTTTTTTTATAAGTGATTTGGTTTTTATTTCTCGCAGATTTTGCAGATTGAGCAGATTTTTGGATGAAAAAGACTGTCGTCTCGAACGAGAAATCTCCACAAGTAACTCCGGTAACGATAATCTAATCTTGTCGATCCTTCCTTGCGAAGATTTCTCCATCGTCGGGCAAGATTATGTAGAGCGACAAGGTTGGAATTTGGAATTTCTTTTTTGGAATTTTTACCACAAAAAAGCATGACGTTTAAGTCATGCTTTTTTGGTTATTATAGTTTGGTTTATGAATTATTGTATTTCAGCAAAAGTATCACCGTGTTTAATATCACCCGTTTTGAATCCTTTTTTGAACCAGTACATTCTTTGTTCTGATGTACCGTGTGTAAAAGAATCGGGAACAACCTGACCTTGCATTTTACTTTGAATAGCATCATCACCAACAGCATTTGCGGCACTTAAAGCTTCTTCAATATCTCCTGTATCTAAATGCTCTTTATCATAATGGGCCCAGACACCTGCATAAAAATCAGCTTGCAGTTCTAAAGCTACCGAAAGTTTATTGGCTTGTGATTCGCTTTTTCCTTCTTGATCCTCATGCATTTTTGCTGAGGTTCCCATTAAAGTTTGTACATGATGCCCAATTTCGTGCGCAATAACGTAAGCAATAGCAAAATCACCACCCTTAGCACCAAATTTACTTTTTAACTCTTCAAAGAAGCCTAAATCCATATATACTTTCTGATCACCGGGACAATAAAATGGACCAGATGCAGATGATGCTCCACCGCAAGCGGTATTTACAGAACCTCTAAAAAGAACTAATTTTGGATTTTTATATGTCATACCGTGTTCGGTAAATATTTTGCTCCACGTGTCTTCAGTTTTAGCCAGGACAGTTCTTACAAAATGTCCCATCTCTTCATCTTCCTTGCTTAATGGGGCGGCAGCTTCAGTTTGTTGTTGCCCGCCTTGCATTTGCTCCAATACATTTCCAACAGTTTGTCCGGTTTCACCACCAAAAACGTTTAATAACAAAATAATTATACCAATTACTCCACCTCCAACAGCTACTTTTCCGCCAGACATACCTCTTCTGTCTTCAACATTATCGCTTTCTCTTGATCCTAACCACTTCATATTATATTGTATTTTAGTTTATTGCCTTTTATCTTGTACGAATTTATATATTTTTTAGGAAATATGCATTACAGTTGTAATTTAGTTTTTACTATTTTAACCACTTTACCAAGGCTTCTTCCACAGTACCTTTAATAATAGGTTTTGAAATATAATCATCCATTCCGGCTGATATGCATTTGTTTCTTTCGTCTTTTTCAGCGCCGGCAGTTACTGCGATTATTGGGATATCTTTGCCGGAAATCGTGTTTCTAATGGCTTTTGTAGTTTCATAGCCATTCATAATTGGCATTTGAATGTCCATAAAAACAAGATCAGGATTAATGCTTTCAAACTGATTTACGGCCTCATATCCGTTTTCGCATTCATAAATATAAGCTGTACTATATAAGTTCTTGATTATAGTTTTTAGCAGTAACATATTTACCTTATTATCTTCTACAATTAAAAATGTAATGTCTTTATGGTTTGAAATAATATTGTTGGCGCTTAATTCAAGGCTGATTTTTTTAAGTTCGGCGTTGTATTTTTCGTTGATACTTTGATTGCTGGTTTTTAAATTTAAATCAAAATAAAAATTACTTCCTGAATCAATTTTGCTTTCAAGCTGCAAATGGCTTTCCATCAACCCTAATAACTGATTCGAAATGGTTAATCCTAAACCTGTTCCGCCAAATTTTCGGGTTGTAGAACTATCTTCCTGAGAAAATGCTTTAAAAATCTTCTTTTGATTTTTTTCAAGAATCCCAATTCCCGTATCTACAACCGAGAATCGAATCACACAATTATTGCCTTTACTTTTTTCTAAAACCGAGACATTCAGTTTAATAGAACCTTCATTAGTAAATTTTACTGCGTTTGAAAGTAAGTTGATTAAAATTTGTTTAATCCTCACAATATCAGTCCAGATATATTTAGGAACATCAGGATCTACATTTAATTCCAGTTTCAGATTTTTTTGATTTGATTCGTAAACAATTAAATCAAATACTTGCCCCAGTACTTTTTTAATATCATATAAATCAATAAAAAGTTCCAGTTTTCCGGCTTCAATTTTAGAAAAATCAAGAATATCGTTTATAATCTCCAACAGCGAATGTGCCGATTGATTGATTGTTGTCATGTATTTTTCCTGAATTTCTTCAAGTTCAGTTTTCATCAATAAATGCGTAAAACCAATAATTCCGTTTAACGGCGTTCTGATTTCATGCGACATATTGGCTAAAAAGTCAGACTTAGATTTATTTGCGGCTTCGGCAAGTTGTTTGGCTTTTATCGCATCTTCAGTTTCTTTTTTATTGGTAATATCAAAGTAAATTCCGCCCACAAATTCAATTTCATCTCCTTTTTTGATCACATCTCCAAATTCTTCGACCCAAATATATTCACCGCTTTTTCGCTGAATTCGGTAAACATTATGCAAAGGCATTCCGGTTTGTAAATTGTCAATCTGACTGTTGATTACTTCGTCTTTATCTTCAGGATGAATCAGCGATAAAAAGGATAAATTGTTCTCAATAAATTCTGATTTTGAATAACCGGTTAAATTTAAAATTTCATCATTCAGGAATATTTTGGTCGAAAAAGCATCAAATTTGGATAAATAAACCGTTCCCGGAATATTGTTGGCAATCAATTTAAACTTTTCTTCGCTTTCAAGAATTCTATTTTCATTTCGATTTCTTTCTAATGCCGATGAAATATTATTGGCAAGAACCTGAAAGATATAAATTTCTTCTTCAGACCATTTTCGTTCATTCGTACAATCGTCAAAACCTATAAAACCCGTAAAAATATCATTGATGTACAAAGGCAAAATCAGGATTGATTTGATTTCATTTTCCATCAATAATGTCTTGAAAAAAGTATCATCAAGATTGCGTGTAAGTGTATTTAAGATTTTTTTGTTTTGCGCTGATTCGTAAATTTCTTTTAAATTATCTTCTGTAAAATGGCGCAATTCAGTTATTTGATGTTCGATTCCTTTTCTCGACCATTTGTATTTTTGGCAAACGGTATCACTTGTAAAGTCTTTTTCGTAGTAATACATATGGTCGACTTTGGCAGCTTTTCCTATCAAATCATAGGTTTCCTGAAACATTTCGTGCGTCGTTTTACTCAGCAAAAATTTCTCTGTACACAAAGCAAGTGCCGAAAGTAACTGACTTTTGAATTCCAGTCTTCGTTCTGCTTCAAGACGCATTTGTGACGAAATCGCTAACGAAATTACATCAGATATCGTTCTGGCATAATTAATATCCTCATTATCCCAGTCTCTTTTTTCATCGGTACTTTCAAAACATACAACGCCGGCAAGTTGTCCGCTTAAAAATATTGGGACATCAAGCATTGATTTGATGTGATTTTTAGTAAAATAAAGCCTCTGAAATTCAGATGTTTCGAGTTTGTTGAATACATCCGGAGCATTTATGATTGCTTTGCTTTTTAAGGTTTCAAAATAAATAGGATATGATTCTTTATCGAGAATATTTTTGTCGCTTAAGTTTTGATTATCAAGGCTAAATAAGTTTTTGCACGTAATTAAATCGTTGGAATATTTCCAGAAACTTACCCGATTCGTTTTTGATACCGTCGAAGCTTCTTTAATAATATAATCAATTACAGAATTTAAAGTATCGTATTTGCTGAAATCTGAAGTGGATAATTTTTTTGTGGAATTATTATAGGCTTCAATTTTTTTAAGACGCTTCTTTTTCTCGTTTTCTATGTTTTTAATATCGGTAATATCCCTTGCAATTCCCGCAAAACCAATAGTTTGACCTAAATCATTTTTGCGAATGATGATCTTTTGCGAAATCCATAATGGTTTTCCGTTTTTCTTTAATATCGGAATCTCAATTGTTGGGAAATTGTTTTCGTTGATATCCAGGTTTTCATAAAAATCGACTGCATTTCGCTGATAATTTTCATGTATAAAATTAGAATAATGCTGTCCGGTAATTTCATTTTCAGAATAGCCTAAAATCGAAAATCCAAAATCATTTACAAAAGTGAAATAACCATCAGTATCAATTTCAAAAATAATATCTGTCGCAGTCTGAATCAGGTTTTTATATTGATCCCTGACATTGATTTGTTCCGTAACATCCTGACCAATACTTATAATTAGATCTTCGGAGAATTTTTTATCTTTCCATTGAATGTATTTGAACTCGCCATTTTTGCTTTTTAATTTTCGGATATAAAGCGTTTTTTCTTCATGATTGAAGTTTTTTATATTATCAACGTCAGTTTCTTTAGTTAGTTTCCAAAACCTCAAACCCATTACTTCATCGGGCAAATAACCTAAAATTGAAGTGATGGTTTCACTACAAAACAGGACTTCATTTTTTTTGTTTGTAGCAATCGTCAGCGAATTTCCTTTGTGAACGATTTCATTTGTAAACCTGAAATTATCTCTGTTGTTTAATAAAACTGCGTATTTTACCTGATTAATTATAAACACAATAATGCAGTAATTAATTAATAAAATAGATGATTTTACCGGAATCAAATGTAAAACAACTGTGATTATAAGATAGATAAATACAACTCCTACAAATACCCAATAGACTTTTATGGGTTTTAAAATGCTGTAAGAGAAGTAGAAGGAAATCAGAAAAGCAATTATAGGAACTAAATCGTGCTTAAGATAAATGATATTATAACCTACATGTACAAGAAACATCAGAAATAATACAATAAATATTTGCTGAACTCTGTCGCGTAAAAATTTAACTTTATTGGTTATGAGATAAATTAAAAGTATTGAAGATCCAATGATAACGTTTAAAACCAGCATACTTCGCGGTCTGACTTTAAAAATTTCGTTAATGATTTCGATTACAATAATGGAGATACCAAAAAATAAAAGATAAAGCTGATATTCGCGATTTGCGGTTTCGGTTTCTAATTTCTTTTCGATAAAATAACCAATTCTGGCTTTTATTTTGATGAATTGATAAACCAGAATTCCCACGAAACCAATTAAAGCTAATCCTAAAAGAATGAGCTTAGGATTGTTATAGAAAATAATGTCAGAAGTAAAAACGTACCACGTTGCAATAATTGATTTTAGGGCATTACCAACAAAGGCAATTCCTGAAATCAACGAATTGAAAAAACTATAGTTTTGTACCATAGATTTTGGGGTATGTTTTGGTTTAGTAAATAAGCCTTTTTGAAAATTTTAAAAAAGAGTAGGTTAAGCTCTGATATTATCTAAAATTTTCTGTTTTTATTCTAAATCCGATTTTCCAATTGTATCAATCGGATCTTCTTTATCAATATTAAAAATGGTACAATATATTGCGTAAGTCATTGAATAACTAAATGGAATTGTAAAGAGTAATCCGATACAAAATGCCATAAAGCCAATAAGCATTGCGCCAACAATAGTAATTATTAAGGCGAATAATATGGCGGGTTGCTTTGAAATAATGATGAAACTTGATTTTATAGCATCGAAGGCTTTTAGATTTCCGAATATAATTAACGGAATGATCAGGAATGTAAAAAAGGATAAAAATAAAGATACCGCAAGTCCTAAAACGTTGAGGTGCTGTAACTCTAAAAATGTGCCTATAGCAACATTTAATAAAGAAATGGTAAATGTGGCAAGAAATATTTGTAAAAAATAATGGTTTTTGTAATAAGTAAAAACGGTAGCAACTTTAAACTCCTGATCTTTTTGAGCCGAATCTGCCATTTTTAGAAATCCGGCTGTAAACGGACTAAATATTGCTGAAAGTATTGCGGTTCCAAAGATGTAATAAACCAATTGAATCTGTGTTAGATGTTGTGGCTCAATAGTGAGAAATTTTGCATTCTCTAATTTGTCAACACCAAAAATTTGTATCAAAATTACAGCAGCGATCACACCAAAAAAGACGGAAAAGACTAACAAGATTAATCCCGCGTAAACCGCTATTTTTTTATAATTCTCAAAAGCAAGGTTAAAAACATTTGAAAAATCTAAGGTATAACCATGATTTTTAATGTCTTTGATTTGATCAGATATGGATTTCATTTTTGGGTAAGTAGAATTATTTTATATTTCCGCGATTTAGGATGGTATTCAAGCGTAAATATAATATTTTTAATCAATTCCGTATGAAAAACTCGAAAACATTACGAAATTGTTTTTTGAGCTTACATCCAGTCCAATATTCTTTTAATAGAGGCTAATTTATCTTTGTAAGGGGCATATCTCATGGGTAAATCCAGCCAGTTTGCTTTTTTTACAACCGCTTTATGGTGCGAGAAAATATCAAAGCTCAATTTTCCGTGATAAGCGCCAATTCCGCTATGACCAACACCTCCAAAAGGCAGTCTTTTATTAGAAAAATGAACAACCGTATCGTTGATACATCCGCCGCCAAAAGAATACGTTTTGATTAATTTTTTGGCAAACGATTTATTTTCGCTAAAAACATAAAATGCAAGAGGTTTCTCATAACGGCTAATTACGTTTTGTATATCGGCTTCCGTCTCATAAATCAAAATAGGTAAAATAGGTCCGAATATTTCTTCTTTCATTATCTGACTATCCAATGACGGTTCTTCAATAAGTGTAGGCGAAATATATAGGTTAGTGGCATCAGTTTCTCCGCCAAAAATTACTTTTTCGCGTTCAATCATACTATCTAGCCTAACCCAGTTTTTGGTATTAATTATTCGGGCAAAGTCAGGAGATTTGTCTATTTTTTTGCCGTATGCTTTTATGATTTCTTCAATTACAAAAGAAATGAAATTGACCTTCATGTTTTTTTGAATCAAAATATAATCCGGCGCAATACAAGTTTGACCTGCATTAATAAATTTTCCCCAGACAATTCGTTTTGCGGCAAGTCTTAAGTTGGCAGTTTCATCAATAATACAAGGATTTTTTCCGCCTAATTCTAAAGTTATAGGAGTTAAGTTTTCGGCTGCGGCTCTGGCAACTATTTTTCCAACAGAAACACTTCCTGTAAAAAAAATATAATCCCAGCGTTGCGCCAGTAATTTATTCGAAACTTCGACACCGCCTTCAACAACTTCAACATGACTGACATGAAATGCTTTTTCGATGATTTTAGCAATTATGGCTGAAGTATTCGGAGTAAGTTCTGATGGTTTTAAAACAACTCTGTTTCCGGCTGCAACGGCAGAAATTAACGGACATAATGCTAACTGAAAAGGATAATTCCAGGGCGCAATGACCAAAACGTCTCCGTAAGGTTCCTTGTAAATATAATCAGTAGAAGGGAAGTTAAGAATTGAAGGAAAAACACGTTTGCGTTTTGCCCATTTATTGAGGTTTTTGATCGTGTCTTTTAATTCCGAAATCACATAATTTGTTTCGGTTAAAACAGCTTCAAATTCAGGCTTTTTAAAATCATCGTATAAAGCTTTTACAATTAAGTCTTCACTTTTCTGAATGTTATACAACAACTTTTTTAGCGTTTCTTTTCTATATCCGATGTCGTTTTTATAATCCATTTTTTGATCAGCTTGATTTATGTCTATGCAAGTTAATCGATAAAAATTAAAAAATTATAAATTATAACATAAAAATCAAAGCGCGTTCCAAATAGTTTCATCGGGAGTTGGAGCGACAATTGTAACGTTTTCTTTAGAAACCGGATGAATAAAAACCAGTTTTCTGGCATGAAGATGAATTCCTCCGTCAGGATTACTTCGGTCAAAACCATATTTTAAATCGCCTTTTATAGGAGATCCAATCGCGGCCAATTGCGCACGAATTTGATGATGACGACCTGTATGTAAATTGATTTCAAGAGCCACATAATTTTGAAGTTCTTTAAAAACCGTATAATCTAAACTTGCCAGTTTACTATCCGGAACTTCTTTTAAATGCGCTTTTGAAGTATTATTTTTTTCATTTCGTTTAAGATAATGAACCAATTTAGCAGTTGTTTCCTGAGGTTTATTCTTCACAACTGCCCAATAGGTTTTTTGCGTTTCACGATTACTGAACATTTCGTTCATTCTCGTTAAAGCTTTACTTGTTCTGGCAAAAACCACAATTCCGGTTGTGGGACGATCTAGACGATGAATCACGCCCAGAAAAACATCGCCAGGTTTATTGTATTTGTCTTTAATGTATTCTTTTACAACATCAGATAAAGGTTTATCACCCGTTTTATCACCTTGTACAATATCGCCTACGCGTTTATTAACCACAATAATATGATTATCTTCATGTAGAATTTGGAGATTATTTTTATCTGAAAGAATTTTCATTGTAGAATTTATGTAAATTTTAGATTTCTGATTTTAGAAAAGAAATTTGGCTAAAGCCATTTTGGTGAATTAAAAATATATCCTTCAGTTAAAGCTCAATCAGAAGCCGTAATCTTGTCATCTCGACGCAGGAGAGATCACGAAGAAACTCGACAAAGATTGGCGAATACCTGAACGGAAATACTAGTGTGATCTCTCCTGCGTCGAGATGACAACTCTTTGCGATTTTGCATCTTTGCGAGAGGATTATTCGCTATATTATTATAGATTTATCCTTAACTTAATAACATTGAGGTAAAACCAGAGGATATTCATTTAAAACCTCTGAACCTAAAAAGAAAACTTAGCAACTCAGTAACTCAGAAACTTAGCAACTTTAAAAAAAGCTAGTACTGTTCCCCGGCATTAGGAAAATCACTTGACTTAACATCAGCAGCATATTGACCAATTGCTTTAGTCATTTCATCGTATAAATTTAGGTAACGACGTAAAAAGCGGGGGCTAAATTCATTGTTCATTCCTAACATATCATGAATTACCAAAACTTGTCCGTCAACGCCGCCACCGGCACCAATTCCTATTACGGGAATCGAAATACTTTTAGCAACTTGTTCCGCTAAATGAGCAGGGATTTTTTCAAGAACAATACCAAAACAGCCAATTTTCTCTAACAGTTTTGCATCTGCGATTAATTTTTCTGCTTCTTCGTCTTCTTTTGCACGAACGCTGTAAGTTCCAAATTTGTAGATGGATTGAGGTGTTAAACCTAAATGTCCCATAACCGGAATTCCTGCGTTTAATATTTTTTTGATAGATTCTTTAATTTCTTTTCCACCTTCAAGTTTCACAGCGTGGCCGCCGCTTTCCTTCATGATTCTGATAGCAGAACGCAAAGCTTCTTTTGGATCAGACTGGTAACTTCCAAAAGGTAAATCTACCACAACCAGCGCTCTTTCTACAGCGCGAACTACAGATGAAGCGTGATAAATCATTTGATCTAAAGTAATAGGCAACGTCGTTTCGTGACCCGCCATAACATTTGATGCTGAATCGCCCACTAAAATCACATCGACTCCTGCGGTATCAACAATTTTTGCCATCGTAAAATCGTAAGCCGTAAGCATAGAGATTTTTTCTCCGTTGCTTTTCATTTCGATCAATGACTTTGTTGTGATTCTTTTATAATCTTTTTTTGCTACTGACATTTTATTTTTTTTTGAAGATGTAAAAGTATTGATTAATTATAGATTGAAATCAGCAATAGAAGAATATTTCGATGGTAAATATTTTTCCATCCTTGAATTCTACCTTAAATTCGCTGTCTTCTAATTGTATAGAGTAATTATGCGGCGCTTTTATTGAAGCGCCAATATAAGATCCGTATTTTTCGATAAATGCTTTTTCAGTTACTGAATTGTCTAATGTTGCATTTGGATTTAGAACAAGTTTGTTATTTTCATTAATAAAAACTTTTGTTATTTCTGCCTGATTTTTTTGCTCACTTACAGAAGCTTCTAAATCCGGATAATAGTAAAAAGTCTCACTTAAATAAACACCGCATTCATCACTTACATTCGCCTTTTTTAATGGTTTTCCAAAAGTTTTTTCCAAATCTTTTTGAGTTAAGTACCATGCTTTGGTTTTTAAACCTTTCAGGACAAATTCTGATTTTTTAACGAAAGCCAGAACCTCTTCCGGTTTTTTATGTTTTGCTAATCCTTTGGCTATAGCCATATTTAGTTCAGTATCAGCAAGAAGTTTCGGATCGTTTAATTGTTTTACAACCTCATAATATCTTTGATAAGCCGGAGCAAGAGTTGCAGCATCACTATTCCATGCTAATTCTACAATTCGCTCACCAACAGTTTTGCGCTCTGTAATATTATTAACATCCAGTTTATCAAAATCTTTTAATAAAGTATTGAAATCAGGTCTTTTACCAATGAATTTGCGTAAAGTAAATTTTGCATATTCATCACTAAAATTACCACTTATATTTACCCATTCTTCCTGATTTTTCGGGAGATAATTTACAGCAACCGGATCACCAACATTTAGAATTTCCTTAATTTTCGAAGTTTTATCAGGTTGTGCTCTTGCTTTTAAACCGGCAACCAAAACAAAAAGGTGATTACTGCCGTAATAATTATCGCTGCCTTCAATAATTGGGTTTTCGTTGTCACGGACTTTAATGTCGGCTGAATTTAATCTTGTGGCAACAAATTTTTCAGGAATATAACCTTCAGATAAATTATCAGCTTTTACTTTATACCAGCCGTTTTTGCTTTCGGATAATAATTGAATTTCGGCACCATATTTAAAATATCCCAAAAATTCAGCCGAAGCACTTGCCGAAGTGTACAAACGTGTATCTGAATTAAGGAAATAACGTTCCTGAGCATGCATTAAAACAGAGCAAAATAAGAATGCTATAAAAAAGTGGTATTTTTTCATGGAGTTATTTTTTGGATAGGATTTTTTTTGCCACAGATTAAAAGATTTAAAAGGATTTTTCAAATTACATTTTAGATATTAATCTGTGATAATCCTTTAATTTGTGGTAAAAATATTTTTTAACAATCAGCCATATTTACGGCAATTGCAAGTCCTCCTTCAGAAGTTTCTTTGTATTTAGAATTCATGTCTTTTGCAGTTTGCCACATTGTATCAATGACTTTATCAAGAGGAACTTTTGCGTTTTTAGAATCAGTTTCAAGCGCAAGTTCCGCAGCGTTTATGGCTTTTATGGCGCCCATTGTATTTCTTTCGATACACGGAATCTGAACCAAACCGCCAATTGGGTCGCAGGTTAAACCAAGATGATGTTCCATTGCGATTTCGGCAGCCATTAAAACCTGAGCAGGAGATCCGCCCATTAATTCGCAAAGTGCCGCTGCAGCCATAGATGACGAAACACCAATTTCTGCCTGACAACCGCCCATCGCAGCTGATATTGTAGAACCTTTTTTAAAGATACTTCCTATTTCTCCGGCAACCATTAAAAATTGTTTGATTTCTTTTTCGCCTGCATCGTGGTTTTCAATCACCAGATAATACATTAAAACCGCCGGAATTACACCAGCGCTTCCGTTTGTAGGCGCAGTAACAACGCGGCCTAAAGCAGCATTTACCTCATTTACGGCAAGTGCAAAACAACTTACCCATTTCAGGATCTGACGAAATTTTACTTCGGTTTTTCTAATTTCTTCCAGCCACGTTTGCGGGTTCGAATAATTTGATAAACCTATTAAGTTTTGGTGCATATCAAAAGCCCTTCTGCGAACGTTTAATCCACCCGGGAGAATTCCTCCGGTATGACAGCCAATATACATACATTCTAACATCGTATTCCAGATGCGCATTAATTCTGAGTGAATTTCGGCTTCCGGACGCATCGATTTTTCGTTTTCATACACAATTTCCGAGATCGATTTGTTCTCTGAAATCGTATAATTTAAAAGCTCAACCGCATTTTGAATCGGGAAGGGGAAAGCACATTTTATAACCTCTTTGATTTTGGCATTTGTGCGTTCTTCTTTCACCACAAAACCACCTCCAATAGAATAAAAAGTAGCATCATATTCAGAATCATCTTCTTTATAAGCGGTGAATTTTAATCCATTTGCATGAAAGGGAAGAAACTCTTTATTGAATACAATATCCTGTAGAAAGTAAAACGGAATTTTATATTCATTTGCCAGAATAATTTCGTTTGAATCTTCGATATTTTTAATAATTCCGGCAATATCATCTATTGGGATATATTCAGGATCTTGTCCGCTTAAGCCCAGCATTACAGATAAATCAGTAGCGTGACCTTTTCCCGTTAAAGAAAGTGATCCGTATAAATCGACTTTTACTCGTTTAATTTGGTCTAAAATTGATTCGTTTTTTAACTCTTCTAAAAAACGTTCTGCGGCTCTCCAAGGTCCTAAAGTATGTGAACTTGAGGGACCAACGCCAATTTTAAGCATATCAAAAACAGAGATACATTCTTCCATTGTGCAATATTTATTAAGACAAAGATAATTGAATAATGCAACGAACATTTATTTTCATTTGTTAATGTTGCAGTTTTGTTAAAAAAAATATTAAATTTTAATAATTTGGCAATGAAACAAATTTTATTCCTTAATATGCGGTTTTCGTAAAGAGTTCGCGTTTTTTTTAGGTATTTTTGTAGTGAAGCAATCACTAAAGAATCCAATTTTATTAATCTTTTTAAATAAATTGGAATATAATAACTTCTGCGATTTCATTTTAATTTGGATATTTCTTTTTACGAAAATTAAAATACCACAAAGAAGATAAAATTACATTATGATAGAATTTTTCAAGCATTTTTTACAAGAATTCGAATTACCATTAAGCAATCCAGTATTAATTTTTTCGTTGATACTTTTCATTATTCTCTTGTCACCTATTTTACTGAAAAAAATAAATATTCCAGGGATTATCGGACTTATTATTTCCGGTGTAATCATTGGACCTCACGGACTTAATATTCTGGCCAAAAATTCAGCCGTTGATTTATTTTCAACAATCGGACTTTTATATATTATGTTTATCGCCGGTTTAGAACTTGATATGAACGAGTTTAAAGCCAACCGAAATAAAAGTTTACTCTTCGGGTTCTTCACCTTTATATTTCCATTATCGATTGGGTTTCCGGTTTGTTATTATTTACTAAATTATGATTTTAATGCAAGTTTTTTAACCGCAAGTATGTTCGCGACACACACTTTAGTCGCTTATCCTATTGTAAGTAAAATGGGAATTGCTAAAAATCAAGCTGTTGCCATAACTGTTGGAGGAACTATTTTAACCGATACTGCTGTTTTGATAATTCTAGCCATTATTATGGGAAGCAGTCAGGGAAATCTAAATCAGGCTTTCTGGATAAAATTAGGCGTTTCATTAGCGATTTTCTCCGCGATTATGTTTTTGGTTATTCCAAGGATTGCAAAATGGTTCTTTAAGAAGTTAGAAAGTGAAAAACACGCCCATTATATTTTTGTGCTTTCTGTTGTATTCTTCGCAGCATTTTTAGCCGAAGTTGCAGGAGTTGAACCTATTATTGGCGCATTCGTTGCCGGTTTGGCCTTGAATCCTTTAATTCCGCATTCATCAGCATTGATGAACAGAATTGAGTTTATTGGAAATTCATTGTTTATTCCGTTTTTCCTGATTTCTGTGGGAATGCTGGTTGATATCAGCGTTATTTTAAGCGGACCAACGGCATTAATTGTGGCGGGAACTTTGAGCGTTGTGGCTATTTTCGGGAAATGGATTGCGGCGTTTTTTACCCAAGTTGTTTTTAAATATACAAAGACAGAACGTCAACTTATTTTTGGGTTGAGCAGTGCGCACGCAGCGGCAACTTTAGCTGTAATTTTGGTTGGTTTTAAAGCCAAAATTCTTGACGAAAATATCTTAAACGGAACTATTATCTTAATATTAATTACATGTATTGTAGCATCTTTCGCAACTGAAAAAGCAGCGAAAAAAATTGCTATATGCGAAGAAGAAGTTTCTCACGAAGATGCTCATAGCGACCAGATTTTAGATGAACATATTTTAATTCCGTTAGCAAAAACTTCGGCGACAGCCACTTTATTAGATTTTGCTCTTTTGATAAAAGATAAAAAATCTTCTAATCCGATTACTTTGTTAACGATTGTTCCAAATAACGATCAGGCCGAAAAAAATATTTTAAAATATAGAAAAGCAGTTGATAAATTTGTGATTCAGGGAATAGCTTCTGAAGTAAAGATTAACACGATTGCCAGAATTGACCATAATCCTGCCAGCGGAATCGCGAGAACTTCCAAGGAGATAATGTCGGATATTGTCATTGTAGGCTGGCCGAGAAAAACAGGATTTCTGGATAAAATTTTTGGAGAAAACGTAGATTCGATTATCAATAACGTAGATAAAAGTTTATTCATTTGCAGATTTCAGAAAAATTTTATTGAAGAAAAAAGATTGGTTTTTATTTGTCCGCCATTCTCAGAAAGAGGCGTTGGATTTCATCTTTTACTACAGAAAATCTGCCGATTATCTCAGGAATTAAGTATTTCGATTATAATTTATGCCGAATATAAAACGCATCAGACGATTCAGCAAATTGCAACAAATTTGAAATTGAACGCAAAATTAGGTTTCAAAAGCATCATGAATTGGGAAGATTTTGAATCAATCTCAGATGAAATCAAACCAACCGATTTAATTGTTTTTAATTTATCCCGCAAAGGCTCTGTTTCGTACAAATCGATCTTTGATAAATTGCCTCAGAAATTCGAGAAATCATTCGATGATAATAACCTTATTTTAGTTTATGCACAAGACGATCGCAAAGGAACATCGATGGATGCTTATGAGGATTTTACTGCAACGCCATTAACTAAAGGTCTTGAAGCGATTGAACAAATTGGTCGAGGTTTGGGAAATATTTTGAAGAAAGGATAAAATAAAGAATTATTATAGTATAGGTTTAATTATATGACAAATTCTGAAAAAATAGATCAATTTATAGCTAATAATGATCAATCAACAATCAAAGATTATCACGATAAACTGTTTGAAAATTTAACGGTGTTGAATGAAAAAGAAGATAAGTTAATTGTATGGCAAATTGTTATTATTTTTCTTTACTTATTTGCGGGTAATCTAAAAATCGAAAATTTGAGCTTAGGACCAGTATCTATAACTGATTCATCTTTACTATCGAAACTAATACCGTTGGTTTTTGTGTATGTCTTATATGATTTAAATTCAGTAAGTCATCAGAAGCAAGAAATTTTGGTGGCATTTAACATTATATCCAAATCAAGATTTGATAAAATGTTTAAACAAGACGATTTAAATAATTATTTGACAAGAATTTATAAACCATATGCTTTTACAAATTCAATTTCAAATTTTATTAGAGAAAAGGCTAGTCTTGTCGAAATTATTTTTGGTTTACTTATTTTGATTCCCGCAATGTTAATTTGGACTATCCCATTTGTTATTGTGTTTTCAATGATAAGAGATGTTTATATTAATCACTTTAATAATTTATTAGACAAACTTTCTTTCTTCGTTACTATATGGATAACGTTGGTAGTTGCTTATCAAATGATAGCTAGGATGGTAATGCTATATCGTAAAGAAAATTGATTATATTTTACAGTGATAAAAAATGAATTACATGGCTATTCTATTTCAATATTTACGAAATTTTTATTGCAATTTAGGTTTTAAAGAGACAATTTGAGGTTTGGGAAATATCAAAAACTAGATATAAAATAATATTTACAAGATAATAATGACAAGAAGGTTTGTATTAATTGCATTGATATTGGTAACTTTTGTTGCAACAGGACAAAACAAAATGAAAAAAGCAGAAGAACTTATTGATAAAAAGGATCCGGGCTGGCCAATTGTTCAGGATTGGATTAAAACAGCAAAAAATAAAGTGGAGATTTTGCCGGTTGATGCTGTAAAAGCAAAAGATGCCTTATATAAAACGCAAGTTACAACGCGTTCGCCAATGGGAGCAATTGTTTTTATGACAGGCGGACTTTTAGTTGACGATGGATGGATCAGGATTTTAGGTTCTGGAAATTCAAGATTTAATCGCACGCTTCCGGATTGGAATAAAGGAAAAGCATTTAAGGAATTTGGCGAAACACCTTCTTTTTTATTAATTGCCGATGACGCAATTGGCGGTTTTTATCTTTTAAATGGTGGCGGATTAGGAACTGATGTAGGTAAAATTTACTATTTTTCTCCTGATAATCTCCAATATGAAGCGCTTGACATTACTTATTCTGAATTTTTAGAATTTTGTTTTAATAACAATTTAGATAAGTTTTACGAAGGAAACAGATGGAATGGATGGCGGGAAGAAGTTTCAAAATTAAAAGGCGATGAGGTTTTTAATTTTTATCCGTTTTTATGGTCAGCCGAAGGAAATGATATCAATAAAAGTTCACGAAAAATAATTTTCGTTCAGGAACAATATAGCTTGAATATAGATTTACAAAAACAAATGAGTTCGAGTAAATAGTTAGTTCAAGATTTGAAAGTATATTTTATGGAAGATTTACAAGCAATAATTTCAAAGTATGATTTTCCAAAAAGGGAATTGAATTCTTCAATTCAAATAGCTGAAGTTGAATCTTTTTCTAATTTGAAACTTCCTGAAGATTATGTTTTTTATCTTGAAAATTATCTGGGAATCGATCAGTTTATTGGTGTTGAGTTTATAAAACTTTGGAGTTTAGAAGAAATTATCGAAGCCAATAAAAGCTATAAAATAGTTGAAGAATTGAACGGAACAATTGGAATTGGTACAAACGGAAGTGGTGAATTTATTGGAATCGAAATCGATCAATTTGAGAATGTGAAAATAATCCTTTCGCCTTTTATTGGTTTAAATAGTAGAAATAATACTGTAATTGGAACTTCATTTACAGATTTCCTTATTCGTCTTGATAATAAAATTGAATGGTTTTCTTAAATTTGATAATCAATTAGAGAAATTAAGATCTTCATAAATTCAATAAATATGAATCATAAAGCTAAATCCATCCGACCTTTTATTGGTGCTAAAGATTTTGAAATTTCAAGAAAGTTTTATCGTGATTTAGGTTTTGAAGAAACAGTTTTAGAAGCTAATTTTTCTGTATTTAAAACCGGAGAAATAGCTTTTTATCTTCAGGATTATTATGAGAAAAGCTGGAATGAAAACACAATGATTTTTCTCGAAGTTGATGATGTCGATCGCTATTATAACGAACTTTTAGCACTTAATTTAACTGAAAAATATGGAGTAAAATTAACTCCAACGCGCCATTTA
>NZ_JAYSPC010000036.1:0-5443 GCF_043722275.1 Flavobacterium sp. | reverse complement strand
CGATATTGTAAACAAGGTAAAATCCGGTTATGAAATTGACATGGATGTATATCCGTTTTACAAAAACAATTTAGCCTATACCGTGCAATACAACCAAAGTGATTTCGACTTTCTAAACATGCTGGCAAAACGAAAAGGACAATGGTTTTATGATAACGGGCGTAAGGTAATCTTTGGAAGTCCGGGAAGTACCGGCGCCGAACCCAAGCTTGTTTACGGAATCAACATGCAGCATTTTAGCTATAAAATAATATTAAAGCCAGCCCTTTTTAAAACCATAGAATATGATAACAGGGAAGGCGAATATTTTGAGGATTACACCGAAAAATACAGAAAGGAAGCTGATGGTTTTCAGCAGAACTTCATCAATAAGTCAAACGACATATTTAACAGGGAAAGCCTAATTCATGTCAATCAAAATCCAGCCG
Source organism: Flavobacterium sp. (assembly GCF_043722275.1). GTDB lineage: Bacteria > Bacteroidota > Bacteroidia > Flavobacteriales > Flavobacteriaceae > Flavobacterium. Next base: position 5,015 of record NZ_JAYSPC010000036.1, on the reverse strand, counting down.
AAGGAAGTGCAAGAAATTCCGTAGAGCAATACACGACCAATAAAATGCGCGCCGTTGTGGGCGGACTTATGGAAATAAATGCCATGAGCGAGGTTCCGGGCGTTATCCTGGGAGACAACGTAAGAATCAGCGGAGTTGACATGCAGCACGAAGGCAGTTACAGGGTAACCCAAATTACGCATTTCTGTGATGATGGCGGAAGTTATAAAAATGATTTTACGGCCGTAAACTTCAATGGAGCTGTATTTTCACCACAGACCACACCTATTTCATCTAAAAATACAGTGCCGCCTGAAGCTGCCTGAAACAAGCCCATTTTAGATTCTGAGGCACCTGTAAACGCTCCTTTTGTATATCCAAAAAGCTCAGATTCAATTAGGTTTTCGGGTATTGCACCACAATTTATAGAGATAAAGGGCATACTGGCAAAGCGCCCTTCAAAGTGAATTGCTTTTGCAATAAGTTCTTTTCCGGTACCGCTTTCGCCTTCTATTAAAACCGTTACTTTGTTATCTTTTACACGTTCAATTATTTCGATAACCTTTTTTAATTGTTGTGAAGATCCTACAATACCGGAGTAATTATTGCTTTTTGAGGATGTACTTGTTTTGTTTAATAAATTTGTTGAATTTGCTTTTGTTTTGGTTAGCAAACTATCAATTGCTATTTGAAGTTCATCACTTGTAAAAGGTTTATTCAAATAATCTAAGGCACCTGATTTTATTGCAGTAACCGCATTATCAATAGAATTAAGTCCTGTAACAACAATTTTTGGAATTAAGGGATAATGTTCCTGCGTATATTTTATCAACTCCATACCATTAATTTCAGGCATATTAAGATCAGTAATTAATAAGTCCAGATCAGTGTATTTTAATATATCGATAGCTTCACTTACAGAGGATGCTTTGTAGGTATGATAATTGAATGATTTTAAATGACGCTGAATCAGGTTAAGCATGTCATCGTTATCATCTACAATAAGTATCTTTTCTTTTATAACACTCATTATAAATTAGTTTAAAGGTAATTTTATTACAAAAATTGTTCCTGTGGGATTATTATTTAATACAGTTATTTTTCCATTATGATTTTTAACAATTTTATGAACTAGACTTAGGCCAAGGCCACAACCATTGTTAGTAGGTTTCGTGGAGAAAAATGGTTCAAATATTTTATGCTTTATAGCATCAGCAATCCCAGTTCCTTGATCTTCAATGGAAATTAGCAGGTTGCCGGAATCAGATTCAATTACTGTTTTTATTACAGTTTGTACAGGGGATGCATGGATGGCATTAATAATTAAATTTAATAGTACTTTTGTTATTTGTACAGTATCAATCCTTGCAATAATATTGTCATTTTTAAAGATTATCTCGCTTTTGATATTCTTTTCGAGAAAATTTTGCTTAAGAAGTGATAAGGCAAAAATTATAATAGGTTTAATTTCTTTTAATTGTAATTGCTTAGGCATTTCACAAGAAAAAAGCATTAATTTTTTTACAATTTCGCGGGAGCATATAACGGAGCTTATTACTGTAGAAATATCAGCGTCAATTTCAGGATCTTGATTATTGCTTTTTATTAATTCAGCATATCCTAATATATTGCCTAAAGGAGTATTGAGTTCATGCGCTATTCCTGCAGTCATTTCGCCCAAAACATACAAAATATCTGTTCTTTCTACAGTTTGGGTTAAAAGTTGTTTCTTTTTAATATTTTGAAATTTTTCGATATAATTACCAATTTCAAATGCGATGTTATCTAATAATTTTTGTTCGTTTTTTAAAAAATCACTTTCAGTATATTTATTTTGCGAATAATGCACTTTTATAAAACCAACATTTATACCTGCTATACTTATATGACTAATTTGCGAAATGGTTTGTTTCTCTATTTTAGATGTCGAGAATCCATAACCGGAAACGTGTAATTCTACAGTTGCATCTATATTATATTTCCATGCTTTTTTTGTGCTTGAAATTATTTTTTTTAACGTTGTTTTTTCTTCGCAATTTGATTTTGATATAATATTTGCAATTTCATAGAGACAAGTTAATTCCTTAACTCTTTCTTTAAGTTCTTCTTTAATAGGATAAAGTTTCATTGTTATATGTAAGAAATTATTTATAACTGTTTTAAATTGATTTCAAATGTAATTAAATTATTTACTTAAGGATATTATTTGTATTTTTAATTTAACTATTTGAAAACAAACTAAATAGTCGTGAATAATAAGTCTTATTTTGATATTATTTAGACTTATTTATGCTGCATGAAATCCTATTTTTAGATATTAAATTTCTAACATTATAATAAAGTAAGAAATATCATAATAATTATAAATTGTATTTATTTATGATAAAAATTTGATTTTGGATGTAATCTTTCTTTTAAATTTAGTGTGCAAAATTTCCTTACTTATTTCTCATAATTTTTATCAGAAAAAAAATTGACTTGTTCTTTTTAGAATTGAAAATACTATTTGTTATGTTAGATTTTACACATCTGGATTTTAGTGTCTAATGTTGTAATGATTTGTTTATAGGTAATTATGCTTTTTTTGAGGTTTTTTAATTTACGATATATCGTTTATTAGCGTATTATTGATTCCTAATAATTCTTAACAGTAATTTTAGCAGTTTTAATTTGTCAAAAATCATTACTGAATATATTTTAAAATTAACCACAAAAAAAAGTTCCTGATTCTAATTCAGGAACTTTTAAAGATTTTAATTAATTATCGTAAACTTGTCAACTTGATTTTAAAACCACTAATATGCAGGATGCCAAAGTCTGATTATGAGATTTATTACTAATCATTTTCGACCAATTGTATATCAAAATGCAACTTAATTTCATCGCCTATTACTAGTCCGCCGCTATTAGCAGCAATATTCCAGGTAAGGTCAAAGTCTTTTCTGCTTATTTTACCATTGATTTCGAATCCTGCACGCTCGTCACCGGCAAAGCCTTTGGCAACACCTGTAAATTGAGCCTCAAGGCTAATTGGTTTGGTTACATCGCGTAAGGTAAGATGGCCATCTAAAATATAATTTTCGCCATTTTTCCTGAAGATACCTTCAAATGTAATTAGCGGGTAATTTTCAGTATCAAACAAATAAGGCGACATTAAATGCTTATCACGCTCGGGAAGTTGAGTGTCGATACTATCTGCAGCAATAGAAACTTTTACCTCGGCATTATCAAACTCATTGTTTTGAGTAGTAACAGTACCATCAAAAGTTTTAAAAATTCCATTTACATTCGTAATGGAAAGATGTTTTACTTTAAATTGAATTTGAGAATGTCCTTGTTCGATTCTCCATTTTTTTGTTGATGACATAATATTGCTTTTTTATTAATTATAAAGGCAAAATTATTTGTAATACGCTTGGCAGACGATGAACTAAATTAAGAAATGAAACAAAAAATATTGAACTAGATTAAGTAAATGAAGTGTTTTTTTCTCTTTTTGTGCCCAAACTCCTCAGTTAAGGCAGAACATTGGTTTGATTTACAAATAACCTGAATTCTCAATAAATTATTACTTTTACTCAAAAAACAAGTTAAATGATAAATGACTTTATTTTACAAAATTTTAGCGATCATGTTACCCTGAATGAAAAGGAGAAGGAGCAACTTGTTTCAGTATTGATTCCGCGAGCTTTTAAACGAGGAGAAATACTTATTAAAGCGGGCGAGCAACCCCGTTACTTGTTGTTTGTAAATGCGGGTTATTTAATGACTTCTTATACAGATAGTAATGGCAATGATCATGTAATTCAGTTTGCCGGTGCGGGCTGGTGGTCAGCAGATATTTACAGTGCATTTGATATGCAAGCAACCACATATGATACAAAAGCCTTAACTGATGGTGAAGTCATGCTGCTGCCTCGTCTTGGACAATTACATTTATTAGAATGCAGTATAGTTTTTGAGCGCTATTTTAGAGTTGTGTTTCAAAAAGGTGTATTGAGACAGCAACGACGTTATATAGAAGCCGTAGCGACATCTGCCGAAGAACGCTATAAATCGTTTATATCAGCGTATCCAAGTATTGCAGCCAAAGTCCCCCAAAAATATATCGCTTCCTATTTAGCAATTACACCGGAGTTTTTGAGTAAAATAAAGAAAAAAATGCTGGATGTAATTTAATCTACTGAGTATCATATCATTTTTCAGATATCCTATTTTAGTTCTGTTTTTTAAGTGTTTCGCTATAAGATAAAAAGGCTTTCAGTAATGAAAGCCTTTTATTATGTTCAGTTTTATTTTAACCTTTTAACCATGCATTTTTAAGTTTCTCTTTTGAAGCATCTGTAGCTTTAAAAATTTCTTTTTCGATGTATGGCATTTTCACAGTTCCTTTTATGGTTTGTTCTGCACCGGCACGTTTTATTTTAATAGTGATTGGATCGTTTTCTTTCCAGGTTTCACTTTCGGTAATCAAATCATAGATATTATCTAATGTGTAGGTTTTGTCGTTTATAGAAACGATACCGTCACCAGCTTTAAGATTTAAACTGGTAAAAAATACATTTAAATCTACATTAGGCGTAACAGTAATTGCTTTAGTGTCTTTATCAAAAGAAATGTAACGAGTTTCTCCTTTTCTGAAAATTGCGGCAGGATGTTTTTCAGAAGCTTTAGTAAGACCAACTTTGGCCAAATAAAAATCGTAAGGAATTGGAGTTGTTCCCGAAACATATTTAGTTAAGAATTCTCCCACTTCAGGATATGTTAATTGGGTAATTTTAGCGAAAAGTTCGTCGTCATTAAATGGTTTTTCAACACCATATTCACTGGCTAATTTATGCATTAGATCAAGAATTCCTCTTTCGCCGTTGCTTTTTTCTCTAATGATAATGTCAATGCACATACCAATTAAAGCTCCTTTTTGATATACATTTAAATATTGATCTTTATAAGGCTGCTCTAATACATTTGCGCTCATTTTAGTGAATGACATTGTATCGTTTAAACCTTTTGCCTGTTCGATTTTATCTGCAATA
>NZ_JAYSPC010000035.1:0-6136 GCF_043722275.1 Flavobacterium sp. | reverse complement strand
CAGATAATTTTACAACTATTGAATTCACTACTGCAAACCTGGATAGATATTTTATCCGGCAAAGTATATTGAAAGCTATCAATTCTTCTTTAACATATTTCCATGGCTCTTTATTAGATATTGGTTGTGGTCAAATGCCCTACAAAAATTACCTTATTGAAAATTCATCTATAAATAGTTATGAAGGATTAGATATTGAAAATGCATTGCAGTACAATGCTGATGTAAAACCTGATTTTACCTGGAATGGCAAAACAATGCCATTTGAAAATGAACAATTTGATACTGCTTTTGCAACTGAAGTGCTGGAACATTGCCCGAAACCAGAAATAATTTTTGGGGAAGTATATAGAGTAATGAAACCAGGAGGCGTTTTCTTTTTTACTGTTCCTTTTCTTTGGCCATTGCACGAAGTGCCTCATGATGAATATAGATACACACCCTTTGCCTTAACAAGATTACTGGAAGAAGCTGGGTTTAAAAATATTTCAATAAAAGCTACAGGGGGCTGGCATGCTTCTTTAGCCCAAATGCTGGGGCTATGGGTAAGAAGGGCTCCTTTAACAAAAAGGCAGAAAAAATATTTATCATTTATTTTCAAACCTGTTATTAAAAGGCTGTTGAAATGGGAGAAATATAGTACCGTAGATTTTAAAGAAAGCCAGATGATTACCGGATTGTATGGAACCGCTTATAAATAAACTATGAAAACACTCGCTATATTTTCACCCAATAGAAATGCCTATTCAGAAACTTTTATACAGGCACATAAAAAATTACCTTTTAATATCAGGTATTATTATGGTGGATACTTACCCACAGCGTTAGAACCTTCGGGCTCATTTTTTAAATTTAATTTATTAGACAAATTTAAAAAAAAAATAAAATCAACATTCAGTTGGTATGAATATGCTTTGCTTCAATCCCTTAAAAAAGAAAAGGTTGATTGTGTATTAGCTGAATATGGAATAACTGCATCTGAATCTTTACAGGTTATCAAATATTTAAAACTGCCATTGATCGTACATTTTCATGGATTTGATGCCAGTAACAAAAGTATATTAGACAACTATGCAAATAGATATAAGGAAGTTTTTGATTATGCCAGTGCAGTTGTAGCAGTTTCTTTTAAAATGAAAGAGGATTTAATAAAATTAGGATGCCCGCTCTCTAAATTAACTATTGTTGCTTGTGGCCCCGATCCAATATTTTTGAAAAATAACCCTCCCTATGTTAACCCGAAATTTACAGCAGTTGGAAGATTTGTTGATAAAAAGGCTCCATATCTTACAATAGCTGCGTTTAAAAAAGTAGTAGAAACATATCCTGATGCTAAATTGATAATGATAGGGGATGGAGCTTTATTAAATATATGTAAAAACTTGGTTAAGGGATGGAAACTTTGTGAAAGTGTTGAGTTTAAAGGGATTTTAAACCAGGCAGAAATCAGGGAAGTATTTCAGGATTCCATTGCATTTGTTCAGCATTCAATTATTGCGGATAGCGGGGATACAGAAGGTACACCTGTTGCTGTATTAGAGGCGCAGGCTGCTGCATTGCCAGTTATATCTACTTATCATGCGGGGATTCCAGACGTCGTAATTAATAGTGAAACCGGGCTATTGGTTGAAGAACATGATATTGATGGAATGGCAAATAACATGTTAAGGATATTACAAGAAGAAGGTCTTGCAAGAAAGCTTGGAGTAGCTGGCAGGCAAAGAATTATTGAAAAATTTTCTAGGGAAAATAATCTTAGTGTTTTAAAAAATTTAGTGGATCAAGCTTGTAATCATCCTATTCACTTATAATCTTTCTCCTAAAGATTCCCAATGATTTTAATAGAAAATCTAAAAACGTTCAGGCAAAGTTTAAAGATTATTTTTCATTTCTCTAAAATGAAAAAAATAAAATTTAATGTTGGTTCTGGTGGTACAAATAAGGATTACAGTTGGTATGCAACTGATATGAAGAACCTTGATATTACAAAAGAGACAGACTGGAGAAGATTGCTTTTTATATTTGGCCTCGATAATATTATGGCAGAGCATGTTTGGGAGCATTTAACAGATGCTGATATGGAACTTGCCAGCCTGGTGGATATGGTGCCGGAGCAGATGATCATAAGATTCTCTTAAACTACAATATCATCAAAGAATGATTAGAAAAGGCAGGCTTTGCAGTGAAATTATTAGAATATTGGGATGGGAAAGGGAACTGATGAAGGGGGACACATAATAAGGTCAAAAAGATATGGTTTAAGAAATAAAAATGTTATTTTAAATTATACTTCATTAATTGTACATGCTGTTAAACTATAATGGAAAGTAAGTTAGCCCCTATCGTATTATTTGTTTACAACCGACCCTGGCATACAGAGCAAGCGCTGGAGGCATTAGCGCAGAATGAAGAAGCAAGGGAATCTGTTCTGTATATATATGCAGATGGCCCTAAACAAAAGATAATCTTTGAAGAAATTAAAAAAATAGAGGAAACCAGGCGGATCATAAAATTAAAAAAATGGTGTAAAGAGGTTTATATTATTGAATCGGAGATAAATAAAGGGTTGGCCAATTCTGTGATTACTGCCACTACAGCAATTGTAAACCAATATGGCTCAGTTATTACCTTAGAGGATGATGTTGTTGTTTCAAATTATTTTTTAAAATTTATGAATAAAGCTTTGCAATTATATGAATCCAATCAAAAAATCTGGATGATTTCTGGCTTTTATTGGCCAATAAAATCAATTCAAAAACAACAAAGCTTTTTTCTCCCTTTTTCCAGTACCCAGGCATGGGGTACATGGAAAAGAGCCTGGGATATGTTTGATCCTTTAGCTAAAGGATATGAAAAAATGAAAATATCCTCTTCCTTAAAGAAAAAATTTAATTTGAATGATTGTTATGATTTTGCTGAAATGCTTTTTATGCAAATGGAAACAAAACAAATTGATTCCTGGGCAGTCCGGTTCTGGTGGTCTTTGTTTCAAAATAAGGGATTGGTACTATTTCCAGATAAAAGTTTAATTAAAAATATTGGCTGGGACGGTTCTGGAACTCATTGCGGTACTGAGAATTTTTTTGAAGATGCATTCTGGGACAAAAATTATCAAGTAGTAAAATTCCCTGCTAAATTAAAAATTAGCCAAAAGAATTTTAGGTTAGTTAAAGTATTTCATAAAAAAATTTCTCATCCGGAAACCGTAACTATAAAAAACAAGATATTGGGATTTTTAATTCAGATAAAAGAAAAGTGGATAAATTTTATAATTAAAGAGAGAGTGTGAAATTTCTTTATGAAAATGTAACAATAGTAATTCCTGTTTCTTCATCAGTACCGGAAGCCTTTGAAAAAATTTCTCTAAGCCGTTGCTTACAGGTGCTGCATAAATATCCCATCGTGTTTGTAGTACCTGCGCAAATGGATGTTTCCTGGTATAAAGAAAACTGTGCCGGGGAAACTAATATTTCATTTGAAAGATTTGATAACCAATATTTCGGCAGCACAGAACGGCATAGCAGGTTATTACTTTCTGCATTATTTTATAAAAGATTTTTATCGTATGAATATATCCTCATTCATCATTTAGACGTATTTGTGTTTGAAGACAGCCTTTTGGAATGGTGTAAGAAAAATTATTATTATGTTGGCGGCCCATGGGTACAAACCAACTGGCATAAAAATTTGTACCAGTTAATTGTAAATGAAACTTTATCTTCAAAACCACTCATTAACAGAATGCTCTTAAAAATTATCTGGAAACTAAGCGGCCTGGATGATAACGCAAAACTTGCAGTTGGTAATGGCGGCCTTAGTCTCCGAAAAGTAAAGCCATTTTACCAGGCATGTATTACTTATAAAAAAATGCTGAACACATGGAGATATAATGAAGACATATTCTGGAGTATATATTTACCACTTAATTTACCATGCTTAAAATTACCCGGATGGAAAAAAGCACTTGAATTTTCATTTGATATTAACCCATCAGTTTGTTTTAAATATAATAATAAAAACCTGCCATTTGGTTGCCATGCATGGTTTAAAGATGAACTTCCTTATACTGGCAATCTTGAATTCTGGACTCCAATTATTGAAATGAAAACGGGTTTTAAAATAGAAGACAAAATAAGGGAGAGTGGAAAACCTGCAAAATGAATTACCCCAAAATTTCAATAGTTACGCCTTCTTTTAACCAGGGCCAATTTATTGAGCAAACCATCCTGTCGGTAATAAATCAAGGATACCCAAACCTTGAATATATTATCATAGACGGAGGCAGCACTGACAATACAATAGAGATAATAAAAAAATATGCACCTCATTTAAGCTATTGGGTAAGTGAAAAAGATAAAGGCCAGGCAGATGCTATTAACAAGGGGTTAAAATATTGTACAGGCGAAATATTTAATTGGATAAACAGTGATGATTACCTGGCGGAGGGAGCTTTAAAAAAAGTAGCAACTTCTTTTGAAGCTGGTAGTGCAGGAATAGTGGCAGGTGCAGTACAGAACTTTGATAATACTGGGCTTTTAGAATTATACATTAGCAAGAATCTGAAACCGATTTTTTTTTTTGATAAAGAGGCTGACTATGTTTATCATCAACCCGGGGTTTGGCTACGGCTGAACATCATGAAAAAAGTGGGGCATTTTAGAATTGACTATCATTATTGTTTTGACCAGGAATATATGCTTCGGTATTTATTGATGAATAGTAATGTAAATTATATTCCAAATGTACTTGCTTTTTTCAGGGAGCATGAGGCATCAAAATCTGTTGCACAAGCTGATATGTTTTTTTGGGATTTTAATAAAATGTATAAAGAATTCTATAAATCTCAAAAGGGCAGCATGCTGTCTGTAATTGCCAAAAGAAAAAGCAAGGAATTTGAATGGCCCTTGTTACAGCAATCTATCGGGCAAAAAAATTATGGAAAAACAGGTGAGTTTTTTGCTGCATTGTATATTATACTTAAAGATCCTTTACATCGGCTTAATAAAAGTAATTTGGGATGGCTAAAGCATATATTATTTAGAAAGTAAAATGAAACCACCAGTGGTAAATGAGCATTTTAAAATCATTTGTCACAAAATTGGCAATTGCCGGAAATTATTCCATTTACAAAGTTTTTTAAAATATTTTAATTAATGGTTTCTATTATAATTCCATGTTATAACCAGGCACAATACCTAAGTGAGGCTTTGGATAGTGTGATTACTCAAACTCATAAAGATTGGGAATGTATAGTTGTAAATGACGGCTCTGCTGATAATACGGAAGAAATAGCCATGCAATATTGTGAAAAAGACAAACGTATAAAATATTTTGCCAAATTAAATGGCGGCCATTCGGCTGCAAGAAATTTTGGTATCAGGCATTCAAAGGGAGAATATATTTTACCATTGGACGGGGATGATAAAATAAGCGAAATTTTTCTTGAGAAAGCTGTGGAAGTTTTGCATTATAACAGAGATGTAAAAGTAGTTTCCTGCCAGGTACAGCTATTTGGATATACAAATGAAAAATGGGTTCAGTCACCATACGATTTTAAATCATTATTATTGGTAAATTCTCTTTGCATAACCTGTTTATTCAGACGGGAAGATTACGATCAGACCATGGGCTATGATGAAACTATGTTGGGTTATGAAGATTGGGATTTTTGGATCAGTATGTTGAAGAAAGGCGGAAAAGTTTTTGAATTACCATTTACATGTTTTTATTACCGTAAAAAAATATCTTCCACTTTTCAGGATTTTTTAAAAGATAAAAAAAGAGTTTCTAAGGATCTTTTTAAATTATATAACAATCAAATAGAAGTATATCAGCAATATTTCCCGTCACCAATTGAGTTAATCAGGGAGAATGAAAAACTGAACAGGGTAATTAATGCATATCACCTGTCAGTTACTTATAAATTAGGAACAAGGTTTCAGCAATTTAAAAAGATGTTATTTAGATCAAAATGAAAATAAATGCCTAATACTCCCTTAGTATCGGTTATCATCCCCTGTTATAATGTTGGCGGTTTTGTAGAGCGGGCTGTAAACAGTATATTAAACCAGACCTTTACTAACCTGGAAATATGGCTTATTAATGATGGATCAACAGATGATACTTTACAAAAAAT
>NZ_JAYSPC010000034.1:0-61936 GCF_043722275.1 Flavobacterium sp. | reverse complement strand
GGTAGATATACAAGTCAGGGAGCCGGTGATGCTACTACAGAAATCAAACCGGGAATTGAAACTCCTGATCCGCTTGGTGATTTTACGATTTCGGCTTACGCCAATTGGGAAGTGGATATCTGGAAAAAACTCCGTAATTCTAAAAAAGCAGCGTTAAACAGATATTTAGCGACTGTTGAAGGTAAAAACTTTGTAATTACAAATCTTATTGCCGAAGTTGCAGATTCTTATTATGAATTATTAGCTTTAGATACTCAGTTAGATATCGTAAAACAAACGATCACATTGCAAAGTAATGCTTTAGAAATTGTGAAAATTCAAAAGCAGGCTTCAAGAGCAACAGAATTAGGAGTTAAGAAATTTGAAGCTGAGGTTTTAACTTCAAAAAGTCTGGAATTTGGCATTTTGCAACAAATAAAGGAAGCGGAAAATAAAATCAACTTTTTGTTGGCGAGATATCCACAGGAAATCAAAAGAACAAACAGCACAAACTTCTTAAGTTTATTACCAGCAGCTGTAAGTTCAGGAATTCCGTCACAATTATTAGCAAATCGTCCGGATGTAAAACAAGCAGAACTAGAATTAGTAGCTGCAAAATTAGATGTAAAAGTAGCTCGTTCTGAGTTTTATCCTTCATTGGATATTTCGGCTGCAGTAGGAGTAAATGCTTTTAAACCATCGTATTTGTTTACATTCCCGGAATCAATTTTATATTCGTTAGCCGGAGATCTTGCTGCGCCTTTGATTAACAGAAATGCAATCAAAGCCGAATTTGCAAGTGCAAATGCAAGACAACTTCAGGCGTTATATAACTACGATCGTACGGTTTTGAATGCTTATTTAGAAGTTTCAAATCAGCTTTCTAAAATTGAAAACCTTCAAAAAGGATACGATCTTAAATCGCAACAAGTAGATGCTTTGAATACTTCTATTGATGTGTCTAACGATTTATTTAAATCAGCGAGAGTTGATTATTTCGAAGTGTTAATGACACAACGTGATGCATTAGAAGCAAAATTAGAATTGGTTGATACCAAAAAAGAACAACTTAATGCTGCTGTCCACGTTTATAGAGACTTAGGAGGCGGATGGAAATAATATTGCCTGTTAATTTGTAGATAAAAAGCCTTTCAAGAGTAAATTTTGAAAGGCTTTTTTATGTTTAAAATATTGGTAAAATTAAAATTTCACCGTTTACGTCTTCACGTAAAGTTTATAAGATTATAATATTCATATTTGTTTTCGAATTTTTATAACATAAACAATAATTGTCTAACTATGGTCAGCTACCGTAAAACAACGATATTTTTATTAGTATTAAATTATAATCATCAAATTGAAAAATAAGTACTAATTAAAATTGTTTACAAGAAAAATTTGTTAGTTTTGCTTTTTTTAACAAAAAATTACACGTTTAAATTCCTATAAATATTTACTATTTTATTGTCTTATATAATCTAAAATAAAAAAAACAACTAGTCTTATTCTGTTGGTATTGAGCTTTTTCTCTTACGCACAGCAAAAAATCACTTTTAATTATGATGCTGCAGGCAATCAAATTCTTCGGGAATTATGCATGTCTGGTTGCTCTCAATCTGCAAAACAAGCAGGAACTAAAAGTTACAGTTAATGCAGGAGTTCCGGATTATGTTTTTGCAAATGATTATAAATTAAAATCATTACAAGAAGTTGAAGAGTATATTAAGCAAAATAGTCATTTACCTGAAATCCCATCAGCTAAGGAAATTGAAAAAAATGGTTTAATGTTGGCTTAAATGAATTTGAACTTGCTTAAGAAAATAGAAGAAATGACACTTTATATGATTGAGCAGGAAAAGAAAAACAATAAGCAATCTTTACAAATTGAATCATTAGAAAAAGATAATTAATCTTTAAAACTATTTTCCAACCATTATCTAAAATTGAATAAAAATTAAAATAACATATGCATGAAAAAAATATTACTTTTTTTAATAATACTATTTTACTCGTTTTCCTATAGCCAAACGTTTAATGGTAATTTAGGATCTAAGGGTTTAAGTTGGTCACAAGACCAAAAAGATTTTGCAAGTCCTCCGCGAGTTGGTATTGATCCTATGTCTATAAAACTTTGGGATAATTATAATGCTGCAAATTCACCTTCTCAATATGGTTCATTATTGGAAATAAATGGAAGAGTTAATCATTTAGTTTCTCAGCTTTATTTTGTTGGCACAGGAGCTGACAATGACAGAATAAGATACAGAACTGCATTTTATGGTCAAAGTGGTTGGACCGATTGGCGTAACATATTAGATTCTAAAAATGATGTTGAATCTTCAGCTAATCTAAAAATTGGTGGAAGTGGCGGTATAGGAACTTCAGAGTTAACCTCTCCTTTGTCGATAGGAAATAATCATGGAGTTAAGTTATCGGTAGGAAATTCAGCATGGTTAAGTACTCCAATAATTGAAACGGGTTATACTAGTGCTACAGATGATTTTACAGATATAAAGGTTGCCAGTTTTCGTGCTAGTTATGGTTTTATTCGAATTTTAAAAAATGGTAATGTAGGTATTGGTTCAACAAATCCAGATTCAAAACTTACAGTTGCAGGAAATATTCATGCTCAGGAAGTAAAAGTTACACTTAATGCTGGAGTAATAGTTCCAGATTATGTTTTTGCAAAAGATTATAAATTAAAGTCATTGCAAGAAGTTGAAGAGTATATTAAGCAAAATAGTCATTTACCTGAAATCCCGTCAGCTAAGGAAATTGAAAAAAATGGATTAATGCTTGCTGAAATGAATTTGAATTTGCTTAAAAAAATGGAAGAAATGACACTTTATATGATTGAGTTGAATAAGAGAAATATTGTCTTAGAAAGACGATTAGAAACATTAGAGCTAAGAAATGAAAACTAGAATAATAGCATTGATAATTGTAATACTTGGTGTAATAAATTCAAATGCACAAACCTTAAACTCAACTTATAGTATAACGACACCTGGTGCAGCAGATGTTTTTAAAGGGGGGTATACTTTTTCGTATGCTAATGCAGGTACACCATGGAATGGCGCATTAATAAGTTTTGGAGGTTTTGATAATAGATACGATTGTCAGATTAATGCTGATTATGGTCAAAATGGAGGTGATCGAATTTCATTTAGAACCAGAAATGGAGATTTTAATGGTGGACTTGGAATTTGGAATCAGTGGAATGAATTAGCGACTCGAAATGGAAATACTTTTGTTGGAAATCAAATAGTTAATGGAAATATTGGGATTGGTGTATCCACGCCATCTGCTTTTTTAGATATCTATTCTCCAATTTTGGTCCAAGGAAAATATGATACACAAAAATGGTCTACCAGAGATGTCAATTATAATCTAAAATTGCAAACAATTTGGGACAATAATGGAGTTAACCAGCAATTTGTTCAGCGCTATAATGGAATAGATTATGCAGCGCTTTCTTTTTATTGCGGGAATGTTGGGGTAGGTGTCTCAAAGCCAGATTCCAAATTTACAGTTGCAGGAAATATTCATGCTCAGGAAGTAAAAGTTACAGTTAATGCAGGAGAAGTTCCGGATTATGTTTTTGCAAATGATTATAAATTAAAATCCTTACTAGAAGTAGAAGATTATATCAAGGAAAATAAACATTTACCTGAAATCCCTTCAGCAAAAGAAATTGAAAAAAATGGTTTGATGCTTGCAGAGATGAATTTGAACTTGCTTAAAAAAATAGAGGAGCTGACGCTTTACATGATTGAAATGAAAAAAGAAAATGAAGAAATGAAAAACAACCAAAAGAAATTTGAAAAAATGATTTTTGAACTTAGTAACAAAGAATAATATGAATAATTTATTTAAAATAATTTGTATTTCTTTACTTACGGTTATAAATATAAATGCCCAATCACTGTCTGATTTGCAACAACAAAATGCCAGAGCTACTGGATATGCAATTGTTGCAGCTCGAAATCCAGGCAAAAGTTTTTCTGTTAACGTGATTAAGTGGGATGGTATTCATGATTTAGAGTATAATGCTACTAATAAGATTAACTATGCCTGGCATCCTCAAGCAGTAGTGAAGGGGAATTATTTTGATCAACCCTTTGATGGCAATACTTTTACAACTTATAGTTCTGTAATACTAAGCCAGTCAGAATTTGATACTTATAAGTCTACTGGTACGGATTGGTGGATTATTTGCTCCACACTACCAGCTTTTAGTAATTCAGGGGTTTTGATTATGGATAATGGGAATGCCGGTATAGGAACGACTACTCCTTTCAGTAAATTATCTGTAGGAGGTTCCATAACAATAAATAGTGGTTTGAATAATACTTTACAGCGACCTGTTCTTTCAGCGGGAACTTCTGAGTATGGAGAAATTAGATCCTATAGTATGCATGGAAATTTAAAAGATGATGGTTTTTTAAGATTATCTGCCGGAGGGGGAACTACTCCTTGGGCAAAAACTTATATTGATTTATCAGGATATTCAACAGTTCCAGACATGGATCGTAATATTGTTTTTGGAACTTCAAATAATGAACGAATGCGTATTAATCAAGTTGGTAATGTAGGTATTGGCACAACAAATCCAGATTCAAAACTTACAGTTGCAGGAAATATTCATGCTCAGGAAGTAAAAGTTACGGTTAATGCAGGAGAAGTTCCGGATTATGTTTTTGCAAATGATTATAAATTAAAATCATTACAAGAAGTAGAAGATTATATCAAGGAAAATAAACATTTACCTGAAATCCCATCAGCTAAGGAAATTGAAAAAAATGGATTAATGTTGGCTGAAATGAATTTGAACTTGCTTAAGAAAATGGAAGAAATGACACTTTATATGATTGAGCAGGAAAAGAAAAACAATAAGCAATCTTTGCAAATCGAATCATTAGAAAAAGAAAATCAGGTTTTTAAGACCGTTTTCGAAAGATTATCTAAAATTGAAGAAAAATTAAAATAAATATCTGCATGAAAAAATTATTACTCTTTTTAATCGTACTATTTTGTTCAATTTCATATAGCCAGACATTTGATGGTAATTTAGGATCTAAAAGTTTGAATTGGAGTCAGGATCAAAAAGATTTCAACAGTCCTCCAAGGGTTGGTATAAGTCCTATGTCTATAAGGCTTTGGGATAATTATGGTGGCGCAAATGCACCTTCTGAATGGGGTTCTCTATTAGAAATAAATGGAAGAGAATCGCATTTAGATTCTCAAATTTATTTTGATCATACCTGGAACGGTGGAAGAATATTATACAGAAGTGCCTTTTACGCCCAAGATACCTGGGAAAGTTGGCGTTATCTCTTAGATTCTAAAAGCGATGTTGAATCCTCGGGAAATTTAAAAATAGCTGGAAGTAGGACTAGTTATATTTTAGGTAATCTTTGTATTGGAGCACCAAATACTGTTTCGCAAACCAAACTTTATGTTAAAGAAAGTGGAGATTCAAATAATATATGGAGAGGGCGAATTATTGCTTCAGGAGATATTAATTCTGTAGTCATAGGAGAATATAATGGTAAAGCATGGTTAGGAGCACATAATTCTCAATTGAATGCGTGGAGCGATCTTATTATTCAAGCAGAAGGAGGAAACGTAGGTATCGGCACAACGAATCCTGATTCAAAACTTACCATTGCAGGAAATATTCATGCACGTGAAGTAAAAGTTACACTTAATGCTGGAGTAATAGTTCCGGATTATGTTTTTGCAAATGATTATAAATTAAAATCATTACAAGAAGTTGAAGAGTATATTAAGCAAAATAGTCATTTACCTGAAATCCCGTCAGCTAAGGAAATTGAAAAAAATGGATTAATGCTGGCAGAAATGAATTTGAATTTATTAAAAAAGATTGAAGAACTGACATTACACGCAATCGAGCAACAAAAAAATATTACAGAATTGACTGAGATTGTCAAGGAACAAAATAAAAGATTAAATTCCTTAGAGAGTAAATAATCGTATTAATTTATAAATTAAAAAGCCTTTCAAGAGTAAATTTTGAAAGGCTTTTTAATTGATGGGAGAAGTGAGTTTTTTTCCTTGAAATTAATTATACCCAATGATTTTATTAAATTCATTATTTTTATAGAACCAAATTTAGATTTAAAACCAAAAAAGAAATTTGTCAACAACTAACGATATAATACGAAAAGTAATAAAACCTCAACCAGGACTTTCTGATTTTGTAGAAAATTTATGGATGCTTGAAAACACATCAGATTCACCTCATGAAATTGTTGTTTTACCTAATGGAAGGTTTGATATTATGTTTTTCTATTCTCCGGAACAATCCTTTCATATTGTGCGAATGGGTTTGGAAACAGAACCTGCGCAAACTGCGATTCCGCCAAAAGCGTTACTATTTGCTATTAGCTTCAAACTTCTTGCGATTGAATATTTGTTAGATGTAAAAGCGGCTTCAATAATAAATACTTCTGATGGTTTACCAAATGATTTTTGGGGAATTACAAAAAATGACCTAAATGATTTTGACCAATTCTGTGAGAAAGTCTCCGCTAAAATGATTTCTCTTATCAAGAAAGATATCGATCCCAGAAAGCAAAAATTATTTGAATTGATTTATGCTTCAAATGGTGCAATGTCTGTAAAAGAATTATCCGAAAAAGTATTTTGGAACAGTCGGCAGATCAACCGTTATTTTAATGATCATTTCGGAATTTCCTTAAAAACGTATTGTAATATTGTGCGATTCAAGGAATCATTGGAACATATTAAAGAAGGAAGACTTTTTCCTGAACTGAATTACACCGATCAAAATCATTTTATTAAAGAAATCAAAAGACTTTCAGGCGTTGTTCCCAAAGAATTATTCAAAGATAAAAATGACCGATTTCTACTATTCCATACGCTACCAAAGAAATAGTTTTGCAGTAATAAAACTAATTTTAAAAGTATGTTACTACAAAATAAAAAAATAGCAATCGTAGGAGGTGGTCCGGGCGGATTAACTCTTGCACGTCTTTTACAACTTAAAGGTGCTGACGTAAAAGTATATGAAAGAGATGAAAACAGAAATGTCAGATTACAAGGCGCAACGCTTGACCTGCATTATGAATCAGGATTAAAAGCAATTGAAACTGCCGGATTAATGGATGCTTTTAAAGCAAATTACCGACCTGATAATGATAGATATCGTGTTATGGATGAAAACGGAAATGTGTTTCATGATGACCATGCAAAAGAATCGACAGGAGCTTTTGGTGATGAATTCTTCAGACCTGAAATTGACCGCGGACCTTTAAGAGATATCTTATTAGATGCTCTTAAACCTGAAACTATAGTTTGGGACAGTCATATTGTTTCGCTTGAAAACAAGAATGATATTTGGGAAATTACTTTTAAAAATGGCAACGTTGCAATTGCTGATATTGTAATTGGAGCTGATGGTGCCAATTCAAAAATTCGTCCGTTTGTTACGCCAATTAAACCCATTTATTCTGGTGCTACTTATTTAGTCTGCAATATTCCTGATGCTGAAAAAAATGCTCTAAAATTGCATAATTTGACAAAAGGCGGAAAGATAACAGCTATGGCAAATTCTAAAAATTTATTTTTAAGTGCTAAAGGTGATGGAAGTCTGGATTTTTATATTGGCTGGAAAGTTGCTGAAAACTGGGCTATAGGAAGCGGAATTGATTTTAAAGATAACAAACAGGTTTTAGAATGGTTTAAAAAAGAATTCGCAGATTGGAATTCGATGTGGCTTGAATTGTTTGATTATGACCAAACTCATTTTGTTGTAAGACCTTTGTATGGTATGCCATTAGATCAATATTGGGAAACTCAGTCAAATATAACCTTACTTGGTGATGCTGCTCATTTATTGCCACCAAATGGAGAAGGAGTGAACTCGGCAATGCTGGACGCGTTGTTTTTAAATGAAAATTTAACTAACGGAAAGTTCGCTGATATAAAAGAGGCAATAAGTGATTATGAAAAGCAAATGTTCAAAAGATTTACTGTTGAAGGAAAAGAAACGGCTGAAATGATGGATTGGATGTATTCACCAAACGGACTTAAAACAATGGTTGCATTGTTTCACCAAATGCCAGATTAAAAATAATACTGAATAACGAATGCCTTTCTATGATAATTAGAAATGCTTTTTTTATAATATTTCGTTAGCTATTTTTATAAAATTAACTAAGAATAAAATCTATTGCTTAATTTTTTTGCTCGCAGATCTGGCAGATTTAGCAGATTTCCCCCCTTTATGTTAGTTATTTGATTAAGATTAAATTTTAAAATTTTTCTGCCTAAATATGTGAAATCTGCATAAAATTTTATCTAGCAGCTTTGAATCCAGTTTGTCCTCCTGAGCGAAGTCGAAGGACGCGCTAGTAACTCGACAAAGATTGACGATTTTGATTGTAGAGCTGCTTTGTGTCCTTCGACTTCTCTCAGGATGACAAACTTCGAATCTATTTGGCAAGAGTTAAAGCTTTGTAGTTAAAATATTAAACTTTATTTAGGTACAGATATTTTAACTCTAAACCCTTTATCAGGTTCTGTATCAAAATCAATAGTTCCTTTAACGGCCTGAATACGGCTTTCCATGTTTTGGAGACCATTTTTTACAATCTTGGTTTTTTCACTTCCTTTACCATTATCAGTATAGTTTATCAAAATTGATTTTTGATCACTTTCAAATTTTATAACAACCAGATTAGCACCGCTGTGTTTCTTCATATTCACCATTAATTCCTGTAAAACACGGCTGATAGTGATCTTTTTTATATCATCAATAATTTCCCAGTCGATACTTTCTAAATTAGTGGTCATTATATTTCTTTCGCCGGTATTAAAAGCCGAAAGCATTTCTTTTATGCTGTTGGTAAAATCTATACCAGTATCAATTCTGTTGTTTTCTCTTGAAATTCCTCTTACGCGCCCGTAAATATCATCTAGTTTTTGGAGTAGATTTTCTTTGGTACTTTCCATAGATAATTGCTGAGATTCGGCAAAAGCAATTACATGATAGACATCGTTTGCCAATTCATCATGGATTTTTTTAGCAATTCGGGTTTCAGTATTATACGAAGTTCTGAATTCTATAGCTCTGTTTTTATTTCGATAATAACGTATTAAAATGGCAATTAAAATAACCAGAAAGATAAAAGCAATTGCAAATACAATTCGGAGGTATTTGTCTTTTTGAAGAGATAATTGATTTTCTGCTTTTTCTAAACGAAGTTTTACGTTTTCGTCTTTTTCTTTTTTAGAATCGTATTTAATTTTAGCAAACTTATTTTTGAACTTATTTCTAACCTTAATAATGCTGTCATTTAATGTAAAATATTTTTGAACATACTTGTTGTTTTGAGCACTATGATCATTTGAAATTAAAATTTGGAGCGCTTCTAATCTTTCGTCAATACTATTTAGTTTTGTAGATATATTGTAAGCCATAAGAGCATTTTCATTTGACTTTTTAATGTCTTTTTTAGCATAATAGTCGGCAAGGTGTAAATAGCTTTCAATACTTCCATAAGTATCCTTTATTTCATTTCTTATTTTGAGCGCTTGATTCATTAAAGAAAATCCTTTCTTATCCATTCCTTTCTTAAAATAGGCATAACCCAAATTGTCCATAAATCTGGACTTTCTATCTGCCTGATCTCTTTCATTTAATAATTTTTTGCTTAATAGGAATTCTAAAAGAGCGATTGCATTATTATATTTTTTTTGTTGGATATAAACAGCTGCGATATTACTTAAAGAACCTTGTTTTTCAACTGGATCTGTATAATTATTTGTTGCTTCTTTATAATAAAAAATAGCATCATCATAAAGAGAAAGTTCTTTATCAGCAATGCCCAATATCTTATTTATAGAACCTGTATAGGGACTCTTTTTTTTGACATAGTTTAATGCTTCAGTTGCGGTTTCTTTACTACCATAATAATCTCCATTGACTTGCTGAATTGATGCGATTTGAGTAAGTATCCACGCTATGTTGGCACTGTCTTTTAACGTTTCATAAAGTGCTTTTGATTGAGTAAATTCATGAAAAGCAGCATTGAAGTTTTGTTTATTAAAGTATTCAATTCCTTTACCTCGTAAAGCAAGAGCCTCTTTTCGTGTAGGTTCTGTATCAATATTGACAACCTTTTTTTCTTTACATGAAAAAAGAAAAAGAAGAATAATAAAACAAAAAAACGGGGACCGTAACATATAAATTTACTTTCCCCGAAAATAGTAATTAATTAGATACTAAAAATATATATTTAGTGATCAGTTTCAGGTGGCGGTGGATTTTTACCGTCATCACCAGGACCATCAGCGTAAGTCGCTTTTAATGGTTGAACAGTTTTTTGTATATCCTGTTTTGTTTGTGTCTCGTACTCATCAGGAGTACAAGAAAATATAGTAAATAATAGCGCAAAAGCGATAAAAATTATTAGATTTTTCATTTTGATTTAATTTAGAAATTAGACATGAGTATTGCTGTCCGGAGTTATCCAGAGCTTGTTAATGGCAATACCAAATTGTTTTTTGAGAAGTAAAGCTTGTAGAACTGTAAGACCTTATTTTATACTTCTCGAATAAATTCAGTCTTACGATTTTCTACATTGCTATTTGAATTAGTTTCACATTTTTGTTAAATCTGCAGGTATAAACTTGAACTAATTTCTATGGCAAAGGAACGACGCTTTCAAATGTTTGTAGATAAGGGATTCCCACAATTCCCGCGTTTTCCTGAGATTCCCGGAAATTCCTTAAAATAAAATACAATGCATAGTAATTTAGTTTTGTCAGAATGTTTTATTTTAATGTGAAACCAATCGAACCTTTATTTAATAGATACAAAAAGTCCATAAAAGGTTGTCTTGGACTATTAAAAAAAAGCTAAAAAATAGAGTAGTGAAGAAATCAAACATAGAGTTATATTTGGTTTGGTGGAAAATGAAAATGAAGAGTCGAAAGAAGTTCCCGATTAGGAAATCTTTACTTTAATTTTTGATGATATATTTCTAAAAAAATAGTTTAGAAGATATATCCGGAAAAAATAATTTACGGTAGGAATTGGAGCTGTCGCTTTGGTATCATCTGCGCTTTTGTATTTTGTGCAGAAAAAAGATTAGACAGAATAGTTTCAGAATGAAACCGGGAAGCATTTTGAAAAATAAAATGCAGGAAGAAGTAAAAAGAATAATTTTTTGGAAAGGAATTAAGACCTTTAGAAAGTTTGTTTTTTGGCATATATTATCTTTTATTTATATCTTAAAGATAAGAAAAAAAAGCGAACAAACCTAATGAAATCAAGGAATTTAGTCCTTTTTTTGCTTTGAAATTGATGTTTTTTTTTTTGAATTTTCCTCGTGTTAATTCTTAAATTTTAAGGCAATAAAACTTGCTTTTTCCGGATAGCCGGATTTTGGAATAAAATTATTTATATTTATATCCGTTGGGTGTAATTAAAAAAAAACATATATTTCGACGAGGATTTGACGGATTCGTTATCACGAAGACACGGATTTACACGGATCTTTTTTAAATTCAATATAAAAATCTGCGAAAATCCGTTTTTGCAAAGCATATCTGTTTATCCGCGTTCTAATTTTACAGTTTGTATTTTAACTTAATTGCACCCAACGGGTTTATATTTATAAAACATTATAATAAATGTTCATTGTAGAACTATCAGTTAAAAATATCCTTATGAAAAAGTTTCTAATAGTATTAATTGTTTTATCCGTTTTTGGTTGTAAAAAATATGTTGTCTCGTTTGAACAGCCAACGAATATGAAACTTGACAACTTAAAACTGGAAGTACTTCTGGATAAAAAGAAAGTTCAGGAAATTAACTTAAAAGCAACAAATGCAATGCCTGAATATGAAACAGCAAAATTGCCAATATCTGATGATGGAAAACATCTGCTTCAGTTTAAAGTAAGAGATACCACGTTTAGTTATGAGGTAAATTATCCCGAAGAAAGATATATTCTTGTGTCAGCATTTTTAAAAAATAATGGCAAGCTTCATGTTGGAATTTTAAAACAGCAATATAGTTTTAGAGTTCAGCGATAAATGATTTTATTTCAAATGCAAAAAGCCTTTCACATTTAATTGCGAAAGGCTTTTTGTATTTTTAAGCATCAGTTTTAAGATAAAAAATCCTTAAACCACAATCCTGAATGTTTAATAGTTCTTTGTTGTGTGTCAAAATCAACGTGAATTAACCCGAATCTGGCATTATAACCTTCTGCCCATTCAAAGTTATCGGTCAAACTCCAAACGAAATATCCTTCGACATTGAGACCGTCTTTTTTGGCTTTTAGAATTTGTTCTAAATGATCCTGAATATAATGTGTACGTTTGATATCATACACTTTTCCGTTGGTAAGAATATCTGGAAAAGCGGCACCATTTTCGGTAATTATGATTTTTTTTATGCCTTTGTATTCGTTGAATTTTTTAAGGACTTCATAAAGTGCCGGAGGATAAACTTCCCATCCCATATCAGTTGAAATCACGTTTCTTTTTTCGGCGCTGATTAATTCGGCACCAATGTACGGAATCAGTATTGATGATTTTACGACTTCGCGAGTATAACATTGCAGCCCTATAAAGTCAAAATCGAAAGCAAGATTATTGAGATCATCCTCTAAAATATAATTATTGAGTTTTTTTAGCACAGGCAAATCGGCTTGCGGATAACCCAATCCTAAAATAGGCTCAATAAAAGTGCGGTTTAATAAAGTATCAACACGTTTTGCGGCATCAATATCTTTTTGGTTTTGCGTGGCAGGTTCAATATGTGTACAGGAAAAAGTGGTTCCTATATTAGCATCTAAAACTTTTTCATGAAGTATTTTTGCGCCCGCTGTCGTCGATAATGTAACGTGATGCATGGCTTTTAGATAATTTGTAATCCCTTTTTTTCCCGGAGCATGAATGCCCAGAAAATATCCTGCGCCCGTAAAAACAGAAGGTTCATTAATTACCATCCAGTTTTTGACACGATCGCCAAAATGTTGCGCACAAACAGCCACATATTGGGAGAACCATGTAACAGATTCCCGATTGGTCCATCCGCCTTTTGTTTCTAGAGCATGTGGTAAATCCCAATGATAAAGCGTAATCCAGGGTTCTATTCCTGATGCTAATAAAGAATCGATAATCTTGTTGTAATAATCAATTCCGGCTTGATTTACAGGATGAATTCCGGTAGGCATAATTCTGCTCCAGCTGATTGAAAACCTAAAATTCGGAATGTTTAATTCACTTATTAAGTCAATATCGTTTTGGTATGAATTATAGAAATCGCAAGCGGTTAAGGCATGATGTCCGTTTTTTATTTTTCCTTTTTGAGATGTAAAAACATCCCAGATAGACGAACCTTTTCCATCGGCATCATGAGCCCCTTCAATTTGGAAAGCGGCGGTTGAAACACCCCACAAGAAATCATCTCCAAATTGGTTTTTGTTTAAAAATGAGTTCTCAATTTTATTCATTCAAATAAGTTTTCCTTTATTTTAAGTGTAATCTATTAATGAAGGAAAGACGATTGCATAGCTCTTAAAAAAAGCCATTCTTTGAAAGAAACCAGAAAATTTAGGTTGAAAAATTTCATAACGTTTAGTTTTATTCAAATTAATAAAACTAATGTGAATTAAACGTAAAGTGATTATTATCAAATGATTAAATATTGTATTGGAATAAAAAAATCAATCTTCCCAGCCACAAAGTGTAAGTCCTAAACCTTGTGCCTGTTTTAGGGATGTTTTTACCGTTCCATGACTACAAGATGATAAACCGCGGCAAGTTTCGTTAAAGTGATATTTTTTAGCACCGGTTGAACCACAGATATAAACTGAAGTTTCGGGCAAATTAAAAGAAGTAAATACAACAAAGAGTAGGATTAAAATGTATTTCATCAGAGTTTTATTTGACAATTAATTGATATTCATTTCCTTTCAGGTCAGTAGCTTTTAGTTTTCCGTATGAAATCCATTCCGTATTAATTTCGATATCAGCAATAGAATCACAAATTAAAATTCCGGCGCCGTATTTTCCCTGAACATTGATATTCCCGCAAACCGAATCACCTTTTATATTGATTCCTTTTACATCATAATTGTATTCATATTGTCCCGGATTTCCGGTTCTGTATTCGTAATGGTACGTGTTGTTAATGTGATACGTTTTCGCTTCTTCCGGCGTAATTGTTTTTCGGTCATCCGGAGTAATTCTGGCGACCTGTTTATAAAACGAATTAATTTTCAACGAAGGAGCAGAAGCTTTTTTACAGGAAAAAATTACGAGCAATAAAAATAAGGTTAGGTAGTTTTTTGACATAGGCGTTGGATAAAATTTAAATCTTAATTATACAATTTAATCGTTCTTAAATTTGACATAAGTGTTTAGATAGGTATTTAGTTTAGTACCTTTTATAGCTAATCGTTTCATGTTCTCAACATGTTTTTGACCGGCTTTTTTATAGCTGTATTGATATGTTTCTCCAGATGAAAATCGTATTTTTATATAATCTGGTCCAATTTCGTAAGCAGAAATTCCTGAATTACCGCTGCTATTCCTGTATTTTTCCATCATTTTTTATTTCTCTAAATCTAATTAGAATTACAATCAATAAGATACGTATTTATACTTGATTTTAATATCTGTATTCAAAAACCGATCAGTCTTTCAGCGATTTCTTCCCTGTCAATAATTATTTGAGAGGGAAGAATCATTTGTATCTGATTGTTTATTGGATTTTTAAAAAGTTGAAAGTTTCCTCTACAATTTTTATATCGAAATTGAAATGCTTGTAATCCTTTGAAAAATCCCTCTTTTTGAGTTATTTCAAAGACGTGATTAGAGCAGGATTTTTTAAAAATGCATCTTTTTCTATTAGATGGCGGAATAAATTTCCAATACAATTGAATAATAAATAAGATTACATATTTCATTTTTTCTAAAAAACAACCATTTGTCTTGTTGTTGTATAACCAGGCTTGGCAGCGAAACCAAAGCAGCCGTTATCCGGATGAACAAATGTTGATACGCTTTCAAGGCGCACATATTCCCAACCTTGATGATTATGAAATTTGATAAGACTTTCAAGTTGTTCTGCAACATGATCTGAAGTTCCTTTTTTAGGATCGATTGAAGCTACGAATGCTATTACTTTATATTCCATAATTTTTAAGTTTTAATTATTATTTGAGTTTTTAATTATTCAAATGTAAACCCAATTAAAACCAGTATTTTATGGAAATTCGTAAATTAGAAAGAATTTGTAGAAGTTCTCTAAATAGAAAAAAAGAGGACAAATAAATTTCCTCTTTAAATATATTGATGATGTATTTTTATTACTTTTTTAAAATAAAATCTTTAATAATAGTTTCCATATTCGATGGAAGATCAGCATTTTTAATCTCGAAACGACTTATTTTCATTTCTGTAAACCATTTTGTCCAATATGCTTTTATTACTTTTTCTTCATAAGGATTATTATGATTTGGATTAATCCCGATTACTAAAACTTCAAGATTTGATAAATCCTCATTTGCTTTAATAAATCCAAAATCCTGCTCATGCATTTTTTTATCCCAATCCTGAGTGTTTAATTTGTTTTTTCTAATCAGTTCAGGAGTTATATAAGTAGTCCGGTTTTCCTCTTTTATTACCGTTCTTTCATAAAACATATATCCGTCAGTTAATACAACAAGTATATTTCTATAATTGTTTTCAATACATTGATCTTTTATTTTGCTGTCAAAAAAACTCCAAATATCTGAACCAACATATTTATTATCTTTTATTGCCGAATCGTAAATTTTTGATGTTTGTATAGCATAATTTGAGTTTATTGAATTTAGTAAATCCTTTGAAGCATTGTTTTTATCAATAGCAATTCTCAAATTTTTAGCGATTGTATTTATTGCGGGATCAAGCGGTTCCGGATTAAAAAACAATTGCATTTTATCATCAATTTGTCTTATTCTTTTAGATTTTAAATGTTGCGTAAAAGCCTCAGAAATCGATTTTATATATCCCAAATCCCGTTGGTAATATTCCATTGTAGGATTTGAATTTTTTTGAAGGCTAATTCTGTCTGATAAATCAAGTAGAATACTGATATTATAATTTTCTTCGGCAGGACTTTTTACTGCGATTTTTTTTTCTTCTTTTTCAGAATCGTTCTTGCACGAGATCGTTAAAACCAGCAATAAAGACATTACAGTTATTGTCAAAATATTTTTCATAGCTATTAGTTTTTAGAATATACCAGATGTTGAAAATCAGGATCTACTAGGTTTAATTTACTTAAATGCTCTTCTGAAAAAAGATCACAACTTTCTAATAGTGCTGTTTTTTCTGTATATGGCAAAGCTATTTCGGTATTAATTGCCTGAAACCAACCTTCTTTATATTGATGATGATAATGTAGATATTCTTTTACAGGAAATACAAAACCATCGATTTTAGACTGAAGTTCAGAGACTTTTCCGGTTATGGTAACTATTTGCTGTTTAAAGTCATTGACTTTGTTGATATAATCTGTTTTTAGTTTTTCCAGATCAATTAATTTCTCTTTTTTGCCTCTTATAAAAGCTCTGATTTTATCAATGTTTTCAAATTCTTTCATTACAAAATCAAATACAAGTCCCCAAATAATGTAAACGACAAATCCTGCAAATATGATCATCCAAAACTCTGCTTCTCCCAATGCAATATTTAAATTATATGGAGCAGAATCTGTCGTTTTATTAAATTCATAGATCTTTTTTTCAATTTGATAAGCCAATAAAGCATCAAACAAAAATGTTGTGGCAAAAAGCGCAATCATTCTGAAAATATTCTTGATTCCTTTTCCTTTTTGAACCATATGAATTACGTAACCCAAACCCATAAATACAAACGGAATTGTTGTTACTAAAACGCCTTCAAGCCAACTTGCTTTAAAAGAATTTGTTAAAGCATTTGCATCAAAAATGGCAGCTGTTAAACTATCATTTGCAAATTCCTTGAAAAAAGCAGAATATGAAGCCGAAATATAAAATACTAATACATAAAGAGTTATAGGAAGTAATAAAAATAACCCGATATAAAATTGCGCTTTTAATCCCTTACCATCTTCAATGCCATATTTATCAGGATTGCGTTTTACCTCGATAATTTCGTTTTTTATTTGGTCAATAGTAGTATTAACATCCTGTTCTTTTTTTTCGAATATTCCAATTGCTGCTTCAGATTTTTTAAGCTCCGTTCTGTTTTTTTCCTGCTCTTCCTTATAAGGTTGCTTTAATCTGTCTTGTTCTGCTTTTTGCTTTCGGCATTGATCTTCAAAACTCATATATAAATTTTGCAAACACGCTTTTAAAACAATAGGTTTTCCGGTTGCTTTTATTGATGCTGCAAATCCACTTTGATAATAAGTAATTCTAATTTGCTCGCGATCATTTTCATTTTCTTCAAAAGCATTTGCCAGCGCATCTTCTGCTTTTTTTAAACTAAATAATTGTGTAAGTGACTTCATTAGTTATGAATTTAGCTGATTAATAATTTCTTCTTTTCCAATGTTTTTCTGAACGCAATCAATAAGATAACTTGATAAATCGTTAATATTCTCGTCCAGGAAATTAAATTTCCTACAATACTTTTTTAGCATATTTTCTTCGTCATCGGTAATTTTTCCATCAGCCCAAATAATTCTTGTAAAATCGTATAAATATTCAATTTTTGTATTTAAGGTTTCGGGTACAAGTAATTGATTGTTAATTGGATTTAGGAAAAGTTTGTCCAATTCTTCTCTTGAAATTCCTCGTTCATCAGCAAAGTGATATAACATCTGAAGTTCTAAAACATTAAATTGATCATCTGATAATGCCATTTGATATAATCTTAAAAAATGGCTTTGCAATTCTAGTGTTATCATGTTTTTTAAATTTGTTATTTTAAGTTTTCACATACAATTCCGTCTCCATCAGAATCTAAGTTTTTGTAACATTTTTTGTTACTATCAAAAGCTGCTTGCGCTTGAGAACGATTTGCAAAATCGCCACAAGTTTTAGTTGGGCAATTTGAGCTTGAGGAATTGCCTGTTGAACCAGTTGAACCTTGTATATCAGTTGTATCTTCATTTGATGAATCTGATGAATCAGAACATGAAATACCTAATCCCAATGTCATTGCTAACAAAACAATTAACATGCATCCTTTATTTTTGTTTGAATAAGATCTTGATCTCGTGTTGGTAAAATGTCCCTGAACATAAGTTCCGTCTTTTCTATAATATGATTTTCTGTATCCCATTATTGTTTAGTGTTATATGATATAAATTAAAAATGTTACGAGTCCTGTAAATGCAAATAATACCATGCATCCGCTATTTTGATATCGTAGTCCGGAAATACCGGTTTTTGTAGAATATCCGCTTTTGCTGAATGTTCCCATTTTTGTTCTTAAACTTGGAGAAATGCCGGATTTACTTATGTTTAATCCAAATCCTCCTCCAAGTTTTACTCTTTTTTGAAATCGAAAGCCCATGATTTTTAGGTTTAGTTAATTAAAGTTTTTTCTAAATTCAGAAACTTCTTTTGACAACCCCTTTTCATGTCAATCGAAGTCAGAAATTCTTACTTCCTTTTTTTGTAGTGATTATTTGTACTGGAATTTTTATACTTTCCTCCTTTATGAGAACTACCTTTTCCACTTTTGTAATGACCACTTTGGGCTTCAATACTGCCTCCTAAAACAAGGAAGAATAAACTAAATAAAACGACTAATTTTTTCATAATTTTAAATTTAAATGATTTGATAATTCAAACTTAAAGCTATTCTAAACCAGTATTTTACGGAAATCCATAATCGCAAAAACTTTCTATTTTAACATAAAAAAAAGCCCCCGAAGGAGCTTTGAATAGTAATAATCAGGAGAATATAATTTTAAATAATCCCCATATCTTTTGCAATAAAAACTAATTGTATTGTATTATTTGCTTTAAAAAAATCTTTTAATTTCGAAAGTCTTTTTTCCATTGCACTTTTGCTGTTTGGCTTTTTGCCTGAATCCTTAAAAATTTGAATAATATCATCTTGTGAAATTCCCGATGATAAATGTTTCAGGATTTGAATGTCTAAATCATCGATTTCAAAATTATTTTTTTCCTGAAGCGCTGATGCAACTTCATGCGAAATAAATTTTTGATCTGAAGTTGAGGTAAGATGAATTGCTTTTTTGAGATCTTCAATACTATTTCGCCCTTTTAATACAAAGCCATCAATATCAGCATTATCAAAAAGTGATTTAATCCGAAAGCTTTTATCTTCGATAGAATAGGCTATGATTTTAATATTGGGCTGAAGTTCACGAACCTTTTCTACAAGTTCGTCACCGGAAGTAATTTTTACGTCACGATGATCTTTTTTAAACGAAAGATCGCTAATTAATAAATCATACGGATCATTGTCCAGAATCGCTTTTCGGATTTTTAAAAAGGCATCATCACAATATTTTGCGTGTTGAAAATTTACAATATCTAAACTTTTCAAGGTTTGCTCGATTCCTAAATTTATATCTTCGAGATCCTCGGCAATTATTACTTTTTTAAACATATGTCTTTATTTTGGCAGCGTTATTTTTACTTTAAAACCTTTATCAGGTTCAGTGTCAAAAGTAAGAGATCCTTTTATTGCCAGAATACGGTTTTCCATATTTTGTAAACCATTTTTGATAATTTTATCTTTTTCACTGCCTTTTCCGTTATCGGTGTAATCTATAAAAACTATTTTTCCGTTGCTTTCAAACTTTACAACAACTAAAGATGCCTGACTATGTTTTTTCATATTCACCATTAATTCCTGTAAAACCCTATAAATTGCAACTTTTTTTACCTCATCGATTAATTCCCAACTTACTTTTTCGATATTATTAATAATGACGTTTGTGTTGTCACTATTATATGTAGAAAGCATTTCCTTTAAGTTTGCCGAATAATTTTCTTTTGTATCAATATCATTGTTTTCTCTCGAAATTCCGCGAACGCGATTGTATATATGATCCAGTTTTTGAATAAGATTTTCCTTTATACTTTCGTTTGATAATAATTGTGTTTGCGAAAAAATGATCGTGTTAAAAACATCATTCGCTAATTCGTCGTGAATATCCTTTGCAATTCTGGTTTCAGTATCGTAGGCAGTTTTTATTTTTTCAATCCTATTTCGATTTTTATAATATCTAACAAGAAGTATAATTATGATTACCAGAAAAATAAATCCTGCTATAAAAAATATCCTTTGATATTTTGCTTCCTGTAATGCATATAGATTTTCAATTTTCTCTAAACGAAGTTTTTGGTTTTCGTCTTTTTCTTTTTTAGAATCGTATTTAATTTTGGCAAACTTATTTTTAAAGTTATTCCTAATTTTAATAATACTGTCATTCAGGAAAACATATTTTTGCGCATATTCTACATTATGAATGCTGGAAGTATTCGAAATTAAAAATGATAATGATTCTAATCGTTCATCAATACTATGCAATTTTGTAGCAATTTGA
The DNA here is from genome assembly GCF_043722275.1 of Flavobacterium sp. Taxonomy (GTDB): domain Bacteria; phylum Bacteroidota; class Bacteroidia; order Flavobacteriales; family Flavobacteriaceae; genus Flavobacterium. Next base: position 41,388 of record NZ_JAYSPC010000034.1, on the reverse strand, counting down.
TAAGATATTTTCGCAAATTGATGTGATTTTTCAGGATTTGTTTTGGAGTAATATTCTGCAAGATGTAAATTGCTTTCAATTTTCCCGTAAGTATCATCGATATTATTTCTTAATTGAAGACCTTCGTTTAATAGCAAAAGTCCTTTTTCATGTAAACCTTTTTTAAAATAAGCAAAGCCTAAATTGTCTATTATTCCTGCTTTTTTCACGAGTTCTTTATCAAGAACTCTTTTATCAATTATTGATTCTAAAATTTTGATCGCTTCAGCATATTTTTTTTGTTGAATATATAGAACCGCAATATTATTTAATGGAGATTGTTTGCATATTTCATCAGTACAATCTTTTAAGGCTTCTTTGTAATAAAAAACAGCGTCATTATATAACGAAAGCTCTTTATCTGCAATTCCGAAGAAATTATTAATTGCAGCACTATAAATATCTTTCTTCTTAATATATGGTAAAGCCTCGGTCAGGGTTTCTTTACTGCCATAATAATCGCCATTTATTTGCTGTATTGTAGCCATTTGAATAAGAGTGTATACAACATTTGCACTATCTTTTTTGATTTCATATACTATTTTTGATTTATTAAAATAGTAAAAAGCGCTATTAAAATTTTTCTTTTGAAAGTTAGATATGCCTTTCTCTCTTAAAGCACTAGCTATTTTAGGAGTTGGCGTAGACGTGATAGATGTCGTCGTTTTTTCTTGGCAGGAAATAACAAGGAAAAATATAATAAAGAAAAAATTCGAGGACCGTAGCATAAAAGATACTTTCCCCGAATTTACAACTTAATTATAAATATTTATTTACAAATAATTATTAAAAATTTAATCTTTTGTTGGAGGTGGCGGAACCGTTATTGGTAAATCACCAGGACCATCAGCATAAGATGGTTTTGCGGGACTAACTTCCTTTTTTACCTCATTTTTAGTATTGTTATCTGATGAATCTTCGTCGGCAGTGCAAGAAAATAATGTAGCGTTCAATAGCGCAAATGCACCCAAAATAAATAATTTTTTCATGTTTTTAGATTTAAAAATTGGACATGGGTATTGCTGTCCGGATCTTTTCCGGATGTTTGGTTAATGCAATACCAAAATTGTTTTTGGGAAGTGGAGTGCGTAGAACAGTAAGATTTATTTATACTTCCCAGATAAATTTCGTCTTACGGTTTTCCGTACTTTTAATTGAACTAGTTTTGTATTTTTGTTTTAATACGATATCGAACAAGAACTAATTTCTGAGGCAAAGGAACGACGCTTATGAACCAGTGTTTATAGGTAATTCCGGGAATTCCGATGTATTTTTTGAAGTCCTGACAATTCCGTAAAATTCCTTAAAAATCCAAGTGAGAAATCCTTAAAATTCCGAAAGCTTATGCCAAACAATACTTTTGAAGATTATAAATTAGCTGTTAAAACGAAGTATGAGATAGAAAGAAGCGGCTCACATTTTGTTTATTTGAATACTCCTACGAGAGCGAGACTTCGTAATTTGTGTTGGGAATTATTTCAGCAACAAAACAGAAATCAAGATGATTTAAATGTTTTTAGTTCTTTATTAGGATTAGCTTTTGATGTAAATAAGAAGAATAAGTTTGATGAACAAATTGATAAGTTCAGACCAATTGATTCTTTTTTTAAAGGAGAAACAGATCCATCAAATGTTGACGCAGTAAATATGGCTGCAATTTTGGTTGATTTTCCATTAAGACCTTTTAATAGATTCAGAATTCAAAGTTTATACGAAAATGAAATTCTGACTGATAATGATTCAGAATTATCAAATCAAAAAAAGAAACAAATTGAAAGTTCTGGAGATCTGGATAAATTTATTGAGGAAAAAGAAAGAGAAAAAGGAAAGGAAAAAGGTGTTGTTGAAGTAATGCATTCAACACCAAATGCAATAAGTTCATTTGCAGATGTAGAGAAGAAATCAGAGAAACCAAAGGAACCTTGGAAAATACCACCAATAAATTGGAAATACGCTGTTATGGTAGCTTCAATATTTTTATTTGTTGGATTTGTAGTTGTCTTTTTTGCTTTTCCAAATAAAGATTGCATGCAATGGTCTGGTGATCATTATGATATTGTAGATTGTGAATTGAAAATACAAGGTTTAGGTAAATCGGCTAATATTGAAATTTTAGATCCAACTTTAATAAATCTAAAAAAGATTAAGGTTTGCGATACCACAACTTATTTTGATAAAAACGGAGTTGCAATTATATGGTATGCAAAAACAGGAAATCGAGTAGATTTTTTTAATGTTCACGGTCGTCATCCTGAAAATAATCATCCGTTGAGGCCGGTAACGCATTATATTATAGATAAATATGTTCGAAAATAAACCATGTAAGTAATTTATATTTTCAGAAATAAAAAAAGGGAAGAATCTTCATTACGAAGTTTCTTCCCTTTTTTATATGTTATAACGGATTATTTAGCGTTTAATAATTTTTCTAAATATTCTATTTTATCTTTTTCAGTTTGCAATAAACGTTCGTAAAGTTTTTTATTTTCGTCAATTGATTCCATTAGTTTATCCAAGGAATTGAAGGTACAATTATTTGCAAATGAACCTTGGCTATTACTATTACTATTATCATAGAAATTATTAAAATAATTAATTGCAGCTTCGTCCGAAAAGTTTTTAATTGCTTCAACACTTACGCCAAGCGCTTTTGCGACTTCGGCAAGTTTTTCATCATCGAGAGTTTCACTATTTTCTATTGCAGATATTGCTTGTTGGTTTGTTCCCATTGCTTGCGCCAAAGCTTCCTGCTTCATATCCCGAAGTTCACGAATACGGCTGATTTTTCGCCCTATATGATTTTGTTTTGTAATTGTGCTCATAATTCAAAGATAATAATTAAGTGTAATCAGGCAATATGTAAAAAACATTTTAGGCGCAGTATGATACGGTTAAAATAATTCGGTTTAATAAAACGATTATTTGTTTGCCTTTATAAAGTAAAAATACAATTTTTCGAAGACCTAATGATATATTAAGTCATTATGTGAGAAAAATTAACCGAATGCCTATTTGGTATAAAACACTAGTATTTAGAGGTTAATATTACTTTATTGTTAGTATTACAGGGGTTTCGTAAGTAATTATTTAGAATTTATAAGAAATTATGTAAATCTTTCCGAAAATTATAGAACATTTCTCGCAGACTTTAAAAGTAATTTAGCATAAATAATTTTAAAGAAATCAAACATGAAAACTAAAAGAATATTATTCGCAGTATTATTGAGCATCGGTTTATTTGCAACATCTTGTAGTAACGATGATAACGACGGGGAAACAATTGTACCAATTCAAGGTAAATACAACCTAAGCCAAACCGGTTCAATTATTAACGGACAAGAAGTGTTAATCGACGCTCCACAAAACGCATCTGGATGTAATAAAGATTATTTAGATCTTAGATTAAGTAATGCAGCAGTTATGGGTGATTATAATGGTAGCAATTGTGCATTAACCGAAACTACAGGAACTTATGTAAGATCTCACAATGATTTAACGCTTACTGTTGGTAACACAAGTACAACCAGCGACATTATGAACCTTACTAATAAGGAGCTGAAAATTAAGGATAAAACTACTGGAATTATCACTGTTTATACAAGATAATTTATCGAGAAGTAAATCTTAATTCACTAGAAGAATTAAAAACAAAAACGGAAATGACTTTTTAAAGTTATTTCCGTTTTTTTATTTAGTTTGCATTTTGAATCACCGGGATATAAATTTCAAAAGTCGCGCCTTTGTTTAGTTCGCCTTTTGCGGTGATGAATCCGTTATGGTTTTCAACAATTTTTTTCACAATCGCAAGTCCAATTCCTGTTCCTGAATATTCCATTTTTCCGTGTAAACGCTGAAAAACTTCGAATATTTTTTTACTGTATTGAGATTCAAAACCTATTCCGTTGTCTGATATACTAATATGACAATATTCAGTGTCTTTCGCCAAAGCTTCATTGTCTAAATCTGATCCTTTACCAAATTCACTTGTAATTTTTATTACAGGTTTAATATTCGGTTTCGAAAATTTTAATGAATTACTGGTCAAATTGTATAATAATTGCCTGAATTGAAACGGAATAATACTAACATCACCAGTTTTATTAGTTTCTATTATAGCTTCTTTTTGTTCCAGTTCTTCTTTTAAATCCTCTTTTACTTCATCAATAATTTGAGAAAGATTGACTTTTTCAAATTTCCTTTCCTGAATATTTGTTCTCGAATATGAGAGTAAATCGTTGATAAGCGTTTGCATTCTTTGCGCCGCATTTTGCATGCGTTTGAACTTATCTTTTCCGGCGTCAGATAAATTTTGATATTCCTTGTCGATAATTTGTGTTGCAAACGTTTGTATTTTTCGCAACGGTTCCTGCAAATCGTGACTTGAAATATAGGCAAATGACTGAAGTTCCTTATTCATTTGCTCCAGTTCTACATTTTTTTGTTCGAGTTCTTTTGTGCGTTCCGTTACTTGTTTTTCTAATTCCTGCGTAAATGCTTTTTCAGTTTGGATATCTGTAAATGCGCCAACCCATTTTATGATTTTATTTTCTTTATTCAAAACAGGTTCACCAATTACAGAGTGCCATCTGTAATTTCCATCTTTTCTTAAAACCCTTACATCAGTTTTATAAGGTTCGCCGGTGGTTAAACTATGAGTCCAGACTCTGACATTTTCATCAAAATCATCAGGATGAATCATCTCTTTCCATTCGGCTTGACCAGAAGGTTGAATTCCGGTATATTCTAACCATTTACCAGATGCAAATAATGCATTTCCGTTTTCATCGGTTTCCCAGATAAGCTGCGGAATACTTTCAGTCAATGATCTGAATCGTTTTTCACTTTCCTGTATTTTTTTTCTGGCTTCTACTTTTTCGGTAACATCAATTATGGTGATTTTTATGCCAGAAATTGCGTTATCGGCTTCACGCATTGGCGCGTATTCAAAATCGATATAAAATTTTTGTTCACCATCAGTTCCATTAATTAATAATAAGGATTCAGATTCTGAATGTATTTCTCCGGTGGTATAAACTTCATGTAAAAGTTTGCCATATTTTTGAGTTCTGAGTTCCGGAAATATGTCGAATATTTTTTTTCCTTCAACATCACTTGCTTTTTTTCTCCAGATGCTTTTTAAAAGTGCTTCATTGGCAATTTCAACGACCATATCTTTTCCTTTCAAAATTGCTTTTGGAACAGGAGATTCCATGACCAGTTTTCTAAATCTTTTTTCACTGATTTCAAGCTCATGCTGATGATTTTTTTCATCGGTAATATCCCTTATTGTTCCCAGCAATTTTTCAGGATTATTTTGTTCATCATAAAAAAGTTTTCCTTTGGCTTCGATCCAATGAATAGTTTGATCGTCCCAGATTACTCGTGCTTCATAATGGATATATCCTGATGTAATGGCTTGTTTAAAAGCACGTTCCCGAATGCGCATATCGTCCGGATGAACATGATTCAATAATTCGCGATGACTTAGGTTTTCGTTGTTTTTATATCCTGTAACTATTTCAAGATATCTTTGAGAATATTGAAGGTCTTTTGTTTTTACATGGAGTTCCCAGGTTCCTAATTCGCTGGCTTCAACAATAATATTAAGTCTTTCTTCGTTGATTTCAATTTTCTTGCGGGCTTCTACTTTTTCACTTACGTCTGTTACGGTTACTATTATGCCCGAAATTTTTCCATCTTCCTCTTTTAAAGGATGATAAAGAAAATCAAAATAGAAAACTTCCTGTTTTCCATAACGGTTTACAGGTATAGGCAATTCACTGCCGTGAAAAGGAATTCCGGTATTTAAAACACCGTCTAAAAGTGTACTTACGGTTTCTTTTACTTCGGGTAAAGAGTCAAACAAAGGTCTGTCTATAAAGGTACTTTCTTCTCTGCCCACTAATTTTAAGTAAGCCTCATTTGCCATTTCGACAATATGGTTAGGACCACGTAAAATTGTAATCCCAACGGGAGCTTGTTTTACGGTGTTTCTAAAACGTTTATCAGCTTCTTCAATTTTTTGTCGGGCAATAACCTGCGGTGTATTATCAAGAACCCAAATGGCGATTTTTGTTACTTTTCCTTCGATATTCTTTAGCGGAGCATAAACAAAAGTTACATATATTTTCTCTTCTTTTCCATGTCTGATAAGAATCATTTCTACTTCATTAGCATAAAAAGGAAGTCCATCATCGATTACTTTTTGTAGCGCATCTTCATAATAAGGTTTTACCTCAGCAAATGTTTCCCAATAATGTTTGCCTGCAATTTGGTCGTATGTTTTTCCGGCAACCTCAACAAAACTGTCATTTACGATTTCGCTAATCAGGGTTTCTGCATCAAGTACACAAATACCAATTGGCGATTGTGCGACCATACTGCGTAAATTCTGCTCGCTTTCTTCAATTTTTTTCTTGGCTATATTCAGGTCAGTTAAGTCAACACCCGTATTCATAACGCCATATATATTACCGTTTACATCATATATTGGTGTTAAACTATAATTGAAATAATAGGTTCCCAAACTTCCGTCAACGGTTAAATCAAGCGGAGTGTTTTTTGTGTGAAAGGATTTTCCGGTGGTTAAAACTTCATTAATTTGTTCAAATACCAACTGATTATCAAGTTCCGGAACAACATCCTTAAAGGACTTCCCGATAACATCATTGCCTTTTCCCCATACTTTGATAATAGAGTCATTGGCTAATTCAACCGTCATTTCTTTGCCCACATATAAAGCAATCGGGAAAGGCGCATTCTCTACCAATTCCCTGACTTTTTGTTCACTTTCTTCAACTTTTGCGCGCGACATTACTTGAGATGTGACTTCAAGCGCAATTCCCATAACTCCGGAAATTGTTCCATCAGGTTCTGTAAGGGCTTCGTAAACAAAATTGATATAAGTGTCTTCGATTACACCATTTCTCAAAAATTTAACGGGCTGTTCATTGGCGACAAATTTTTTGCCGGTTTTATAAACATTATCTAAAACATCTTCCAGATATTGGCTTTTTGTATCTGGTAATACTTCAAAAATGGGTTTATTAATGACATTTTTGGCTTCTGTTCTCCATAATAAAATCATCTGCTCATTAGCAATTTCCACCAGATGTTTTTCACCTCTAAAAACGCACATCGCGACAGGAGCCTGCATGATGTTATTTTTAAATTGGTTATTACTGATTTTAAGTGCTTCGGTGGCTCTTACTTTTTCGGTAGTTTCGACAACGTTAACTAAAACGCCGCCTACTTTGCCATTTTCTGTTTTAATAGGAGTATATGAAAAATTAAAGTAGCAATCTTCATCAAAACCATTTCTGTTCAGAACTAATTTTAAATCAGAAAAACTAACGGCATTTCCTTTCATTACATCATGAAACATAGGACCAATAGTGTCCCAGATTTCGGCAAATGTAATTTCAGAACTAATTCCTAAAGCTTCAGGATGTTTAGTTTCTCCCAGAATATTGCGGTACGTATCGTTGTATAATTGTGTAAAATTTTCACCCCACGCAATGTACATTCCCAGCGGATTGTTGAGCATTACAGATGTCATGGTGCGAAGACTTTGGGGCCAGTTTTCAGGATCGCCCAGCGGGGTTTTACTCCAGTCTTTCGAGCGAATCAGATCACCCATTTCTCCACCATCGGCAAGAAAATAATGTTCTTTATTTATAAAGCTCATTCAAAAAAACAATTAGGGTTGAAGAATAAAATCTGCTCTAACGGGTTGCTTAAAATTATTTTGAGATGCCGTAATAAGAGCGTTTTCGATTACTTTTTTTAATTTCGAAAAATCTCCGGGTTTACGAATGTAATATGTAGCTCCTTTTTCATACATCAAATCGACAATTTCATTGTCCAGAGAAGTAGAGAAAATAATTACGGGCAAATCTTTAAGTTCCTTTTTTTCTTTTATTTCAGTCAGACATTCATGACCATTTTTGCGGGGCATATTAAGATCAAGAAAAAGAATATCAGGCAAATTATTTTCAGCATTTTCAGCTAAAAAGTTCATTAACTCCACACCATCATTAACAGTTACAAGATCTGTAGGCAATACTAATTCATCAAGTGCTTCCTTAAAAAAAGCGCAATCGTCTTCGTCATCATCAGCTAGTAAAAGATTGTAATTCTGTTTGTTCATTTTTGGGTAAAATAAAAATTGAGTGAGTTTTTGTTCAAAATAGTTTCTTTTCTATTCAAAAAAAGAGAATTCACCCCTTAATTTAAAATTGAACGGAATATATTTCTGCTAAGATAAGATTTATTCTATTACAATTAATCAACTATAATTCAATAAGTTTAACGTTTTGAGGTCTAAATTCGTAATTTTTTTATTTTCTAATAAGGATTGAATTTTTTTGTTGAGGTTTGGTAATCTATAAGTTAAACAAGATTTAAGACAAAACCGAATTTAGATTATCCAATCAGGAAAATGTGATTTATTAGAAAGTTTTATTTCAGAAATTAAATTATAAAAAAAATCCGTCAAATATTTAGTCTGACGGATTTTTAGGATATAATCTAAGTTTATTTTATGTCGCTAATGTTAAACCTTTTGCTTTAAAATTGATAAACAATACCTGGCGAGCGCTGCTTATTGTTTCTTCGGTTCTATAAATGCTGCACCAGAATTTTATTTGCAATTTGAATTTTCCGTCAGCAATAGCAGTGTAATAAATTTGTGGTGGTTTATTATTATTTACCAAAACCATGCTTTCAAGAGATTCTAATATTAAAGCATTAATTTCTTCGGGCATAATATCGCCGCTAACTTCGGCAGCAATTTCTACCAGTTTAAAATTGTCAGTATACGTCCAGTTTGTAATGTTTTGAGATAATAAATTACCATTCGGGATAATGATTTCGGCGCCATTTGCCGAGTTGATTTTGGTGGTTCGCAATCCCATTGATTTTACGCGACCGGATTCTGAACTAATATTGATTACGTCTCCAATTTGTATTGGTTTATCAAAAATTAAAATAATACCCGAAACGAAATTATTAACGACGCTTTGAAGTCCAAGTCCAACACCAACACCCAAAGCTCCCAACAAAATACTTAGTTTGTCTAATGGCATTCCGGATGCGGCAACGGCCAAAAGATATCCCACAATTAATACAACAAGTCTTGTAATCAATAATTTAGAATGTTGCCTTTTATTGATATTCTCTTCGTTTTCATCATCAACTTCTCCAAAAAAGTAAGCTACATAATTTTGTAATAAATGCGCAAGCCAGATAATAATAAAAAACAAAACGATGTTTTCTAGAGTAAAAGTGATGCTTCCTATCGTATTTGGATGCGTTAATAACGAATTTAAGCCGGTACGCAATGATTCCCAAATATTCAAATTAGAAGCAATGACAACAAGCCACATATAACTAATTATGATGATAAAAGGTTTTTTTAGCGTATTTGATAAAGTCTCAAAATCAAAAATCTTTTCGATATCACGTTTGATTCTCGTCGTATAAATTTGTAAAAGAATAATCTCTAAAACTAATTTTAAAAGTACGCTTAAGGCAACAATCTGCGTAAGCGAAATAAAAGCGGTAATACTTAACATGTTTGCCAAAGAAACACGTCCGAAAAGATTATTAAGTAACGCCAGAACATTTAAGCCGATAAAAATTATAGTCGCCCATTTAAAAAATCCTTTGATATAAAGCTGATCTTTTAGCGTTTTTATCTGAACAAATCCATAACGGATTCCTAAAATATTGATGGCAATAAAGGCACAACGCTGAATAAATCCTACTGCAATAAACAAGTCAAGGAAGCAAAGCACAAAAAATAATGCTAACAGAAATAACCAATTTCGCATCGAAGTTTTTTTCCAGTTGTTTTTAAACAGTACAGTAATAAGTCCTAAAAGTACCATCTGAATCAGCTCAATAAACATTGCCGGTGCATATATATTACTCACAACCGCGATATTTAAACCAACAACCGCAACCGGAATTATAATGCCCCGATTTAAATATTTAAAGTTAAACTGAGACAGATTATCGGCATGTCCGTTATTTTTCAAGTATTTTAAATTACGTGAAATATACCAGCCTAATAAACCCATTAACAGCACCAGAAAAATTAATCCGCCTATTCTATAACTTAAATAATAAGCCGCGACATTTTCCTCGATGATGATTTTATCCTTAATATTTTGTCCTACGATTTTTTTAGATGTCGAATCGCTCGTACTCCATAATACGGGATATTCTTTTTTCATCAGACTAATTCCGGATTGTTCAAGTTTGCCTTCAACAGTAATTAAAGCATTTGAAACGGCGATTTTTCGTTGAACTGTGATTCTTTTATTATCGTTTAAAATATTCTGATTTTTAGTCATCAGACTGTCCGTGCTCAGGTATCTTTTTTTAAGATTGGCTAATTCCCTGCCAAATTGCTTGCGGCGAATCGTATCTTTTACCAATCCCATCAGGACATTGTCCTTGCGCAAATCCATTACACGTTTTTTGATTTTTTCAAGTGTTTGATTGCGTAAATTGATCGCAGTATTTTGCTCGTTAAGTTCCTGTTCGATTTCTTTCAGGACAATTCGATACATTTGCTGGTTACGCACATTAGGATTCGCGCCTTTTAAACTCACTAAAATAAGATCAAGTTTGCTTTGCGTTCTTTTAATTTCTCCAAACAAGTGATGACTGTTTCCGTCAAACTCCGTGTCATTATGAGCAGATTCTAAAACCTCTCCGGCTTTTTCTATAGCAATCAAATAATCACTGTCAGTTGTAGTTTCCTCAAATAGTTTCGAACGGGTTTCTGTTTTTGGAGGCGCAGTTTGAGAATAGGTAAGTGTTGCATAAAAAAAGACTGCAAATAAGGCTAGTAAACCAATAAAATTTCTTTTCTGAATCATAATTTAGGGCAATAAATTTAAGTTTCACATGTAATTTTTTTTGAGATATTTATAACGGAAAGTATGGTAAAATTTGGTTAAATGAGATTTGTTGATTTTAGATTTTATCTTAAACAATATTATTGTTTTTGACACTTCCGATAGCCATCGGGATAAAATGATTATGATAATTTTTTAATTTTTGAAAAAAATGTTTAAAAACAAAAGATTAGTTCAACGACTTTGCACAAAGTGGATCTGCAATTTCTATGATAAAACCACATCTTTTTTTCACGAGCCAATCCCGCTCCCGAAGCCTCGGGACCGCCACAAAAGGATTTCCACTTCTATCGGGGGCTAGGCCAATCATTTTCATAACAATATTTTCGTATAGTTTTTCATCCTGAGGAACGAAGCATCTCCGTAATAAACTCCGTGCCAATTGGCAGGTATAATCTTTGTCGAGCTACTTAGGGAGATCTCTCGTTTCCTTAGGATGACTAGATTTGGTTCTGATTGCGAATGAATGGATTAAAATCCACCACTACAATATATTTTGCTTCTATGGAACTTCTTAAAAAAAAATCCAGAAGAATGATTTTATCATAGAAATCAGGATGACAGTCTTTGTCAAAATAAAAATCTGCTCAATCTGCAAAATCTGCGAGAATAAAAACCGAATTCTAAAAACACCTTCACATTGCAAACATAAAAACTATGTATTAAAAATTATACACAAAAAAATAAATCCTGATAACGGAGTAGGAAAAAGAACCCATAGAATCATATTGTGAACAAAGTTTTAAAAATATTATATTCGTACTCTCACCAGAAATACCAAAACAACAAAAATGGAAAATATTACAGTAATTATAATGTTACTATTTGGAGTCGCTTTTTTGAGCCTAATCAGTAAAAAATACAATTTTCCTATTCCTATTGTGTTGGTACTTTGCGGAGTTGTGATTAGTATTATTCCCGGACTTCCTGTAATTGCGCTAAGTCCCGAAATTGTATTTATCGTATTCTTACCTCCACTTTTATACCATGCGACTTGGTACACCAGTTGGTCAGATTTTAAACAAACCATTCGTCCCATTACACTTGCCGCTGTCGGTTTAGTACTTTTTACAACCGTTGCCGTAGCTTTTGTGGCACATATGCTGATAGATGATATCTCCTGGGCGTTAGCTTTTTTATTAGGTGCGATAGTTTCACCTCCGGATGCGGTTTCGGCAACTTCAATTACAAAAGGTTTGGGTTTACACCCGAGGTTAATTGCGATTCTTGAAGGCGAAAGTCTGGTGAATGATGCCAGTGGTTTAGTTGCTTACAAATATGCTTTGACAGCAATTATGGCGGGGAATTTTGTGCTTTGGCAAGCCGGATTGAATTTTGTTGTTATGTCGGTTTTAGGAATTGCGATAGGTTTAGGCGTGGGATATATTATGAGTTTTATTCATAAAAAGTTTGTTTGCGATGATGTAATCGAAGCGACTTTAACTTTATTAACTCCTTTTGCTTCGTATTTAATTGCAGAACATTTTGAAGCTTCAGGTGTTCTTGCCGTTGTTGCGACGGGACTTTTCCTTTCAGCAAGATCCGGAACAATTTTTACCCACGAAAGCCGAATCATGACAGGAACAATCTGGAGTGTTTTAACGAATATTTTAAACGGACTAATTTTTATTTTAATCGGATTGCAGTTGCGCCAAATCATATTAGGAATTGAACATTATTCCGGTTGGTCGCTATTTGTTTGGGGTGCATCTGTAAGTGTGGTCGTGATTGTGGTGCGTTTTTTATGGGTGATTCCGGCGACTTTGCTTCCCAGATTTATCAGTAAAAAAATCCGACTACAGGAAGAATTCGATTTCCGGAATATGATTGTTTTCGGCTGGTCCGGAATGCGTGGCGTCGTTTCGATGGCGGCAGCATTAGCGTTACCATTAATGATGAATAAGACAGAAGAATTCCCACTCCGAAACCTCATCATTTATTTGGTGTTTTGCGTGATTCTTTCGACTTTGGTTATTCAGGGATTGACTTTGCCGTGGCTGATTAAAAAACTAAAAATTGAAAAATATTCTATCCTCGCCGAAGAGTACGAAATCAGAAACATCATCGTTTCGCAAACCATTACCCATATCGAAGATAATTTCTCGTTACTCAACGACGATTTACTCCATAACATAAAAAGCAAATACGAAGTAAAATTCAACCGTCTCCAAAAAACCGAACTCCCTGCCAACTTCTTCGGAAAAGGAAATTTAGTAGGCGGGGAGATCTTTAATGATTTTACCAAAATTCAAATTGATTTACTGAACGTTGAGCGCAATAAACTGGAATCAATGCATAAATCCGGTTCTGTCAATGAGGAAATTTTCAGAAAGATTGAGAAGGAACTGGATTTGGAAGAGACGAGGTTATGGATGGAGATGTATGAGGAGTAGGGGATTAATTTTTATAATTTAAAGTTTTATAATATCTATATAAGTGATCATAAATAATAAGTTCATACATTCTTTGTTTTGATGTATATTGTCTATTAATCATCATATGGATATGACTTGACAAAAAATCATTTAGCGGAATTTCAATTTTATCTATTATTTTTAAGGCAGTTTCTTTTATTTTATTTGACTTTTCATTGACAATATGAAAAATTTCCGAAAAATCATTTTGATTAGAAATTTGTAAAAAATCTTCTAATTGTGGATTTAATGATCGGTATTTTATATCCATTTTCTTTTTTTGAATTTTATCTGTTTCAAACTCTTTTTTAAAAGCAAGTTGAAGTCCATCCATTAAAGTTAACTTTTCTGAATTTGACAATTTAAATGAATTCAAAAAAGAATCAATCATTAAAAAGCTAAAAAAAAGCGCTACTTCTTTTTCCAAAAATGAAGTTTTAAGATTCAAATATTTTAAAATCATTTTGCTGTTTTTCCAGAAAATAAATTCAGAATAATACATAGTTGCTTTACCATATCTTTCAATTTCTCTTTGATAAGTATCTGTCTGTATTTTCCAAATCACATTTTCATCAATAAGTTCTTTAAAAACAGGATGAAATGCATTGATAATTGCAGTTAAATTATCAATATCATCTACTAAAAAACGAAGCCTGATGTGTTCCTCAGGATCTCTATATCGGATAAAAAACCATTTTTGTATCTTTTTCTTTTCTTCTAAGTAAGTGATAACAGGGTTTAGTTTTTCTGCTAGAATATGATCTGCTGTTTTAACACCAGTATAAATTTTATAGTATAACCATTGGCTGCCCAAACAAAAATCTCTTTGCATTATAATTATTCTTTGTAAAATGATAGTATGAACTGATTACAAAAAGCATATGTATTTTGATTCTGTACAACTGATTCTTTTGTAAATAGAAATTCTTCTAAAGTAATTTTTTCCCGATTTTTAATTGATTTTAAAAATAGCTTCATTCCAATTTGAGTTTCAAAATCAAATAATAAGGTATTGTCACCATTTGTCCAGTTTATATATTGAGGAATATTTCGGTAGGATTTCCATATTAAAAATGCTTGATAACATTGTTCATCATTCATTTTGTAAAAACTTAATATTTCTTCTTTTTTTATGATCCATTTCGCTTTCGACAAAATAATATCATGATACATTACTCTTGGAAAAAAATCATAATGCTTTTTTAAAATTCCCCAGCTAAAAGAATAGATAGGTTTTAATTGCTGCGATTGTAAATCACATAAAAAATCATATATGGGCAAAGAATTTGTGGAATAATTATGGGCATTTGATAAACAGGGAATAACTTCCTTATTGAGCTTTTTTGAGTGTAATTTTATGGTGTCATTTTGAATAGAAATAAATAAATCATTTAAATCAATATTATTATTTGCAGATACACCAGACTTTGCTAAATAGCTTATTTCATGATTTCGTAAAACAGGCCGGCGTAATATATTTCCTGTTCTTGATTCTGGAATATGAACCACTTCTGCCATTATTTTGTCGGAATAATAATCTTCTTCTTTTTGGATTATCTCTTTAGTTAATTTATGAATACCTGAATTTCCATGACAAAATCGCCCTAATAGTTTTGCTGCACTACTATTTCCAGAAGATTCTATTACAATATTTTCTTGGTCAAAAACTTCAATCATTACAGAAAATGTCGCTGGGGCATCATTAAAATCAGCATTGAAATCGATAAAATCATTTTCACTTAATGTTATTGTTTTTTTACTTTGCAGAATGCATTCCTGCATTTTTTTTTGCAAAACAAAATCATAAGAGGTCCAAAGCTGATTTTCATCTTTTGTTTCTTTACTTTTAAATTCAAGAAATTCTAAAATCTCATGAGTGTCATTCATATCTTGATTTTGTAAATAACCAATTCCGATTTCTGTATCTAAAACTGTAGTCAGCGGCATTATTCTGGACTCATATCTGTGAATAAACGCTTTCTTGAAATTTTCCTGATCTTGATTTTTCTTTTTGGTTTGAATGCCATTTAAAAAATGAAGAGCCTGTAGTACTTTTTTTGAAATACTAGCATTTAAAGTACTTACAATTGTACTTGAATTTAAATCAGTTTGAAAAAGATACTTTTCATCAAAGCCAATTTCTAATTGCTTAATATTCTCTTTAATTTCCTGATATTTTTTTTCAGAAGGAACGAGCATTTCATCTAAACTGGAAAGTTGCTTTTGAATTTTTTCTAAAATTTTAAATTCGTTATTTAAAGCTGGGATTTTCTTTAAAATGAAAAAAATTCTCTCCCATTCATTATTTCCCGTCACAACAGCGTCTAATTCACTAACCAAAAATTGAAAACCGATAAGTTTTAAAATAAATTCTCTGGCTTCTTGTTTTTCACTTTCATCATCAGCCAAAAGTGCGATCATTTCTTCGATAGTCAATCCTGATTTTGCATTATGAAGTAATTCAGTTAATACAGCAGATTTTCTTAAAGCACTTATACTATGTTCTCTTTTTGTTTCTACATATTTATATTCAATATATCTGTAAAATTCTCCAATTTGATAAATACTGCCATTTGGATAATATCTTAAATGTGGGATGACCTCTTTTTTTACAGCAATTTCTTGTAATAGCGCTATCCAAAATTGCATGTCAAATTGAGTAAAACGTTTAAATTTGTCAGAATCCTCCAGAATAATTTTAGTTTCATCAGCTATTCTCGCCATTGAACAACTTGCAAATAAACCAAAAGGTGTGCATCTAGAGGACATTCTGGCAACATATTTTAAAAATGTAATCTCTAGCTTTTTTGTAATTTCATTAGATATATTAGTATCTTCTTTTACCCATTTGTCTAATTCTTTTATTAATTCTGGAGATGCCAAACTAATAGCTTCTCGAATTAAAGGATTGTGATAAAGCTGTTTTGCCTTTTCTGTCGAATAGTTTTCAATTGTATTGAGATAAAATGACAATGGCATTAATGGAGTTCTTAATACATAATCTGCAAAAGGTTTAATCTTGAAAGGTGATATCATTTTTTCCTTTTGTTCATTTCTTTAGCTAATTCCATTGCATTGTACACATTTAAAACCTTGCCTGATTTAGATAATTCTGAAAATGGTACTTTTTTATCTTTTGTTCCCGGCACAAGTACTTGTAAGTTGTAAGCCGTTCCGGAATCTAAAATAATTTGTTTTACTTGTTTAGCTGTAAAATCCGGATAGTACGACCATATTAATGCCGCTGTTGCTGAAACCATGGGTGTAGACATAGAAGTTCCAGAATCAGATTTATAACTATTTCCTGAAGCTGTTGTATAAATTTCTTCGCCCGGAGCAAATAAATCAACATTTTCCTTCCCATAATTTGAAAAATCTGAAACAAAATATTCGTTTAATTTATAGGTTGTAGAACCTACATTAATAAAGTTAGTACAAATTTCAGGTGTACCATCAAATGCAACATCGCTTGGGTATTCCGGATTTTTATCAACATCAAAAGCAAAATTTCCAGCGCTATGAACTATTAAAACATTGTGGGCTTCTGCATATTTTAAGGCATCAAACATCCAGTCTTTATGCAGAGAAAATTCTTTGCCTAATGACATGTTAATTACTTTAGCACCATTATCTACTGCATAATATATCGCCATTACAATATCTTTATCAAGTTCATCTCCTGAGGGGGAAACATTCAATGGCATAATTTTTACATTTTGTAAAATACCTTTTACACCAATATTATTTAATCGATTTGCACCTATTATTCCAGCCATTTTAGTACAATGATCCTGTATCGGTCTATGTCCGGCTTTATTATTGCTGATGTTATTATTACCATAACCTTTTTCAAGGATAGTTGGATTATCACCAATTAATAGACGTTCATTATAGTCAACATTCAAATTTTTTAATAGTACAGAATCCAGTTGTGTTTTTTTATCAACGATATCTTCAAATGTTTTCTCATCAACTTCTAAATTGACCATCATATAATCAATTAGAGCTCCTAAATCTTTATCTTTATCGTCACGTCTTTGTTTATAAGTCTTGTCATTTATTTTATATTTTTTATAAATACTGTCCAATTGCTTATAGGTATAATCTTCTTTAGGAAAAAAATGTTTTAAAGTATCTTTTACCAGAGGATATACTTCAATATTATATACTAAGGATTTATGCCAATTTTTATAATATTTTTGTTTAAAATCAAAAATTTTTGAGGCTCGCTGATATTCCTTGTAGTCAGGCAAGTCTTTGTTTGCAATTTCACTTTCCGCCTTGCCTTTGAACAGAGGTTCCCATTCTCTTATTATCCTGACATATTCATAGTTATTCCATACAACATAACCTCCATTTTTGGTTCCGGTAAAGCTCCAGCCGTTTACATCATCTATGTAGCCATTATGATCATCATCAATATTATTGTTTGGTGTTTCCTTACCGTTTGTCCAAAACTGTCCTTGTAAATCTTCATGATTAATATCAATTTGCGTGTCAATTACAGCAACGATAATAGTCTGTTTTTGCTTTTTTTTGTTTTGATTATACCATTTGTCTAATGATATTCCAGGAATTCCATCTAAAGTATAATCTTTTTGATACCAGGTTTTAAGTTCTAAAGTTGATAATTTTGTTTGAGAATATACTTGTTTAGAAATATTTACATTTTTTGCACTATTACAGCCGACAAGAAGTATAAATAATAATATACTGTAGAATGATTTCATTTTTTTTAGAAACTTTTAAGCCTTTTAAGGTTAAATATTCTTTTTTTATATTGAATAAATTAACTTTAAAAGACTATTATTAATTATTAAGCTTTGGCTTTAAAAGAGCATGATTCAATTTTTCCTTAGTTACTCTGAGCACAATCTCTTGATGAACCTATTTTTTTATCATTAGTATCGATAGGATCATCTCCTCCTCCTCCTCCAATAATCAAATGCATATTTTTTAGTTTGGCAACTTCCATTTTGTCAAGATCAAATTTTTTAATTTCTTTTTTTCCTTTTCTAGTTTTCATGATTTTATATTTAAGGTTAAGCACAAATATAAAATGTTGAATCAATAAATAGTTTAAGATTATTTTTTCATTTATCGAAATTCACGAATTTCGATAAATGAAAAAATAATAAGCGGTTGGTAATTAGTTAAATGAGTTATTAATTTGCTTGATGAAATAGGTTGGTTTTATTCCCGATTTTTTAAAAAAAGCTGCTGAAAAAGACTCAGCACTATTAAAACCAAATTCTAAAGCAAGTGCTTGAATGGTGTATTTTCTTAATTTTGAATCATTTTTTAAATTTTCAATAGCATATTCTATTCGTAAATCATTAATGTATTGAATGAATGTTTTGCTTCTGTAATTGTTTACTATTTTAGATAAATATTTACTATTAGTTTGAAAAAGAGAGGATAAAGATTGTATCGTAATGTCAGATTTTAGATATTTTTTTTGTTTTTCAAATTCCTCCAATTTTTCTAGTATCTCTTTAATTAACTCGTCTGAAATACCAATGTCATCATTTTTTAAAATAATATTTTTAGAATCATTAGTTATGTTAGGTATATTCTCTTCGCTTTTTTTAGTCATAGATTCATCCATTATCTGTTCGAATCTAGAACGGTATATTTTTTTAAGTTGAAATTGATAAAATCCAAATGTTGAAACACTTAATATGATTAATATTAGGACCCCAATTCCCCAGAAGGATCTTAAGTTATTCTTTTTTAAAGATTCAATAAGGCTTTCTTTTTCAGACATTAAACGAGGAACATCGTATTCACTTTTTATCAACTTATTTAGATTTCTATAATTTTTCTGTAAAACACTATCTATAAACATATATTTTGAAATATACTTGAGTTGATTTTCCTTATCTCCAATATTTTTATAGTAAGTAATTAAATATGGATAACCCTCTATAAATTCTGAAGTTATTTCTTTTGTGTTTGAATAAATAGAATCTACTTTTCGATAATTTTTAACTGCTAATTCTTTTCTACCAATACCATCATAGGCTTTTCCTAAGTAAAAGTAGGCTGCTAAAGTATTTCCAATATCATTATATTTTATCATTTGTGGCAGTGCTTTATTAATACTATCTAATGCAGTATGATAGTTTTTCTTTAATACCTGATTTGCGCCTTCATTTAATATGAAAATATACTTTAGCGATATGTTATTTGTAATTGTTGATTCTTTAAATCCTAGTGTATTGTAATATGTGGTCGAATCGGTATTTTGCAATGATTTGTAACAATCTGCAATTCCGAAAATTATCTCCTGAAAGTCATTAGCATATTTGTCTGTTCTGTAATCTTTTGTCTTATAGTAATTATAGCATTCCTTATATATTTCTAATGCTTCATCATATTCACCCAAATCCTCAGATTTGGTAATACCTATATAATCTCTTACTACATAGTAATAATCGATATTAGTCTGAAGCGCTATTTTTTCGGCTAATTTATAATTATCCATAGCTTCCTTAAATTTAAACTGCTTTTTAAGAAAATCTGCTTTTTCACAATATGCTGCAGCAGGAAAAAATTTATCTTTTGAATCCTTTGAATATTTTATAACACTATCTAGATAACTGATTGCTTTGTTTTTATCGGACTTATAATACAATAAAGCCATTTGATAATTAGCGCGGGCTTTTTGAATATTGTTATTTTCTTTAATGGCCCTGGCCATATAAGCATTAGTATATATAATTTGTTTTTTAGGATTATTCTCATTATCAAAATAAAGGTTGCTTAATTTTTTATAGGACAATTCAGTATGGTCCCTTTCTGGAGTTTGAGCACAAACAAAAAGTGGGAGTAGCGATAAAAACAAAATTTTAAATAATTTAAACAAAATCGTTAGTGTTGGTTCTTACAAAAATAGGTTATATATCTAGAATTGGAGTTGTGAAACTAGTGTTTTTGGGTGTTCTTTTCAGTGTTGATTATCAGTGTTTTAGTGTTTTTTTTCTTGTAATTCAGGAATTGCGTATCGAGATTCGGGAATTTCGATATGAAACATTTGCGAGCAATACAAGCTTAGTTTAGTTTTGGCATAAGAAACTGAGACATTTTTTACAGTTTGACGTCGCTGCAAGAATGAGATTGTTTTCTTAAATGTAATAGGCCAATTACAATGGGATTGATAAGCTGTAGTAACCCATACAAAAAAACTAAGCCACTAAAAATATTTAACCGAAAAAATTAAAATCATGAACTTAGAAAATCAATTATTAGAAAATTTTCAGGTAGAAGAACTTGAAAAAAGGTATGAATTTGCTTGGGTTGAAAGTGTTGGAGGATCTATTGATACAGGCTCTGGAACTATTAAAATTGAAGTTCCTTTATAAAAATTAATATCGGATAATCTTACACTATTATTAACATAAATAAAATTATTAAAAATGAATACAGAAAATCAATTATTAGAAAAATTTCAGGTAGAAGAATTAGAAAAAAGATATGAGTTTCAATGGGTCGACAGTGCAAAAATTGGAGGTAGCTATGGGGGTGTTGAAGTTAATGTAGTTGTAGATTTGTAGTAATTAGAATGCCTAATCTAAAGGGGAATAATTATTTTTATTCCCTTTTTTCCTTAATTATAATATTTTATGAAATTTTTAAAATCGAAAAAAAAAACGTTTATACTTCTATTTTTGCTAGTATTTCAAATTGGGCTTTCTCAAGATAAAGTTCTTTTTGTTTTTGATCAAACAACAAATTTGCCTATTGAAAATGCAAACATTTTTTATCCTGATTTAAATGATGGAACATTTACAAATTCAGAAGGGAAAGCCTCAATTTATATCAAAAATTCGGATTTAAAAATTACAAGTCTAGGTTATGCAGATGTTGTATTGGAAATGAAAAAGAACAAAATTTCGGATACAATATTTATGATACCTATAATAGTTCAATTAGACGAAATTGTTATCAAATCATTTAATTTAAATAAAGCTTTACGATATGTATTAGATAAATATGAAGATTTATATGTTAGTATTCCGTTTGAGAAAGAATGCAATTTTAAAGAAACTGTGATTATTGATAATCAGTTAAAAAGATTGATTCTTGCAAAAGTTAATTGGTGGGATAAAACATATCAGCTTCAAAAAAAAAGCGATATAAAACTAAGATTAGGAGCAATAGATTATAATAAAAATGTTTCTCTTAATATTTATGTTGATGTTCCAAGGATTAATGAAAATAACAGTGGATATGTTGTTCCTAATTCATTGGTTAGTACTATTTATTTGAATTCACTTCTTTCAAATTTTATAAATTTCACTAAAAATATAACAAGCAAAATCGAAGAATCTCCTTCTAATCAGATTATTGCATCATTTGAGACCGATTGGTCAACTGCCAATAATGTTTCAAGTCGCTCAATAGGCAAGATTACTTTTGATAAACAATCAAGTGCAATTGTAGATTTTATCAATTCAGTAGAGTATAAAAATAATTTAGTAAAAGGAATCGTTAAAGAAAATAAAAAAGAGTCTGTTATTGAAACAAAAAAATCATATACAAGATTAACATTTTACAAAACGTTTAATGAGAAGTGGACATTGAAATCCTTTGAATCAAATATAGAAGGATCAATTTCTTACGATAACAAAATTCATCCATCCGTTTTCGGAAATTCTATCTACGTTTTAAAAGAAACTGCCGTAAGCAAGGTAAATAATGATGGATTAATTGATTTATCAAAACCTATTTATCAAAGTTTACCCGGCACAACAATTACGGGCACAAACTCAATTCTTTTAAATAAAGATGAAAGTGATTTCATAGAAAGCAAATAAAATGAAGTTTCAAAATTATATTCAGCAATTGAGTATTTCTCAGGATTTTAAAAATCTGATTTTAGATACAGATTTTAAAAATCGAAATCCTGCTTATTATCAAAATTACCCTTCTTTGTTTGCAAATGCATTTTGTATTTCAAAAAAGGAATTGGATTTGCTTGATATTGCTGGCTACTTATATTATCAGGCAACAATATTTACAGACAGTCTTATAGATGAAAAAGAATTATCTAAATTTCCTTTAATTACAATTTGCCAGGAAGAAAGCATTAAAATTCTAACTTCTGTTTATGGAATAGAAAATGATTTTTGGAAACTTTGGAATGAGCGAAAAAATGAATATTTAAAAGCTATTCATTTAGAAAAAAGCTTATCGAAGAAATCACTGGTATCAATTGTGGAGTATGAAATTCTGGCAGATAATAAAGCTGCTTTTGGCAAAGTTGCTATAGATTGTTTATTCAGTATCGACAATATAGATGAGAGTTTATACAAGCAATTATTGCTTTCACACAAATATTTCTCTGTTGCTTTTCAGCTAAATGATGATATCCAGGATTTTAAAGAAGATTTGGAGAAAGGGCAATTTAATTGGGCACTATATCTTTTGCAACAATATAGTATACCAAATCAAGATGCTAAAACTTTAGAGAAATACCTTTATGTAAAAGGTATTTCAAAAAAAATATATCAATTAGGAATTGAGTATTGTGATAAATCATTGAAAATTGTTCAGGATATAAATATTCCAAATTGGAAACAAATAATTATTGATACAAAAAAAAGCTTTTCAACAGCGATTATTGAAATAGATACTTATTTGGAAATTTTAACCTCTGGAATCAATTTATCAAATAAAATAATACCCGCGAATGATATAGAAAATAGTATTCAAACAGCTATTAACTTTTTAAAATCAAAACAAGAGGAAAATGGTTCTTGGCGTGAATATGTAAATCAGGGAGGAATTAGCAATACATGGTCTACAGCTTTTATTTTATCTAAAATATCTGAAAATTCACAATTGAAGATCATTTTTAAAAATGAAATAGAAAAAGCACTGCTTTTTTTAGATAGCCAATCTCTAATGACACTCTGGAGCTACAATACAACTTGGATCGAAGATGCAGATTCTACCAATTTTGTTTTTTTATCTTATGTTTTTAATAATAAAATTATTGAAAGTAATCTTTTAGAAAAATGGAAATCATTTCAAAAAACCGATGGAGGATTCTCAACTTATACCCAAAAAAGTAATTTGATAACGAAACTGGATGATAAACATATTACGGACGTAACAGGTTGGTTATCTAATCATAATTGTGTGACTGCGGTAAGCTTTTATTTTTTAGCAAATCGAAATTTAGAAAGTGAATCGTATACTAAAATTAAAAAGTATTTTGATGACAACCTTAAAAGTAAATTAAATTCATATTGGTGGACTGATCATATTTATACCTATTACTATCTGGCAAAGACGTATCACTTAATAAACGATTATCGAAAGTTAGACTTTATTATAAAGGAGTTAAAAACGAAACAAAATAGTAATGGAAGTTTTTCTGATAGATATGGCGAAAACTTTTTTTATACGGGGTTAGTTTTAGAAATTTTATTACTTGATAATAGCAATAAGTTAGACTCGCAGATAAAAAAAACAATTTCTTTCTTACTACAAAATCAATTTAGTGACGGATCTTGGAATAATTCCAATGCACTACAGATTCCTTTAGCAAATGATATTAAGCCTGCAGATTGCCATTTTCCTGTTGCAAACTATGGAATGAATGTCCGAGCTAAGGAATTCAACAGGCTATTTACAACTTCATCAATCCTAAAATCTATATCAATATATGCAACTAAATATAATTCCGTTAATTTCTGATGATATCACGTTTAATCCAATAAACAAAAGTGATTACTTTATTCATCAGACAATATATGATCATAGGGTAAAAATCTCTGTGGATCTATACAATTTTTTGCAGTTAATCGACAATCAAAAAGAATTAGATCTTATTATTTTAGAATACAATAAGATTTACAATTCTATAATTACTTATGAATTTGCTTATGATTTTTTATATAATAAATTGGCAAAGTTTGGAATTATTACAAGTCACAATATTGAAATAAAACCAAATGTTAAGCCCAGTTATTTGAAATTAAGTTTTATTGTAATTAATGAAAAAGTAGTTTCTAAATTGACTCAGTATTTAAAATTTTTATTTTTACCAAAAGTTTTAAAAAGTATTTTTGTTTTATCTATTTTATCATTAGTAATTAGTTTTTATCTCTTTAGTGATCAAATTTTTCATGCAAGTATGGCAAAATCTGAATGGTTGTTTTTTTTTATATTAAGTTTTGTAGGTGTTACTTTTCACGAATTTGGTCACGCTTCAGCGGCACACTATTATGGTGCTAAACATGGAGGTATTGGTGGAGGATTTTATTTATTCATGCCTGTATATTTTGCTGACGTAACAGATATTTGGAAATTACCAAAAGGACAGCGAATTGTTGTTAATATGGCAGGAATGTATTTTGAGGTAGTTTATGTCGTTTGTTTAATAGCTGTCGGATTATTTTTTAATTATCAGAACTTAATTATTCTCGCGTGCATATTTTCGATTTCAATATTACATAGCTTAAATCCATTTGTCAGAAGCGATGGATATTGGATTCTATCTGATGCTTTAGAAAAACCTAATTTAATGGCTCATGGTTTTTTTAAAATAAAACAAATTTTTAAGCCCAAAAAAGATTGGGTAAAAATTGACTATTTTATATTACTTTATGGTTTAGTAAGTTACAGTTTCATTGTTTTCTTTATTTATTTTGTAGTTATAAAAAATCCAAATTCAATTTTATATTTTCCTCAAAACAGTAAGAAATTCATTCTAGACTTATTTTCTAAAAACTCACATTTTTCACTAGCTGAATTAGGTAAACTATTTATTCCCATTTTATTCTTTTACTTATTGTTTGGACTATTGAAGAAATTCATTCCAATATTAATATTAAAAACAAAAACTATTATTAAAAATTATAAAGATAGAATTAGTGTGATTAATTAAAATGAAACGATCTCAATACAAGAAAGATCATATTTAAAAATTTCGTAGAGATTATGTGCGCTTCGCAGTCACAGATTTATTATTTTAGTAATTACCTTTATGATATTAAAACAAAACAGTTCATATTTAAGAAACAGTTTCCTAATATTTAATCATTCGTTAGAATATATGTTAATAAAATCAAATTTCAGGTTATGAAAAAAATTACCATCATTTTTGCAAGTATATTGTACTTTGCCATTATCATTTTATTGAGAAAATATTCAGGAAATCATATTATTTCCTTTCTTTTGGGTATTTCTAATGCCCTGGGTGTGACCTTTCTTATTTATTTGATTACTAATAAGACTTATTTAAAAAGAGAATAATATGAAATTTTTTAAGAGTAATTCATTTTATATTTTATTCGGAATCTTTGCCATAATGTTACTATTAGCTTATATATTTAATAAGGGAGAGGTTTTTGGGAGAGTATTATCAAAATAACAATTAAAAACTTTAAGAAGCATGAATAATTTTAATACAAAAGAAATGAAAGATGCCAAATTTTTAGAAATTGTTTTAACAGCAATTTTTCTATTATTCTTTCTATACTTTAGCGGTTATGAAATTGGCAAGGCATACTATTATTTCAATCATTAATTCAAATGAATCTTAACTTTCTTTAGATTAATATTTTTGTTTAATCATTAGACACAAATTCTGAAATGATAGTCAAACAAACCATAGATAATTTCAAAAAAGAAGGTAAAACAATTATAATTATAGCCCATAGAGTAAGTACAATTGCGAGTGCAGAAACAATTATGGTAATGCACAATGGCAAAATTATAGAATCTGGAAACCATCACGGTTTATTAGAGAAAAAAGAAAAATATTTTGATCTCTGGAAAAAACAAAGTTTGGTTTAAATATCGTGTGTTCTAATAAGTTAATCTTTTGGTTATTCTTATCTCAGGAATGCGTTGCTGTAAATCGTTAAAGAATTCATAGAATTACCTGATTTAAAACGCTACTAATTTAACGCCAAATCATTTACAATGTATTCTTTCAATCGCTGGGTTGTTGCCCAAATAAGGATATTGACTTCCTTGAAGTGATTTTACTCTAATTACGACATCAAGATGTATTTTTTTTCTTGTGTTTTTTACTCAATAGCAACATATAAAGTGGTTAGTCTGAAATCCCGACATACCACTTTTTCGTCTAGTTCGCCTTCTTTAAACATTGCATCATAAATTTACTCCGTTAGGAGTTTAATGTTGGTAGAAAATATTGATAGATAAAAAAATATAACAACCACAAAAATGTTAGATTTGAGCTACATTTTGTAAACGATAAAAAAGCCTTTAGAAAATTTTCTAAAGGCTTTTTTATAAATATTGGATTTATTTTTATTCAGCAATCACAGCATTTTTACGCTCTAATAACGCCATATAAAAACCGTCAAAACCTGATTCAGAAGCTAATATTTTACGATCTTTAATGAAAGTAAATTGCTTCCCGATTTCAGTTTTCAAGAATTTTTCTACTTGTTCCTGATTTTCTGATGGTAATATTGAACATGTTGCGTAAACTAATTTTCCGCCCGGTTTTACAATTTTAGAATAGCTTTCTAGGACTTCAGCCTGAACTTTACGAATGTTATCAATAAACTCAGGTTTTAATTTCCATTTGGCATCAGGATTTCTTTTTAAAACTCCTAAACCGCTACAAGGTGCGTCAATTAAAACACGATCAGCTTTTTCGTGTAATTTTTTGATCACTTTTGTTGTGTCAATGATTCTGTATTCAATATTAAAAGCGCCATTTCTTTTCGCTCTTAATTTTAATTGTTTTAGTTTGCTTTCATACAAATCCATTGCAATCAATTGTCCTTTATTTTCCATTAAGGAAGCAATATGCAATGTTTTTCCTCCGGCTCCGGCGCAAGTATCAACAATACGCATTCCTGGTTTTACATCCAGAAAACCGGCAACTAATTGTGAGTTAGCATCCTGAACCTCAAAAAGTCCTTGTTTAAAAGCATCTGTCAAAAAAACATTTGCTCTTTCTTTTAAAACTAAAGCTTCAGGCTGATCTTTTAAATATTCAGTTTCAATATTTAAATCCATCAAGGTGTTTCTCAGGCTTTCTTTAGTTCCTTTAAGCGTATTAGTTCTTAAAATAACTTTAGCAGGTTGGTTTTGAGCCGCAATTTCTGTAGCCCAGACTTTTTCGCCTAATTCTTTCACACCTAATTCGTCCATCCAGTCCGGAATAGATTCTTTTAATGCTCTGACTTTAGAAAGTTCATCAAAACGTCCTTTTATTTTTCTTTCAGGAGTTCCTTCTAATTGTTTCCAATCCGGAATTGGATATCCTCTTAAAACTGCCCAAACAGCGAACATTCTCCATAAATTCTCTCTGTCGAAAGGTTCTTTTACTTCGGCAATTTCTGCGTATAATCGTTTCCAACGAACAATTTCGTATATCGTTTCAGCAACAAACTTCCTGTCAGAACTTCCCCAACGTTTGTCTTTTTTTAATGCTCTTGCTACCACTTTGTCTGCATATTCTCCTTCATTGAAAATTGCATTTAAAGAATCGATGGTAGTATAAACTAAATTTCTGTGTAATCTCATTTTAAATATTTGAGTTGCAAAGGTACTATTAATTGATTGAAAGTTAAATTTTTAATTCTGATTGTTATTTTAACTTCCTTTAAAAAGAAAAAAACACTCTGATAAAGTTTAAAAGAGTGTTTTTGAATTTTTTTTGAAATGATTTACTTTATAATTCTGGTCAAGCCGATGTTTTCCGGAGCGTGAAGCACCATTGGGAATTTCTCTATTTTAACTGAGCTACTGTCTAAACCAAAAGCTCTTTCTTCAGATAAACTCAGTTTCTTGATAAAGAAATAAGAGTTCATGATAATGTTTTCGTGCCATCTTAAGTCGTTATCATTTGATAAAAATTTCTCAGATAATACAAATTTAAAATCACCAATAATATTGTTTTTGTTCAATGATTCGTAACGGCTGGTAATATCTACTTCGCCACGTTTCACCATATCGCGAATTACTTCTCTGAACATTAAATTGATTTTTGTAGGTTCTCTGAATCCTAAATTAAAATCGATTCTATAAATGTCGTCTTTAGCAATCTCGGTAACTGTGTATTGTGTTTTATAAGGTTCAGTAAGAATGTTTACGTGAACGAACCAATAAATATCAGCTCTTTTTGGACGTTTTTGTAATATGGAATAAATTACTTTTTCCTCTAATTCATCTACACGATTGGCATTTGTCATATAAACTAAATGCGTTGCATATTTCGGGATTGATAAGTCTTCGCTTAACTCCATTAATACTTTTTTATAATCGTCGATTTTGATGATTTTAGTGTAGCTTTTATTAATTTTCTTAGCCAGATACCAGATCGTCATAATAGAAATCAAAAGCATTGCAATAATTAACGTTACATATCCACCTTCGGCAAATTTTGTAATGTTAGCAATTAGGAAACTAAATTCTATCAGAAGATAAATAGTAATAAGCGGTACCATTAAATACAATTTTACTCTTTTCATTATTAAATAATAATTAAGTAAAATAGTAGTCATAATCATACATAAAATGATAGCAAGACCGTAGGCATGTTCCATATTTCCTGATTTCTGGAAGTGCAAAACGATTCCCACACAACCAAAAAACAATAACCAGTTAATTGACGGAATGTATAGTTGGCCTTTAACTTCAGTAGGATATTTAATTTTTACTTTTGGCCAGAAATTCAATCTCATTGCTTCGTTTATCAATGTAAACGAACCACTTATAAGTGCCTGAGAAGCGATTACGGCTGCTAAAGTTGCAACGACAATTCCGAATGGTAAAAACCAATGTGGCATGATGAGGTAAAAAGGATTTCCATTTTCTCCGCCTAATTGCTGTAATGTACTTCCTTCATGGTGAATTAAATATGCTGCCTGACCAAAGTAATTTAACACTAATGTAGTTTTTACAAAGATCCAGCTTATTCTGATGTTTTTTCTTCCACAGTGTCCCATGTCTGAGTACAATGCTTCTGCACCGGTTGTACATAAAAATACAAATCCTAGTACAAAAAAACCATCAGGATGAATAGACAATAAATGATAAGCGTAATATGGGTTTACTGCTTTTATTACTTCCGGATGACTTAAAATTTGTATTGTTCCCAAAGTTCCTAACATGGCAAACCAAATTAACATCATTGGAGCAAAGAATTTTCCAACGAGCTTGGTTCCAAATTGTTGTATGGTAAATAAGACAAATAAAATCCCGATAACAATATATACAATTGTCTGGGTTTCCATTGTAGGATAAAACGCTCTAATTCCTTCTACGGCAGATGATATTGAGATGGGCGGAGTAATAATTCCATCGGCAAGCAAGGCACTACCACCAATTATGGCGGGTACAATGAGCCATTGAATTTTAGTCTTTTTGACTAGTGCATAAAGTGCAAAAATACCACCTTCACCGTGATTATCAGCGCTTAAGGTAATAAGGACATACTTTATGGTAGTTTGAAGTGTTAATGTCCAGAAGACACATGAAATTCCACCTAAAACAATATCAGAATTAATGGCGTAATCGCCCAGTATGGCTTTCATTACATACAATGGAGAAGTACCAATATCTCCATAAATAATTCCTAATGTGATCAATAAACCCCCTATAGACAACTTACTGTGTAAGTTTTTATGCGATGCGCTCATGTATGTTTTTATAAAAGACGGTTGCAAATTTACTGTTTTAAAACAAATTAGAATCAATTATAAGAAAAAAGATAAAAAAAAGCACAATCGTCAAATTGTGCTTTAGTTTTTTATTTAGAAATGCGAATTTAATATTAACCTCTTCTTCCGCCGCCGCTTCTTGAACCAGAACTGCTTTCTCTTTGTGGCTGGCCGCTTCTTGACTCCTGACTTACTCTTGGAGCTTCAGAACGTTGCGTGTTTTGAGTGCTTTGTTGTCTTGCAGAGTTTCCTCTGCTTTCTGAACTTCCTCTGTTTTCTGAATAATTTCTGGGTGCTTCTGTTCTTTGAGTTGGAGCAGTATTATTATTCATACTGTTTTGAGAATTTGCTCTTTGAGAATTTGTGTTGTTTTGGCTATAATCTCTTCTGTTTTCTGTTCTCGGAGTATTTTCAACTCTTACAGAATTATTGTTACTGTTATTATTTACAGTTGCTGAATTTGATCTGTCTGTAGAAACACGATTTGTATTGTAATTTCTGTCTGTACCAGGAGTTCTGTTTTCAGTATAATTTCTATTTGGAGTTCTGTTATCTGTAGAAACTCTTGAAGAATTATTTCTGTTAGTATTATAAGAAGTATTTTGGTTTCTTCCTGATGATTCTCTGCTTGCAACACGTCTTTGATCTAAATCATATCTGTTAGTTACATTAGAATGTCTTTGAGCAAAACTGTAGTCAGGACGTCTTGTTTCATAACCATACGTACGTCTTGATGCATATAAAGCCGGAGCTCTGTAACTTCTTCTTGTATTTACATAATTATAATGATTGTTTACGTTGATACAAACATTTATGTTGCTTCTATATCTGTAAATGGGGTAAGGTCTCCAGGCAGCATAATAAGTTGGATACACATTCCAGGTCCAGCTAGAATAGTATGGTCTGTAATTTGTAACCCAAAATGAAGTATAAATTACCGGAGCTACGCTATAAACCGGCTCATAGATATAGTTGTCTCCGTATAAATAAGTGTTACCTACAACCTGAACACTAACTTTATTGTAATTATCTCTTTCTACATCAATTGTTGCAATATCCTGATAAACATCACGATCTAAAACAGACTGAATAATTACAACGTGAGTTCTGTCTTCTACAGATTCAATTACACGTAAATAATCAACCTGATCATCTCCATTTAAATCAAGATTGGATATTTGATATTTTGGATCATTCAAACGTCTTTCAAAATCCTGAAGATTCGCTGATTCACCAAACATAGAAGCTACTGCTCTTAAATCTAAGTTATCGCTTATATCTGAATTTTTTGCATAAACAGTAGTCTGGCTTTGTACTGCACAAGAACCTAAACCTATTGCTAACATGGCTATTAAAAGTATTTTCGTTTTCATTTTTAAATCATATTAAGATTAATATTCTGGGATATCCAATTACTGTGCCAGAAAAAAACACCTAACCTATTTCATATTTTGTAAATATTTGTATTTTAGCACCCATTAAACAATTATTTATATGAAAAAAGTACTTTTATTTTGTTGCGCATTTGTTTTATTTATGTCTTTCAAGACGTTGCATTACAATGATAAAGTAGCGTTAAATGGTTACTTTTCCAGTATTCAGGTTGACACTTTATTTAAGGATAAAATTAGTATTCGTGCGATATCAATAGACAAAAATAAAATTTGGTACGGTGGCGATAATTCTCGTTTTGGTTACTATGATTTAGATAAAAATGAGAAGTATGAAGAGCATATTTATCGTGATACTTTAAAGTTAGAATTTAGAAGCATTGCCCAGACTCCAAATGATGTATTTTTACTAAGTGTAGGAAATCCTGCGTTACTTTATCAGGTTTCTAAAAAAACAAAAAAAATAAAATTAGTTTATAAAGAAGTTAATGATAAAGTGTTTTACGACAGTATGCAATTCTGGAATGAAAAAGAGGGAATTGCTGTTGGTGATCCTACAGAAGATACTTTTTCTGTAATCATTACTCGTGATGGAGGAGAAACATGGACAAAACTATTATCTGATAAATTGCCTACAAATGCTGCTGGTGAAGCTGCTTTTTCTGCAAGTAATACAAATATCGTAATAAAAGGAAATGATACTTGGCTTGTTTCGGGCGGAAAAAAAGCAAGAACTTTTTATTCACCGGACAAAGGAAAAACATGGAAAGTTGTTGATACTCCTATAACTCAGGGGAAAGAAATGGCAGGAATTTTTACTGCTGATTTTTATGATTCAAAAATAGGCTTTATTGCAGGTGGTGATTATGATTTTCCTGAGAAGAATAAAGATAACAAGGCTTTTACTAAAGACGGAGGAAAAACATGGCAATTGATTGGTCAAAATGAAGGCTTTGGATATGCTTCATGTGTGCAATATGTTCCCGGAAGTAACGGAATGCAATTGGTTTGTGTTGGATCGGGAGGATTGCAATATTCTACTGATAATGGAGCTTCATGGGTTCAGTTATCGAATGATACAAAGCTTTTTACAATTCGATTTTTAAATAAAAATACTGCAATTGCAGCGGGTTATAATAAACTGGTTAGAATCAATTTTAAATAAAATAACAAGAACCCTAAATAATAAAGTAAGTATTATTATATAGGGTTCCTGTCGCTGTTGTTACGGTAAAAATAAACCTTAATCTTTTGCAGCTTTATCCCGGTATTGCTGCAAGAGTTTTCGATTAAAATCGTCTTCTGATTTTTTAAGTTTCAATATTTTTTTTGCTGATAAAACTTTCTTTAAACTAGTATTGTATTTATCACGCAAAAGATATAATTCCTTATCTGTACTTTCCATCTGAGATAAAAGTGTTACAGCGTCTTTTTCAGACATTGAATTGATGTTGTCATCATCTAATTTACGCATATACGTTTTCATTTTTTGATGTCTTAATTCAAATTGTTTATCGTCGTACGCATTATAAATGGGCCAGAACTTTTCAGCTTCTGTAGAAGTCAGCTCTAGTTCTGTTGTTAAAAAAGAAACTTTGTAAGCTTTGATTTTTTCACGTTTCTCATCTGTTTTTCCGCTTTGAGCGTAAAATGAAAAACTTATCAGAAATAGCATTATTGGAAATATATTTTTGATTTTCATCTTTAAGTTGTTTTATTCGGAAATTAAATGCTCAATATTAGGGTTTGTTGCCAGAATATCCTCCAGGGTTTCATCTTCAATTGCAACATTTTTACTTAGTTTTTTAATGTCTTTTGTATCTAGATTTTGAATCAGATCGTATTGGTTTAAATTAGACTGATAAGCTAAATAAGTTTCTAAAGTATCTTCGTCAAGTTCTTTAGAGGTATTATTGTAATTGTTTACTATAGGAATCATCATTGCAATTACAACTACTGCTGCAGCAAGTAATGAAAGTACCTTTTTACGTTTGTAAATCGGAATTACTTTTACTTCTTTTTCTTCGCTTATCTGTTGTAAAACCTTTGCCGAAAAATCATCAAAATAATTTTCCGGAGTTTTAAATCCAGTGGCTATTTTCGGTTCGTTTTCTAATTTAAATGCTTTCATAATGTCTATAAGATATGTTTTATAACAAAAGGTTTAATTTGATGTAACATATAATTCAATTTTTTTTACTGCATGATGATAAGATGCCTTCAAAGCACCAACTGAAGTTCCAAGAATTTCAGCAATTTCTTCGTATTTTAATTCCTGAAAATATTTCATTTTAAAAACCAATTGTTGCTTTTCTGGCAAGGTTACAATCGCTTTTTGAAGTTTTATCTGAATTTCGTCACCGTCAAAATAAACATCAGCCTTTAAATTGTCGATGGTTTTATTTTGCAATGCTTCAGATGATAAGCCGCTTAGTTTTGCTTTTTGATTTAAAAAAGTCAATGCTTCGTTAGTTGCAATTCGATACATCCAGGAAAAAAGCTTACTTTCTCCCTTGAAATTTTTTAGATATTGAAAAACTTTTACGAAAGTATTCTGCAAAACATCATTAGTATCATCGTGATTCAAAACGATGTTCCGAATATGAGAATATAATGGTTTTTGATAATCAGATACGAGTTTTTGAAACGCTGTATTTTGCGTTTGAGGATTTAATAATTGAGCTATAAATTCCTTCTCGTCTGTCAAATTTTTCGATTTACTTTATTAGAATGAATTTTAAACAAAAGGTTTAATGCCAATTATTTTAGAATTCTGATTGTTCCTCTTCAGTAGTTGGTTTTGGTGTCGTTTTTGGCGTTTCTGCTGCTGGTTTTGGAGTAGTTGATGCTGCTGCAGGATTGTATGCAGGAACTTCTTTAACCACCGGAACCACTTTTGGTTTTATCGGATAATAAATCTCCGTTACCAACTTAGACGGGCTTTTTACATCTAATTTGCTAACAGCTAAAATTTCAAGATGAGACCAGCTCAATTCAGGAATGATTTTTTCATTATTGATAAAAGCAGTGGTTTTTGCCATTGCTTCATTAAGATGTGTGTAATCACCTGTTAAAGTTGTTTTTACAGCTTCAAATCCGTTTAGTGTTCCGCCTAAAATATCACTTCCGGATGTGGTCATGATTTCCTTATTTGTAGGTAAACAAATAGAAATTTTTGCTAATCCGGTTGCGGTGTTGTAAGTATGATAAATAATAAAAGGTTTTCCGTTTGTTGATAAACCATTGTTTTGGCTAAATTCGATAAGTTTAGGAATTACAATTCTGGCGTTTTTATTAATTTTTGCAATTTCACTCGTAAAAGTTTGTTTTATATAAGCAGTTTCTGTTTTCTTCACTATTCCGTTTACTTTTATGGTAAAAGTTTTAGTTTCAAAATCTAAGTTTTTATCAATATTCGCAAGGCTTTTTTCATAAATAGTTCCAATAACTTTGTCAGAACCTCCGTTTAGAGCCGCATATACCTTGAATAAAAAACTCATCGTTCCGCTTGATTTCCAGGTAACTTTTGTTTTTCCTGCCAGCGTATCTTTAAGCGTCCAGTTTACATCAGCTTCTGAACCGTCATATTTCATTTTTTGCTGAATACTTTCTCCTTCTATAGCTTTTAATGTAATTGCATTTCCTTTTCCTTCGGTTCCGTCCCAATAAAATGAAGCGCCGTTTCCGGTAGTTTTATTTGGGAAAGTCATTTTTATCGTAGAATCTTCAATAGCCCACGATTCAAAATCCTCATAATTTCTAAAATCATTTATATAATTATAAACGGTTGCTCTTGGTGAATTGATGACTTTGCTTCTTTCAACAGAAAAATTCCCTTTTTGGGTAGCGACAAAAACAGTCAGGGCAACTAAGCTTAATAATAGTAATAGAAACAAATATTTTAGAATCTTCATTGGAGTCGGTTATTTTGTGTCGTAAAGTTATAAATTTTATTACTAGTCACGTTAATTGTGCCGCAATAAAAGTAAACTTTATGAAATTTATATTCATCAAAAAAAGCTTTAAAACAAAACGGTTCTGAAGAAGTTTAATTGTAAATTTTTCAGAAATTATTTCATTCTAAATATAGTAATAAATTCTTGAAGTTATCTTTTAAAGAAAAATTTGATCACAAACAAAAGGGCAATAAAAATCAAAAATGCTATAAGTACTTTGTAGTTTCCTTTGTAGAAGATTTTGTGTAATGCAAGATCTTTTCGATAAGCAAATATCATTACGATTACAAATGCAATAAAAAAACAGAGCGCGAATATTAATTGTCCTTGACTAAACATAGTAAAAATTATTTTTGACAAATTTAGAGAATTGTATATGAATAGTTGCTAATTTGGCATTTCATTTAAGCAAATAAAATCATGAGGAAACAACTTGATGCAGTAACTGAATTTCATACTGCTTTTAAAATAGGTCACAGTCAAACGCCAATTGCAGATTTGGGTGAAATTAAAAAAACACTTCGTTATAATTTAATGAAAGAGGAGAACGAGGAGTATCTTGAAGCAGTTCAAAACAATGATTTAGTTGAAATTGCTGATGCTCTTGGAGATATGATGTATATTTTGTGCGGAACAATTATCGAACACGGTTTGCAGGATAAAATCGAAGCTGTTTTTGATGAAATTCAGCGTAGTAATATGAGTAAATTAGGCGAAGACGGTCAGCCAATTTATAGAGAAGACGGTAAAGTATTAAAAGGTCCGAATTATTTTAAACCTGATTTTTCCAAATTACTTTAAAAATATAAATCCCTAATAAGTTAAAACTATTAGGGATTTTTTAATTTCTGGTTATTCAGCGTTTGGAATATCTTCTAAACGATAATAAATTTTCAAACCTTTTTCTTGTGCAATTCTAACATCATTATCAGCTCCTTTTGATGCGCCTTCAAGACGAAGAACTGCATCACATTTTTCCAGAAGTCTGTGCGCGACAGGATATTGTATTTCGTCCCAAACGCTGTCGCCAATATTTTTGGATCCGGCTAAATGCATTAATGGTAAAGCCAGCCATTCGCCAATTACAGGCAAATGTCCCTTTCTAAATAAAGGAAGTGCTACGGCTTCTAGTTTTTCTAAATTTTCTTGAATTAATTTAGGATCATCATTTGTCCCGCCACGATAAGGACCTGCAATAAGTATCATCATAATGTTTTATTTTTTACAAATCACGTGAAGATATGAAACTAAAAAAATAATGTAGTTTAAGAAAAAGATCTATTTGTTTTTATTTGCCCGAATCATGCTTAAAAACTCCGGAGTAATTCCTAAATACGATGCAATTTGTTTTTGTGTAACTTGTTGTGCTACTTTAGGATATTTGTCCAGAAAAGATAATACCGCTGTTCTGCCGAAAGTGAAAGGTTTTGGATCACTCTTAATTGTTCCCTTATATAAGCGTTTTGCATTATGATTCTAAAAAACCGTTCAAATTTTGGAATTTTAAGATATAATTCATCTAAATCTTCTTTTTGTAAATAGAAAATAATGCTGTCTTCTATTGTTTCAATATTCAGCATTGCAGGTTGTTGGTTTATAAAACAGGACATATCTGTAATCCACCAGTCGGCAATTGCAAACATGATTGTCGATTCTTTTCCTTCGGGACTTCTGTAAAAAGCTCTTAAAGTTCCGGATTGGACAAAATTTATTGTTCGGCAAATTTCTCCTTCTTTTAAAATAATACTTTTTTTAGGATATTTCTTTTCCTTCAAAATAGAAAGAAAGTATGAAATTTCATTTTCGTCAAGCGAAATATGTTTGGCAATATTATTTAAAACAAGATTTTCGTTCATTTTTTATGGCTTCTATAAAATAAGAAACCCGACAGATTTTAAAAAACTGTCGGGTTTGTGAATCAATACTAAATACGATTTATTGCACTTTTACAGTCCAGCCAAATGTATCTTCAGTTAATTTATTTTGAAGGCTTGTTAGTTTTTCTTTTAAAAGAGAAGCATATGAATTTTCCACCGGAGTCATTTCATAATAAACATCCTGATAAGAGAAACCTTTGATAACGCTTACTACCGCAGCAGTTCCGGCTCCGAAGATTTCTTTCAGCGATCCGTTTTTAGCCGCTTCAACTAATTCTGAAACAATAACAGGACGAACATCAACTTTAAGACCTTCTTTTTCTGCCATGGCAATCAAACTTTTTCTGGTAACACCATCTAAGATTCTTTCGCTTGTTGGAGCAGTTAATAAAGTATCATTAATTCTAAAGAAAACGTTCATTGTTCCCGCTTCTTCTAATTTAGTATGCGTTGCATCATCTGTCCAGATCACTTGTTGAAAGCCATCTTTATTTGCTAAATTAGTTGGGTAAAATTGTGCACCATAGTTTCCGGCAGCTTTTGCAGCACCAATTCCACCATTTGCAGCCCTACTATAATGTTCCGCAATAATTACTTTTACTTCGCCGGCATAATACGATTGTGCAGGAGAAAGTAAAATCATAAATTTATATTCGTCAGAAGGATTAGCAACAACACCAGCGCCGGTTGCAATCATAAAAGGACGAATGTACATGCTGCTTCCGTTTCCTTTTTGAACCCATTCCTGATCAATTTTCAAAAGTTCATTCAAACCATCCATAAAAATAGATTCCGGAACTTCAGGCATTGCCATACGAATTGCAGAATTATTAAAACGTTTGAAGTTTTCATCAGGACGAAACAACCAAACATCGTTATTGTCATCCTTATAAGCTTTCATTCCCTCAAAAATAGCTTGTCCGTAATGGAAGACTTTTGAAGAAGGGTCCATTAAAATTGGAGCATAAGGCTTAATGACAGGATTTTGCCACTCTCCGTTTTTAAAATCACATTCGAATAAATGGTCTGTAAAAACAGCACCAAAGCTTAAGTTTTGAAAGTCTACTCCGCTTATTTTTGACGAAGTGGCTTTTCTGATTTCAATTTTGCTTGTTTGAGTTGTACTCATAATTATATAAAGGTTTTTATGTAATTACATTACAATAGAAGATTCTAAAGTAATGATTTGGTGTAAATAGAATTTATTAAATGCAAAATTAAGTAAAAATATATAATTTACTTAGTAAAACTGCATTATTTATGCCCTTTAACTGAGATTTATTTATCTTATAATAAAGTCAAAAAATTAGGACATTTTTATAAAGAATTTATGAAAAAACAGCCGTTTTTTAAGGCTTTACGCATTTGTTTTGATTAAATTTGACTCGTAAAAAACGCTGAATACCAATAATATCAGATTATAAAATCCGAAAATAGTGAAAAGAGAAATAATTAAAACGTTAGATGGTTCAACAACAATTCATTTAGAAGAGTGGGATGAATGCTATCATTCAAAAAATGGTGCCATTCAGGAAGCGAAACATGTATTTATAAAAAACGGACTTTCATTATTCGGTAATAATCCTGTAAGTATTCTTGAAATTGGTTTTGGGACAGGTTTAAATGCTTTTGTTACTTTTTTAGAAGGTAATCAAAAAAATCAGAAGATTGATTATGTTGGAGTAGAAGCGTATCCGGTTGATGCGGTAGAAGTTTTGGCAATGAATTATGTTACGGAACTTGATGCATTGGAATTTGAGAACATTTTTCAAAAAATGCATAAATGTGAATGGAATGAAAAAGTTGAAATTTGCAATGCTTTTTCGTTAACCAAAAGGAAACAATTTTTTCATGAAATCAACGATTTTGAAACTTTTGATTTGATTTACTTTGATGCCTTCGGATATAGAGTGCAGCCGGAGCTTTGGAGTACTGAAATTTTTCAAAAAATGTACAATAGTTTAAAGCCAAATGGTGTCTTAGTAACATACGCCGCTCGCGGAGTTGTTAAAAGAAGCATGATTGAAGTTGGTTTTATAGTTAAAAAATTACCGGGACCTCCTGGAAAACGAGAAATGTTTAGAGCCTTTAAAAAGGTTTAAATGAGTTGTTTAGAATCGTTCTATATTGATTTATATTTATTAAGAAAACGTATTCGTAATTATAGTTTTTAAAAAAATAAGTTAAAATGAGTGCTTATGAATCATATTTGATTAAATTTGTGCGAGTTTAGAAATATAGATAACCCCCAAAATCTTATTTTATTATGTCAAAAATGATGTTTGATTACACGAAATCGATACTTGAGAGAGTAAGTTTCGACCCGATACTTTTCTGTAAAGAATTAGAGAAAGCTATCAAAACCCTGTTACCATACGAAATGGAACAATTACAAGAATGGTTAATGAATTTTATTATTGAAAAACCAGAACTAAAACAAAGTTTACTACTAATCAAAGTATAAAAAAAGGAGCCAATTTGGCTCCTTTTTTATTGTCTATTTCTTTGGTAACGGACTTATGATTTGAACATTTTGAAAAACAATTGCTCCTTTAACAACTCCGGCAATTGTAGATCTGAGCGCGTCAATGATATGCATTTTCAATTCGCTTTTTGGGTAAATCAAACTTACTTCACGAGCAGGTTTTGGTTCCTTAAAGTTTCGTAGTTTCAGTTTATCGGACTCTTTTAAATCTAAAGTGTGCAAGTACGGAAGTAATGTTGTACCCAAACCTTCATCGGCTAATTTGATCAGAGTTTCAAAACTTCCGCTTTGAATCTGAAAATTATTCTGGTCAATATCAGAACCGTTTTTGCATAAATTCAAAATTCCGTCTCTAAAACAATGACCATCCTGCAAAAGTAAAATTTCATTTAAATTTAAATCAGAAACTTCAATTTCTTCTTTTTGAAAACTCGAATGGCTTTCTGGTATGTAAGCGACAAAAGGCTCAAAATATAAAACAATCTCTTTTATTTTTTCATCTTCAAGCGGAGTTGCAGCAATTGCAGCGTCAAGATGACCGTTTTTTAATTTCAGAATAATTTCATCTGTATTTAATTCTTCTATTAAAAGTTTCACTTTAGGATATTTCTTAATGAAGTTATTTAAAAACATGGGTAAAAGTGTTGGCATAATGGTAGGGATGATTCCTAAACGAAATTCTCCTCCAATAAAACCTTTTTGCTGTTCTACAATATCTTTAATTCTATCGGCTTCATTTACAATATTCTTTGCCTGATTGACAATTTTTTGACCAATATCAGTAAGTTGGATAGGTTTTTTGCTTCTGTCGAAAATCAGAATATTAAGTTCGTCTTCAATTTTTTGGATTTGCATACTTAAAGTAGGCTGGGTAACAAAACATTTTTCGGCAGCAAGAGTAAAATTTTTATGTTCTGCAACTGCTAACACATATTGTAATTGAGTAATCGTCATTTTGATAGTATTTTGTGATGCAAAAATAAGAAAATATAATTTTTTTTTATAACATTTTTAAAGAAGTTATTTTAAATTTGTAGTAAACATATTATAAAAGAAAAAAAAGATGAAAACAAATATTTTAGGATTGCCTGTAAAAGAATCAGAATTGTTAGTAAAAGAATTAAATATTCTGTTATCAAATTTTCAGGTTTATTATCAAAATTTAAGAGGAATTCACTGGAATATCCGTGGTAAGCGTTTCTTTGACTTGCATATAAAATTTGAAGAATTATATAATGATTTACTTTTAAAAGTAGATGAAGTTGCGGAACGTATTTTAACACTTGGCCATACGCCAAATCATAAATATTCTGATTACAAAAAAACCTCTGAAATTGCAGAAAGCAGCCAGGTTTCAAATGGCATTAAAGCGGTAGAAGATATTTTACATTCGTTTAAAGTAACTATTTCTATTCAGCGCCAATTACTTGATTTATCTGCCGAAGCCGGCGATGAAGGCACAAACGCATTGATGAGTGATTACATACGCGCACAAGAAAAATTAGTTTGGATGTATTCTGCTTTTTTAAATAAGTAGATTCTTATTTCGAAGAAGATTGTTTTTCCACGGAACAAACACAACTTTTATGCTGTTTTTGTAAAAAGGATACTCAGCAATGGTTATATTTACAAAAAAA
>NZ_JAYSPC010000033.1:0-2276 GCF_043722275.1 Flavobacterium sp. | reverse complement strand
GAATGGAATGGCAAAAAATGGAGTATCGTCAATCATTTTATACCCTTTACCGAAGAAGAAGTAGGCAGCCCGGATAGGTTTGAAAGTGATTTTATGGTTGGGTATTTAGCCGATAAAATGTTAAGTATAGAAGCAAGCAACGTATTGAAAGCTGGAAAGGTTTTATGGCAAGCGTATTTCGCCCATACCGATGTACACACCGTAAGAGACGAGTTAAAACTAAACCGCCCAGATGTAGGCTGGTACCAGGTTCGCAAAGCCCTGCAGGCCCGCAATGCCAGCGGCGATTTTGCCCCCATCAACTTTAAACCATTTGAAGAAGCCTACAAAACCCTCACCGAAAAATTGCAGCCCATGGTGTATGAATTGGGATTTTTGAAAGTGTAAAAATTAAACTTATGAGTAAGGCTAGCAAAAGTTATGATGATGCATTATTAAACGCCGATAAATTTCTCGATGTTGTATTTAGACCTGTTTTTCCTTACATAAAGTTTGAAAGAAAATCAATTTTTGGCGGTGTAATTCCTCCTAACAGTTTCAAGGGGAAAATTCTCAAATACCAACTATTTGATAAAACACAATACAGTCTTAACAAAGATGATGAATTACTTCATTTCACAAGTTTACAAGGCTTAGATGCTATTTTAGAAAGTGGCTATTTACGCCTTTCTTCCATCGAAAACTTAAGTGATAATTTGGAATTATCATTTGCATTAGAAAATGTGAAAAACAAACTGAAAATACCAATTGACGAAACTGAAATCCAGAATATTAAGCAAAATGTTTTTTGCTTATCCAGTTGTTTGTATAATAATGATACAATTAGAGATCCTTTTATGTGGGAAATTTACAGTAAAGGTGGATCTGGTGCTGCAATTGTTTTTGAAGTTGAAAATATCAATTCCAATGTATTACTTGGAAAAGTACAATATGGAGAAAAAGAATTATCTGGTTTATTTGCTTTGCTGGAAAGAATGGAACGGTATAGTTTGGAATATGATAATTTTTTGCCTAATAATTTATATGAAATGATGTCGGATATTTTCTGTTTTCACAAGTCAAATAATTTTCACAGAGAGAATGAAATAAGATTATTGGTTAGTGATTCAAAATCCAGCATTTGGGATAAGCACAATAATCTTTTTATAGAAGAAGTAATTAATAGTAGTAATCAAGTGAGGTATATCTATAAACTTGTATTAAAAGAAAGATTAGAAGATTGGTATAATAAAAATTATTTCAATAGAGCAGATATATCGCTTGAAGATGTTCATAATGAGTTACCAAAAATTAAAATAAAAGAAATTATTGTAGGGTATAATGTAAAAGAACTGAACACCATAATTCCATACCTATATGAAAAGAAACAAAAATTAAACATGGATTTTGATATTAAGTTTTTGAATAGTGAACTAGAAATAAGAAATTGACAAGTCTTTCAAGCAAACGCAATCATTCCTATTTCTCCTTTTACCATATCTCAAAACGCTAACATTTCAACAAAAAATTAGAATTCAGTACACATTGGTTCCTGCTAGTCCATAATACAAAAAACAAGCATTATGAGTAATTATTGGGTCACAAATAGCGAAACTTATAATACACTACAACAATTAAAGTAGAAATAGATATTTATATTGAAATTTAGTCAGGCCGGTTTTGTTGAATTAGCCGGCGGGATTTACTTTATACAAAAAAGGCAACAAGATGGTTGATGAT
Source organism: Flavobacterium sp. (assembly GCF_043722275.1). Taxonomy (GTDB): domain Bacteria; phylum Bacteroidota; class Bacteroidia; order Flavobacteriales; family Flavobacteriaceae; genus Flavobacterium. The sequence goes on along the minus strand of NZ_JAYSPC010000033.1, from coordinate 557 downwards.
TTTGATGTATTATTATTGGATGCCGTTAAAGGTGAAATACTGGACCACTACTTAGGCAAAGGATGGTATCGCATGGGCATGTATATATTTACCACCTCCGTTGTACAGACAGAAGAATCTGCTTTTCCGGTATATTGGCTTAGGTACGTTGTACCACAAATTCAGCTTAATAAAAACAACCTTGCCCTCATAAAAAAGAATCAACATTTTACTGTTAGCTACCAACCGCTAACCCACACCCAAGAGCTGGAAGACTTACACAGCGCATATTACAACTCAATCAATTTTGAAACATCCCCCGATTTGCAGGAATTTATTTTTGAACCTGGCAAAGAAATTTTTGACACCTATGTTATTGAAGTAAGAGAAGCAGGAAAGCTGATAGCCGCTGGTATTTTTGACAAAGGAAAAGACAGTATTGCTGGCATTAAAATATTTTTTAATCCGCACTACAAAAAATACAGCCCTGGCAAATACCTGATATTATTGAAGTATAATTATTGCCGCCTCCACCATATCAACTGGTATTATCCCGGATACTTTTCTCCCAGCTATCC
>NZ_JAYSPC010000032.1:0-36087 GCF_043722275.1 Flavobacterium sp. | reverse complement strand
GCGCAAGATCGCAAAGCTGATTCAACACAAAGCTTTGCGATCTTGCGCTTTTTATGCGTTTTTATATAACATCCTTTAATAAAAAGCTTTGCGGACTTTGCGGTTAAATTCTCAACGGTTAAAATGACTCCAAAAAAAATCCCTCCGAATATTCGGAGGGATTTTCTATATAATTGATTTCTTGTTTGATTAAGAAAGTGCAGCTTTAACTTGATCAGCAGCTTCTTGAAATTGAGTAGCTGATAAAATTGGCATACCTGAATTGTCAATTAATTCTTTTGCAATCTCAGCATTTGTTCCTTGCAAACGAACGATAATTGGCACTTTAATAGCATCACCCATATTTTTGTAAGCGTCAACAACTCCTTGCGCCACACGGTCACAACGAACGATTCCACCAAAAATATTGATCAAAATTGCTTTTACGTTTGGATCTTTTAAGATAATACGGAAAGCAGTTTCAACACGTTTTGCATCAGCAGTTCCTCCAACGTCTAAGAAGTTAGCAGGCTCAAAACCAGCATATTTAATTAAATCCATAGTTGCCATTGCAAGACCTGCTCCGTTTACCATACATCCTACGGTACCGTCAAGATCTACGTAGTTCAATCCTACTTCTTTAGCTTCAACTTCGATTGGATTCTCCTCACGGATATCACGCATCTCAGCATATTTTGGTTGTCTGTATAAAGCATTATCATCGATATTTACTTTAGCATCAACAGCCATAATTTTGTTATCAGAAGTTTTCAAAACCGGGTTGATTTCAAACATAGAAGCATCAGAACCAATGTAAGCATTGTATAATGAATCGATGAATTTCACCATTTCCTTGAAAGCATTTCCAGAAAGACCTAAGTTAAAAGCAATTCTTCTTGCCTGAAAACCTTGTAATCCAACAGAAGGATCAACTTCTTCAGTAAAAATTAAATGAGGAGTGTGTTCAGCAACTTCTTCAATATCCATTCCACCTTCAGTAGAATACATAATCATGTTACGACCAGTTGCTCTATTCAATAAAACAGAAACATAAAATTCAGAAGTTTCACTTTCACCAGGATAGTAAACATCTTCTGCTACTAAAATTTTGTTTACTTTTTTACCTTCAGCAGAAGTTTGAGGTGTAATCAATTGCATTCCGATGATTTGTTCAGCAATTTCTTCAACTTGTTGCAAGTTTTTAGCTAGTTTAACTCCACCACCTTTTCCACGACCACCTGCGTGAATTTGTGCTTTTATTACGTGCCATCCTGTACCAGTCTCGGCAGTTAATTGTTTTGCAGCAGCCACAGCTTCAACTGCATTGTTAGCCACAATTCCGCGTTGAATGCGTACTCCGTAACTCGCTAAAATTTCTTTTCCTTGATATTCGTGTATGTTCATAATATAGAATTTGTCTGGTTCTGAATTTATTTCAGAATAAAAGTGGCGACAAAAGTAGCAAAATTCAACTTAAAAGTAAAATCTTTTTCAATTAAAAAATAAGTGCTTCAGATATTCCCGCATTATTATATTTTAAAGAAAAGTAATCGTTAAACTATTGCGTGCAAATTGTTAACTAAAAAACACTATTTCGTTTGAAATTTAACAAAAATCCCAATGATTTCAATAGCTCAGAAAGGACTTTAGCTAATATAATTCAAAACATATTGTGATTTCATCATTTTGCAATGCTTTCTATGAAATTATTATCATTTAAGAACCGTTTTTATAATATTACAACAAAAATGAAAGCCAAATTACAATTTCAATACATTATGTTTAACGAAATCTCTATTTTTGTAGAAAAAATATCAAGAATGAAAGTTAAAGAACAAGGGCTTTATTTGCCTGAATTTGAACACGACAATTGTGGTGCAGGATTTATTTGTAATTTGAATGGTATTAAATCAAATGATATTATTCACAAAGCATTGGATATCTTAATAAAATTGGAACATCGTGGTGCCGTTAGTTCTGATGGAAGAACTGGAGACGGAGCTGGAATTTTATTCGACATCCCGCATGCTTTTTTTAAAAAAGTATGCGATTTTGAAATCCCTGAAACGCGTGAGTATGCAGTAGGAATGGTTTTTTTACCAAAAAGCAAAAACCAGGTTTCTTTTTGTATCAACGCTTTTGAATCGACTATTAAGGATCAGAATTTAAAGATCCTTGGTTGGAGAGATGTACCTGTTGAAGCTGAAAATTTAGGGCAGATTGCCGCAGAAAAAGAACCAACAGTTAAACAGGTTTTTGTTAGCAAAAACGGTCAGGATTTAACTGAACAAGAATTTAATGCAAAACTTTTTGCAGCTAGAAAAATTGCTGAACATGCCGTAAGAGGATCTAAAACCTCTGAAAGCCATATGTTTTATTTCTCTAGTTTATCGACAACTACCATAATATATAAAGGTCTATTGATGCCGGAAGACATCAGCCGTTATTATGTTGACTTAAAAGATCCCGATTTAGTGACTCGTCTGGCGTTAGTTCACCAGCGTTTCTCTACAAATACTTTCCCTTCATGGGAGTTAGCACAGCCATTTAGATACATGTGTCATAATGGTGAAATCAATACACTTCGTGGAAACGTGAGCCGTATGCGTGCTCGTGAAGAATTGATGGAAAGCAAAGTTTTCGGAAATGATATCAAAAAGTTATTCCCAATTATCTTAGAAGGAAAATCAGATTCTGCTTCGATGGATATGGTGGTTGAACTTTTATTAATGACAGGTCGTTCATTGCCTGAAGCGATGATGATGGTGGTTCCTGAAGCTTGGGAAAAACACCAAACTATGAGCGAAGAAAAGAAAGCATTCTATGAATTCAACGCTTGTATCATGGAACCTTGGGATGGTCCGGCTTCGATTCCGTTTACAGATGGTAACGTAATTGGTGCGCTTTTAGACCGTAACGGATTGCGTCCTTCGCGCTATACTTTAACAAAAAGTGGTTTCGTAATCATGTCATCAGAAATTGGTGTCCTTGATATTGAACCGGAAGATGTAATTCAGCATGGTCGTTTAGAGCCGGGAAAAATGTTCCTTGTTGATATGAATGAAGGCCGTATTATTGAAGATGATGAAATTAAAAAAGCAATTGTAACAAAACGTCCGTACAAGGAATGGATTGATGCTAATTTGTTACCATTATCTAAAATTCCATATACAAATAATCCAACTCCTGTTGAGAAACTTGATTTCGTGACAAGACAAAAATTATTTGGTTATACAATCGAAGATTTAAAAACAATCATTAACCCAATGGGAGCTCAGGGCGCAGAAGCCATTAGTTCTATGGGTAACGATACGCCATTGGCAGTTTTATCAGATCAGCCTCAATTGTTGTACAACTATTTCAAACAATTATTTGCTCAGGTTACCAATCCGCCTTTGGATGGTATTCGTGAAGAAATTATTACCGATATCAGTTTAGCAATTGGGGGAGATTTCAATATTTTTGAAATTGAATCGAAACAATGTAAAAAACTAAAAATCCAGAATCCTGTAATTTCAAATGAGGATTTAGATAAAATAAGAAACATTGATCACCCGGATTTTAAATCGGCTACAATTTCTACTTTATATAAAATAGAAAAAGGAGTTAACGGTTTAGAGCGCGCTCTTGAAAAATGTGTTCAGGCAACATTCAAAGCCGTTTCTGAAGGATGTAATATCATCATTTTATCAGACAGAGGCGTAAGCGAAGAATTAGCTCCAATACCTATGTTATTGGCTTGTTCTTACATTCACCACTCTTTGAATATTTTACAGGTTCGTTCAAAATTCGGAATCATAATCGAATCTGCAGAACCTCGTGAACCTCATCATTTTGCATTATTGTTTGGATACGGCGCAAGTGCGATCAATCCATACATGGTAAACGAGATCATTCACGATCAGGTAAATCAAGGACATATTACAGGAATAAAAGCCGATTATGCAATTGTAAATTATAATAAAGCAATCGCAAAAGGTATTCTTAAAATCATGAACAAAATTGGTATCTCGACTTTACATTCGTATAGAGCTGCTCAAATTTTCGAGATTTTAGGATTAAATAAAACTTTTACAAATAAATACTTCCCATTTACACCTTCAAGAATCGAAGGAATTGGTTTGATGGAAGTGGAGAAAGAGGTTAAAAAACGTTTCCAAAAAGCATTTCCAAATTCTAAAATTGCAAGTTTATTGTCTTTAGAAATTGGAGGAATTTACAGATGGAGACGTGGTGGCGAGAAACACATGTTTAACCCAACTACGATTTCAAAATTACAACAGGCAGTTCGTTTGAACAGTCCTGAAAGTTATAAAGAATACTCAGATATGGTCAATGAGCAAAGCTCAAACTTAATGACTATTAGAGGTTTATTTGAATTCAACAATTTAGATCCAATTTCTATTGACGAAGTAGAACCGTGGACTGAGATTGTAAAAAAATTCAAAACGGGTGCAATGTCTTACGGATCAATCAGTAGAGAAGCACACGAGAATTTAGCAATTGCCATGAACAGAATTGGCGGAAAAAGTAATTCCGGAGAAGGTGGAGAAGATCCTAAACGTTTCCAGAAAGAAATCAACGGAGATTCAAGAAACAGTGCAATCAAACAAGTTGCTTCGGGACGTTTTGGTGTTTCGATCAACTATTTGACAAACGCTAAAGAGATTCAGATTAAAATGGCTCAAGGTGCAAAACCTGGAGAAGGCGGACAATTACCCGGAGAAAAAGTAGTGCCGTGGATTGCAGAAGTTAGAAATTCAACTCCTTATGTAGGTTTGATTTCGCCTCCGCCTCACCACGATATTTATTCTATTGAAGATTTGTCTCAGTTGATTTTCGACTTAAAAAATGCCAATCGTGAAGCAAGAATCAATGTTAAGTTAGTTTCTGAAGTTGGAGTTGGAACCATCGCTGCCGGTGTTGCCAAAGCAAAAGCTGACGTTATCCTGATTTCAGGTTATGACGGAGGAACTGGTGCTGCGCCATTAACATCGTTACAACATACAGGAATTCCGTGGGAACTTGGCTTAGCCGAAGCACAACAAACTTTGATCTTAAATGATTTAAGAAGCCGTGTGGTTCTGGAATGTGACGGACAATTAAAAACTGGTCGTGACGTTGCTATCGCTGCATTATTAGGAGCCGAAGAATTTGGTTTTGCTACTGCACCGCTTGTTGCTTCGGGATGTATTATGATGAGAGCTTGTCACTTAAATACTTGCCCTGTTGGTATTGCAACTCAGGATCCTGAATTGAGAAAAAATTTCAAAGGAACTCCGGAGCACGTCATCAACTTCATGTATTTTATTGCCGAAGAGTTGAGAGGAATCATGGCACAATTAGGTTTTAGAACTTTAAAAGAAATGGTGGGTCAGTCACAAAAATTAAATGTGAATAAAGCGATCAAACATTACAAAGCCAATGGTTTAGATCTATCATCGATTCTATACAAACCGGAGAAAGCAAAAACAGTTCCAAATCACAATACAACTGAACAAGATCATAACTTAGAAAACGTATTAGATTTCGCGATTATTAAAGAAGCGATTCCTTCTATTTATAGAAAAGAAAAAACAAGAGTTACGTTTAAAATTAAAAATACAGACCGTTCGGTAGGTGCCATTTTGAGTAATGAAATCTCAAAAATATATGGCGCACAAGGTTTACCCGAAGATACTATTTTAGTTGATTTTGAAGGTTCTGCCGGACAAAGTTTTGGTGCTTTTGCAACAAACGGATTGTCGTTTAAAATTCACGGAAACTGTAATGATTATTTAGGAAAAGGATTATCCGGAGGAAAATTGATTATCAAAGTCCCTCCTACTGCAACTTTCAAACCTGAAGAAAATATCATTATTGGGAACGTTGCCCTTTACGGAGCTATTACCGGAGAGGCTTATATTAATGGAATGGCCGGTGAGCGTTTTTGTGTGAGAAATTCCGGAGCAACTGCGGTTGTGGAAGGAATTGGAGATCACGGATGCGAGTACATGACCGGTGGTACAGTGGTTGTTTTAGGAAAAACAGGAAGAAACTTCGCAGCTGGTATGAGCGGTGGTGTTGCTTATGTTTATGATCCGAAACAACAATTTGATGCAACATTATGCAACATGGAAATGGTTGCTTTTGATCCTATCGAAGAAGAAGATGTGACGAAATTGGGAAAATTAATCAAAAATCACTCTTTGTACACCAACAGTCCATTAGCAAAACGAATTTTAGCAGACTGGGAAAATGAACAAAACCATTTCGTAAAAGTAATGCCAACTGATTACAAAAAAGCATTACAACGAATTGCAGAAGAGAAAAAAATAGAAGAATTAATAGCTTAATAAAAATCAATTTCAAAAATCAAATTTCAATTTCAATGGCAATAAAAATGTCAATGTCTTCCTGAGCGAAGTCGAAGGATTGGAATTTGGAATTTAAAGAAATTGGAATTAATTAAAATGTCATGGGTAAAATAGGCGGATTTAAAGAATATAACAGAGCCGACGAAAGTAATGTTGCAGTTGCAGTACGTGTATCGAACTACAACGAATTTACTATTCCGTTGTCAGAAGATAAGAAAAAAGAACAAGGTTCAAGATGTATGGATTGTGGGATTCCTTTTTGCCACAGTGCATGTCCGTTAGGAAATTTAATTCCTGATTTTAACGACATGGTGCATCAGGAAGAATGGCAAAGTGCCTTAGAGATTTTACAATCAACTAATAACTTTCCGGAATTTACAGGTCGCTTATGCCCTGCTCCATGTGAGAAATCATGTGTATTAGGAATCATAAAAGAACCCGTTGCGATCGAAAACATCGAGAAAAACATCATCGAAAGAGGTTTTGACGAAGGCTGGATAAAACCACAACCGCCAAAAACCAGAACAGGAAAAACTGTAGCCGTTATTGGTTCAGGTCCTGCAGGTTTAGCAGCAGCTCAACAATTAAACAGAGCCGGACACACGGTAACTGTTTTTGAAAGAGACAATGCTATTGGAGGTTTATTACGTTACGGAATTCCGAATTTCAAACTTGAAAAAGGAATCATCGACAGACGTGTTTTAATCCTTGAAGCGGAAGGAATCACTTTTAAAACCAATGTAAATGTTGGTGTTAATTTTAGCATTGAAGAACTAAATGCTTTTGATTCTATCGTATTGTGCGGTGGAGCAACAGAAAGAAGAAGTTTGCCAACGAAAGGAATCGAAAGCAAAGGCGTTGTTCAGGCAATGGATTTCCTTACGCAACAAACTAAAGTTTTATACGGAGAATCAATTCCAGACCAAGTTAAGGCAACAGGAAAAGATGTAATAGTAATTGGTGGTGGAGATACAGGTTCTGACTGCGTTGGAACTTCAAACCGACACGGAGCAAAATCAGTTACTAACTTTGAGATTTTACCAAAACCTCCGGTTGGAAGAAGCGAATCTACGCCGTGGCCTTTCTGGCCGTTGCAATTGAAAACTTCATCTTCACATGAAGAAGGCTGCGACAGAAACTGGTTAATTAATACTAAAGAATTTATTTCTAACAGTAAAGGAGAATTAACAGGATTAAAAACTGTTGAAGTTCAATGGAAAATGACTCCTGGTCAACGTCCTGAATTAATCGAAAAAGAAGGTTCAGAGAAAATCTGGCCTTGCGATTTGGCTTTATTGGCTTTAGGATTTACAGGTCCGGAGAAAACTTTAAGCGAGCAATTAGGTCTTGAACTAGATATGAGAAGCAACTATAAAGCAAAAAATTATCAAACGAATGTTCCGCACATTTTCACTGCTGGTGATATGCGTAGAGGACAATCCTTAATTGTATGGGCAATTTCAGAAGGTCGTGAAGCAGCAAGAGAAGTAGATTTGTTCTTAATGGGATCTACCAACTTGCCAACCAAAGGAAACGGAGATTTACCGAGTCTATAATTTTTATCCCGAGGCTTCGGGACTAAGATACTAAGACGCTAAGGTTCTAAGTTTTTATATTTGGAATCCTTAGCGACTTTTTTTATGCCACAGATTTTAGAGATTAAAATGATTTTTCTTTGCCACGAATTTCACAAATTATTTTTACATACTTTGCTTTTCATTTTCTAAAAATAATTTGTGAAAATTCGTGAAATTCGTGACAGAAAAGCAGTATAAATCTGTGCTAATCTTTTTAATCTGTACCAAAAACTTAGTAACTCAGAACTTTAGTAACTTTAAAAAAAATTGTTTGGATTTAGCCCCGATTGAGGCGATATCCTCGAAGTGAAACGGAGAGATAAAGCCGAAAGCGGGAACTATGTTTATTAAAATGCCAATTGTGATGCTTCAAAAAATTATTTAAAATCTTAGATGCTTTTTATGCCACAGATTTCACAGAGTAAAGGATTTCTTTTTTGCCATGAATTCCACAAATTTTCACGAATTCTTTTGACTTTTATTATATTCCATTTAATTTGTGAAATTTGCGGATAAAAAAATTAAGCATTTAATTGATCTGTGCCTAAAACTTAGTAACTTAGTATCTCAGCAACTTAGAACCTAAAGAGGATTTTATAAAAATCCGAAATAAAGCACTTTTTGTTTAAAAACAAACAATTTGTTACAATTTGTTATTTTTCTACAAAAAATTTGCTGTTACTCAAAAGTGTAATAACTTTGCTCAAAATAGTTTAAAAAATGCAAGCAAAAGATTTACTGCAGTTAGCAGACCAATTTGGAAGTCCATTATATGTTTATGATGCCGAAAAAATACAATCTCAGTACAATAGATTAACTAAAGCTTTCTCGAAGGTAGAAAACTTAAGAGTTAATTACGCCATGAAGGCATTGTCAAACGTTGCGATTCTTCAGTTATTAAAGAACATGGGGTCTGGATTAGATACTGTATCAATTCAAGAAGTTTTGTTAGGACTTCATGCTGGCTATGAACCTGAAAAAATCTTTTTTACACCAAACGGAGTTTCTCTTGAAGAAATCGAAGAAGTTGCCGCAATGGGTGTACAAATCAATATTGATAACTTATCTATTCTGGAGCAATTCGGAACAAAATATCCACAAATTCCTGTATGTATTCGTATTAATCCGCACGTAATGGCGGGAGGAAATGCAAATATTTCGGTAGGACATATCGATAGTAAATTCGGAATTTCTGTTCACCAAATTCCGCATATATTGCGAATTGTAGAGAACACAAAAATGAGCATCGTGGGAATTCACATGCACACAGGATCTGACATTCTTGATATCGAAGTATTCTTGTATGCTGCTGAAATCTTATTCGATACGGCAAAACACTTCAAAGATCTAGAATTCTTAGATTTCGGAAGCGGATTCAAAGTTCCGTACAAAAAAGACGATATCGAAACTGATATTGAAGAATTAGGTAAAAAATTATCAAAAAGATTCAACTCATTCTGTGCTGAATATGGTAGAGATTTAACCTTGATTTTCGAACCAGGGAAATTTCTGGTGAGTGAAGCAGGTTTCTTCTTAGCAAAAGTAAACGTAGTAAAACAAACAACTTCAACAGTTTTTGCTGGAGTCGATAGTGGTTTCAATCACTTAATTCGTCCAATGTTTTATGGTTCACAACATTATATCGAAAACATCTCAAACCCAAAAGGAAAAGAGCGTTTTTACTCTGTAGTAGGATACATTTGCGAGACTGATACATTTGCCAATAACCGCAGAATTTCGGAAATTACTGAAGGTGATATTTTAGCTTTCAGAAACGCCGGAGCTTATTGTTTCTCTATGGCATCGAACTACAATTCAAGATACAAACCAGCCGAAGTTTTATGGATGGATGGAAAAGGAATCTTAATTCGCCAACACGAGACATTCGAAGATTTGCTTAAAAATCAAATTCCGTTGCCACAAGAAATTGCAGCAACAGTTTAAAATAAAAAAAAAGAGAATATTTATTTAATCCCGTTTCTTAATTGAGGCGGGATTTTTTTGTTTATAGACTTCGATTCTAGATTTGCAAACGTTTGTCAGGCTGAGCGGAGTCGAAGCCCACGCAAAGTTTATCACAGCGTAAAGCAAATCGCCAATATTGAACGCGGATGACACGGATTTGCTTCCCAAAAACCCGGATTAAAACGGATTTTTTCTCATGATCTTGCAACTGAATCTATTTGATGTAACAAACCCGACAGGTTTTAAAAACCTGTCGGGTTTACTAAACTCTAATAATTGGAATTTTAATATTTTGGGCGTCTCCCTCCGGGTCGGGCTTTCGGCTATATCTTTTGTCTTGCTAGCGCGAGCGTCCCGTTCGTGAACGCAAGCTATAGCCAAATCTGAAATTAAAAAATTTGGAACTGTCACGACTGGGACGCTCGCGCTAGCATACAAATTAATCTTACCCTTTCTTGAAAATGAACTTTAATTAAATTCAAATAAAAATATTATTTTAGCTCGGTAAATTCAATTCCCAATAAACCAAACTCCATGAAAATTACGATTTCCCTATTATTTTTATTACTTACTACCAATATGTTCAGTCAGACAATCGCTGATTTAAAACTGAAACCGAAAGAAATTCCTAAAACCTACACTTTAAACGACGGTAATATTTGTGTGACTGTTCAGGCTTGCAATTTTTATACTGATATTGAAACCTACAGTACAATTGTTGGAACGGTGAAGAATAAGGCTATTCAGAGTTTTAAAAGCAAAACGGATCGTGGATCTATAATGTATTTTGAATTTGAACATACATTCAAAGGCGACAGGTTTCTGCAAGGATTATTGTGGGGAAAAGACGGTCAGCCAACAGACGAACATCCGGAAGAATATCTTGCAAAAGGGAAATTTCTTGTAATCTGGAGTTTACGTCCTGAAAGCACCATCAAAGAAAAATCGGAAACTAAAATAGAAACGCTTTTGCAGTAAGTAAAACTATTTTTTTGCAAGATTCCAACTTTGCAAAACAACAATAATCAAAACAATATTCTAAAACTCCGTTTCATTCTTTTAAGTAACTTTGCAAAAAAAAATAATCTAATGAAACCTCAAATCCGAATCCTTTTTTATTCTATACTATTTTTTCTATATCTTTCTTCGACTTCCGCTTTACTTTCGTTGGCGGAAAGATTATCAACTGATCCGTTTAAAACTTTAGGTTGCGGTTTTGCTGTATTAAATATTATTTATGCTTTTTTTGCACTAAAATGGAACGTTTTATTAAACATCGTTTCTTCAATTGCAATTGCAGCTTTGGCGTTGTTTTCAGCAATGAAGTTTGGCGATTTGCATTTGTTTTCTAACTTAGATCCTTATGGCATCAAAACGGCAATTATGGCAAATGCAGTATTTTCTATTTTGCTTTGGGAAATTGTTTACCAGATAAAATGGAAAATTAATTCTAAAATTTAATATCGGAATTTACGCTTAAAATCATAAAAAATACTATTTATAATTCACAATAACCAACCAAAATAGTATCGCACCAAAAAAACGTGTTTTTTACCGATCTCTATTTTAAAGAATTTAAAATACCTTTGAATTATGAGCACAGCAACTAAACGTAAACACATTGGCAGAAATATCAGCCGAATGAGAGAACTTCGCGGAATGAAACAAGAAGCGCTTGCAGACGCTATTGGAATAAGCCCACAATCTTTTACTAATATTGAAGGAAGTGAGGAAGTTGAAACTAAAAAGCTGAAAGAAATAGCAAAGGTTCTTGGCGTTACAATTGATGCAATTGAAAATTTTTCAGAAGAAACTGTTTTTAGTTATTATAATAACTTTTACGATCATAGTGCTAATCATAATCAGGTAAATGGTCCTAATTATAATTGTACTTTTAATCCAATTGATAAAGTAGTGGAACTTTACGAGCGTTTAGTTCAGCTTGAAAAAGAAAAAATAGAATATTTAGAAAAATTACTAAAAGAAAAATAATATTTCCCCGAAAGAGAATTTCTTATAGAAAATGCGCAAAAGATTTTTGCGTATTTTTTTTGCTGTGTGTTAGACGCACTGCTGTGCGCCTCTACGATTAATAGAAATGTAAAAAATATATTGGTAAGATGTGCGTCTCTACGATTAATAGAAATGCAAAATAAAAGTTTATTATAAGATGTACATTTCTACGATAAATAGATATTTATAAAAATGATATAATGTGCAACTCTAGGTCAATAGAAATCTAAAATAAAAATCTATTTTAAGTATTTAAACCATTTATCTTCCATAGATTTCTCAATATCAATATTATGATAATTTGCGAATAATAAAATTTGTCCAAGAACATCAGCCACTTCATTCGCGATATTCTTTTTTAATTCTTCCTTAGTCTGATTTCTATCTCTTCCTCTGGATGTATACGAAAGATAATTTTGCGTTAATTCTCCCATTTCTTCATGGAGTTTTAAAAGATACCAATCTTCGTCTCTTTTGATATTACAGTTTTTTTCATACTGATCAGAAACCATTACCACTTTTTTTGTTAATTCATTTAAATCCATTAGATTGTATTTGTGTTTTAATTATTTAGTGAATTTCATAAAAAACAGGTTGATATTAAACGGCACTTTGGCTCACATTTGGCACTTCAGGAAATGAATCTTCAAGTGCGGTTTGAACATCGTCTGCCGGATAAATTAGTTTTGTAGTGACTTCCATTTTTATTGTTTTTCCTTCAATTCCGCTTGAAAGTAATGTACGTTCCCAACCTGTCGTTACCATTCCGTCTTGCTGACCAAGATCTACACAAGTCACATAATCTGTATAATTGTACGGTTTTAAAGCTTGACCAAATAAACCGTTAACCGCATTATATCCTGCCCATTTGCCCAAAAACATTGAAAACTGACACGCCATAATTGAACTATTTCCTTTATCATCAACGGGAACATTTGCAACATCGCCAGCAGCCAATACATTATCATGTTCCTTAAGTTGAAGATATTCGTTGACATGCAAACGCCCTTGTTTGTCTTTTTCGCATTTAAAAAACGAAGAAAGCGAACTTGCAACTAATCCAACTGTTGAAATAACTGTTTGTGATGCTATAAATTGACCGTCACTTAACTTGGCGCCTTTTAAAGAAACTCCGTCTAAAGTAACTCCTGTAATTACCATTATATCTTTTGCGTTTAATGTTTCTATGACATAATCCTGTGCTTCGGTTGAATAATAATTCCCTACTTTTTGTGCCTTTTCTATAAGTACAACTTTAAAATCAATTGGTTTTTGCGCATGATCAACTAATATCTTATTTGCTTTTTCCTTGATTACCGTAGCCACTTCAAGTCCTGTTAATCCGCTTCCTGCAATTACAAAAGTCGTAGCGCCATCGCCGGTAAAGTTTTTTCTGGCTAATTGTTTTAAATGATCTTCTAATTTTTTAGCGCCATTAAAAGTATCTACATTAAAAGTTTTTTCAATTCCCGGAATGTTTATCGCCTTTAAAACACTTCCTGATGATAAAATCAAGTAATCATAAGTCAACATTCTTGATCCGTTTTCCGTTGCAACTGTTACAAGGTTTTTTTCAGGATTTATTATTTCGGCTTTACCAATGATAAGTTTGATGTTTAATGGTTTGAAATATTTATTCAGTCCAACTCTCAATCCTTCTAGAGAAACCTCGTATAATCGCGGACGAATGGTTAAATATTCATTGATATTTACTACGGTAACTTCTAATTCATCTTCTTTTTTTAATTCCTGACTTTGTCGAACGGCACTTAAAGCACTCCAAAAACCTGCAAATCCGCCACCGATAATTAATAATTGTTTTTTCATTTTCTATAAGATAATTACGATAATATTTGTCACAAAATAAAGATACAATAATCTAAATTGTAAAATTATTCATTCATTTATTAATTTTAAAAATTTATAAATGTAATATTCCCAAAAATTTAAAATGTACGAAAATTTGCTGCTTTCAAGAAAATTTATACCTGAGACGCACTGCTGTGCGCCTCTACGATTTCCTTTGACATTAGCTTTACGTTCATTTTTTTATTAATGAATATAAAGCCAATTATTTGTTTTTATAAATGATCTTAATACGTTTTACTAAAATTTCTAATAAAAAACTAAATTTTCTAATCTAGCCCCGATAGAGCTGATATCCTCGCAATGAAATGGAGAGATTAAGGCGAAAGCGGGACAAATGTTCTTTTGAAAATAAAAATTGCTGCTCCAAAAATTTAAATTTACGTTATCTGAATTCATATAAAAAACAGATATATTTACAGCTTTAAAAGCAATAGCTATGCAAAAAATTACTTTATTGGTTTCTATATTATTATTAACCTTTTCGTCATGTGGCGTAAAAACTACACAATCGTTGTTAAGCGACGGAAATTATGACGGAGCAATCGATCGCGCTGTTGAAGCATTGAAAACTAAAAAAGACTCAAAAGGGAAACAGGATTATGTGTATTTGCTGGAAGAGGCTTTTGCAAAAGCGAAAGACAGGGATTTGCGCAATCTTGATTTGATGATAAAAGAAGCTAACGTTGCTAACTCTGAACGTATTTATAATACTTATTTGCAGCTTAATAATCGTCAGGAAAAAATACGTCCGCTATTGCCGTTGCCTTTATTGAAGCAGGGAAAAAATGCTTCGTTTGCATTTGATAATTATTCAGATCAGCTTGTGAGCAGTAAAAATGCGCTGTCAAAATATTTATATGAAAATGCTTCGGCACTTTTAAAATCGAATAATAAACTGGATTTCAGAAAAGCATATGATGATTTTTTCTATCTGGAAAGTATAAATCCGGGTTATAAAAACACAAAAAAACTAATGGACGATGCGCAGTTTAAAGGAACTGATTTTGTGGATGTTTATGCTAAAAACGAAACAAATATGGTGATTCCGAAACAGCTTCAGGATGATTTGTTAGATTTTAAAACCTACGGATTAAACGATAAATGGACGGTTTATCATAGTTTAAGACAAAAAAATGTTACGTACGATTATAGCCTGATTATCAATTTCAGACAGATTATTATTTCTCCGGAACAAATTAAAGAGAAGGAATTCATCAAAGAAAGACAAGTAAAAGATGGTGTAAAAACACTTTTAGACAGCCGTGGAAGACCTGTAAAAGATACTTTGGGCAAGGAAATAAAAGTGGATAATTACAGAACTCTTCGCGCAAATATTTATGAATTCAGGCAATTTAAATCTTGTCAGGTTACTGCAAAAGTGGATTACATTGATGTAAAAACAAACCAATTGCTGCAATCGTTTCCGGTAACGAGCGAATTTATTTTCGAAAATATTTATTCGACTTACAAAGGCGACAGAAGTGCTTGCGAAGATAATTATATGACGTATTTTAACAAACGCGCCGTACCTTTCCCAAACAATGAGCAAATGGTTTTTGATACCGGCGAGGATTTAAAAGCAAGACTTAAAGATATTATTGTCAGGAATAAATTTAGAGGCTAAACGATATTTAAACTTAAATTATACAATTAAAGGCGCACAATAGTGTGCCTTTAATTTTTTAGTAAAATCTGTCATTTATAAAAAATATTACATAAAAATTGCTCAATACTAACTTGTTACGTATATTTGCAACTGATTAGTTGCGCATTTAAATAAATCACAAATGAAACGAGATATTTTTCAGGCAATTGCTGACCCAACACGCAGGGCGATTTTAGTTTTAGTTGCTACTAATGCTTTAACGCCAAATGCGATTGCCGAGCAATTTAATACAACAAGACAAGCAGTTTCAAAACACATTAAAATTCTTAATGAATGTGAATTGTTAGACGAAAAAAAGGTGGGAAGAGAAATTTATTATCAACTCAAAATAGACAAAATGAAAGAGGTTGATAAATGGCTGGAACAGTTTAAGGAAATTTGGGAAAGCCGTTTTAGCCAACTCGATCAGGTATTAATGAATCTAAAATCTAAAGAAAATGAAATCTAATCTTTTAATGAATTTTACTGTAGACAAGGAAAATAATACAGTAAATGTAAAACGTGAATTCAATGCATCGCTTGACAATGTTTGGTCGGCTTGGACAGAAGCTGAAATACTGGATCAATGGTGGGCACCGGCTCCATGGAAATCTGTAACAAAAAGTATGGAATTTAAAGAAGGCGGACGACGATTGTATGCAATGGTTGGTCCCGAGAATCAGGAAGGCTGGAGTTTTTTTGAATATACTTCAATTTCTCCAAAAACAAACTTCAAACACACCTCAACTTTTTGTGATTCTGAATCAAATCCAGTTTCCAATTTAGGAAGTTCTTACTGGGATGTAACTTTCTCGGAACATGGAGATTTAACAATCGTAGATATTGCAATTAAACGCAATAGCTTAGCCGAACTGGAAAAAGTAATCGAAATGGGTTTCAAAGATGGCTTTACAACTGCTATGCAAGGCTTGGATAAATTGTTTGAAGCTCAAAAATAAAACTTTTAAATCCACCTAATCAGGTAATAATAATCTAAAAATGTAAAGAAAATGAAATCTAATCTTTTAATGAATTTTACTGTAGACAAAGAAACAAGCACGGTAAATGTAAAACGTGAATTCAACGCATCGCTCGCCAACGTTTGGTCGGCTTGGACAGAAGCGGAAATACTGGATCAATGGTGGGCGCCATCACCCTGGAAATCCAAAACAAAAAGTATGGAATTTAAACAAGGTGGTCAAAGACTTTACGCAATGGTGGGACCTCAAGGCGAAGAACATTGGGCTATTGCCGATTTTACTTCGATTACGCCAAAAACTAATTTTAAATATCTTGATGCATTTTGCGATCGTGAAGGAAATTTAAGTAACGATTTCCCCCGTTCTAATTGGGATATCAATTTTTCGGAACAAGGTAATTCGACAATTGTGGATATTGCCATTAAACATGAAAACTTATCAGATCTTGAAAAAATAATCGATATGGGTTTCAAAGAAGGTTTTACAATTGCCCTGGAAGGTTTAGACGAAGTATTTGCTTCAGGAAAATAATCTGTTTTATTTTAAGCTATGGGATCCCGTTTTAATCGAAGCGGGATTTTTTTTGTATTTTCGTATAAGAGAAAATATTTTCTGTAATCTGAAGATTATTATAAGCCGAAAATTAAAAATTCCTGAACAAATATTATGACTGACATACAAACGCTATATCAAAAAGCAATAAAATTCGCCGCAAAAAGACACGCAGATATCAATCAGGTACTTCCCGGAACTAATTTACCTTACGTTGTGCATTTAAGCAATGTAGCAATGGAAATTTTAGTTGCTTCGCAAAATACAAAAGAATTCAATACTCAATTTGCTGTTCAGGTGGCTTTACTTCATGATATTTTAGAAGATACTAAAACTACATTTGAGGAACTTTCTCAGGAATTTAGCCCGGAAATTGCCGAAGCAGTTTTAGCATTGACAAAAAATGCTGAAATTAAAAAAGAAAACAGAATGAGCGATAGTTTGAATCGAATCAAACAATTATCAAAAGAAGTCTGGGCTGTAAAATTAGCCGACCGAATAACGAATTTACAAACGCCGCCACAACTTTGGGGCGTAGAAAAAATTAAGGAATACCAAAAAGAAGCTGTTCAAATACTGAATGCATTAAAAGGAAGTAACGAATTTTTAGAGAAAAGACTTCAGGAAAAAATAATCGCCTATTTAGAATACTGCATAACTTCTCATAATCAAAATTAGATAATCCATAATTACATAAAATAGGCTAAACTTAAATTAGAATATATCCTAAAATAGATTCGCATAATAACTATGTGTAAAAAATGTATTTCTGTTTAACTTTCTAATTATAAATTAAAATCTATGTTTCTATGTGTTATATATTTTACATGATTCATAAATACCACAAAATGAATAAAATTATCATCCTTGCTTTCTTATTATTTACTTCAACTTTAATTTTTGGTCAAGCCAATAAATCAAAAATTACAGAGACAAGCAAACCTTTTATATTAGGCGTGATTGATGAATTGCAATCGAACGAATTGGGAGAAAACCGAATCCTGAACATTTATCTTCCTGAAGGTTACAAACAAGAAGATGCGACTAAATATCCTGTAATTTATTTATTAGACGGATCAGCTAATGAAGATTTTATTCATATTGCGGGTTTGGTACAATTTAATAGTTTTGAATGGATCAATCAGGTTCCTAAATCTATCGTGGTAGGAATTGCAACGGTGGATCGAAGAAGGGATTTTACGTTTCCTACAACTATCGAAAAGGATCAAAAACGTTTTGCAACTTCAGGACATTCGGATAAATTTATTGCTTTTATCGAAAAAGAATTACAGCCTTTTATTGATAAAAAATACCATACAAATGATTCTAAAACTATTATAGGACAATCTTTAGGCGGATTATTAGAAACCGAAATTCTATTAAAGAAACCAACTCTTTTTAATAAATATGTGATTGTGAGCCCAAGTATTTGGTGGAATAATGGCTCTATATTAAATCAGGATAGTGCTATTTTTCAGGAAAATTTTAATCAAAAAACCGAAATTTATATTGCTGTTGGTAAAGAAGGACCTACGCCTACGGAAATTCCGAGAGTAATGGAAGTTGACGCAAATTTATTAGCCGAAAAAATCAAAGCAACAAAAAGTAAAAATATAAAAGTGTATTTTGATTATTTACCTCAGGAAAATCATGGCACAATTTTGCATCCTGCGACTTCAAATTCTTTTAAGTTCTTTTATCCAATTCAAGAGAAAAAATAAATAAGGAATTTTAAGATTATCAAAATACAAATTATCTCATTATGAAAAGTGCAGACGAAAATAAACTAGACAATCCAACCTGGAATTCTTTGTCAGAAACTCATTCCGGATTTGCTATTGATTATAACGGAACCAAATTTTACAATCCGGATTATTGCCCTTTTGGAGGAGTTTTAAAACCTGAAAGTACTATAACTGCTATAAATGAATATGCTGCATTGGCTGAAAGTTTTTTCATCATTGGAGAAAAACCTGAAATACCTGATTCGCTAAAAATTGTAAAGGAATTGGTTTGTCTTCAAATGATTATTTACGATAAAATTGACCAACCTATAACTACTGAAATTACTAAACTTACTGAAGAACATAATACTGAATTATGTGATTTGGTAAATTTAGTTCAGCCAGGATATTTTAAAACTAAAACTCCTTTATTAGGTGATTATTATGGTATTTTTAAAGACAATCAATTAGTTGCAATTACTGGTGAACGCATGAAAATGAACAACTTTACCGAAGTCAGCGCTATTGTAACTCATCCGGATCATACGGGAAAAGGTTACGCCAAACAATTAATTACACATTGTGTCAATACTATTTTTAGTCAGAACAAAACGCCTTATTTGCACGTAGTCGAAAGTAATATTGGCGCAATTGGCTTATATGAAAAGCTAGGTTTTGTGACAAGAAGAAAAATAAGCCTTTGGAATATTTCAAAAAATCAGTAAACTTCACTAGGTTTGCCATCCGAGGAACGAGGACACGAGCGACAGCGAACTGGCGAAGCAATCTCATCAAGTAGCTCCGCGCCAATAATCGACAATCTTTGTCGACTCAGCAAATGAGATTCCTCGTTCCCCGGAATGACAGTCTTTCAAAATAAAAATCTACTCAATCTGCAAAATCTGCGAGAAATAAAACCAAATCCTTATAAAAAAGATTTGTTTTTTTTATAGAAATCGGAATGAAGATTGGGGTCACTTTGTGAAATTCCAAACTTTGTAGAGTTACTTGCGGAGATTCCTCGTTCCTCGGAATGACAAAATTGGGGGCACTTTGTAAAATCGACAATCTTTGTCGACTCAGCAAATGAGATTCCTCGTTCCTCGGAATGACAATACTGAGCAAATCTTCAATCTAAAATCTAAAATTTTACCCCAACCAGCCGTCGCGATCTAAACTTCGGTACTGAATAGCTTCGGCGATATGTTGCGAAATTACTGTTGGCGCAGCGTCTAAATCGGCAATTGTTCTGGCTACTTTTAGGATTCTGTCATAAGCTCGCGCCGAAAGATTCAATCGTTCCATTGCCATTTTTAATAATTCTTTTGACTGATCGTCGAGCGCGCAATATTCCCTGATTAATTTACTGCTCATTTGCGCGTTGTAATGTATGTTTTCCATTTCTTCAAATCGTGCGGTCTGAATTTCGCGTGCTGCTGTAACTCGTTTTCTAATTTCTACACTGCTTTCGGCCTTTCGATCGTCTGATAGTTTTTCAAAAGGAACCGGCGTAACTTCAATATGAATATCAATTCGATCTAATAAAGGTCCCGAAATCTTACTTAAATAACGCTGCATTTCGTGCGGAGAAGAAGTATTTGGCATACTTGGATCATTAAAAAAACCACTCGGACTTGGGTTCATACTTGCCACGAGCATAAATGATGATGGATAAGTCACGGTGAATTTTGCGCGCGAAATAGTGACTTCGCGATCTTCAAGCGGCTGACGCATTACTTCTAAAACATCACGTTTAAATTCCGGCAATTCGTCGAGAAACAAAACGCCATTATGCGCCATCGAAATTTCGCCCGGCTGTGGATAACTTCCTCCGCCAACGAGCGCAACATTCGAAATAGTATGATGTGGACTACGAAACGGACGCTGATTCATTAATCCTACTTCTTTTAATTTTCCTGCAACGCTATGAATTTTAGTTGTTTCTAATGCTTCTCGCAAAGTCATTGGCGGTAAAATACTCGGTAAACGTTTGGCAAGCATGGTTTTTCCTGCTCCCGGCGGACCTATTAAAATAATATTATGGCCTCCGGCAGCAGCGATTTCCATACAACGTTTTATACTTTCCTGCCCGCGAACATCTGAGAAATCGAATTCGGGAAAATCCAATGTTTTATAAAACTCGGCTCTTGTATCAATAATGGTAGGTTCAAGATTTCCTTTTCCGGCAAAAAAGTTAATTACATCCTGAACATTTTCAACGCCATAAACATTTAATCCTGCAACAATAGCGGCTTCTTTTACGTTTTGAATTGGAAGAAAAAAACCTTTATAACCTTCCTCTTTTGCTTTTATGGCAATGGGTAATGCGCCACGAATAGGTTGTAAACTTCCGTCAAGCGAAAGTTCACCCATAATAATATAATCCTCAATATTGGGCGCTTTTATTTGATCTGAACCAACTAAAATTCCCATTGCAAGAGGCAAATCGTACGCAGAACCTTCTTTTCGTAAGTCGGCGGGCGCCATATTTATAGTAATTCTTTTCCCGGGCAAACTTAATCCGTTGTTTTTTAAAGCCGCAGCAATCCTAAAACTGCTTTCTTTTATGGCACTATCCGGCAATCCAACTAAATGATAACCAATCCCTTTATCCATATGAACTTCTACCGTAATTGTAGTAGCTTCCACTCCAAAAACAGCACTTCCGTAAACTTTTACTAACATATTCTGATCATTATTGAAAAAAGTAAAAGTATCTAATTAATACGTAAAACCTGTCTATTTTGTAAATATTTTATTACATTATTAAAAAGCGATATTTTCAGATAAAAATAATTTAATATAAATTTTACACAATGCTCATTACAATTTAATTGCTATATTAGTTTTTTAAACATACGCCTTTATAAAAACCAACACCCAAAAAAAATGTCATTTTTAAGAAATCTTTTCGGAAAAAATAAAGTTGAACAGATAGTTGAACAAAAAATTGAGCAGAAAGTTGAACAATACGCAAAACAGAAAGAAGAAAAAGAAGAGGAAATAATATCTGATGAAATAAAATTATCATGGATTGAAGCAGCCGAAAATCCGTGGGGACGCAGGATTTTAGATTTACGCCCTTTTACACTTACAATGATTTCTACTTCTCAAAATCAAATAATGGCTGTAAATGCAATTTCTTATGGTAGTGAAAATGGTACTTCTTTCTTAGGAGAAAGACCAGTAAATGAAAAAACGATCGCTGCAAATATTTCATTTAAAACCGATAAAATTCTTTATCCGGGAGTTTTATTTACGCCCAATACAATGGAGCATAAATGGGCTGTTTATTTTGATGGAGAATTTCTGATTTTTGTTCGCAGTTGGTTACGGGAAGTTTTAGTAATTGCAAAAACCACTCAAAAAGAAAATGAACTTATAGTAGAAACAATTACGGGAGAATTTACAGAAGATGAAAGTCCGGAATTTACAAAAGCAATTCTTAACTTTATTTTAATCAGCCATTCGATTGAGGAAATAGTTCCTGCTCTTTTACCTTTTGAATTTGAAAATGATACAAAAGGTGCCAGTTATTGGGCATTTTCAACTTATGGAAATATGGCTCAATTAGGTGTATTTGATGATCAATTTTTACCCGTTGCAAATTCGCCTTTGCGATCACATTCATTGCTTCATATTGCAGTTGCTCAGGGAGATTTACAAGAAATTGAAGAACAATTTAAAAAAGGGGTAAATTTAAATGCTTTAGCCGGAGACGGACTAGCGCCTTTACATTGGTCAATGGCAGCAGAAAGTATCGAATCTATGGCAAAATTACTTGAATTGGGAGCTGACCCAAATGCACGAACACATCAAGGTGCAACACCTATAATGAATGCGGTACAATCTAATAAAATTGAGAAATTAAATTTACTTATAAAATCCGGTGGCTTAATAAATTTACAAGATCACAGAGGATTTACGGCATTACATCGAGCTTGCGAAATGGGTCATATTGATGTTGTAAAAATTTTGTTGGAAAATGATGCCGATAAATCAATTTCGGCAGAAGGACATACTGCGCTTTCTCTTGCGATTTTAACGAACCAGAATGAAATAGCTGAATTACTTAATTAATTACAATGTTTATTTCTAAATCGGATTAAGAAAAACTTAATCCGATTTGATTTTTTATATCCTCCACAATTTTACTCAAATCCAGACTATTTTGGTGTGACCAAAGCTGACTTTCTATTTGATTATTTCTGATGCAATTTTGACATTCAATTGCTTCATGTGTATATCCTTTTCCCAGATGTGGTAAACTAAATTGAGTTTCCTGATTTTCGATAGAAACAGAATATCCATCGGCAATATACCACGGAGAATTAAGCTGAATATGTCCTTTTGTTCCGCTTATTGTTGCTTTCATATCAGATTCAGAAACTATTGAAGAATGCAAAACTGCCTGTGCATTTTCATATTGCAAAATCATGGATGTCTGAAGATCGATTCCGTTATTATGATAAATTGATTTTGCGATTATTTCTTTCGGAATTCCGAGTATTATATAGGACAGAAATAATGGATAAACGCCGATATCAAATAAAGATCCTCCGCCAAGTTTTTTATCAAAAAGCCTTCCTCCTTCTGATTCATTTGCATAAAAAGCAAAATCGGCTTTTACATATTTTATATCACCAATAATTCCCTGATTTACTTTAGAAAAAACTTCCTGAAACGATGGAATAAAACGCGTCCAGAAAGCTTCCATAAAAAATTTATTATTCTTTTTTGAAGCTTTAATCATTCTGACAGCATCTTTATAGGACAATGCAAGTGGTTTTTCGCATAAAACATGTTTGCCATTTTCTAATGCTTTTATAGATAATTCGGCGTGAGAATCATGTGGTGTTGCAATGTAAATAATATCAACCTGATCGTCATTAAATAATGCATCATATGAATCATATGTTTTTTGGCAATTATACTTTTTACCAAATTCAATTGCCTTATTATTGTCTCTTGAAGCAACTGCAAAAAGTTCCGCATCTTCCAAGAGCAATAAGTCAGCAGCAAATTGATTTGCAATATTTCCTAAGCCAATAATTCCCCATTTTATTCTATTGGTATTTTTCGTCATATTCTGTAAGTACTATTTATCAAGGGTTTAATTAAAATTTTGTCTAAATAAAGAAAAAACATTTTACTAAATAAATTTTAGATAACATATATTTCATATTTTTAGCAACAAAATTGCAAATAAACTATGAAAAAAGCCCTACTCCTACTATTTTTGAGTGTATTTTTAACAAAAACGTACGCTCAGGAATACTTTCCTATTAATGAAAGTGTGCAAAATAAAAGCAAAAACTACACTGTTTTTACAAATGCCACAATTTATGTTACCCCAACTCAAAAAATCGATAAAGGAACTTTACTAATCCAGGATGGTAAAGTTATTGCGGTTGGAAATACTATTACAATTCCTAAAAACAGCATTGCCATTGATCTTGCAGGTAAAACAATATATCCTTCATTTATTGATATTTACACAAGTTTTGGAGTTGAAAAACCAAAAAGTAATTTGCCTCGCGGACGCGATCGTAACCCATTATACGACACAAAAAGAGTGGGTTATTACTGGAACGAAAGTATTCGATCTGAAGTAAACACTTTTGAATCTTTTAAATATGATCAGCCTAAAGCCGAAGAATTATTAAAAGCAGGTTTTGGTGTTGTTGGAACGCATATTCCTGACGGAGTTGCTCAGGGAACCGGAATTTTAGTTGCCTTGAATAATACAGAAAACAGCAAACAAATCATTGCTAATAAAGTTACAAACCACTTTGCGTTCACAAAAAGTGCTTTAACAAATCAGGCTTATCCAAGCTCTTTAATGGGTATGATGGCTTTACTACGTCAGATGTATTTAGACCTGGATTGGTACAAAAAAGGAAATTCTGAAACTAAGGATTTGTCGTTAGAAGCTTTGGCAGAAAATGAAAAATTAGTTCAGATTTTTGCTTCCGAAGACAAATTAAATAGTTTAAGAGCGTCTAAAATTGCTAAAGAATTTGGTTTAAACTATATTCTGAAAGGAAGCGGAAATGAGTTTGAAAGAATCGAAGAAATCAAAGGCACAAACGCTAAATATATTATTCCGATAAGTTTCCCTGAAGCTTATGATGTTTCAAACCCTTATTTGTCCAATCAAATCGAATTGGCTGATATGCGTTTCTGGAATCAGGCTCCTACAAACCTAAAAGTGCTTTCGGACAACGGAATTGTTTTTGCTTTGACAACTGACAAATTAAAAAAGACTGAAGATTTTAGACCTAATTTATTGAAAGCGATAAAATTAGGCTTCGATAAAACTAAAGCGTTAGAGGCTTTAACGACAATTCCTGCTGCTATTCTTGGAAAAAGCAATGAAGTGGGAAGTTTAAAAACCGGAAGTTATGCGAATTTCGTTATTACTTCAGGCGAAATATTTGACGAGAAAACGGTTTTATACGAAAACTGGGTTCAGGGAACTAAATATATCGTGAATGATATTAATGGAAAAGATATTCGTGGAAACTATGATTTAACGGTTGGAAAAGATACCTATAAATGGAAAATTGACGGAACTGCCGATGCTCCAAAATCAGAAGTTACTACGGCTGATGCAAAAAAGTTGAAAACCACTTTTGCTTTTTCTAAAAACTGGATTTCGCTTTTAATCAAACCTGCAGATACTATTAAATCTAATTATTCGCGTTTAACAGGATTTGTTGAAAAACCTGAGAGTTTATCCGGAAAAGCAGTATTATCAAACGGTGACGAATTAGTTTGGAACGCTGTAAAAACCAGTACATTTATTGCGGTTAAAGATACAACTAAAGTAGAAAAACCAAATCCAATTGTCCCAACAACTTTTCCTAACGTTGCTTTTGGTGATTCTAAAAAACTGACGGCGCAAACTTTATTGTTTAAAAATGCTACGGTTTGGACCAATGAAAAAGAAGGTGTTTTGACTGAAACTGATGTTTTGATTAAAAACGGAAAAATAGCCGCTGTTGGTAAAAACTTAGCTGATGCTTCGGCAACTGTTATTGATGCAAAAGGCAAACATATCACTAGCGGAATCATCGATGAACATTCGCATATTGCTATTTCTAAAGGTGTAAACGAAAGCGGACATAACTCCACTGCCGAAGTTACAATTCAGGATGTTGTAAACTCTGAAGACATTAATATTTACAGGGATTTAGCCGGCGGAGTTACAATTTCTCAACTATTACACGGATCTGCAAACCCTATTGGTGGTCGTTCTGCGATTGTAAAATGGAAATGGGGTTCGTCTCCGGATGAAATGTTGTACAAAAACCAACCTAAGTTTATCAAATTTGCTTTGGGAGAAAATGTAAAACAAGCGAATTGGGGAATTGATAATCCTACTCGTTTCCCGCAAACCAGAATGGGTGTTGAACAAGTTTTTACTGATTATTTTCAACGTGCAAAAGAATATGACGAAAACTGGAAAAAATTTAACGCCGGTTCTAAAAAAGGAAAAGCGCCAAGAGTTGATTTAGAGTTACAGACTATTGCAGAAATTATCAATAAAGAGCGTTTTATTACCTGTCACTCTTATGTAGAATCTGAGATTTTAATGTTGATGAATGTTACTGAAAAATTCAATTTCAGAGTAAATACTTTCACTCATATTCTTGAAGGTTACAAGGTTGCTGATAAAATGAAAGAACACGGCGTTGGAGCTTCGACTTTCTCTGACTGGTGGGCTTATAAGTTTGAAGTAAATGATGCAATTCCGTTTAACGGACCAATTATGCATAACGCAGGTTTGGTTGTGGCTTATAACTCTGATGATGCCGAAATGTCAAGAAGATTGAATCAGGAAGCTGCAAAAGCGGTGAAATACGGAAATATTTCCGAAGAAGATGCATGGAAGTTCGTGACCCTGAATCCTGCAAAATTATTACACATTGATGATAAAGTAGGAAGTCTAAAAGTGGGTAAAGATGCTGATGTTGTTCTATGGAGCGATAATCCTTTATCTATTTATGCTAAAGCCGAAAAAACAATTATTGAAGGTGTTGTTTATTTTGATATCGAAAAAGATGCTGAAAAACAATTGGCAATCACTAAAGAAAGAAGCTTGCTGATTGGACAAATGCTACAGGAAAAAAATAAAGGAGCAGGAACACAACAGCCAACCAGAAAAGAGAAAAAGGAATATCACTGTGATACTTTGGAACAATAATAATCGCTTTAGAAAATTCGTAAAGATAAAAACAGATAACATGATAAATAAACACATATATATAATGTTGCTCGCAGTTTGTACTTCAATACAAATAAAAGCGCAACAAATACCGGCACCAAAACAAACTAAATCGGTTTTGATTTTAAATGCTACTGCACATTTAGGTAACGGAACCGTTATTCAAAACAGTGCGATTGGTTTTAAGGACGGAAAAATTACGCTCGTAGCCGATGCAACAACAATTAGACTTGCTGCCGGTGCTTTTGACACAACGATTGATGCGACCGGAAAACACGTTTATCCGGGATTTATTGTTCCTAATGCAACGTTAGGTTTAGTAGAAATTGATGCCGTAAAATCATCTGACGATCAGGAAGAAATTGGAAGTTTTAATCCAAATGTAAGAAGTATTATTGCTTATAATTCTGAATCGAAAGTGGTAGAAACTGTTCGTCCAAATGGTATTTTGATCGCTCAGATAACGCCTCGCGGAGGTACAATTTCAGGAACATCATCTGTTGTACAATTAGATGCATGGAGCTGGAAAGATGCTATTTTAAAAGAAAACGACGGAATTCATCTTAATTTTCCATCGAATTTTAAAAAATCAGGATCTTGGTTTGAACCGGGAATTATTGAAGCAAACAAAGATTATCCTAAACAAGTTGAGGAAATAAGTGCTTTTTTAATAAACTCAAAAGCGTATAATCAAGCGGCTTCAAAAGACAGAAACGTGGTTCTTGAAGCTACAAAAGGTCTTTTTGACGGAACTCAAACGCTTTATATCCACGCAGATGAAGAAAAACAAATTGTTGACGCTATACAACTTGCTGTAGATAATCAGATCAAAAAAATTGTTATTGTAGGTGGATTTGAAGCGTATAAATCAGCTGATGTTTTGCAAAAGTATAATGTTGGAGTTTTATTAAGACGTATTCACGATATGCCAACAAGTGATGACGAAGATGTAAATTTACCTTATAAAATGGCAAAAATACTTACTGATAAAGGTATTATTGTAGGTCTTGAAAATAGCGGAGATCATGAACGTATGAGCGTTAGAAATCTTCCGTTTTTAGCGGGAACTTGTGCTGCTTTTGGTTTAGATAAAGAAAAAGCTTTAGAACTTATCACTTTAAATACAGCAAAATTATTGGGTATTGATGCGACTTGCGGTTCATTAGAAACCGGCAAAGATGCAACATTATTTATCTCTGAAGGTGATGCTTTAGATATGAGAACAAACAAATTAACATCTGCTTTTATTCAGGGAAGAACAATTAATTTAGAAACTTTCCAAACGAAACTGAATGATAAATTCAAAGCAAAATTCAATCAGAAATAGTTAAAACTCTTTTATATAAAAAGGCATCATTTGAAATTTTCATCTGATGCCTTTTTTATTTTACATCCGAACCGTTTTGTTTACTTTTTTAATAATTCAGACACAATTACTCTTAAAACAAGCATTATTATCCTGATTTTCTGTTAACATGAGGTTTAAACGAGCCATTTTTCAACTTTTCGATTAATAAATTCCAAATTTTAAGTTGATTTTAACAAATACACGCAAAATATAGGGGGTTAAATTCTAAAATTAACAAAAATTAAACATCTGACTCTATTTTTTATAGGGTTGTCGTTTCATTTTATACTTTTATAAAAAATTTAAAACTAACTAACTATGCGAAAAATTATTTTAAGTGTGATTCTTATCACTATTTTGGTACTAACCTTTATCTCTAACTTTATCCTCACAGATAACCCGATTCCGGCAGAAGCTGTAAAGTTTGATACAGGAGATACAGCTTGGATGATCGTTGCAACTGCTTTTGTATTGCTTATGACGCCAGGATTAGGATTTTTCTACGGAGGAATGGTAGGTAAGAAAAACGTTATTAGTACTATGCTTCAAAGTTTTATGGCAATGGTAATTGTTACTATTTTATGGGTTGTTGTTGCATTTGGATTGGCTTTTGGACCTACAATTGGAGGATTCATTGGTAATCCGCTTCCTAATTTATTCTTTCAAGGCGTTGGTACAAATACTGCCTGGAGTCTTGCCCCAACTATTCCGTTTATGTTATTTGCATTGTTTCAAGCAAAATTTGCCATTATTACGCCTGCATTAATTACGGGTGCATTTGCAGAACGTGTACGTTTCTGGGCATATTTATTATTCATGGTTTTATTCATTATATTTATATACGCACCATTGGCGCACATGACGTGGCATCCTGATGGAGTTTTCTTTAAAATGGGAGTATTAGATTTTGCTGGTGGAACTGTCGTGCATATGAGTGCTGGTTGGGCTGCATTGGCCGGAGCGATCTTCTTAGGAAAAAGAAAAATTCAAAAAGTTAATCCTGCCAGAATCACTTATGTATTATTAGGTACAGGTTTATTATGGTTTGGATGGTTTGGTTTCAACGCAGGTTCTGCACTTGGATCAAACGGATTAGCCGTTCAGGCTTTAGGAACTACAACTGTTGCTGCCGCTGCCGCTGCTATGGCTTGGGTTTTCCTTGATAAAATCATCGGACACAAATTATCTGCGCTTGGAGCTTGTATTGGAGCCGTTGTAGGTCTT
Source organism: Flavobacterium sp. (assembly GCF_043722275.1). GTDB lineage: Bacteria > Bacteroidota > Bacteroidia > Flavobacteriales > Flavobacteriaceae > Flavobacterium. The sequence continues at coordinate 6,625 of NZ_JAYSPC010000032.1, read as the reverse complement.
GTTGCTATTACTCCAGCTGCTGGTTTCGTAAGTATTCCTCACGCCATTTTCATCGGGGCTTTTGCTGCAATTGTAAGTAACCTTGTAGTGAGTAAATTTCCTAAAGGAAAAATTGATGATGCTTTAGATGTTTTTGCCTGTCACGGTGTTGGTGGTATGGTAGGAATGTTGTTAACTGGTGTTTTTGCTTCAAAAGCTATTAACCCTGCTGTTGGAGATAATCAAGGTTTGATTTTCGGAACTCCAACATTATTCATCAACCAATTAATTGCTTTAGTTGCTGTTTCTATCTTCGCTTTTGTAGGTTCTTATATTTTATTTTATGTTGTAAATAAAATTACACCGCTAAGAGTTACTGAAGAAAAAGAAGAACTAGGATTAGATATTTCTCAACACGGAGAATTTTTATAAGACAAATACCAAAACCAATATAATAACCAATAAAAAGCGCTCTGAGTTTGACTTAGAGTGCTTTTTTGCTTGATATAGATTTTAGAAAATAGAAGAAAGAATATAGATTATAGAAAATAGACGCAAGAAAATAGAAGCAAGATTTTTCTGGATGTAGGTTATACGGATCTAACTAAATAAAAAAAGCACTCTAAGTTTATACCAGAGTGCTTTTTTGCTTTGAATTAATTTAAACCTTAAGTTTCAATTATATATTCTATAATCTATTCTCTTTATTCTAAAATCTTGTATCTAAAAATCTTGCCTCTTGCTTCTAAAATCTAAAAAAGCTCTATTTAAAATTCCCAATTCCTTCTTTTAGCCAATGCAAATATTCATCTGCGTTTACGTAACTAATTGTTGGTTTTGAACTGTTCAAATTCTTGCCTTCTAAATCAGTTATAATGTATAAAGGTTGCGTATTTGTTTTATATTTTGAGATCATAAAATCAGTCCATTTATCGCCAACAGTTATGATTTTATCACCGGATTTTGTTACAAATTGTTGTTCTTTTGGCAATTCGCGTTTATCATCTACATAAAGAGAAATCAAAACAACATCATTTTTTAAGATCGGTAAAATCGTTGGTTCTGACCAAACATTGTTTTCCATTTTTCTGCAATTTACACAAGCATAACCTGTAAAATCAAGCATAATAGGTTTATTGATTGATTTTGCATACGCTAGTCCATCTTCATAATCATGAAAAACCATAATACCATGCGGTCCTAATTCTGCTCCGTCAGGCAAACCTTTTATAGATTCACCACTAACTCCGGAATTAGCAGAACCTCCTACCCCAAACGGGCTTTCGCTATATTGTGGTGGTGGCGGAAAAGCACTGATTAATTTTAATGGCGCTCCCCAAAGTCCCGGAATTAAATAAACTGTAAACACAAGTGTAAGTAATCCTAGATACAATCTGCCTACAGAAATATGATTTAACGGACTATCGTGTGGCAAAGATATTTTTCCGAATAAATATAAAGTCAAAGCTGCAAAAATAGCAATCCAGATTGCGATAAAAACTTCTCTTTCTAATAAATGTAATTGTAAAACTAAATCGGCATTTGATAAAAATTTAAATGCTAAAGCCAATTCTAAAAATCCTAAAACTACTTTTACGGTATTCAGCCATCCGCCAGATTTTGGTAATGAATTTAACCAGCCCGGGAACATTGCAAATAACATAAATGGTAAAGCTAATGCTAACGAAAATCCTAACATTCCAATAACCGGAGCGATTCCTCCGTTTGAAGCCGCTTCAACTAATAAAGTTCCTACAATTGGTCCTGTACATGAAAATGAAACAATTGCTAGAGCCAAAGCCATAAATAATATTCCAATTATTCCGCCTCTGTCAGCTTGTTGATCTACTTTATTTCCCCATGAATTTGGAAGCATAATTTCAAAAGCTCCCAAAAACGAAGTAGCAAAAATTATTAATATAATAAAGAAGATTAAGTTAAACCAAACATCTGTAGACAACGCATTTAAAGCATCTGCACCAAATATTTTAGTTACAATTAATCCTAAAATAACATAAATAGCAATAATCGAAAGTCCATAAAAAATTGCATTTCTGATTCCTTTTGCCCTGCTTTTACTTTGTTTTGTAAAAAAACTTACCGTCATTGGGATCATTGGAAAAACACAAGGCGTTAATAATGCTGCAAATCCTGAGATAAAAGCAATGAAAAAGATTGACCATAAACTTCTGGTTGGTGCCGGCGCTGGAATATCTTCTTTTTCCGCAGCCAAAGCGTTGTCAGTTTTAATTACCGGAGCAACTTCAGAAACAACTGCTTTTAAAGTCGTATCAACCGCTAAACCAACTACTTTAGTTTCATCTTTTGTAGCTGCTGTTATACTTGGAACCGCATCCATTTTAAATGTCGACGGAACGGAGATCGAGAATTTTTTACTTGAATTGATACAAACTTCTTTACAAACCTGAAAATCAAAATCAACATCAACCGTTTTTAAATTCGGATTAATAATGGTGATTTCCTGCTCGATATGCGCTTTACCTTCAAAGAAAGTTTCATTTACACCAAAAATATCATTAAAAGCCGTTCTGGTTTTTCCTTCTTTAGCTTTTCCCGCTAAAGTATAATTTCCTTTTTGGTTTTTAAAAACAATTTCCAGCGCAAGTGGTCCGCCGTCCGGTGTGAATTGCGAATACATATGCCAGTCTTTTTCAATGGTTCCATCAAAAATTAAAACTGCATTATTTCCTGATTTCTTTTCAATTTTAGAAGTCCATTTTACCGGCTCCAGGATTTGAGCATTTCCTTTTGCAAAAGCAAATAAGAAAAACAGCAAAAACACAATGGTTTTATTCCAGATACTTTTCGACATTATCGTTTGATGGTATTGATTAAAGTTCATTATTGTAATTCTATTTTAAGTATTTTATTTGTGTTATTTTCTATTTTAAAACGTTCATCTTGTCGGATTCCTATAACCCATACAATTTGATTATCTGAACACAAAATCCATGTTTTCTCCTTTTCAATCAGCGATAACTTCTCATCTTTAAAAAGTTTACTGACTTTTTTTGATTTTCCGTTCATTCCAAAAGGATGAAAAACATCTCCCTCATTCCATTTACGTAATATTAACGGAAATTGGATTTTTTCAGCGTCCACAAAGATAGCTTTATTTGAATCTATTGTAATGTCGTCTACTTGACAAAGCTTTAAATTTAAGGGAAAATTAACGTCTGTATCGTTTTCATTAATTTCAAATTCTTCCTTTTCTTCTATATCAGAAAGCGGACTTAAAATCAATGTATCTCTATTTTTTAATATTCGAAATTCTGCCGAAAGTACTTGTTTTCCTGATTGACCGTCAACTAAATCATAAATATCATTCCACGCCAGAAAGCCAAATTCATTCAGCCATTGGTACAAATATGATTTATAATTGGGCAATTTTTTAAGCTGATTTAAATCGAAATGAATATCATCGCCTTCGTCTTTTGCAACTTGCTGATAAATCATAATCGAAGCATCTTCAACCATTTCCTGCGATTCCTGCAAATAAGATTGTGTCTTTTGAAAGGCATTCAAAAAATTTGGATTGACTTCTTTCAGCATCGGAACTAAATCATGACGAATTTTATTTCGAAGGTATTTATTGGATGCATTACTGCTGTCTTCGCGCCATTCGATACTATTATCCTCAGCATATTTCTGAATTTCATCTCTCGAAAAAGGCAAAAGCGGACGAATAATTTTATCATTTTGTTCCGGAATTCCGGTTAATCCTTCCAGACCAGTTCCTCGCGTTAAATTGATTATAAAGGTTTCCAGATTATCATCGGCATGATGTGCGGTTAAGATATAATCGAAATTTTCCTTTTCTAGAAGTTCATAAAACCAACTGTAACGCAATTCACGTGCTGCAACTTGCGTAGATAATTTATAATCTTTTGCGAATGCTTCAGTATCAAATTGTGTTGTATAAATGGGAATATTATGTAGATCGCAATAATCCTGAATAAAACTTTGATCGCCAAAACTTTCTAATCCCCGAAGCTGAAAATTGCAATGCAAAACGGCAATTTCATAGGGAAATTGGTTTATTAAATGTAATAAAACCATGCTGTCCAATCCTCCGCTTACGGCCAGAAATAGTTTTTTTTCTTCCAAAAATGGAAACCTTGAAACGATGTGATTTTGAAATTTTGAAAACATTTGATAAATGTAAAAAATTAAATTCGATCTATTTTTAAATGAAATGTTAAGCGTGTCTTTTTTTGCTACAGATTTATTTTTTTTGCCATGAATTTCACAAATTAGTGCGAATTATTTTCTCGCAGATTCTGGAGATTGAGCAGGTTTTTTTTTGCCACAGATTAAAAAGATTAGCACAGATTTTTATATGAATTTCACGCAGATTTAAAAAAGATTTAAGCAGATTCAGTTAGATTTTATTAAATTTTTGCGGGATCTGCTTAAATTTTTTTAAATCTGCGCGAAACAAAATCATTTTAATCATTTTAATCTGTGGCTATATTTTTTTTCTACAAATTGCAAAAAAAATTCGTGCTAATTCGTGAAATTCGTGGCTAACTTTTTTTAAAAACTTATTGCAACACTTCATGCATTGCCTTAGCTTTCAATAAACATTCTTCGTATTCGTTTTCTGGAATTGATTGTGCTGTAATGGCACTTCCTACTGAAAATGAAACGTATTTATTTTCCTGATTGTACAAAATACTTCGGATGACGACATTGAAATCAAAATCACCTTCGGGAGTAAAATAACCAATTGATCCGCTGTATAAACCACGTTTGGTTTCTTCGAGATTTTCGATGATTTTCATGACCGAAATTTTTGGAGCGCCCGTCATACTTCCCATTGGGAAAGTTGTTTTTAAAACATCGATTGGGGAATATTGAGTATCTAATTTTGAAGTTATCGTCGAAATCATTTGATGAACCTGCAAAAACGAATAGATTTTACAAAGTTCGACAACGTCAACCGAACCTTTTTGTGCGGTGTGCGATAAATCATTACGAACTAAATCTGTTATCATGATATTTTCGGCTCTTTCTTTGGAATCTGATTCGAGAAATTGCTTTGATTTTTCATCTTCTACAGGATCTGAAAATCGTTTTGAAGTTCCTTTTATGGGCTGAGAAATCAAAATCTCTCCTACTCTTTTTAAATATCTTTCGGGAGAAGCCGAAAGCAAAAAATGTTTATGATTTTTAAAGAAAACTGAAAACGGTGCTTTCGAAATTTTATTTAGTTTCTGAAATTTTTCTAACGGATTTATAATCGCATTTTCTGCAAAAAATTCCATGCAAAAATTAGCTTCATACATATCGCCTTTATGGATATGTTCCAGCATTTTAGTTACTTTTTCAACATATAAATCTTTGGAAATACGTTGTTGCACTTCGACATTATTTAATGTTTCAAATGAATCATTTTCAATTTGTACAATCTCCTCAAAATCATCTTCAACCTCATCATCACAAAGGAATAAATATTGAATTTCAAGTTGGTTTTCTCTCAATAAAAAGATTTTTTTTGGCTGAAAGAAAAATAAATCCGGAAAATCCAAACCATCAAAATTAGATGAGTTAAGTTCTTCGACATCATTTTTTAAATCAAATGAAAGATAACCAAAAAGCCAGTCTTTTGTGGTTTGCTGATATTGTTTTAAATCCTCAAAAGCATTATGGGAATCGGTTTTTAGAGATGTAAAAGCGTCCACAGCTAACAAGCAATCAAAACTGGAATATTCTTGCGGATAGGAATTACTATCCAAAAAAACGACTTCGCGAAATTGTTGCGACCAGTTTAAAAGTTGTTGTTTAAAATGCTCCGGATTTGAAATATGTTTATGAATGGAAACTCTCAAAAAAGTATAATTTTTAGATTTCAAAATTACGACAAAAAAAATCCTTCGATAAAAGAATAGCAAAAATTATTGGCACACTTTTTAGTATATCGAAATAACACTGATTATTAAAAACTTTTTTTAACAAAAAAAGACACAAAATCAGAATCAAAACTTTATTTATTAATCAAATTTTTAAAATTTTATGAAAACAATTGCAAAATTAGGCGCAACATCTTTGGTAATCATTGCATTACTATTTTCTTGTAAAAAAGCAGACTCAACATCTGCACAAGACGAGGCTTTAAATGCCGTAACAGACAGCACTGGGGTTTCCTCAACGGCGACGGTAGAAAGAAAAGACAGCAAACAAAAATTCATTCGAACTGCGGATATTAAATTTAAAGTCAAAAATGTCGTCAAGTCTACTTATGCAATTGAAAATGCTACTCAAAAATTTGGAGGATTTGTAACCTACACCAATTTACAAAGCAACATTCACGACCAGATTAAAGCTAAAATTAGTCAGGACAGTACGCTGGAAACTACAAAATATACCGTAGAAAATAACATCACTATTCGCGTTCCTAACAAGCAGCTTGATACGATTATTAAAACTATTGCGAAACAAATTGACTTTCTTGATTTTAGAGTAATCAAAGCCGATGATGTTTCCTTAAAAATGTTAGCCAATCAACTTTCGCAAAAAAGAAGCTCAACTACTGAAAAAAGAATCGAGAAAGCAATTGATTCTAAGGGCAAAAAAATCAATTATGTTATGGAAGCTGAGAATTCTTTATCCAGTCAAAAAGAAG
>NZ_JAYSPC010000031.1:0-15110 GCF_043722275.1 Flavobacterium sp. | reverse complement strand
GATTATCAATGTTATTAGGGGATTTAGCGACGATTAAACAATATAATATTCCAATTAAAATTATTGTTTTCAATAATCGCGCTTTAGGAATGGTCAAACTTGAAATGGAAGTTGGCGGTTTACCCGATAATGAAACTGATATGGTGAATCCTGACTTTGGTTTAGTGGCTCAGGCAATGGGTTTTCAGGGAGTAAATGTGCATAAACCCGAAGAAGTCGAAATAGCAATTGAAAATGCATTTAGACATAATGGTCCGGTTTTACTAAATGTCTTCACGAATCCAAATGCGCTCGCAATGCCTCCAAAAGTAGAATGGGAACAAGTTGTAGGTATGGCAAAATCCATGACAAGATTAATGCTTGGAGGTAAAATGGAGGAAGTTTTAGATACTATTAAATCGAACTACAAACACTTAAAAGAAGGTATTTAAAAACAAATACTAAACACGAATTTCACGAATTGTCACGAATCTTAACGGTTAAGTTAGTTTGTGAAATCAATTACACAAACTAATTCGTGACAATTCGTGAAATTCGTGTTGATTTAGATACAGCTCAAATAAATTAAAATACATCTGATGGATATCAATACTCATAAATCATATACTAAATATTACATTATTGCATGGGTATTTGGTTTGGTTTTCTATTTTTTAGATTACGTAATTCGTTCCGCACCGGCAGTCATGCTTCCGGAACTTTCAAATAGTTTTTCGGTAAACGAAATTGGATTAGTGTCAATTATCGGGACATATTATTACACTTATTCAACTTGCAGTTTGATTGCAGGAATTGCACTCGATCGTTTTGGGGCAAAATATTCCCTTTTTGCCGGAGCTCTTATTTTAGGAATTGGATGTTTATTGTTTATGATTTCCAGTCAGTTTAGCGGCTTAACTGGACGATTATTTCAAGGCGCAGGATGTGCTTTTGCATTTCCGGGTTGGTTTATCTTGCCAGTAAAGGGTTTTCGGCAAAATCATTAGCAACCGCAATAGGATTCACCCAATGTTTTGGAATGCTTGGAGGCTCAGCGGGACAATTTGTTGTAGGTCCTTTGATCGAAAAAGGAATGGATATTACAACGTTTTGGCTCTCTATTGGAATTTTCACCCTTATAGTTGCTTTTGGACTTTGGTTCATCACTCCCGCAAATAGAACGGAAGAAAACACAGAACCTATCCAAAAGAAACAAGGTATATTAACTCCCTATAAAATTGTTTTCAGTAATCCGCAATCGTGGTTGTGCGGTATTGTTTCGGGATTATTGTTTGCTCCTACAACAATTTTTGCCATGACTTGGGCGGTTGCGTTTTTTCAAAAAGACAGAGCTTTAGATTTTCATACCGCAACGATTTCAAGTGCAATGGTTGCATTTGGCTGGGTATTCGGATGTCCGTTATTGGGATATATTACAGACAAAATCAATAAACGAAAACCAGTTTTAATATTTGGCGCATTAATGATGATTGTAACATTAATTCAGTTATTATATTTTCCAGATTTGCTTCCGCTAAAAATTAGTATGTTTTTATTGGGTGTTGGTTCCGGAGCAGCAATGATTCCGTATTCTATAATTAAAGAGGCAAATCCTGATAATGTAAAAGGAAGCGCAACAGGCGCGATTAATTTTATAACTTTTGGAGTAACAACACTTTTAAGTCCGCTATTTAGCCGGTTATTTGGGCAAACTCTTGAAAGTACAAGTGATAAAATAGTGCATTTTCAACAAGCGGGTTTATTTTGGATTATCGGGATATCTATTGCAATTGTAGTGAGTTTTATGCTTAAAGAAACTGGTGAAGGGAATAGCAAAATTGATGTTGTGAAAGAGTAAAGAGCAAAGAAGAAAGAGTGAAGATGCAAGAGTCAAGAATGAAGATGTACAATGTAAGATATGACGCGTTCGTCGCATCTTATTCTTTTGTGACTATAATTGAAGCTTTAAAACCTGCGGCAAGGTTGTCCCAATAATCATTGGTAACTAATTGTCCTTTATCATCAAATACCTGAATTTCGGCAGTATTTCCGCCTAAAGTACCAATGTTTAATGCTTCAAAATCCAGTTTATTGAATCCGTCAACAAGATCAATTTTTACATCTTTAAAATTAGAATCTAAAAATAATTGATCCCTTATTACTTTATCATTCGAAGATACTTTTACCAAATCGCCATCAATAGCTCCGAAATCACGAAATTTAACAATAAAATATTTAGATTTAGTTCTAAAATCTCCTAAGGAAATATTATGTTTTACTAATGTTCCGCGTCCTTCTTTTAATCCTGCATCTCTTAAAGCTTTATCCAGTTCTTTTTCCATTTTTGGAACATAACGATCGCCCGGATTAGCAAAATCAGTTTCGGTAGACATTGTAAACTTGCTTTTTTCAACTCCTATTTGCAATTGGGATTTTGGGGTAATACTCGTATTATCAAAAACATTTGGCGTTTTAATACTCGGCATATCCATATTATCAGCCTGAGGATTTTTAATTTCAGGCAGTGGCGTTTTTTTAGGTTTTGCGCCAAACTTTGGTGCTGCAATTGGTCTGTATTTAGTACCAAATTCAGTTTGAGCTGAGACCGTTACAGCTGTAAAAAATAATATGAAAAATAAAATGTGCTTCATTGAAAAAGTATTATCGAATCGGCTTTTATAGTTTTTATAAAATTAAAGTATGCTTCACAAAAATAGCATAATTTAGTTATGCACTACCGCTTTAAGATTATTATAACAATATATTAGGCTAATTTTTGGAAAGCAAAAAACCTGCCAGTATTTAAATTAAATTTCAATAAAAAATTCTAAATTCAAAAAACAACATTAAATATTCCAGTTTTTTTTTATTTAAAAAGTGGACATGATTTTGATAATTAGCAACTTCTTCCTAACTTCAATGTTTTAATTTACTTATTAAAAACGCAATCAAATGGACTACATTGACTATTATAAAGTATTAGGAATCACGAAATCAGCCACAGAAGCCGAGATAAAAAAAGCTTATCGAAAACTCGCCCGAAAACATCATCCTGATTTGAACCCAAATGATAAAGAATCCGAGAAAAAATTCAAGGAAATCAATGAAGCGAATGAGGTTTTGAGCAATCCGGAAAATCGTAAAAAATATGATAAATACGGAAAAGACTGGAAACATGCTGATGAATTTGAAAAAGCAGGTTACGATCCTAATCAACAACAATCTTCAAGACAGCAAGGAAATCAAAGTTATTCTGATTTTGGCGGAGGAGATTTTGGAGGAAGTGATTTTTCTGATTTCTTCAATTCGATGTATGGTTCTGGCGGAAGAAGTTCCAGAAGTCAGGCGAAATACCGCGGTCAGGATTTGAATGCCGAATTACAACTGGATTTATCCGCAGCATATACTACTCAAAAACAAAACCTCACGGTAAATGGTAAAAATATCAGAATCACAATTCCTGCCGGAGTTGAAAACGGGCAAATTATAAAAATCCCAAATCATGGTTCTCCAGGCGCAAACGGCGGACCAAATGGCGATTTATACATTACTTTTTTAATCGATAATAATTCAGACTTTAAACGAGAAGGCAATAATTTATATGCCGATGTTGACCTTGATTTGTATACGGCAATTTTAGGCGGAGAAATTTACGTGAATACTTTTGATGGAAAAGTAAAAATTAAAGTTCCTGCTGAAACTCAACCCGGAACTAAAGTCAAGCTGAAAGGAAAAGGATTTCCTGTCTATAAAAAAGAGAATCAGTTTGGGGATTTATACATCACTTATGTTTTAAAAATTCCGACAAAATTATCGGAAAAAGAAAAAGAATTATTCGAAGAATTAGCAAAATTAAGAAATCATGAATAGTAAAGACCTGATCCTGATAAAACAATTTTGTGTATATCACGAAATTGAAAATACTTTTATAACTGAATTACATAATTATGGTTTGGTAGAAATTATTATTCTGGAAGAAGATGAATATTTGCAACCGGAACAATTACCTACAGTCGAAAAAATGATTCGTTTGCATTATGATCTTAAAATTAATCTGGAAGGAATTGATGTCATTGCAAACTTATTGGACAAAATCGAAGTATTGCAACAAAATCTTGTGACAACTCAGAACAAACTTAGGCTTTATCAGCAGCATCAAATTGAGTAATGAAGTGTTTTTTTGCCACAGATTTCACTTATTAAAATGATTTATATACAGTTATTTTTTCGCCACAAATTTCACGAATTTCCGCTAATTTTTATTGTCACAGATTAAAATGATTATTGTTTGTGCGAAGTTACTGTCACCAAACTACATGGATTAATTTGTGAAAATTTGTGGCAAAAAACAAAACCAACTACTCTAAAATATCACAAAAAATAATTATTCACATCGTGATTTCAATTGAATAATACTCTTTATCATCTGCATATTTTATAAATTGCAGCCAAATTAACTAACCAGAATTTGATTTTAAATTGACAAAACAAATTCAAATAAAAACAGAAGAAATGAAAAGAGAAAACATTTTAACCGGATCACCTTGGGAAGACAAAATGGGATATTGTCGCGCAGTACGAATTGGCAATATCATCGAAGTTTCAGGAACTGTGGCTATTGTTGATGGCGAAAAAGTAAAAGCCGACGATGCTTATGCTCAAACCTTTAATATTCTGGAACGTGTTGAAAAGGTGCTGGAAGATTTAAATGTGGGAATGAAAGATGTAATCAGAACCAGAATTTTCACAACTGATATTACTAGTTTTGAAGAAGTGGCAAGAGCGCATTCTTCTTTTTTTAAAGATGTAAAACCTACAACGGGCTTCTATGAAATTAGTAAACTTGTTGCTCCTGAATATTTAGTTGAAATTGAATTTACGGCTGTTGTGCAGTAATTTTTTTGCTGCTAATATTTTTTTTGTCACAAATTGCACAAATTTTCGCGAATTATTTTTTTGCCACAGATTAAAAGATTTAAAAAGATTATTTTTGGTGATGCTTTAATTCTATTTGCTTTTTTAATTTGTGAAAATTCGTGAAATTCGTGGCAAACTTCCTTAAATAATTAATGACTTCTCAAAAAATAAAAGAAATATTCCTGACAACTCTCAAATGGATTTTGATCTGTGTTTTGATAGGTATTTTATCCGGATCTGCATCGGCATTTTTTCTTGTTGCTTTAGAATGGGTTACACAATTTAGAATTCACCACGACTGGATTATCTGGCTTTTGCCTTTTGGCGGATTATTAGTAGGTTTGAGTTATTATTATTGGGGAGAATCTGTTGTGAAAGGTAATAATTTATTGCTCGAAGAATATGAAAACTCCACGAAAGTGATTCCGCTTAAAATGGCTCCTTTGGTACTTTTAGGAACTTTAATAACTCATTTATTTGGAGGTTCTGCTGGTCGTGAAGGCACTGCTGTACAAATGGGCGGCGCAATCGCAGATCAATTCACAAAGCTTTTTGATTTAGATAATTCCGAAAGGAAAATATTAATCATTCTGGGAATAAGTGCCGGTTTTGCATCGGTTTTTGGAACTCCATTAGCGGGCGCTATTTTTGCTTTGGAAGTTTTATATTTTAGTAAAATAAATTTCAAAAGCGTTGTATTATCTTTTCTCGTGGCTTATGTTGCCTATTTTACTGTAGAATTTTGGCACGTAAAACATACGCATTATACTATTCCTGTTGTTCCGGAAATTAGTATTTTGACCTTATTTTATGTTATAATAATCGGAATTCTATCTGGTTTTGCTGCTTTGTTATTTTCAAGAAGTACTCATTTTTGGGGTTCTCTTTTTTCAAAAAATATTAAATATCCTCCTTTACGACCTTTTATAGGCGGAATCTTTCTTGCGATTGCATTTGCAGGTTTCGGACTCACTAAATTTTCCGGATTAGGCGTTCCGGTAATTGTCAATTCATTTTCGAATCCAAATCCGTGGTATGATTCTTTACTTAAAATTCTATTTACCGGATTTACTTTAGGAGCTGGTTTTAAAGGTGGAGAAGTTACGCCGTTATTCTTTATTGGCGCTACTTTAGGAAGTGCTTTATCTTTAATAATTCCTTTACCAATTGCACTTTTGGCAGGTTTAGGATTTGTTGCTGTATTTTCGGGCGCAACCCATACTCCTATCGCCTGCACGATTATGGGCATGGAACTTTTTGGCATTCAACCCGGAATTTTCATCGCCATTGCCTGTACAATTGCCTACTTTTCATCAGGTTCTGTTGGTATTTATAAATCGCAAATTGTGCCAAAGAATAAATTCCAATTTTTTAAATTCCAAAATCCAAGAGCAAAAACAAATTCCAAAACATAAATTCCAAATTCCAACAATGCATAAACGATTTTCAAGGGATTAAAATCCCTCGCTACAAAATAAATCGTCCCTCCGAACTAAAAAAATTCGTTAAATCCGCGTTTTCGCTTTAGCGAATCAGTTTTATCAGCGTATCAATACAAATTCCAAAAGTAAAATCCAAAAGTAAAATTCCAAATTCCAAATACATAAACGATATGCAAGGGATTAAAATCCCTAGCTACAAAATAAATCGTCCCTCCGAACTAAAAAATCCGTTAAATCCGCGCTTTCGCTTTAGCGAATCAGTTTTATCAGCGTATAAAATTTAATTCCAAAAGTAAAATTCCAAATTCCAAACCTGCCATTCACATTTCACAATTTATAATTGATAACTCATAATTTATAAAAGTGTGTTAATCTGTAAAATCATTTCAACATTACATTAAAAAAATGTAAATTCGCACACTATGAAAATACAAGATATTCAAGCGATACAATTGTTACTCGCAACCCCAAAGAAAATCGCCATAATTCCGCATAGAGGTCCTGACGGCGATGCTATGGGTTCAACCTTAGCTTTATACCATTTTTTATTAAAAAATAATCACTATCCAACGGTGATCGCACCAAATGATTTTCCTGATTTTCTAGCTTGGTTACCAGGTTCTGAAACAGTAAAAGTCTTTGAAAAAGATACTCAAAACTCTACCAAAATATTAGAAGAAGCTGAACTGATCTTTACTCTTGATTTTAATGCGTTTCATCGTACCGGCGAAATGGAACATACTTTAGCAAAGCTTACGGCTCCATTTATCATGATCGATCATCATCAAAAACCTGATGATTATGCTGCTTTTATGTATTCTGACACGACATTTGGATCAACTTGTGAAATGATTTATAACTTCATTTCTTTCTTAGGAAAAAAAGAAGACATCGATAAAACAATTGCTACGTGCATTTATACCGGAATTTTAACTGATTCAGGTTCTTTCCGTTTTCCGGGAACAACAGGAAACACACATAGAATTATTGCCGAATTAATTGATCTGGGAGTTGAAAATACGCATATTCCGGTTTTATTATTTGATAATAGTTCTTACAGCCGTTTGCAATTATTAGGTCGTGCATTACAAAACATGAAAGTTCTCACAGCGCACAAAACATCTTATACTTCGCTTACTCAGGCTGAACTGGATGCATTTGATTATGTAAAAGGTGATACCGAAGGAATTGTAAATTACGGATTAAGTATAAAAGGTATTGTTTTTACTGCTATTTTTATCGAAAATAAAGATGAGAAAATTATCAAGATTTCTTTCCGTTCTCAAGGAGGTTTTGATGTGAACCAATTTGCGCGCGACCACTTTAATGGTGGCGGACATAGCAATGCGGCCGGAGGAAGATCTGAAGTTTCAATGGAAGAAACTTTAAATAAGTTTGAAGATTTAGTAAATAAACTAAAAATATAACCCAATATGAACTACTTAAAACTAAGCATTTATACCCTACTTTTTGCTGTTTTATTTGTGAGCTGTAAACAACATGAAGATGCCAGAAGACCTATTTCTCAGGCATCAGGAACTTTCATGAAAAAATCTGTTGACCGAAATAAAAAATTAGTAGCTAACGAGGAAGATGTTATTAAAAAAATAATCAAAAGCAATCCTAAAATAAAATATTACGCAACAAGAAAGGGATATTGGCTGTATTATGACGAACGAAATACTACAGATCCTGCAACTCCTAAAAAAGGAGATATTGCCTATTTTAATCTTGAAGTAAAAGATATTGAAGGTAAAATTATTTATTCTGAAGCTGATCTTGGTCCGCAGACGTATTATGTAGACAAACAGGATATTATGATGGGATTGCGCGATGGTATTAAAATGATGCATAAAAATGAAACCGTAACTTTCTTATTTCCATCACATATGGCATACGGATATCATGGTGATAATAAAAAAATAGCAACAAATGAGTCGTTGATTTGTACTGTAACACTTCGCAATTTTGTACCTGATCCAACGGCTAAACCTGCTACAATAGTGGGACAAGCTCAGACTACATCTGCTCCTAAACCTGTAACTCCAGCGAAACCAGTAGCTCCAACTAAAAAAGATACAATAAACCCATAAACAACATTTAAGAAATGAAAAAGAGTATTTTATTACTATTAGCTGTTACCATAAGCTCATTATATTCTTGTAAAGATGAACACAGCAACTTGCCTGATGGTTTATATGCCGATATTGAAACCAATAAAGGGCACATTATTGTTGAATTAGATTATCAAAAAGCACCTGTTACAGTAGCGAATTTTGTAACCTTGGCAGAAGGAAAAAATGAGTTTGTAACTAAAGATTATTTGAAAAACAAACCTTTTTATAACGGTTTAAAATTTCACAGAGTTATTGAAGATTTCATGATTCAGACCGGAGATCCTGAAGGAACCGGTTCCGGAGATACAGGATATAAATTTAAAGATGAAATCACTGATTTAAAATTTGATAAAGCGGGTGTTTTGGCAATGGCTAATAACGGTCCGGGAACAAATAGCAGCCAGTTTTTTATCACACATGTTGAAACTCCGTGGTTAGACGGAAAACATACTATTTTTGGTCATGTTGTTGAAAAAGGACAAGAAGTAGTAAATCAGGTAAAACAAGGTGATACGGTTGTTGCCGTAACGATTATCAGAAATGGTGAAGCGGCTAAAAAGTTTGATGCCGTAAAAGTATTTCACGATTATTTTTCTGAAATAGCTAAAGAAAAAAGTAAATTCGCAGGAGTTCAGAAAGAAAAAGTAGATTATTTTGCTTCTGTGAGACCAAAAGCGACTAAAACAAGCACTGGTTTAGAATACTTAATTACAGAAAAAGGAACTGGTAAAAAACCGGCAGCCGGAACTCAATTATACATTCATTATTCAGGTTTCTTAGAAGACGGAACTTTATTTGATTCAAGTGTTGAAGAAGTAAATAAAGCCTTTGGAAAATTTGACTCAGCAAGAGCAGAACAAAAAGGATATCAGCCAATTCCGTTTCAGGCAGGTCGTAAAGATGGAATGATTCCGGGATTTATCGAAGGAATTGAGCAACTTTCATTTGGAGATAAAGCAATTCTGTTTATTCCGTCACATTTAGCATACGGAGCAACAGGAGCCGGAGGAGTTATTCCGCCAAACGCTAACATTATTTTCGAAATTCAATTATTAGAAAAGCCACAATAATTATATAAAACATTCACATAGACTTAAATTCTAAACACTATGAAATTTAAATTTCTATTTTTATTTTGTCTGGCGGTAGTAAATATCCAGGCTCAGACAAAAAAACCAGCTGTAAAAGCAAAAGCTCCGGCTGCTAAAACAACAACTAAAGCAACTGCTAAACCAACAGATCCTAACGATGGCATTTTTGCCACTATCTCCACTACAAAAGGTGATATCGTGGTTTCTTTAGAATACGTAAAAACACCTATAACGGTCGCTAACTTTATTTCTCTTGCAGAAGGAAATAATCCGAATGTAAAAGTGGAAAGACTAAAAGGAAAACCTTTTTATGACGGATTAAAATTTCACAGAGTTATCAATGATTTCATGATTCAGGGTGGAGATCCGGACGGAAACGGTTCTGGTGGTCCTGGATATTCATTTAAAGATGAATTTGTAGATGAATTGAAATTTACAAAAGGCGGTGTTCTTGCTATGGCAAATTCTGGTCCCGCTACAAACGGAAGCCAGTTTTTTATCACCCATAAAGAAACTCCGTGGTTAAACGGAAAGCATACAATTTTTGGTCATGTAGTTTCAGGAATGGACAATGTAAATAAAATTGTTCAGGATGATATTATGACAAAAATCACCATTACACGTAAAGGTGCTGCCGCTAAAAAGTTTGATGCTGTAAAAGTTTTAGCCGATGATGTAAAAAAACAAGAAGCTAAAAAAGGTGAATCTCAAAAAGTAGTAAAGGAAAAAGCGGCTTATTTTGCTGCAACAAAAGCAAAAGCTACAACAACTGCATCAGGCCTAAAATATGTAATTACTAAAAAAGGCACTGGTGTAAAAGGAGCCGAAGGATCTCCAATTTTCTTTCATTATGCAGGATATTTTGAAGACGGAAATCTTTTTGACAGCAGTATGGCAAGCGTAGCAAAAGCTTATGGCAAATATGATGCAAATCGTGACGCTCAAAAAGGATATCAGGCTTTTCCTTTTACAGTTGGAAAAAAAGACGGAATGATTCCTGGTTTTATCGAAGCATTAGATATGCTGACGGATGGTGATAAGGCAATTTTCTTTCTTCCTGCAAATTTAGCTTATGGAGAAAAAGGTGCCGGAGGTGTAATCCCGCCAAATTCTACTTTAGTTTTTGAAATTGAAACTTACAAAACACAACCTGTTGTAAAATAAAGGTTGATTTTTATACTTTAAAACCCGTCAAAATTTAGATTTTGACGGGTTTTTTATTTTTGTCTAATACTGTCAAATTCATAATTTTAGAACACAAATTCATTCGGAAACTACTGCGATAATACTATTTCTGGTCATTTACTATTAATTCCTAAACAAATAGCGTACCTTTGCCAGCTTTAATTTTTTAAAATAAACAGATAAAATGTCACAAAATAACGTATTAAAAGGAGTGTTTTTAGTAGCAATAGGAGCTACAACTTACGGAATGTTAGCCACTTTTGTAAAAATGGCTTACACAGAAGGATACACAACTGCCGAAGTAACAACATCTCAATTTATATTAGGAATTATTGGAATTTTATTAATCAATGCATTCCAGAAAATCAAACATAAAGACAAAGTTGTAAAAGCCAGCAAAAAAAATATTTTCAGCCTGATGATTGCCGGAACTTCTTTAGGTATGACAAGTTTATTTTATTACTTAGCAGTAAAATACATTCCCGTTTCTATTGGGATCGTTTTATTAATGCAAACCGTTTGGATGGGTGTTTTACTTGAAATGATCTTAGAAAAAAAACTGCCTTCAAAACAAAAAGTAATCGCTGTAATGATCGTACTTGTTGGTACTGTTTTGGCGACAAATATACTTCATAACGAAATAAACCTGGACTGGCGAGGTCTTGTTTGGGGAATTTTAGCTGCTGCATCTTTCACTACAACAATGTTTACTGCAAATAGCGTAGCAACAGAAATTTCATCTGCGCAACGTAGTTTATATATGCTTTTAGGCGGATCTATTATTGTGTTTTCATTTGCAATTGCTACGCAGGTTGCTCCTTTTAACTTTGAAATCTTCATGAAATGGGGAATTATATTAGCTCTTTTTGGAACTATTATTCCGCCAATGCTTATGACAGCAGGTTTCCCGTTAACCGGAATTGGATTAGGAAGTATTGTATCGGCACTTGAACTTCCTGTTTCTGTAATGATGGCTTACGTGTTATTAAACGAAGAAGTTGTATTTACGCAATGGGTTGGAATCGTTTTAATTATCCTTGCCATAATTATTATGAATGTAAATTTTAAGCGTAAAAATTAACTTATTTTACCAGTATCTAAAAAAAATGCCTTTCATAATGTATTAATTGTTAATTTTTCCATAAATTCGTCAGAAACAAATTACATATCATTATGAATTTACCTTGGCATTTATATTTAATGGCAGCACTTTTTATACTTGCCGGATTAAATCATTTTAGAAATCCGAGAATGTATATCAAAATCATTCCGCCATTTTTCACGAATCCCAAATTAATAAATATTTTAAGCGGAGCTGCCGAAGTTATTTTAGGCACTCTGCTAATGGTTGGTTACACATCAAATTTTGCGGCTTGGGGAATAATAGCATTACTAGTTGCTGTATTTCCTTCAAATTTATACATGTATCAAAATAAAAAAGCAAGTTTTGGTTTACCAAATTGGATTTTATTTGTACGTTTGCCCTTACAATTGGTTTTGATTTTTTGGGCATACCAATATACCCTTTAACAATCAACTATTAATTAAAATTATTTATTATGAAAAAATTATTTGCTGAGTTCTTCGGAACTTTTTGGCTTGTTTTTGGAGGTTGTGGAAGCGCACTTTTTGCTGCCGGATATCCTCAACTAGGGATTGGATTTGCAGGTGTTGCATTAGCTTTTGGTTTAACGGTTTTAACAATGGCTTATGCTGTTGGACACATTTCAGGCGGACATTTTAACCCCGCAGTTTCAATAGGTTTATGGGCTGGAGGAAGATTTCCTGCCAAAGAACTTTTACCATACATTATTTCACAATGTGTTGGCGCAATTGCCGCAGCCGGAACATTATTTATTATTTGGACAGGTAAAGCCGGAAATGCAATAAACAATGCACAAGCCGGAGCATTTGCTTCAAATGGTTACGGAGCATTCTCTCCTGATGGTTATTCCCTGCAATCTGCTTTTTTAGCTGAATTTGTACTGACTTTCTTCTTCCTGATAATAATCCTGGGAGCAACAGATAAGTACGCCAATACAAGTTTTTGCGGTATCGTTATTGGTTTAGCACTAACTTTGATTCATTTAATTAGTATTCCAATTACAAATACTTCTGTAAATCCTGCAAGATCATTATCTCAGGCAATTTTTACAGGTGGTGAACCACTGACTCAGGTTTGGTTATTTTGGTTAGCACCAATTTTAGGAGCATTATTAGCTGGATTTATATACAAAACCCTATTACAAAAAAACGAAAATGAAAATTCATCAAACAACTAAAAATTTAAATTATGGCATTTTTATATTTCTTACTTATAGGAGCAATTTCAGGTTGGCTGGCAGGACAAATTTGGAAAGGTGCAGGTTTTGGACTTCTGGGTAATATCATCGTTGGAATCATTGGTGGAATTATCGGAGGATGGATCGCAGGCAAGTTTGGTATTGGCGGCGGCGGACTTCTTTGGCAAATACTGATAGCCGTTGGAGGAGCATGGGTTTTGTTATTTATAATAAGCCTTATCAAAAAATAATAAAATATTTACCTTATAACTTACTTTTAAAGAGAAAATCAGATATATTTATATTCGGTTTTCTCTTTTTTATATGCCAATAATTTAGGATCAACCACTTCAAAGAAAACAGATTAAAACTTTATCAATTTAATATTTAGTTTTATGAATGATATTATAGCCTATTTCAGCTCAATTCCTTCTTCACACCGAAGTTTAATTCTCATTGGAGGAATTACAATCTTTTGGTTAATAGAAAACACTTTTCCGTTGTTTCAGATGAAATATCGAAAATGGCAACACGCAGGAATCAATTTCTTTTTGACTTTTACTACAATCATTGTTAATTTTGTTTTGGCTTTTATCTTAATAAGGACAGCAAACTGGACAACCCAAAATCATTTCGGAATATTAAATTGGTTACCCAAAATACCAATTTGGTTTTACACCATCATAGGATTACTTCTATTGGATTTAATTGGTGCCTATCTCGCCCATTATGTTCAGCATAAAATAAAATTTCTCTGGCGTTTTCATATCGTTCATCATACAGATACCTGGATTGATACAACCACAGCAAACCGACATCATCCCGGGGAAAGCATAATGCGCTTTATATTTACAACTTTGGGCGTTTTAATTGTTGGAAGTCCAATGTGGATGGTTTTCTTGTACCAAAGTCTTTCGGTTATTTTTTCGCAATTTAATCACGCAAATATTTCTCTTCCCAAAAAATTGGATATGATTTTGAGTTATTTTATCATATCTCCAAACATGCATAAAGTTCATCATCATTATGTTTTGCCTTATACAGATAGTAATTACGGAAATATTTTTTCAGTTTGGGATCGGCTTTTTGGTACTTTTACCACCTTGCCAAAAGAAGAATTAATTTACGGAGTAGACACACATATGGCTTCTGAAGAAAACAATAAATTGAAAAATTTGCTGCAAATTCCGTTTCAAAAATCAAAATCTGCAAAAAACAACTAAAATCATTAAAAAAAATCTCTCACATTGAGCGAAGTAATTATTTTTTTTATTAATATTGATACTTAAATTGAAAATCAATCTATTAATCATTAACCCCTATTTTGAATTAATTTTCACGTGATGAAAAAGAGTAACCGCAAAGAATTGAATTGGGAGCAAACCGAAAAACTTGTTTCGCTAGCCTTAGAAGAAAAAAATCCATTTGAGATCATAAAAAAGGAATTTGGATTGGCAGAAAAAGAAGTTCTGGAAATCATGAAGAAGAAAATGCCACTTGAAAAATTTGAGATGTGGAAAAAGAAGGCAGTTGCAAATAAACCAAAGCCGAAACCCGTTAAAATAGATGATTTTGATGAAGATCTGGATGGGAAATATTATATAAAAAATAAGCTAGACTAACACCGAACTCCTGAAATTCAGGAGTTTTTTTTATATTTTTAATGAGACTGTAACTTTTTTACATTTTACAAGTCCAATACAAATAACTAAATACAAACAAATGAAAAAAATACTTTATACCGTAGCTCTCGCAGTAACCCTTTGGAGCTGTAAAACAGGAAGCTCAACCGGTGCTGCAAAAAGCAATGTTGTAGATGTGACTATTAATCTTATCGATGTAAAAGACGATAAAGTTTTAGTAACAGTAACTCCTCCGGCAATAAAAACTGACGAAGTAATTTATAGTATTCCTAAAACAGTTCCGGGAACTTATTCTACAGATAATTACGGTAAATATTCAGATGATTTCAAAGCTTTTGATGCTAAAGGAAATGCATTAACAGTAAAAAGAATTGATGATAATTCATGGTCTATTTCAAATGCGAAAGCATTAAAAAAAGTTACCTATTTAGTTGGAGATACTTTTGATACCGAA
>NZ_JAYSPC010000030.1:0-26298 GCF_043722275.1 Flavobacterium sp. | reverse complement strand
AATTACTGTCCCTCCAACTAAGTCCGTGTACCAAACTATATTTGCCTGATTAAACTGAACACTTGCAAATGTTGGCGCATTTACCTGACAAAAGTTTTGAGTTCCCGCAGTTACTAATGTTGGCGTTCCGGGATCAGTAACGCTTATTGTTACTGTTAATCTTACAGCACTTTCACAAAGTGTTGTTGGATCCTGGATTACCGCATAATAAGTTCCGCTTGTCAATACTGTGGTTGACGGAATTACTGTTCCTCCAACTAAATCTGTATACCAAACTATATTTGCCTGATTAAACTGAACACTTGCAAATGTTGGCGCATTTACCAAACAGAAATTTTGAGTTCCTGCAGTTACCAATGTTGGTGTTCCAGGATCAGAAACATTTATATTTACTGATAATCGTGTCGCACTTTCACAAAGTGTTGTAGGATCCTGGATTACCGCGTAATAAGTTCCGCTTGTTAATACTGTTGTTGACGGAATTACTGTTCCTCCAACTAAATCTGTGTACCAAACAATATTTGCCTGATTAAACTGAACACTTGCAAATGTCGGCGCATTTACCAAACAGAAGTTTTGAGTTCCTGCGTTTACCAATGTTGGTGTTCCGGGATCAGAAACATTTATTGTTACTGATAATCGGGTCGCACTTTCACAAAGTGTTGTAGGATCTTGGATAACGGCATAATAAGTTCCGATTGTCAATACTGTGGTTGACGGGATTACTGTTCCTCCAACTAAATCAGTATACCAAACAATATTTGCCTGATTAAACTGAACACTTGCAAATGTTGGCGCATTTACCAGACAGAAGTTTTGAGTTCCTGCAGTTACTAATGTTGGTGTTCCAGGATCAGTAACGCTTATTGTTACTGTTAATCTTACAGCACTTTCACAAAGTGTTGTTGGATCTTGGATTACCGCATAATAAGTTCCGCTTGTCAATACTGTGGTTGACGGAATTACTGTTCCTCCAACTAAATCTGTATACCAAACTATATTTGCCTGATTGAACTGAACACTTGCAAATGTTGGCGCATTTACCAAACAGAAGTTTTGTGTTCCCGCTGTTACTAATGTTGGCGTCGCAGGCGCTGTTATAGTTACATTTACAACTGATCGAACTGAGCTTTCGCAAAGTACTGCCGGATCTAGTATCGCTCCGTAATAAATTGTTCCGTTTATTAATGCAGTTGTTGGATCTAAAGCAGTTCCTCCAGTTGGTGTTAGATACCAAACTACATTTGCCTCATTTGCCTGAAGATTAGCAACTGTGGGATTAGCCGTTGCACAAAAATTTTGAGGATCAGTAGTAGATGTTGGCGTTGCAGGATCATTAATAATAACAGTTGCAACTGCCAGTTCTCCGTTTTTATTTGGACAAGTAGTATCACTTGTAACCGCAACATAATAAGAAACAGGACTCATTGCTGTTGTTAAACCCGTAGCTGTTAAAACTCCAGCAGGGCTAACAGTGTATGTTACACCGCCAATTATTACCCCATCTGTTATAGGCTGTGTTTTATTAGCATCTAAATACCACAAGAAAACCGGATTTGTTAAAGGACTTGTTGGTGTTAATGTAGCTGCTGTATCATGACAAATTGAAGCATTGTCAACCAAAATATCAGTTGACTGTGAACTTGGTAAAATTGTAAATGTTACCTGTTTTCTATCTGCCGGTGCCGTTTCACAAAATTCATCTGAACTAACTCCTACATAATAAGTATAAGTTCCGGGAGCTAATCCTGTCAAAATTAATTGAGGAGTTATCTCACCTGCTATCTCCTGACTTGTTGTACCATCAAAACTATACCAGTGATATACCGGATTTGTAAGTGCTGGTACGCCATTTAAAATCGCATTTAATGTTACAGTACCAGTTTCGGTACAAACAATAGTGTTATTATTTCCGTTTATTGTTACGTTTGCTATTGCAGCTGCAGGAGTAGTAGCTCTAACAATTACTGTTACTTCTCCTCTTTCCAAGGCTGGACAACCGTAACGAATTGGCTGAATATAATATTTATATGTTCCGGCAGCTAATGTTTCAGGAAGTGTATAAGTTACCCCACTTGCAACCTGATTTCCTCCTGCTGGAGAATCATACCAGGCATAATCAGCACAAGCTTTAGGTGTAGCCGTGAGTGTAATAGCTGCTCCGGGACAAACCGTGACCGCATTATCAGGATCACTTCCTATAACTTTAGTATTTGTTACACGATCAATAGTATGAACTCTAAGTTGGTCTAAAACATTTGCAGCACCTCCAAAAGTAATTACAACTTTATCATAAGGCTGTGTTTGTGGTGCAACGATTGTCATTGCCATAGTATCTCCGGCAAGTAATTTTAAAGTCAATAAATTACTTGTATTTTGAATTGGAGCACCTACAGCAATATCTCCTGAATATAGCTGAATAGTAAATCCTGTAAGTAAACCAAGATTTAAAAGAGTCCCAGGTTTCGAAATCGTAATTCTTAAACTATCTCCCACCATACTTGGTGTTCTAAAAGTAGTTGTAAGCTCGGCAGCAGCAAGAACTCCTACTCCTGTGAACATTGTAGCATAAGTAGCAACATCACCATCAGCCACATTCCAAGGATCAGAAACCCCTACGGTTGTTGTTAATGCTCCAACTCCTAAATCTCTAACACCAGAGAAAATATCTTCAATATCTCCTTGTCCACAAGCAATTTGTGTTACTGTTTTTTTATAATATGCATCATAAACATTGATATTTTGCGCTATACTTAAAACAGATCCTAATTGTACACGTATACCATCATAATCCTGAAGACCAGCGGTATTAGAAGGAACAAATGTATATTCGAATGAGTTTTGACCCGGTAATAAATTCAATAAAGATCCTGATACAGATTGTAAAGTTCCAATATCAACAGGATTATTAGATCCATCACGTTTAGTCCCTATTACCGAAATACTTTGTCCTACTGCAACTAAACTATTTTGTAAACCTAGTTTCACTGTTACAGGAGTTCCTTTAGTGATGGTTGTTGGCCATTGTAAATTTTGCCAGGTTGTTCCAATACCTAAAAGTCCTAAACCGGTAGTTATTGTTGAAAAAGTTGCCGGATTACCATCTGCAGCCAAAGGCCCGTCTGTAACTGATCCGGTAATGTTTGTTCCTGATAATTGAGAATTAGCATAAACTCTTTCTAATAATGAATCACAAGCAGCAGCATCAATAACGCTTACAGTTATTGTCTGGCTCACAGTACAAGTTCCAAGAGTAGCAATTGCGGTATAAGTGTAAACACCAACTGTATTAAGAACTCCAGTATTATTTGATGGCAACAAATTACCTTGTTGGTCATACCAGGCGACAGTTCCGTTTGATATTGCAGCTAATGCAACCGAACTTCCTGTTGTAACGGCGATAGAACTCGTTACGCCGGTTAATGTTGGTAACGGATTTACCGTTACTATTACTTGTTCTCTTAAAGATGGACAAGCAATACCTGTTGTTTGAGCTTCAATAAAGTAAGTACCACTTGCAAGAATATTTGAAGCCGCAAGATTTGTAATTGGATTATTTGTTACATCAAAGAAAGTATAAGTTGTATTTCCTGAAGTATCTAAATTTGTAATCGCATCTTTTAAATTTGCCGTACCACAACGAACTAATGGAGTTTGAACCGTTAAAGCTGATTCGGCAGGATCATTTACTATAACTTCTTTTAAAGTTCCGTTTGTATTCTCACAAGTTCCTCCGTTAAGTACCGAAACATAATAAGTATAAGATGCATTAGGAGCTAATCCGCTAATTGTAAGCGCTCCCGTTATAGCATCTTTAGAGAAAGTTGCTCCCGGTTGAGCAACAACAACAGATCCTGTTATAATTTCCTGTGTCTTATTTTGATCTGTATAATATTTAAATGTTGCTCCTGCTAAAGCAGAAGTTGGATTCAATATAATACTTCCCGCACATGAAGCTGTTAAAGGGCTTGAAATTGCAATATCAGCTGCCGTTGGAATTGGCAATACCGTAATTGTAACAGGCTGACGAACACTATTAATACAAGTACCTCCGCGTGTTGCCTCTAAATAATAAATTGTAGTAGCATTTAACGGAACAGTTGGATTAACAGCCACAATATTTCCGCCTGTTGGAGCATCATACCAAGTAAAAGTTTCCGTTCCTGTAGAAGCTGCAGTTAATGTTGCAGTTCCTCCGGCACAAATTGGCGCTGTTGCTCCGGTTATGGTTGCATCCGGAAATCTGTATGAAGCTTCATAAATATCTAAAGTAGTTAATAATGTAGCAACTGCGCCTCCTATTCGAATTTCGATTTTATCGAATGGTGCAGTAGCATTAAAACTAACTTTGAATTTACTACCAGATAATAGTTGAAGGCTTAATAAATTGTTAGTTAGTAAACGTCTGTCATTATTATAAGTAGGTCCATTATAAGTTGCCAGACTAATTCCGCCACCTAATAATGAAACATCAGCAAGACCGGCTGGTAATCCTAATTCAATATCAATAATATCTCCTGCCTGACCTGGCGTAGGAAAAGTTAATTGCTGTTGTATATAAGCACCAACTGCCGCAACAGGTGTAGAAAGACTTGCAAATGTATTTATATTTCCATCTACAGAAGCATTTTGATTAGTTGAAGTACACAAAACACATAATAAACCATCTGTTGAAGTTACCTGTAAATTTGGCTGTAAACAAGTACTCACCGTATTAATTACCATTACATTAATTACAGCTCTTGAAGTACTTGGGCAATCCGAAGTTATATCTGTAGCTTCAACATAAAATGTTGTATTTGCAGTTAAAGCAGGATTTGGTGTATAAGTACTTGAATTTGCAATCAAAAGATTTCCTCCTGTTGGCGCATCATACCATGTATAAGATATTCCTGCAGTAGTTGCGACCGATAATATTACAGTCTGACCTGACTGAATCACTACATTTGATGAAACAGGAACAGGAACCGCTGGTCTCGGACTTACATTCACCGAAACAGCTGTACGTGCAGGACTTAAACAAGTCCCAATTACCGCTTCAACATGATACGTTACAGAACTGGTTAAATTAAGTGTCGTATAAGATGTTCCTGTAAACAATAAGCTTCCGCCTGTAGCTGCATCGTACCAATTATATGTTGTACCCGCAACCGGCGCCTGAATTGTTATTGTAGTTGATTCTCCAGTACATAAAGTTGTTGGAACCGCACTAATTGTTGCCGGAGCCACAGGATTATTTACTGTAAGTACTACTGGAGTTCTTTCGCTATTAACACAACCATTTCTCGCAACTTCAACATAATAAGTAGTAGTTGCATTTAAAATGGGAGTTGTATAAGCTGCTGTTGTAACTAACGGAGCTCCTCCTGTTGCTGTAGTATACCAGCCAACTGTTTCTCCAACTGCTAAATTTGCAAGTAGTGTCGCAGTTTGCCCACTACAAATAGTCGTATTTCCTGAAACAACCGTTGCTTTATATCTGTAAGTTGCCTGATAGATATCTAAATTTGTTAAAGCCGTTACTATTCCGCCTAATCTAATTTCGACACGATCAAAATTTGCACCGGCGACAATACTCGCTCTAAATCGGTTTCCTGTTAGCAGCTGTAAAGTAACTAAAGGATTATTGATAAAGATTCTGTCATTATTATAAGTTGCGCCATTATAGGTCGCTAAACTAACAGCTCCTAATAATGAAAGATCAGCAATACCGCCTGGTAATGCTAATTCGAGATCGACTATATCACCTGCTTTACCAGGATTGTTAAATTGTAATGTTTGTTGAATATATCCGTTTAGTAAACCAACTGGCAGACTTATTCTGGCGGCAGTTGCAATATTTCCATCAACAGAATTATTTGGAGTTGTAGATGAACAAAGCAAACAAAGTCCGTTTTGAGTAGTTTGCTGGCTATTAGCTTCTAAACATCCCCCTAACGGATTAGGCAAAACAGTTACCGTTACGGGTACTCGTGTAGCGCTTACGCATCCTCCAGTACTATTACGTGACTCAACATAATATGTTTTACTCGCAGTTAAAATAGGAGTTGTAAAAGTATTTGAAGCCCCTAATAATTTAGTACCTCCTGTAGCTACATCATACCAATCTAAAACAACACCTGCTTCCGCTGTAGAAGCATTCAATGTAGCATTTTGACCTGATAATATTGAAACACTTTGTGTTAAAACAGTTGCAAGTCCCGGAACTGGTGTTGAAGTTACAGTAACAGGAGTTCTTGCTGATTTACATGCGCCAATTGCCGCCTCAACATAAAAGTTAGTAACTCCGATTGGTACAGTTGGTGTATATGTATTACCTGTAGCTAATGCAACACCACCATTTGCAACATTATACCAGGAATAAGTTGTTCCCAATACCGGATTTATCACAGATAAAGTTGTTGCCTGTGTAGCTCCCGCAGAACAAATTGAAGTTCCTGTAGTACTTATTGCAGGTTGTACAGGATCGATAACATTAATAGTTACCGGTATTCTTGCATCACTTTCGCAACCGGCAATTCTTGAAGTACTTACATAATAAGTAGTCGAAGCTGTTAAAGCTGGCGTTGTATAATTGCCAGTAGTTAAAAGTGCTGTAGCAGATGTGGGTGAATCATACCACGCAACTGTTGTTCCAGTCGCAGCTGTCGCCGAAAGTGCAACTTGTTGTCCTGTACAAACAGCTTGTGTTTCTCCATTTGCAATAGTGGGTCTTGCAAATTGTAAGCGTACATCGTATACTCTTAAATTAGACAACAAACTAACAAGTCCTCCTACTTGTATTCTAACCTGGTCAGCATCACCGGTAAGTGTGTATCTAATAACCGCCGTTGTATTTCCAGCCAATAACTGAATGTTCAGCAACGGACTATTTAATGCAACGGTGGGACCACTTGTCCCCGCCACCGAATTTCTTGGCTGAATACTGGCATTAGACAATAAACCAACGTCTAACAAACCAGCATTTGAACCATAATAAATAACAATTTGATCGCCAGCGCGTGCCGTTTGATTAAATGTTACCGTTTCCTGCGCAAAACAAAGTACACCAAGTGAGTTTGTCAATGTCGCATAAGTACTTAAACTCGAATCATAAGCCAAAGTTGGATTAAGAATTTCGGTTGTACCAAGACAAACACCACCAATACCAGAAGTATTAGAAGTAGGTCTGCAAAAGGTTTGGGCAAAGTTTTTATTGCATAAAAGCAATAAAAACAATAAACCTAACAATCTCGTCTTTACGATGAGATCATAAAAAGTAAAATTTTTTTTCATAATTTGGAAGATTAGAAAATGGACAATAAAATACCTGTTGCGATAAGCAGATATGCTTAGGCAATTTTAAAAACGTTAATAAACAGCTAGTTAAAATGAAATTTAAAATCCTAGAATGCTAAGAATGTAAACTGCATTTCAGTAAAAAAATCATGTTGTATTCAGTATACCGAAGTATACCAAAAAGCACTTTTTATCTTTTATGAACAAAAAAAGCTTCAAAAATTTTAGGGAATATTGATCTACATCAATCTTCCAAAAGGAGTGATTTGTCATAGGACTAATTTTCATAAAAGAAAATTTAAGTTGATGTAGGAGGGAGAATTCTATTTTATATATAGTTGATTCAATATTTATAAAAAGTTGATTAGCCAATCTATAAATTTTGTTCTTTAGAAATTAATTCTAAATTGAATCCATTACTTTATTTTGAAGTGTTTTTCGAATCTAGGAAACTAAAACACAAAAAAAGCCTTTCATTCACAAAGTCGCCGTTTTGACTTTGGAAATAAAAAACTGATATAATTGAAAAATTGTGATGAAAAGTTTACATACTTGCGAAACTCAAATTTGACGATACGCTTTGTTATCTTCAATTTGACAAAAAATAAAGCTAAAATAATATGAATACCTAATGCAAACTTGATAAAGAGAGTAAGTGTAAATTCCATACGCAAACTAATTAAGTTATTATTCAAATCTTTAATTTTTTAAATTCAAAATTGTAATTCTATTGTATTACTAATTGTAATTAAAAAATTACCGTTTTATTATTTAATTTAAAAAGCACAAAAACTATTTTGTTTAACTTTCTATCCTAAAATTATAAAAAACTTAATTATAAAAAAATACTAAAATTCTTATTTTTTAGAACTTAAAAAATGTAACACCATATAAACACGTGAAAACATGAGAAAAACAAGCACACTTCGAAGAAAAACTATTGTTATAAATATAACAAAATTAAATATATGTTTTTTGCAAAACACGATAAAGCAAGTTTAGTACTACTTTTAAGATAACGCAATCGGTTGAGAAAGAGGATGGAAAGATAAATTGAAAAGTAAAACCTACAATTTATCTTGAAAAAATAATTCTTTGCAGTATTGGGAAAAAAGAAGTAGAAATACGGGTAAAAAAAAATAAAAAAACTTAAACAATTGTTAAAAAAATAAAAAATGGTAAATAATTTAACATCAACTAATTACCATTTTTATAAAATATCAGATACAAAAACTATGATTCAATAATAGTATTAATTTGAGTGAACAATTGACCATCACTTAAAAACGCACCTTGCTGAATTAGTTCAAAAATAGAAGCATTTCGATCTTCTGTAAATACTTTTTTTCCAACTTTCATTTCTATGTTTTCAGTAAACATATTATCACTTAACCATTGTAAACCTTCTTTACTTAAAAAATCAGTTTCAGGTACAAGTGATTTTAAAACTATGGATTGTACATCTGTTTCAAAACATTTAAATAAAAAAATATGATTTTTAGAGAAATGCTCTAAATATTCTGCTCTGGACAAAACACCTTCCAAGATTAGATCCGAGAAAACATCTAGTTCCTGTTCTGCCACTTCTGGCTTATTTATTTTTATAGAATCCCATTCTGCTTTATCAATAGTCTGAGTCGCCAGGAAATTAGCGAATTCTGCGTGCAATTCATCAAATTGCTCTTTTGTTAATCTTGCGTATTTCATTTTCTTTTAGGCTTTATGCCTTACGCTATAAGCTTTAAGCAAAATGCTTTGCGCAAATAACTTTCAGTCTGATTAATTATTACTTCTTTTAAACAAAAAAATCCCGATTCGCATCGGGATTTTTATATAGTATATAAAACGATTACTTTTCAGCAACAATTTCGTATGGTAATTCAACGATTACATCTCTGTGTAAACGCACATTTGCAGTGTATTTACCAGTACGTTTAACGATACCGCTAGTGATGAATTTTCTATCAATTACTTGACCACCTTTAGCTAGAGCTTCAGCGATATCAATATTCGTGATTGAACCGAATAATTTTTCACCACCTGCTTTTGCAAAAAGTTTAATTTCAATTGCTTTCAAAGTTTCAGCTAATGCTTTTGCATCTGCAACAACTTTAGCTTCTTTGTGAGCTCTTTGTTTTAGGTTTTCAGCCAATACTTTTTTAGCAGAAGGAGTTGCTAAAGAAGCAAAACCCTGAGGTATTAAAAAGTTACGTCCGTAACCAGCTTTTACAGAAACTACATCATCTTTAAATCCTAGATTCTGTACGTCTTGTTTTAATATAAGTTCCATGTTGTTGTCCTTTATTTGAGAAGTTAGGTTCCATCTTACCGGAAACCAACAACTTTGTTTTTAATATTATTTTAATAAATCCGCCACGTATGGCATTAAAGCTAAGTGACGAGCTCTTTTTACAGCTACAGAAACTTTTCTTTGGTATTTTAATGAAGTTCCTGTTAAACGACGAGGAAGAATTTTTCCTTGCTCATTAACGAATTTCAATAAAAAATCAGCATCTTTATAATCAATATATTTGATTCCTGATTTTTTGAAACGACAATACTTTTTAGTTTTGTTAGTTTCGATGTTTAAAGGCGTTAAATATCTGATATCTCCGTCTTTTTTTCCTTTTGCAGATTGCTCTATTGTAGACATAATAATTAAGCTTTAGTAGATTTTAATTTGGCTCTTCTTCTTTCAGCCCAAGAAATAGCATGTTTATCTAAACTTACAGTCAAGAAACGCATAACTCTTTCGTCACGTCTAAATTCAGTTTCAAAAGCAATTAGAACTTCTCCAGCTACTTTGAATTCGAATAAGTGATAAAAACCACTTTTTTTGTTTTGGATTTCGTAAGCCATTTTTTTCAGACCCCAATCCTCTTTTGACACCATTTCAGCTCCTCTACTAGTAAGAAATTCTTCAAATTTCGTTACTGTTTCCTTCACCTGAACCTCAGATAAAACGGGATTTAAAATGAAAACAGTTTCATAATGATTCATAAATACAATATTTATTTGTTAAAATTGGGTGCAAAAGTAAGCAATAAATTTATATCTGCAACATTATTTTGCTTTTATTCGTTATAAAGTAAAAAACACATGCTGACTATAGTTTTTTTTACAAAAAAATAATACATTTACTACTGCTATCCTGAAATTATTCTAAATTTTTAATGTTATGAAACTAAACTGTGTTGTTGTAGATGATAGTTCTATACAGAGGACAATTATTGCAAAATTAGTTAATAATCACCCAGGTTTGCACTTAATCGGGGATTTTTCTAATGCAATTGAAGCAAAAAGCTGTATTTCTCTTAATAATATCGACTTAATATTTCTTGATATAGAAATGCCCGTTATCAATGGATTTGATTTCCTTGACGGCCTAAAATCTAAACCACAAATTATATTTATCACTTCTAAAGCTGAATATGCTTTGAAAGCATTTGATTATGATGCTACTGATTATCTTCAAAAACCTATCGCTGTAGATCGTTTCAATGCTTCTGTAAAAAGAGCAATTGATATGCATTTACTCAAGAAAGACGTAAAAGAGGAAGAAGGAGAACATATCTTCATCAAGAGTAACCTTAAAAAACTTAAAATTTTTACGGCAAAAATCAAATGGATCGAGGCCTTTGGAGATTATGTCAGAGTAGTTACCGAAGATGACAGCAATTTAGTATTATCAACAATGAAATCTTTTGAAAATGATTTATCAAAAGAAAAATTTATTCGCGTACACAAATCTTATATCATTAATATAGACAAGGTTGAACGCTTTAACAGCAAATTTGCCGAAATTGGTATTACCAAAATTCCGCTTAGCCGAAACAAAAAAGAAGATTTAGTAAAAGCATTATCAACGTCGTCATAATTAATAAAAATCGACATTGGCAATAACCTTTATAGCTCTGTATTGAGCAACAGCCTCAAAACTATTCAACATTTTCTGAATAGTTTTTTTCGTACCTCCCAAAGGTAAATTCTGCGGAATCTTAATCAGTATCGTTCTGATATACTCATTTCTAATTCTGCTAATTGCAGGCTCTTCAGGTCCTAAAACCGGCATTCCTAAATTTTGGCTCAAAACCTGATACAACCACATTGAACCTTCCTTCAGTTTTTCAAACTCACGATGTTTTAAAGTTAATTTTATAATCCTGAAATAAGGTGGATATTTATTTATCTGGCGATCGTATAATTGCTCCTTATACATACCCATATAATTATGGTTTGTAACTTGCTGAATTGTATTATGATCCGGATTATAAGTCTGAATCACCACTTTTCCCTGTTTTTCTGACCTTCCGGCTCTTCCTGCAACCTGGGTCATCATTTGAAAACTACGTTCAAAAGCCCTAAAATCAGGATGATGCAGCATATTATCCGCATTCATAATTCCAACCAGACTTACATTATCAAAATCTAAACCTTTGGCAAGCATTTGTGTTCCTACCAAAATATCAATTTCACGATTTTTAAAAGTGTCAATTATTTTTTCAAAACCAAATTTCCCGCGAGTAGTATCCTGATCCATTCTTCCAGTTTTGGCTTTTGGAAAAAGCGATATTAATTCCTGTTCAATTTGTTCAGTTCCAAATCCTTTCGTCGTTAAATCAATACTTGAACAACTATGACAATGTGTTGGTTTTGCAATCGAATAACCGCAATAATGACAACGCAATTGGTTTTTATGTTTATGAAAAGTCAAACTCACATCACATTGCTGACAATGCGGTACATGACCACAAGTCAAACATTCAATTATAGGCGAATATCCACGTCTGTTTTGAAACAAAATAACTTGTTCACCCAAAGACAAAGCCTGCGCAATTTCTTCAATTAAAAGGTCGCTAAAATGTCCCGTCATTTTTTTTCTGAATTGTTTGTCTTTTAAATCGACCAAAACAATTTCAGGCATTCGAACATTATTATAACGCTCGGTAAGAGTTACCAAACCATATTTATCAGTTTGAGTATTAAAATAGGTTTCAATACTTGGTGTTGCAGATCCTAAAAGTACTTTTGCATTATGAAAATTAGCCAAAACTATAGCCGAATCCCTCGCATGATAACGTGGCGCAGGATCAGATTGTTTAAAAGTCTGTTCGTGCTCTTCATCAACAATCAATAGTCCTAAATTATTAAAAGGTAAAAACAAAGCCGACCTCGCTCCTATTACAATTTGTGCTTTATCAGCATTTTCAAGTGTTTGTTTCCAAACTTCTACTCTTTCGTTATTGCTGTATTTTGAATGAAAAACAGCCACTTTATCGCCAAAATGAAGTCGCAAACGAGAAACTAATTGTGTTGTAAGCGCAATTTCCGGCAACAAATACAAAACTTGTTTTCCGGTAACTAAATATTCTTCAATTAATTTAATGTAAATCTCGGTTTTTCCGCTTGACGTAACACCATGAAGCAAACAAACTTCTTTTTCTAATAAACTACTTTTAATTGCCGTAAAAGCAGTTTCCTGTGCTTCACTTAACAATAATTGTTTCTCAGTTGCTTGTCCGGTAAACGAAACGCGATCGTGTTGTAAAAGATATTCTTCGAAAATTTCTTTATCGATCAAAGCCTTTACCACCGTCGATGATGAATTTGAAACCTCAACCAGTTTTTTTACCGTAATAGGTTTCTTTTCAGAAGCCATTAATTGAAAATAAGCTAAAACAATTTCTTTCTGTTTATTCGCATTTTTCAAGACTTCCAGTAATTCTCCCAAACCATTATCTGATTCATATTTGGCATGTAATTTCACATACCGAACCAGTTTTGGTTTGTAGCTTTCTTTTATTTCCTCTTCTAAAACGATGATATCTTTATCCATCATTTTTTGAAGGATCGGAAAAATATTTTTCTTATTTAATATCGAAATAATCTCCTGAACTTTAAGTGAACTTTGTTGCTGTAAAGCTTCATAAACCAAAAATTCTTCGTCTGAAAGTTCATTTTGATTTACCTCAACATCTGCTTTATACGAAATGATGGTTTCACTTTCCAGCAATAATCCAGTTGGGAATGCACCACGATACACATCACCAATACCACACATATAATAAGTCGCCACCCAAAGCCAGTGTTTAATCTGAATTTCTGTCGCAATAGGTTTTTCGTCTAATATCTGATGAATTTCTTTGGCATCGTATAAACTTGGTTCGTTTTGATGAATATCAATAACCAATGCTGTATATATTTTGCTTTTACCAAAAGGCACCGCAACGCGCATTCCCTTTTTAATAAAATGGAATTCAGCCTCAGAAATACGATACGTAAAAGTTTTAGCTAAGGAAAGCGGTAGAACAACTTCGACAAAAAACATGTAAATATTTTATAGGATTTAGAAAACTATCTGAAAATGGATTGACTAAGAATTTTAACTTCTTTCAAACCAATTTTCCATCTGAATTCCATTTAAAAGTTTAAAATCTTTGATATTATCAGTAACTAAGATTAATTGATTTTCAATTGCAGTTACACCTATTAAAAGATCAAATTCGTCATTTATTGGCTTGCCAATTTTTCTAAGTCTCACTTTTTCGATTGCATATCTCTTAATCGAACCGAAGATGGGAATAATAGTCAATCCTTTAAAAAAAACATCTACTGCTTTATTAGATTTTATTGGATTATCACTATTTTCAGCACCAAATCGAAGTTCTGCAACTGTAATTTCAGAAATATAACAGTTCTCTAATCCGACTTCTTTTACTATTTTATCAAGATTCAATCTTCCTCTTAAAAAGAAAACACAAGTGCTTGTATCAAGTAAATATCCCATTAAAATTTAATTTCTCTGTTTTTAAATTTTCTATTGGATTTAATTTCAGAAACAATCTCTTCTGCAGATTTTTCTGAAGAAAATGCTCCAAAAGATTTATAAAAATTATTTTCTTTGGATTTAGTACCTTTTAAAGATTTTGTAAGCCTTTCGATAAGTTCTAATTTATTCGAAAAACTTAAACCCTCAAATAAATCTGAGTAGCTTTCAAGTATATTTTTATCAGTGATAGTCATTTTTAATCCAATTAAATTAATTTCAAATATAAGTAAAACTAAGCTATTTTAAAACAACTAACTTTTCAATCTTTAATATGAACAGCATTATAATCCTGAACCATTTTTAAAGTATGATTTAAAGATCCAAGATCCTTAAAATCATCATGACCGGTTATAATATATTTTGGATTTTTAAATTTCGTCTGCACATTTTTAATAGATTTTCCCCATTCCTTTACGTCAGAATCACCTAAATAGCCAAGATCTTTTGCCTCTGTACTTTTTACAAAACAACCTCCATAAAGCACTTTTTCTTTATTGAACCAAACCACAATATTATCCGGTGCATGTCCTTTTCCAGGATAATAAACCTCAAAAGTATGTTGCCCAACAGTAAATGTGGTATCATTTGGAATCACAAATTCAGCTCTTTTTTTATTTTCTTTTTCGAGAATCTGATCTGTTAATTTTATAGTGTACGTTTTGATTCCTTTTTTTCTGTAAAATTCTAATCCTCCAGCCCTGTCTTCATGCGAATGTGTTGCAAAATGCATTACAACATCTTTATGATGCTTTGCTTTTATAGAATCTAATAACGGCTGAAATTGTGTTTCGTCCCACGGCGCATCAAACAATACAACGCCTTTATTTGTAACAAGATACAAAGCATTGGCAGAAATCAGCGTTCCTTTATAATCATGAAGCGTTTTATAAACATAAAAGTCACCCGTAAGATGACTTATTTGTAATGGCGAATTTTTAGATTGTCCAAAACTATTGGATAGTATGGCTAAGAAAAAAATTAAAGATGCTAATTTTCGCATTATATTTTATAAAATTTTAGTTCTTCACTCTGGTCCAATATTGAGTTCTTCCCATGATAGAAATCCCAACATAACCGCGAAGTTTTAATTTATCAGCAGATTCAAGCGCAATATAACATTTGTATTTTTTACCATTTGTAGGGTCTAAAATTGTTCCTCCGCTATATTCATCACCGTCTTTTTTAAGTCCGTTAATGATTACCAAACCTAAAATTGGTTTGTTTTTTTCTGCACCATCACATTTTATACATGCATCTTTTTTATGGTCTGCACGAAGTATTTCTACTACTTTACCATATAATTTTCCAGATTTTTCGTAAATCTCAACAACTGACTTGGCTTCGCCCGTTTCATCATCAATTGTTTTCCATTTTCCAATAACACTTTGACTATGAATTGTACCTAGTGTAAGGAAAAAAACTCCAATTGTTAATATCAAATTTTTCATACTATTTATTTTTTTTTTGTTTTAATTTTCTGATCGTAGCATTCAATTCAAATCCTAAAAGCAGAATCATACAGTTTATCCAAATATAAAACATTAGAATTAATAATGTTCCAATTGAACCATAAAGTTCGTTATATTTTGAGAATTTTATAACCCAAATCCCAAAAAAGAACGAAGATATAACAATTAAGATCATCGTAAAAACAGATCCAATGCTTATAAAAGGCACTTTATTATATTGTTTTGTACCATAACGCAATAATATTGAACATGTTATCAAGATCATTAATAGAACAAACAAATATCGGCCCAAAATTATCAGCGGAATACGATCACTCAATACATCCTGAATAATTGTTTTTTGAATAAATACCTCAAAAACCACAATTGTTGCCACCGTTACAAACAATATAATGGTCATAACAAGCGAAATTGCCAATGCAACTAAATATTGACTAAAAAAACCACGCTTATCAAAAACATGTTTTGACGATTCAAAACCGCTAAGGATTCCGTTAATTCCATTTGCCATTAAAAAAATCGAAAGCAAAAATCCCGACGATAATAAACCAGAGTGACTATTATTTAAAATATCACTAATGATTTTATTAATCGCATCATAAGTATTAGGAGGAACACTTTGCTGTACAAACAACAAAAAATCTGCCTGAAAATTATCTATAGGAATAAACGGAATTAAGTTCAAAATAAACAGCGCAAAAGGAAACAAAGCCATAAAAAAACTGAACGAAACAGCACTTGCGTGATACGAAAATGCGCCTTCAAGAATCCCTAAAGTGTATAATTCAAGTAAATCGTATAACGAAAACCCTTCTAACCACGGTAATTTTATTCTCTTTAATAATCGGGCAAGAGAACGCACTACAGGAACTTTTTCAATCCGATCTTCTATCTCTTGAGACATATTTATTTTTTAATTTTAGTCCCGAAGTCTCGGGATTGAGTTTAGATTTACAAACTCATAATTCAAAACTTATAATTTATAACTCCTAAAACGCTTTCAAACTCAAATCCATGTTATAAACAGAATGTGTCAAAGCTCCGGAAGAAATATAATTTACACCACATAAACCATATTCGCGAATCGTTTTTTCGTTAATATTTCCAGACGATTCTGTTTGGCATTTTGAGCCAATTAACTGAACCGCCGTTTTAGTATCTTCATAATTAAAGTTATCAATCAGGATTCTATGCACACCGTCACTTAATAAAATCTCGCGAATTTCATCTAAATTCCTGGCTTCGACTATAATTTTTAAATCTAAATTATTCGCTTTTAAGTATTCTTTTGTTTTCTTGATTGCAAATGTAATTCCGCCGGCAAAATCAATATGATTGTCTTTCAACATCACCATATCATACAATGCAAAACGATGATTTTCACCTCCGCCAATTTTTACAGCCCACTTTTCAGCCGCTCTGAAATTTGGAGTCGTTTTACGTGTATCTAAAATTTTAGCGCCCGTTCCTTCAAGAAGCTGAACGTATTGATCTGTCTTTGTTGCAATTGCAGACATACGCTGCATCGTATTCAAAACCACTCTTTCTGACTTTAAAATAGATTGCGAACTTCCTGAAACTTCAAAAACAACATCACCATATTCTACATGCGTTCCATCTTCTATATATGTCTTGATTTTTAATTTTGGATCTACATATTCAAAAATCATTTTTGCAAGTGCAACACCCGCAATAATTCCCTGATCTTTCACCAATAATTTAGCCTGCCCGTTCGCCGTTTCCGGAATACATGCTAATGAACTATAATCGCCTGTGCCCACATCTTCGCGAATTGCGTTGCTAATTAATAGTTGTAATTCGGTTTGAAATTGTACTTCGCTAATCATTTTTATTAAATTTTATAAGATGCTAAAGTAGGATATATTTTGTGGATTTGAAAGTTCATCCAATATGAAAAAAAATTAACACCGTAAATTTTCCTTTTTTTAACCATTAAGTTATTAAGAAAAATTAAGCTTAATTCTTAAAGAAACTTAATATCTGATAGTTTTAAATGTTTTTATTTTTTGTTAGTTACGAATCAGGAACATTAAATATCTTTGAAGTTCATTCAAACAAAATCATGGGATTAATTAAAGATATTTATTCGGTTGCTTTTTACGAAAATTTTGGTCAGGCTGTGGCCGAAGTGCATCCAACTTTTAATAAACAAAAATTTATTGAAGCCATTTACGAAGGTGATTTTTCCCAAAAAGAATGGAAAG
Organism: Flavobacterium sp.; assembly: GCF_043722275.1. Lineage (GTDB taxonomy): Bacteria > Bacteroidota > Bacteroidia > Flavobacteriales > Flavobacteriaceae > Flavobacterium. The sequence goes on along the minus strand of NZ_JAYSPC010000030.1, from coordinate 8,497 downwards.
AACGAATGAAACATACCACAGTTGTTTTGCATCAATTTATGCCTGATAATTTCCCTGAAGCCGTTTCCTTAATTGATAAGATCATCGAAAATCTTAAAAATAAATTTACAGATGGAAATCTGGCATTCATCTTTTTTGCCGATTATATTGAAATCTACGGTATCGATGACTTTAAAACTTCGGCGAAAGCCTTTGTTTCGATCACACAATTTATAAGCTGTGAATTTGCCGTTCGTCCTTTCGTTATAAAATATAAAGAAAAAATGATCGAAGAAATGACAAAATGGTCGCTGCACAAAAATCATCACGTACGCAGATTATCCAGCGAAGGAAGCCGACCGAGATTACCGTGGGCAATGGCGATTCCGTTTTTGAAAAAAGATCCCTCTTCTATCCTTCCCATTTTAGAAAATCTTAAAAATGATCCTTCAGAATATGTTCGCAGAAGTGTTGCCAACAATTTAAATGATATCGCAAAAGACAATCCGCAAATCGTGTTAGAAATTGCTGCAAAATGGTTCGGATTCCGAAAAGAAACTGACGCAATTATAAAACACGGTTGTCGCACTTTATTAAAACAAGGACATCCTGAAATTCTGCGTCATTATGGTTTAGAAAGCACAAATATTGAACTTTCTTCTTTCGAAATTAAAACACCAATCGTGAAAATTGGCGATTATTTGCAGTTTCAATTTCACTTAAATAACACGAATCACGAAGCTAAAACAATTCGTTTAGAATATGCTGTTCATTATAAAAAATCAAAAGGACATTTGGCTAAAAAAGTCTTTAAAATCAGTGAAAAAATCTATCAGCCTAATCAATTAATTAAAGTCGACAGAAATCAGTCTTTCAAAATAATCACAACAAGAGTTTTTCATACCGGAATCCATCAATTATCGATTATTATTAACGGAACTGAGAGTGAAACATTAAACTTTGATTTAGTTGAATAATTTTGATTTTCAAATGCTCCAGCGGAGTATAATATTTATAGCAAAAAGATCATTCTAGCAAAAAAGCTCCAGCGGAGCGATATATCTATGTCACCCCTCTAGGGCTTTTTATGTGGTATTCTTTTTTTTCTATAAATATTTCGTCCCTCTGGGACTTTATGTGAATAACTTTAATAAACAAAGATCAATAAAAGATTTTCCTTATTTTTATAAAACAAAACCCAATAACAAAATTTCTTAATCTAAATTAAGTTACAGATTGTGACTACAACTGTAATTTTGCTTTCAACTAAAACGAACAATATGTCAAATATCAGTTTAATTATTGAAGAACGTGCGGCCAATATTGGCAATTTTATGGTTGGCAGATTATTGCCTTTCCGCGAAAAAAGAGCCGTTGGACCATTTGTATTTATCGATCATATGGGACCCGCGCATTTAAGCGATCATGAAAACATGGACGTTCCTCCGCATCCGCATATCGGACTTTCGACTTTGACTTTTTTGTTTGAAGGAAGCATTATGCACCGTGATAGTTTAGGAACCGAATTAGAAATAAAACCGGGCGCCGTAAATTGGATGACTTCCGGAAAAGGAATCGTACATTCTGAAAGAACACCGGAATATTTAAGAAATTCTGATAAAATGCTTCACGGATTGCAAATTTGGGTTGCACTTCCAAAAGAATTAGAGCAAATGGACCCTAATTTTGCCCATGTTGAAGCAGATGATATCCCAAGTTGGGAAGAAGACGGTGTATCTTATAAATTGATTGCCGGAGAAGCATTTGGAAAAAAATCTCCCGTTCCCGTTTACAGTCCGTTATATTTTATTGAAATCAAAAGTACCGAGGCTAAAAAAGTAAATATCGGACATCATTTATTCGGCGAAAGCGGATTATATATTTTAGAAGGAAGTATAAAAAGCGGCGAACATATTTATGATCCAAAACAAATTTTAATTACAAACGACAGCACTTTATGCGAGTTTGAACTAGCCGAAAATACAACGGTTTATATCTTTGGAGGAACGCCGTTTCCGGAAGAACATTTTATCTTTTGGAATTTTGTCTCTTCGGATAAACAACTAATCGAAAAAGCAAAAAAAGACTGGACAGAACAAACTTTCCCAAAAGTTCCGGGTGAAACCGAATTTGTGCCTTTACCTCAACCAAGAATTAAATAAATATGGACACAATATCAGCAAAAATTGATACACGCTTGTATCGAACAGAAATATCATCTGCCAGCGGAAATGTTTTAATTTCAGATGAACCTCAAGAAATTGGAGGCAAGAACTTAGGTTTAAATCCAACAGAACTTTTGGCGTCATCACTCGCTTCATGTACCGTAATTACTTTGCGAATGTATATTAATCGTAAACAATGGAACGTATCAGAAATCAATGTCAAAATTGATTTCGAAAGAGATTCTGATCGAAATGTATCCTTATTTACAAGAAAAATTGAAGTAATCGGTGAAGTTGACGAAACTCAAAAACAACGATTAGAAACGATTGCCAACAGTTGCCCAATACACAAGACATTAACACATACAATAGAAATTAAAACTACCTTAATATAATTTATCATGGAAATCAAACAAATAAACGATACAAGAAGAGGCTATTTTGAAGCTGTAGAAGACGGAAAAGAAGCCGGAAAAATGACCTATACCTGGGCTGGAGATTCAAAATTTATCATCGACCATACCGAAGTCAACGAAGAATTCAACGGAAAAGGCGTGGGTAAAAAACTGGTTTTGGCTTCGGTTGATTATGCCCGAGCTAATAATGTAAAAATTATTCCGCTTTGTCCTTTTGCGAAGAGTGTTTTTGATAAAACGGAAGAGATTCGTGATGTACTTTTTTCTTGAGTCGCTAAGGTTTAAAGTTGCTAAGATTCTAAGTTTTTTACCACAAAGAACGCAAAGAATTACGCAAATTTCGCAAGGTTTTTTAGGCAAAGCTTTGCGAACTTTTGCGTTATATTAAGTTTAGCATATAATAAAAACCTTGCGTCCTTTGCGGTAAAAAACCACTACAATGAAATTCAATTTTCAAATCTCCTCAAAATTTATTACATTTGCATGTAATTTAAACTTAGAGTATGACGAGGATAATTACACTTTTCTGTATTTTCATTGCACAAATCAGCTTTTCTCAAACAGCTGAAACTTATTTAGAAAAAATCAGAAATAACGAAGCTCTCTTAACAGCTTTCTTTCAACAAATGCCTAAAGGCGGAGATTTACACCATCATTTTTCAGGATCAGTTTATGCAGAACCTCTTTTAGAAAGAGCTATTGCAGAGGATTTTTATTTAAATCTTGAAACAATGGAAACTTCCAAAACGAAACCCTCAAAAGGCAATTGGCAAACATTCTCGGCTCTTAAAAACGAAGGAAAACTGGCATTTTACGAACAACAAGTAATGCAAACCTGGTCGGCTAAAGATTATAATGGTTCTGTACCTTCTGATGATTTATTTTTTGATTCATTTCAAAAATTTGAAACTACTATTCAAGGACATTTTGCCGAAGGAATGCTGGAATTAAAAAAACGTGCACTTTCTGAAAATGTATCTTATATCGAAACACAATTATCAACGATTCCGTGTGATATGAATGTTGCTGATTTAACTGATTTCAACTTAAAACTACGTAACGCAGCATCTCAAAAAGATGAAAAAGCAGTGTTGAAACTTTTAAATGAATTGTATAAATCAATTCAGCAGAAAGACGCTAAAAAATATGCTACAGATTTCAATACTAATTTTATAGCAAAACTGCATAAAGATTTAAAAATTGATGACGATCGTTTTACAATGCGTTATCAAAATTTTGTACTTCGCTTTATGGATCCTGTTGATTTATTCAAGAATCTTAGCATTGCTTTTATCTCTGCAAACGACAGTAAATTAGTTGCAGGCGTGAATATTGTTTCTCCGGAACATGGCGAAAATTCCATGAAAGATTATTGGTTGCACATGGTAATGTTTAAATATTGCCACTCAAAATTTCCTGATGTAAAATATACGCTTCATGCGGGAGAATTAACTTTAGGATTAGTTCAGCCCGAAGATTTAACGTGGCATATTAATGCTGCAATTCATATTGCCGGCGCTAACAGAATTGGTCACGGAGTTGATATTGCTTATGAAGAAAACTCGTATGATTTATTGCGTTATATGGCAAAAAATAATATTCCAATTGAGATTAATTTGACAAGTAATGAATTCATCTTAAAAGTAAAGGAAAACAGACATCCGTTTATGCTTTACAAAGAATTTAATGTGCCAATTGTAATTAGTACAGACGACGCGGGAATTTTAAGAACGAATATGACGGAACAATATGTTTTATTGGCAAAAAGATATCCAGATGTTACGTATGCAACGATAAAACAATACGTTTACAACAGTATTAATTACAGTTTTATTCAGGATGCAGCCGTAAAAAAACAATTATTAAAAGATTTAGATTCAAGATTTAAAACTTTTGAAGATAAATTTTCTAAAAACTAAACTGCTAATATTAGCCCACGGACTTAAACGGATTAAACTGATTGACACAGATTTTTTGTCTTGAAATATTAAAAAAATTTGCCAAATCTGCTAAATCTGCGAGAAAAATTTGCTCTCGCAGATTTAGCAGATCAAGCAGATAAAAAATTATAATATACTAATTTTTTCTGTTGTAGAACATTTTGAAACCGTTTTGAGAATAGAAAATTATTTTGCCACAGATTAAAAGATTAAAAAGGATTTTTTATTGATCAAATTAATCTGTGAGAATCTTTTTAATCTGTGGCAAAAAATAAAGAATAAAAATGAACATCAAACTTATCGCCATTGGCAAAACCGACAATAAATCATTACAAACTTTAATCGATGATTATACCAAACGTTTGTCGTTTTATATCAAATTTGATCTGGAGATTATTCCCGATATCAAAAATGTAAAGAATTTGTCTGAAAGCCAGCAAAAGGAAAAAGAAGGCGAATTGATTCTTTCTAAATTAACACCAACGGATCAATTGATTTTATTGGATGAAAACGGGAAAAACTTTTCCAGCGTTGGTTTTTCTGAAGAATTGCAAAAGAAAATGAATTCAGGAGTTAAAACTTTAGTCTTTGTAATTGGCGGTCCTTACGGATTCTCAGATACGGTTTATAGCAAAGCTCAAGGGAAAATTTCACTTTCGTTAATGACGTTTTCACATCAAATGGTTCGTTTATTTTTTATCGAACAACTATATCGTGGGTTTACGATTTTAAGAAATGAACCTTATCATCACCAATAAAAATTTGTTTTTTTAGTTTCAGGTTTTCTTTGTTTCAAGTTTTACAAGATGAATTCTTTTGGAATTTCGTCATTATAAGAATTCAATTTTTGAAACTGAATTTTAGTTTCGATATATTCCTGATAACTCATATTTTTATCGAATAACAAGTATACTTTTGGTTTAACAAAAAAAGCGATACGCCCAATATGCGTTAATACATCTTCTTTTTTAACCTCTTCATTATTTATTAAAACAATATCACTTCCTTTTCTAAAATAAATTACCAAATCTCCATTTGTTGGTTTTCCTATTTCATAATATACTTTCGTGAAAGGTAAAAAAGCCATATTTTTTCCGATAGAATCGGCGTATGAATAATAATTTTCAGCCTTTTCGTTTTTGTGTGCTTTTTCAGCCCTCTTTTTTCCCTGAAGTTTCATTATCTCCGGAATCACCAATTTTAATGGCAAACGTTTGTCAATATTGAAAATCCAGTTGGTAGAAATGATGCTGTTTTTTCGGTTTACATCTGCAATGGTATCTTTTCCTTCCATTTTAAAAAAGATGTAAATTGGCGAATGATCCTGAACATCTTTGACTATCGAAATATTTGATTTTGGAAGTAAAACGGCTTCTTTATTTCCACAGGAAAAAAGAAGAATTGTAATAATTAAGCTGAAGTATTTCATGTTTATTTTTTATTAAAATATGGATTAACCAATGCGAGAATTTGTGTGTGATTTCACCTTCGTTGAAATGACAATCTTTGTGGTTTACAACTTTAATTTCTACATGCATGCCACATTTTGCGTCATTTCGACGAAGGAGACTCGAGCGATAGCGAATAGACGAATTAAATCGCACTAGGAAATCGATACAGATTGGCAAACCCGACAGGTTTTAAAAACCTGTCGGGTTTAGTCACATTGCGGAAATTTCTCCTTTACAGAAATGACAAATTTGTCGTTTATATATTGCTTGAACTCATTTTTTCAAACAAAGTAACACATTCTACCGCTTCTTTTACATCATGAACACGTAAAATTTTAGCTCCTTTTGTTAATGCAATAGTATTCAAAACCGTTGTTCCGTTTAAGGCTTCTTGTGCTGTATTATTTAGTGTTTTATAAATCATGGATTTTCTTGAAACTCCTGCTAAAACAGGCAATTCCAGCAAATTCAAAAGTTCCATTTTTTGCAAAACTTCATAATTCTGTTCCGTTGTTTTGGCAAAACCGAAGCCTGGATCTAAAATCAAATCATTGATTCCGAAACTTCTTGCCTTTTTAACTTTTTCAGAAAAATAGAAAAGCACTTCTTTTACAATATCCTCATATTGAGTCAAACCTTGCATAGTTTGCGGGTTTCCGCGCATGTGCATCATTATGTATGGAACATTATAATTTGCAATTACATCAAACATTTTATCGTCTAATTCTCCTGCTGCAATATCATTTATAATCGCTGCGCCACTTTCTATACTTGCTTTTGCAACCTCTGCCCTAAAAGTATCAATTGACAATAAAGCTTCGGGAAAATGTTTTAAAATCAATTCAATTGCCGGAACAATTCGTTCAATTTCTTCATTTTCAGATACAAATTCAGCACTTGGTTTACTTGAATATGCGCCAATATCTATAAATGTCGCACCTTCGGACAACATTTTATCGACTTGTGAAACAATTTCATCCTCGTTTTTATATTTTCCGCCGTCAAAAAATGAATTTGGCGTTACATTCAAAATTCCCATTACTTTAGGAACCGACAAATCAATAAGTTGCCCTTTGCAGTTAATCAACATTTTGTTTCAAGTTTTATTTGTTTCAAGTTCACAAAATTTGTTTCAAGTTTTTTTTGTTTCATGTTTCAAGTTACTCAGCTTGCGCAATCTACTTCGACCTGAAACTTGAAACCTGAAACTTGAAACTTTTATCTTTTCAGGTTTCAAGTTGTTGGCATTAACACTTTGTTTAGAAAAAACTTGAAACAAAGAAAACCTGAAACTTGAAACTCTTTAATATTATACCTATTTTTGAAGAAATTTTAGCAAATATACAGCAATAAATGAAGAATACTTCCCTTGAATATGATAATGTAATTACGGTTTGCCGAACTTTATTTATCAATAAAATGAGTGATTATGGCAGTGCCTGGCGAATTTTAAGATTGCCATCATTAACGGATCAAATTTTTATAAAAGCACAAAGAATCAGAAGTCTGCAGGAAAACGAAGTTCGTAAAGTTGATGAAGATGAAAAAGGAGAATTTATCGGAATAATCAATTATTCGATTATGGCTTTGATTCAGTTAGAATTAGGTGTTGTGGATCAGCCTGATCTTGATGTTGAAAAAGCAACCGAATTATACGATGCTAAAATTAAATTGACTAAAGAATTAATGGAAGCCAAAAATCATGATTATGGCGAGGCTTGGCGCGAAATGCGTGTGAGTTCGTTAACTGATTTGATTCTGCAAAAATTACTTCGCGTAAAACAAATCGAAGACAATAAAGGAAAAACTCTAGTTTCTGAAGGTATTGATGCCAATTATCAGGACATGATTAATTATTCTGTTTTTGCCTTGATTTTAAATCCTATGAAATAATCGATAAAAAACTATTTAATATCTGTATGAAAATAGGAAGTAATAAGGGCTACTTAATAATTCTTGTTTTTGTAATAACCAGAATTTGTTTTTCGCACATTATCCCAGAATATGGCATGATCTCTATTGCAACTCCTTTATATATAACAGGGGTTTTTTGTTATATTTTTGGAACAAAGTGGAATAACAAAACCTTAAACCCATATTTAGATAAAGAAACAGGAACAAAAGTCAATCTTAAAAGAAGCCATAGTTTGTTTTTTATAAAAATGCAATATTGGGCAATACCTTTTATCTTTTTTGCTACTATACTGTTAACCAAAGCCATAAATCAGGTTGATGGTGACCTATATTTAATTATTCAAAATGTTGCGCTCGTTTTATTCTTTTCCAGTTTAATATTTGTTTTTATTCAACTTATTGAAAAGAGTAAGTATAAACGTTATTTTATAATACTATGGTCCGGAAAAGGATATTTAATATTTGTAGTTTTTTTATTTACTTTGATAAGCTGTATTTTTCTTTTCCCATCTTCGAAATATATATTGGTTGCCCCTTTTTATGTTACAGCACTTTTTTGCTTTATTTTTGGAAAAATAAAAACTAACAAACTTGCAAAAAACATTATTGATCAGGAAAAAGTTAAAAAAGTA
>NZ_JAYSPC010000029.1:0-2082 GCF_043722275.1 Flavobacterium sp. | reverse complement strand
TAATCAATTGGAGGTTTTTGGTTTTATTCCAGGCTATATTTACGGTTTTATTTATTTATTATCTTCTATTTATGGTATGAAAGCCAAAAATGATAATATCGGTCACACAGCCCATTTTGGTGGTGCAATAGGTGGTTATTTGATAACACTATGTAAAGATCCAGCAATGGTAACTGAAAACACTCAAACTGTAGTTTTGCTTTCCATTCCAATTATTTTGTTATTTGTTTTAGAAAAAACGGGAAAATTATAGTTTGGCACGCCATTTGTTTACTTATGTTTAATTTAAAAAATGATTGTCCGTAATTAGTCATAATTTAAGAAAATGTATTATCTTTATAAAAAAAGCTATGAATTTATTCAGTTTTACAGCAAATTTTGGAAGCGAAGAATCTTGTAGACTTCATTTTAAAGAAGAAAGAGACAAGATTGGAGTTCAATGTAAATGCGGAAGCAAAGAACATTTTTGGATAAAAAGTGTTTGGAGTTATGAATGTAAAAAATGTAGAAGTAGAATTTCTTTACGAAGTGGAACAATAATGCAAAGTTCTAATTTGTCCTTTTTGATTTGGTATAAAACTATGTTTTTAATGACCGCTACTAAAAAAGGATTTTCAAGCAAAGAAATTCAAAAGCAACTTGGATTAAAGCGATACGAACCAGTTTGGGCTATGGTTCATAAGTTACGAAAAGCAATGGGTAATAGAGATGCGCGCTATACTTTAGAAGGAATGATAGAATTTGACGAAGGATATTTTACTGTTGAATCATCAGAAATAGAGCAAGAAAAAGGGATTCGTGGTCGAGGCGCAGTAGGAAAAATGAACACCGCAATTATGGCTGAATCAACAATTTTAGAAGATATTGAAACAGGAAAAAAATCAAATCAATGCAGATATTTTAAAGCAAAAGTTTTAACAGATCATACCGCTGAGCAGATTAATGACACTATTAAAGAATCAATTTCAGAGAAAAGTATTCTTTTTTCAGACAAAAGTACATCATATATTGACATTGCAGACTTTGTTGAAATACACATAACAGAGAAATCCAATAAAGAAACAACAACAGAAACTTTGCGATGGGTTCATATTGCAATAAGTAATGCTAAACGTAATTTCTTAGGAAATTACCATAAAATAAAAGGAAAATATCTTCAATTATACCTAAATGAGTTTGTTTACAAGTTAAATAGAAGATATTTTGAAGAAAAACTATTCGATAGACTAGTAATTGCTGGGATTACAGGATTATGATAGAAAACGGACAATCAAATTTAAAAATAATAATTATGAAAAATTTAGTAGTAACATTAATTACATTTTTTACGGTGACGACATACGCACAAGAACAAAAAATGCCTCAAATTCCGCAAATAACAGTTTCTGGTGAAGGAAAAATAAAAGTTATTCCAGACCAAGGAATTATTTCTCTGGGAGTTGAAAATACGGGAAAAGAAGCTGCTGAGGTAAAAAAAGCGAATGATATTATTATAGAAAAAATTCTGAAATTTATAAAAAGCAATAATATTCCTGCTACCGATTTTCAGACCACAAATGTAAGTTTGAATAAGAATTACGATTACGAAAAAAAGAAATACAATTATGTAGCGAGCCAAACAGTTACAGTTATCTTAAAAGATTTGACAAAATACAATGAGTTTATGATGGGGATTACCGAAACCGGTGTAACCAACATACACGGTGTCGAGTTTAAATCATCAAAAATGGAAACTTACGAAGCCGAAGCTAGAAAAAAAGCTATTTTAAATGCTAAACAAAAAGCGTTAGATTATGTTTCGGTTTTAAACCAAAAAATAGGGAAAGCGTTAATGATTTCGGACAACTCGCAAACGTTTTATCCGCAACCAATGTTTAAAGGAGGCGTGATGGCAATGCAAGCAGATACATCTGCACCAAGAGAAACATTAGCAATTGGCGAAATAGAAATAAACGCAAACTTTCAAGTAACTTTTGTTTTAGATTAAAGTTTGAAGCTTGCTGAATAAAAAAAGCTGAACAAAATTGTTCAGCTTTTTTTAGTTTTTGGAAAAATGAAATAGATATAGTTGCTATAAACCGC
>NZ_JAYSPC010000028.1:0-139621 GCF_043722275.1 Flavobacterium sp. | reverse complement strand
TGTGACTTTCTTTTCCATACAATTAGACTTTAATACTAATATATGTAAATCAATTTAACTCTTCCGAACACTTATGTTTTTAAAACCTGTCGGGTTTGTCTTTATAAATATGTGAGGAAATCTAGTTTTTTAAATACTTTTCTAAAAACTGATCTTGCTCCCAAAGTAGGTGTAAAATATTTTCTTTAGCAACATAACTATGAGCTTCTTTAGGTAAAATTACCATTCTTGCGGTTGCTCCCAAACCTTTTAATGCCTGATAATAACGTTCTGTCTGTAAAGTAAAAGTTCCGGGATTATTATCTGCTTCACCATGAACTAATAAAAGAGGGGTTTTCATTTTATCTGCATTCATAAAAGGAGACATCGCGGTGTAAACTTCTGGAACTTCCCAGTAATTACGTTGTTCTGTCTGGAAACCAAACGGAGTCAACGTTCTGTTATACGCACCACTTCTGGCGATTCCGCAAGCAAATAAGTTAGAATGTGTAAGTAAGTTCGCCGTAATGAAAGCTCCGTATGAATGTCCTCCAACAGCCACTTTTTTACGATTAATATATCCTAAAGCGTCCACGGCATCAATTGCAGCGGCTGCATTATCAACTAATTGAGTAATAAAATTGTCATTAGGTTCTGTAGTTCCTTCGCCAATAATAGGAAAAGCCGCATCATCTAAAACGGCATATCCTTTTGTTACCCAATATACAAACGATCCATAATAAGGAACAGTAAACTCATTTGAGTTTTGAGTCGATTGTCCAGCACTGTTTTTGTCTTTGTATTCAGCCGGATAAGCCCAGATTAATAAAGGCAGTTTTTCTTTTTTGGCTTTGTCATAACCAGCAGGCAAATATAAAGTTCCTGAAAGTTCAACACCATCTTTACGTTTGTACTTAATAACTTCTTTACTCACATCTTTAATGCTTTCAAACGGATTCTGAAAGTAAGTGATCGGTGTTAAGCTATTTTGTTTTTTAATATTTCTAAAATAGTAATTTGGATATTCACTTTTAGACTGAATCTGAACTAAAACTTTACCGGTTTTAAAATCTTCGATTCCTAATAAATCTTCTTTTTTTTCCTTATAAGTTGACGTATAAATGCGTTTTGCTTTTAATGTCTTTAAATTGAATTCATCAATAAAAGGAAATTGTCCTTCTTTAGTATATCCTTCACCAATACGAAATGCATTGTCTTTTTCGATCGCTAAAACGTATTTATTATATTCATTCTTTTTAGTTTCAAAAGCTCCCGGATCTGAATAAACGTCTTGTTGATTTCTATCAGTAATTACTTTTGGCTGTTGAGACGTATTTGACGGATTGATTAAATACGTTTTTGTATTACGTGTATCGTACCATTCGTCACTAAGAAAAGCAATATTATCATTACCCCAAATAATGTCACTATAACGTTGAGGTACTTTTGCAAGTGAAGTTGCATTGTTTGTAAAAGGTGCATCCCAAAGATAAACTTCGTCTCTAAATTCTACCTTATTTGCAGGATCTCCTTCGTCTAAAGCCACAACATACGATAAAGTTGCAGGTTTGTCATTTCTCCAGGTCATTTCTCTGTTTCCTTTACGAACTGCCATAAAACCTTTCGGGGTTACTTCGTTTAACGGAACTTCGTTTACAGTTTTAACTTCTTTTCCTCTGGAATCGTAAACAATAGTTTTAGATGGAAATCTGTTTAAAGGAACCACATATGAAAACGGTTTTTGAATTGTCGTTAACATAATATAATTTCCGTCTGGCGAAATTCTTTCTCCCGCATACATTGCAGCCTCTTTGAATAAAGTAGCGGTTCCGTTAAGGTTTACTTTATACAATTCAGAAGTCATGATGTTTTCGAAATTGATTTCATCATTTTGATTTTTCAACATATCAGGATATGTTCTGTTTTGCGATTTTACTCCGGCAGTATTAGAAATAATGGGTCCGGTTGGTAAATCTTTTTTAGAATCTAATAATGGTTTTCTGTTTTTAGGTAACATTTTCACTAAAATAGTTTCATTGTCTAAAAACCAGCTAAACGGATTTCCAAGATTTGCATTTACAGTTGCATCAGTAAGTTTGGTAGCTTTTGCAGTTGCAACATCTAAAAACCAAAGTTCAACACCAGAATTTGTAGTATGTGAGAACAAGATTTTCTTGTCATTTGGTGACCAAAGAATATTGCTGATTTTTGGATTTTGAGGTAAACCCGTAACTTGTACTTCTTCTTTGCCGCTAATTTTTCTTAATTTAAGATTGATCGTGTAAGTTGCAGTACTTGAAATATTCGTTGTCGGATTAATTCTTAAACCTGCTAAACGAAGTTCATCCTGATTAAGATCGTCTAATGTTTTATAGGTATTTCTATACATCAATAACATATTCTCTTTTTTAGTATCCATTGATACTAGCGGAGCTTTTTCGTAATCAGCTAAATCTAAAATAGATTTTGATGGTTTTTGGTAGGTTAAATTTTCCTGAGCAAAGGCAAAAAAGCCAATGTTTAGAAATAAGAGAAGTGTAACCTTTAATTTCATAATTTGAATTTTTGGTGTTTAATAAATGGTATTTGTATTGTTTGACTAAAGTACTTCAAACTTGTTACAATTTATTTGTTATTTTTCACACTTTTCATTGTTTTTAGATAAAAACTGATTTTTCAAAATGTAAATAGTATTTATTCAATAGATAATTAAAGTATATTAAATTGTCAATTACGAAAAAAACACTAATTTGTACGCTAATGTTTTAAACTATACTTAAATTTGCAATCGAATTTTTTAACAAATAATAAAAGAATATGTATCATTCAAAAATAGCGGGCTTAGGATATTACGTTCCTTCAAATGTTGTGACCAATGATGATTTGTCTAAGCTTATTGATACCAATGATGAGTGGATTCAAGAGCGAACGGGAATTCAGGAGCGCCGACATATTATTCGTGGGGAAGATACCACAACCACAATGGGAGTAAAAGCAGCTAAAATTGCTATAGAACGTTCTGGCGTTGCCAAAGAAGATATTGATTTTGTAGTTTTTGCTACATTAAGCCCGGATTACTATTTTCCAGGACCAGGAGTTTTAGTACAACGCGATTTAGGATTAAGAACAGTTGGAGCATTAGATGTTAGAAATCAATGTTCTGGTTTTGTTTATGCCATTTCTGTTGCAGATCAATATATTAAAACCGGAATGTATAAAAATATTTTGGTAATTGGTTCTGAGGTTCATTCAACAGGATTAGATATGACAACCCGCGGACGTGGGGTTTCGGTAATTTTTGGAGATGGAGCAGGAGCAGCGGTTTTAAGCCGTGAAGAAGATTTGACAAAAGGAATTTTATCTACGCATTTACATTCAGAAGGACAACATGCCGAAGAATTATCTTTGAAAGCACCAGGAATGGGAGCACGCTGGGTAACTGATATTTTAGCAGATAATGACCCGAACGACGAAAGTTATTATCCTTATATGAACGGACAATTTGTATTTAAAAATGCAGTAGTTCGTTTTGCCGAAGTAATTAATGAAGGTTTAGAAGCAAACGGTTTACAAGTTTCAGATATTGATATGTTGATTCCGCATCAGGCGAATTTGAGAATTTCACAATACATTCAAAACAAATTCAAACTGAGCGACGATCAGGTTCATAATAATATCCAGAAATACGGAAACACAACCGCAGCATCTATCCCAATTGCTTTGACAGAAGCTTGGGAACAAGGAAAAATCAAATCAGGAGATACAGTAGTTTTGGCTGCTTTTGGTAGTGGTTTCACTTGGGCAAGCGCAATTATAAAATGGTAAATTAGTTAATCTTGCATTATATTTTTAAAACCTGCTCTTTTTAAGAGCAGGTTTTTTTATATTCAGTTGCCTTGTATGACATCGCATTGTCAGGCTGAGCTGCAATAGGTGCGCCCTTCGACTCCGCTCAGGGGGACAAACAAGGTTTTGTTACTTATCTAGTTTATTTCATTTGTCAGGCTGAGCGGAGTCGAAGCCCTCGTTCCAATAGGTGTGCCCTTCGACTCCGCTCAGGGTGAGGTTTTGTTACTTATCTAGTTTATTTCATTTGTCAGGCTGAGCGGAGTCGAAGCCCACGTTCCAATAGGTATACCCTTCGACTCCGCTCAGGGAGACAAACAGGGTTTGTTACTTATCTAGTTTATTGCATTTGTCAGGCTGAGCGGAGTCGAAGCCCGCGTTGCAATGGTAGCCCGTCAACTCCGCTCAGGGTGACAAACAAGATGAAATTTTCAACCAATGCATTTGAATTATTTTTCTTATATTTAAATAAGTAAAAAATTAAAGTTTACTTGTAACTTAAAGAGAAAAAAAAATGAAAAGATATTACGTATATATACTAAAATGTTCTGATAATAGTTATTACACAGGAGTTACAAATGATGTAGACAGAAGGTTTAATGAACATAGTTTTGGTTTAAATAAAGAAAGTTATACTTATAATAAAAGACCTCTCGAATTAGTTTTTTGTACTGACTTTAATGATATAAATCAAGCTATTGCATTTGAGAAACAATTAAAAGGCTGGAGTAGAAAAAAGAAAGAGGCAATAATAAATGATAAATGGGAGGATTTGAACAAACTTGCAGAATGTTTAAATATGACAAGCCATACAAATTTTAATAAAAAAGAGGCTTAGTAGTAAATGAGTCCTTCGGCTCCGCTCAGGATGACACTTAACTAAGAAATAACTTTTTGATAACAATTGTCAGGCTGAGCGGAGTCGAAGCCCACGTGCCAATTGGAACGCCCTTCGACTCCGCTCAGGGTGACACTTAGGGTTTTTCTAATATTCTGGTAATTACATTTGTCAGGCTGAGCGGAGTCGAAGCCCGCGTTCCAATTGGCAGACCTTCGGCTTCGCTCAGGTTGACTTTCGATTTTAATTAATATTTTTGTTTTAAATCATCTCTTCAAATAAAATGAAAAAAAATCAACTTGAAATAGCCTGTTTCAATTATGAATCAGCGGTAATAGCGCAGGAAAGTGGTGCGGACAGAATCGAATTGTGTGATAATATGCAACTTGGCGGAACAACTCCAAATGCGGTTTTAGCGGTAAGAGTTCGTGAAGTAATTACAATTAAAATGCATGTCATTATCAGACCTCGTGGCGGAGATTTTGTTTATACCGATGAAGAATTTGTCGAAATGAAACAAGATATAAAGAATCTTAAAAAACTGGGTGTTGATGGTTTTGTCTTTGGAATTTTAAATCCTGACGGAAGTGTCAATAAAAAGCAAAATCAGGAATTAGTCAATTTAGCAAGTCCGCTTTCATGTACTTTTCACCGTGCTTTTGACGTAGTGGATTCTTTTAAAAAAGGTATTGAAGATGTAATTGATTGTGGTTTTCAAACTATTCTGACTTCCGGAAGAGGAAAAAATGTTGAAGAAGGATTTGACGATTTAATAAAGATTCAGGCACTTGCCAAAGACAGAATCGAAATTATGCCCGGCGGCGGTTTACGATCTTCGAATATTAAATTATTGCAGGAAAAACTTGAACCTACTTTTTACCATTCATCAGCAATTACAAATAATACAGAAACAGCGAATCCGGAAGAAATAAAAGAATTAAGAAATTTTCTATAAATATTAAATAAAATAAAAAAAGCCTGGAGTTGGCAAACTCCAGGCTTTTCTTTTCTACAAACTATTAAAATCTACTAATAAAAGTGGGATTAAAACATTCCGCCACCACCTTTGTTAGTGTTATCTTCTCTTTGTTTACGTTGTAGGTTTTTGATTTTTGCACCACCAAGGTTATAAGTTAACCCTAAATAAACGGTTTGGCTTTCCCATGTAAATTGTCCTGCCTGAGGATAAGGATACATGGTATCAAAAGCGTATTTCATAGTATTAAAGACGTCATTAAAACGTAAACTAATGTTCATCTTACTGTCTAACAATGTATAACGCGAACCTATGTCCATTTTGTACATCTCATGACTATTATTTTGCAATCCGTCAACAGCACCTCTGTAAAAGCCGAATAATAAGAAGCTTAAACGTTTGTTTACTTTAAAGTTTGAGTTCATACGTCCGTTAAAAGCAGAAACCGTAATTTTTCTTTCTAAAGGACTACTTGTTTTTGTTGCAGGATCATATAAAAACACAACTCCTTGTTGGTTAATGCTTGAAAAATCAATCGATGGCTGGATGTCCCACCACTTTGTAATTTTGTAATTAAATGAAACTTCAAAACCGTAAGCCGTATTATGATCATAATTTGTAAAAGTCATGATTTGTTTTTCCTGGCTGGGATCTGTTTCATCAGGATATAATATTCTGCTGATTTGATCATTGATGCTTCTTACGAAAATACCCGTTGTAAAACTTCCTTTTTCAAGAGTTTTTGTATAATTTAATTCAACAGAGTTTGTAAATTGAGGACGTAATTCAGGATTTCCTAATGCTGTAACTAAAGGAGTAGAAAACTCACGAATAGGTTTTGTCTGCTCTAAACTTGGGCGGTCAACACGACGGCTGTAGCTTAATTGCAAAGTATTCTTCTCGTTAAGATTATACGTTAAATAAGCTGACGGATATAATGTGATATAATCGTCATCAAATTTTTCCTGGCCTTTATTTAAATTAGCCGCTACTTTATAACTTTCGAAACGAGTTCCTAATTGATAGCTGAATTTTTTAAATTTTTGACCAAATGTTACATAAGCCGAATAAATATCAGTATCATAAGTATAGTTAGAAACTGGAGTTGCAGCAAATGGATTTCCGGTAATATAATCATTATCAGTTCTTGTAATTCTTGCTTCGGCACCAGCCTCAAGAGTAGTTTTTTCGTTTAACGGATTTACGTAATCAACATTTACAGTACTTAATTTACGAGTTCCTTTAATATAATCATCATAAACAAAACTGCTTGAAGTGTTATCAAGATTGGTTGTTTTAGTATCAAATGAAGCATTGTTAGTTTCTTTATTATCACTGTAATTTGCTTCAAAATCTAAAGTATGACCTTCTTTTTTAAAGATATGTTTAAAGGCTAAATTATAAGTCCCAACCTGATCCGGACCTGAATATCTTGATTTTTGAAAAATGTTAGAAGTATTAGAACCCAAAACATTTGTGTAATCAATATCTGTATCTACAAAACCTTTTCCGTTTGATTTATTTTGGTTCGTATAAAAAGACAACGTATTATGATCGTTGATTAAATAATCCATTCCAATTTTATACAAATAAGAATCATTGTCGTTTACAACGTTGATTTTTTGAACAATATCCTGATCTGATCTTTTGATAAAACCATTATTGTAATAAGTTCCGAAGTTTTGTCCCACATTTCCAAAGAAATTTACTTTCCCTGTTTTATAATTCAAATCTAAAGATTGATTGTATTTTGCCGTTTCACCAAAAGTGATTCCTCCGCTATAACTTCCGTTGAAACCGGTATTTGCATTTTTGTGTAAAATAATGTTGATAATTCCAGACATTCCTTCCGGATTGTATTTTGCACTTGGATTTGTAATTAGCTCAATTTTTTTGATAGAAGTTGATGGAATTTGTTTCAATAATTGGGCAGGATCAATATTTGATGGTCGTCCGTCAATTAATACACGAACATTATCGTTTCCACGAAGTGAAAGTTTTCCATCCTGATCTACATTCACAGACGGAATGTTGTTCATAATGTCAGATGCAGAAGCTCCGGCAGTAGTCAAATCTTTCCCGACAGTAATTACTTTTCGGTCAATTTTTTGTTCTATTGTTGAACGCTCGCTTACAATATTTACACCTTTCAATTGTGTTGCTTCTTCTTCAAGAGAAATATTTACTGTTGCGGTTTTTTTATTGTCGTTTAAAATAATTGAGCCAATATATTTTCTGAATCCAATATATTGAATTTCGATTGTATAGTTTTTTAAAGCTAAATTTTTGATAGTAAAATCTCCATTTTCATCAGTATTAACTCCTGAAACTTGTTTTCCGTTGTCTTTGATTGAGACAGTTGCATAAGAAATAGGAGCGTTATTCGATTTTTCGGTAATCTTTCCGGAAACTGTTCCCGAATTTTGGGCTTGTGCTGTTGCAATTACACCCAGTAATGCGAACAGAAAAATTTTTAATTTCATAATGTGGTATTGATTATTTTTGATTTGATTGATGATGATTGTTTTTTTGTTTTTTGTTTTAATTTTTATCTTCAAATGAATTCAAAGTTCTTATTAAGACTCTTATGTCATGGATATGTTACAGGAAAAACTAAAAAAAATTATGTTTTTTTTAAGATGTCCTGTTTTTTAATAGATTAGCATTTTGGTTTTTTGATAATTTTAACAATCATAACAAATTTCTTTTTACGAAATTCTGAGCGTTTTGTTGTATTTTATATGTTTTTCATTTTCTGTAATTGGTGAATAAGCAGTATATTTGCTCACTTTAAAAATAAGTTTACATGTCATTATCACAAATTCTTACACCTTCTATACAAAAAGCAATACAAGCATTATTTGATGTTACTATTGATAAAATCGAATTTCAAACTACACGAAAAGAGTTTGAAGGCGATATTACAATGGTGATTTTTCCTTTACTGAAAGTGATCAAAAGCAATCCGGTAGAATTAGGAAATAAAATTGGAAATTATCTGGTTGAAAATCTATCCGAAGTAACACGTTTCAATGTTGTTTCGGGCTTTTTAAATATTGTAATTTCAGACAGTTATTATTTAAAATTCTTTAATGAAATAAAAGACAATCAAAGATTTGGATATGTAACGCCTAATCTTGATGAAAAGGCAATTATGGTCGAATATTCTTCGCCAAATACCAATAAACCTTTGCATTTAGGTCACGTTCGTAACAATTTGCTAGGATATTCTGTAGCTGAAATTATTAAAGCTTCGGGTAAAAAAGTCTACAAAACACAAATTATAAACGATCGTGGCATTCATATTTGTAAATCAATGCTGGCTTGGCAGAAATTTGGAAATGGTGAAACTCCTCAAAATTCAAATTTAAAAGGAGATAAATTAGTTGGTAAATATTATGTTGAGTTTGATAAAGTTTATAAAGCTGAGATTTCTCAATTAATTGAAAGCGGTAAAACCGAAGAAGAAGCAAAAAAACAAGCGCCTGTAATTATTGAAGCACAAGAAATGCTTAAAAAATGGGAAGCTGGCGATGAAGAAGTAATTGCTCTTTGGAAAATGATGAACGAATGGGTTTATGAAGGTTTTGCTACAACTTACAGTAATTTAGGCGTTAATTTTGATAAATATTATTATGAAAGTAATACCTATTTATTAGGAAAAGATGTAGTTCAGGTTGGGCTTGATAAAGGAGTTTTTGAAAAAGATCCTGATGGTTCTGTTTGGATTGATTTAACAGATGAAGGTCTGGATCGTAAAATTGTATTACGTTCTGATGGAACTGCTGTTTATATGACACAAGATATAGGAACTGCAATTCAGCGTGTAAAAGATATGCCGGATGTGGGCGGAATGGTTTATACCGTTGGAAATGAACAGGATTATCACTTTAAAGTATTGTTCCTGATCTTGAAAAAACTTGGTTTTGACTGGGCTTCAAGTTTAAATCACTTATCATACGGAATGGTTGATTTACCTTCCGGAAAAATGAAAAGTCGTGAAGGAACTGTTGTAGATGCTGATGATTTGATGCAGGATATGACCGATACAGCAAAACAAATTTCAGAAGATCTGGGAAAATTGGACAGTTATTCTGATGAAGAAAAAGCAAAATTGTATAAAACAATTGGTCTTGGAGCACTGAAATATTACATTTTAAAAGTAGATCCTAAAAAGCGTATTTTATTTAATCCTGAAGAATCTGTTGATTTTGCAGGAAATACAGGCCCGTTTATTCAATATACTTATGCGAGAATTCAATCAATAATCCGTAAAGCCGATTTTGATTTTTCTGCTGAAACGGCAATCGAAGTGCTTCACGAAAAAGAAAAAGAACTGGTAAAACAAATCGAACTTTTTCCTGAGGTAATTCAAAATGCAGCTCATAATCACAGCCCTGCATTAATTGCAAATTATACTTATGATCTGGTAAAAGAGTACAATTCATTTTATCAGTCAGTACATATTTTAGGCGAAGTTGATTTGACTAAAAAAATATTCAGAGTGCAGCTTTCGCAGAAAGTCGCAGAAGTTATTAAAGCTGCTTTTACTTTATTAGGAATAGAAGTTCCTGAGAGAATGTAAAAACTTATAATTATAAAATTTAAAAGCCAATAGTTGCAAAACTATTGGCTTTTTTTATTACTATTTTGACTTATTAGGAATAAATTACTGATTGGTTTTGCTATATTTTTACAGGAATAAATTTGATTGTTTTCTTTCAATTTTGGGTTTGAGAAAAGAGAAAACTTTTAAAAATATTCCTTACCATTTATGTTTAGATATTTTGAATTAGTAAGCTTTTAGAAGAAGATAAAGAAAGGAAATAAACCGTCTAAGTTTTAAATTTAGGCGGTTTTTTATTTATAAGATGATTTTATCAAGCTAACATTTTAGTTGTCAATTATGTATTTCGTCTCAGAATGCACATTTTTTAAGATTTTATTTTTTGAGTTAATCTCAAAAACATTTCAGATAGTTTTCTGGGTAAAGACTTTTAAATCAATGCTTTTGTAAGTTCATTTCTAGATTACGCTCATTATTGTAATAATAATATTATATTTATTAGTGTTAAATTGTGTAAAAATCTTGTTAAAATTATAAATTTGTAATAAGTTGCAGCACTAATCAAAAAATTAAATAATGAAACAAAGATTAAAAAGGTTTGTGGTTGTGTTGTTTGTTTTTGCTTTGCAATTATCATTTGCCCAGCAAAAAGTAATTACAGGAACAGTTTCAGACAATGCAGGAATACCTTTGCCGGGAGTAAGTATTTTAGTCAAAGGAACCAAATCAGGAACTCAATCTGATTTTGACGGAAAATATGCTATTAAAGCAGAATCAAACCAATTTTTAATATTCAGTTATATCGGGATGAAAACCCAGGAATTAGCTGCGAGTTCTTCAATTGTAAATGTAAAATTAAAAGATGATTCTGTAGAACTTGAAGGAGTTGTCGTTACAACTGCATTAGGAGTAAAAAGAGAAAAGAAATCTCTTGGATATGCATCACAACAAATTTCCGGTAAAGATTTAGTAAATAGTGGAGCAGGAAACACAAATGTAGCAAACCTTTTATCAGGTAAAGCTGCGGGTGTTGAGGTTTCCAGAAATACAAACTTTGGAGGATCTACAAACGTTGTTATTCGTGGGAATAAATCTCTTACAGGAAATAATCAGGCGTTGTGGGTTGTAGACGGAGTTCCTATTGATAACTCAAATTCAAACTCGGATAATCAAAACAGAGGTAGAGGAGGTTATGATTACGGTAACAATGCTGCAGATATTAACCAAGAGGATATTGAAAGTATTAATATCCTGAAAGGTGCTGCGGCTACCGCTTTATACGGATCAAGAGCTGCGAATGGAGTTGTAATGGTTACAACAAAAAAAGGAAAAAAAGGTGACGATAAAAAAGTAGGAATTACTTTTTCCAGCAGTATGACAGTTGGAACAGTTGATAAGTCTACATTTCCTAAATATCAAAATAATTATGGCGGAGGTTATGGTTTTGGCAGCTCTTTTGTAGATGCAGAAAGTGCTATACCAACAGTTGAAACTTCAAATGACGCTTCATATGGAGATCCTTTTTCAGGTAATCAGGTATATCAATGGGATTCACTTACGCCATATTCAAATAATTATGGAAAAGCTACATCCTGGAACGCAGCAAGTAACGGACCAATTTCTTTTTTCAAGTCGGCGTTAACCAATACAAATAGTATCTCAATTGAAAAATCTACAGAAAGATCAAGTCTTTCCATGTCCTACGTTAATACAATTCAAACCGGAATTTTGCCAAACAGCGAATTGAAAAAAAATCAATTAAGTGCTCGTTTCAGTCAAAAAATCACAGATAAATTAACAGCAAATGCTTATGCCGCAGTAACGTTGCAAAGTACTGTAGGCAGAAATTCTACAGGTTATAGTGATAATATCATGTCATTATTCAGACAATGGTGGCAAACGAATGTTGATGTAAAAGAATTGCAAAATGTTTATAATGCATCCGGTGGTCAAAATGTAACATGGAACTGGGATTTAACAGCAGATCCATTAAAGCCTGCTTATTGGGATAATCCATATTTTACCCGTTATCAAAACTATTCGTCAGATGATAAAACGCGTTTGTTTAGTTATGCTTCCTTGAATTATGAAATTACAAGTTGGCTGAGTGCATTGGGAAGAGTTTCTTTGGATACATCCAAACAATTGCAAGAAGAAAGAAGAGCTGTAGGATCTACTGCAACCGGATTTGGATTATCTCCCGTTGATGAAAATTCAGGTTACCAACGATTTGATGTCAGCTTTCAGGAAATTAATTATGATTTCATGTTAAACTTCAATAAAAAATTTGGCGATAATCTTAGTTTAACCGGAGTTTTGGGTTCAAATATCCGACGAAACAAAAAAGATAATATTCTATCTTCTACAATTGGAGGCTTGGTTGAAGCAGGGAAATATGCCTTGTCTAATTCAAGATATGAATTGCCTTTTCCCACTGAAACTAAAGTTGATTGGGGAGTTAACGGTATTTATGCTCAGGGTTCTATAGGTTTTATGGATACTTATTTTGTAGATGCTTCTATAAGACGAGATGTTTCGTCAACATTACCAAAAGAAAATAATGCATATGTTTATCCAGCAATTTCAGGATCTTTTTTATTCTCTAATTTAGTAAAAGCTGATTGGTTAAACTTAGGAAAATTTAGATTGAATTATGCCGAAGTGGGAAATGATGCAGAACCTTTAAGTCTGGTAAATACATATCAAAGAAGTTCTAATTTTAACGGACAACCAATATATACTTTACCAAACACTAATAAAAATCCAAGTCTTAAACCGGAAAGAACCAAATCTTTTGAAATAGGTTTAGAAACCAGCACTTTTAACAGACGCTTAGGATTAGATGTTACGTATTATAAAACCAATACGGTAGATCAAATTGTTTCTGCCGCGGTTCCGGCTGCTTCGGGATTTACATATGCTTGGATTAATGGTGGAAATATCGAAAACAGAGGATTGGAAATTCAACTTACAGGAACTCCTGTAAAAACAGATAATTTTAGTTGGGACGTTACTGTAAACTGGTCTAATAATAAAAGTAAAGTTGTCTCATTACCCGGAGGAATTGATAATATGGAAATAGCTTCTTTTCAAGGAGGTGTTACTATCAACGCAACTAAAGGTGAGGCTTACGGATCAATAAAAGGAACCGATTATGTTTATACAGATGGTCAACGAACCGTAGATCAAAAAACAGGTAAGTACCTGATATCTGGAACATCTGACAATACAATTGGAAATGTAACTCCAGACTGGATTGGTGGACTTAGAAATAAGCTTACCTATAAAAATATTTCTTTGAGTTTTTTAATTGATACTCAAAAAGGCGGAGATATATTCTCGCTTGATATGTATTATGGTCTTGCAAATGGTTTATATCCGGAAACAGCCGCAGGAAATGTGAGAGAAAATGGAATTATAAATCCGGGTGTTGGCGTAATTAATTATCCTGATGGAAGTCAAATTATATTTCCAAATACTGTATCAACTGTAAATAATAATGATTTGCCTAACACAGGTGCGGGAGCTTATTCCAGTAATTTCGGATATCAGGCAAAACCGAATAAGGGCTTTATTTATGATGCATCATATGTGAAGTTAAGAGAAGTTTCGATCTCCTATAATTTTCCTAAAAAAATGTTTGAAGGAACTTTTGTAAATGCCGCAACGTTGAGCCTCTTAGGATCAAACTTATGGATCATCAGTAAAAATTTACCTTATGCAGATCCTGAAAGTGGACTTTCATCCGGGAATAAATCAAGAGGTTATTCTGTAGGATCATTGCCAACAACAAGAGATATAGGATTCAACTTAACATTTAAATTTTAATAAGAGAACATCATGAAAAAAATAATTTACTTTTTAAGTATTCTAGTATTATTAAGCTCTTGCAGTGATTTGACGGACTTAAATAACGATGATAAAAATTCATCACAAGTGCCGCCTTCTTCTTTATTTACAAGTGCTTCAAAAGGTATTGCAGAGCAATTAATCAATACTAATGTTAACAAAAATATCTTTAGATTAGTTAATCAACAATTAACAGAAACTACTTATACGGATGAATCTGTTTATCAATGGACAACCAGAAAAATTTCTGATAACCATTGGAATGCTTTTTATGCAGGTACAACAACTTATGATGGGTCTCTGGGTGATTTACTTAATGCAAGGAAATTTATTGAAGCCGAAGAAATTTTAGTTTCAGATCCTCAATTTGTATCTAAAACATTTGTAAAAAAGAATCAATTGGCAATGATTGATATTTTAACCGTTTACTCTTATCAAATTCTTGTGGATACTTTTGGAGACATTCCTTATACTGAAGCTCTTAAAGGTTCAGAAAAATATCTGGGTAAATATGACAAAGCATTAGAGATATACAAAGATTTAATTTTGCGTCTGGATGATGATATTGTAAACATCAACGTTGCATATTCAGGATTTGGTAAAGCAGATATAATTTATAGTGATAAAATGGCATCATGGATAAAATTTGCCAATAGTATAAAATTAAAATTAGGAATTAATCTAAAAGCTTCAGGATTAGAAAATGCTATTGCTGATGCAGCTATTATTTCAGCTTCACAAGGAGCTTTTACTTCGAACGCTGACAATGCAAAAATATCTTACGAAAAAAATGTTCCTAATACAAATCCTATATATGTAGATCTTGTATCATCCGGAAGACATGATTTTGTTCCGGCAAAACCATTTGTCGATGCATTAGTCGCTAATAATGATCCCAGAACAAAAGTTTATTTTGCTCAAAACTTAAAAGATGATGCGGGAAATCCTTTACCATATAAAGGTGGAGTTGTAGGCGTTAAAAATAGTTTTGGAAGATTTACTCACGTGGGTGATACAATTCAGTTACCGGATTTTAAGGGAACTTATTTAGACTACGCCGAGGTTGAATTTTTATTAGCTGAAGCTGTCGAAAGAGGCGTTGCAGTTAGTGGAAGTGCGGCAACACATTATAATAATGCAATCACGGCATCAATGAAAGATTGGGGAATTGCCCAAGTAGAAATAGATATTTATTTAGCCCAATCTACGGTTGCTTATGCAACTGCGACAGGAGTCTGGCAGCAAAAAATAGGAGAACAAGCTTGGTACGCTTTGTTTAACAGAGGATTTGAAGGATGGACTTCTACAAGAAGATTGAATTTTCCGGCTCTTTCTGCGCCATCAAATGCAGATGCTGCTGCAGAAGGTGAAATTCCGTCAAGAATGACTTATCCAATAAGAGAACAAACCTTAAATAGCGTCAACTATAATGCTGCTGCGACAGCAATTGGTGGAGACAAATTAAAAACAAAATTATTCTGGGACATAAATTAGACATTTTATACTGTTTAGAAATACTGTAAATATCCTTTTATCATTTTTAACTATTTTGAATTAGTAAACTTTTAGTTGAATAATAAAAGGCAACCGTCTAATTAATTTTAGACGGTTTTTTATAAAAAAAGCCGATAGTCGTAAAACTATCGGCTTTTTCATAACTAACACAAATATTTTATTTTACAAACTTGTTGATTATTGCATCCGTTTCAGCTTTTGTAGCGGTTGGTTTTAAATCAAACAAAAGAGAATAAAGTGCCTTTCTATCTACTTTTGCTTCTAAGTTTAAATCTTGATGTCTGTCAAAAAGAGTTTGCCATTTGTCACGAACATTTTTCCAAAGTGCATTATTTTCCTTCCACCATTTTTGACCGGCAATACATTTAATGTCTGCAACTTTAGTGTAAACATCCATACCTTTTTCCTGTGCTAACAACACATCTTTTCCGCTGTCGTCGCGAATAAGTTTGTCATTATCCTGCTCATGATTCCATCCTGTAGCAGTAATTTCGTGAATGTTTCTTCTTTTCAAAACATTATAGTCATTACGTTTTGTTTGCTCTCTTCTAGGTAAAGGAGCATCAGCAATATTTGCCCAATAATCCTGTCCGTCAACGTGTACCCAGGTTGATGATCCTTCATATCTTGGACTGTCATCTACCTGATATACTTTTTGAGTCCATTGACCTTTAACAGCTTTTTTATCCAGTTTTTTATATTTCCATGAACTTCCTTTGTCAAATGAATATAAATCAGTGTTTTCATACAACCAGTCTTGTCTCCAGTGTTTAATAATCATATCGTCACTTACTATTAATAAGTGCTGCATTACAATTTTGTTAGGCGTATCTTCTAATAACTCCACCCATTCTAAAGCAGATTCATGTTTAGTTTCTGAAGGTTTATAAGAAGCAGAATCTTTAGGATATTGAAAAGTTTCTGTAAAATTAAATTTCACTTCGTAGCAACCACACATTGATTTGATTGATTTAATGTCTTGCTGTTTTTTGTCCTGACTGAAACCAAGACTACAAGTTAAAGCCACAACGGCTGAAAAATAGAGACTTTTTGAAATCATAACTTATTTATTTTTTGTTTTTAAATTTTTTGCAAATATATATGTTTTTATTTAGAACAAATAAAAATAGTTATATATTTGCGCCATTATTAAGAATCAATAAAAATAATGAAAATAAATTTTACCCTTTTTACAGTTGTTCTTTTTTGTCATATTTCTTTTGCCCAACAGAAAGATTCTACATCTGTAAATAAACTTTCTGAAGTGGTTGTTACCGGACAGTTTGAACCACAGTCAATTAAGAAATCAGTTTTTAATGTTCGTGTGATTTCAAGTCAGGACATACAAAATTTAGCAGCTACTAACTTAGCAGATGTATTAAATCAATACTTAAATATTACAGTAAGACCTAGCGGAACAACTGGACGCTCTACAGTTTCTTTATTTGGATTAGATGCTCAATATTTTAAAATTTTAGTTGATAATGTTCCACTGATAAATGAGGCTGGTTTGGGTAATAATATTGATTTGTCTCAAATTAATCTTAATGATGTAGATCATATTGAAATTGTCGAAGGTTCTATGGGAGTTAGTTATGGCGCAAATGCTGTAAGCGGAGTTTTAAATATAATTACAAAAAAATCTTCAAAATATAAGTGGGGAATCACGGCATCGGTTCAGGAAGAAACCGTTAGTAATGAATTTTCCCTTTTTGATGAAGGCCGTCACATTCAGTCCTTAAAGGTTTCTCATACATTTAATAAAAATTGGTTTGTATCATTTGGAGCTAATCGTAATGATTTTCAAGGATATCTTAACGATAAAAATGGAATTAATTACATTGAAAATGATGGAACGCGTGGATATAGATGGCTGCCAAAAGACCAGCTAAATGGCACTGCATTAATTGCGTATCAAAAAGATAATTTTCGTGTTTTTTATAAGTTCGAGTATTTAGACGAAAATGTTGATTACTATAATAGTACAGTTCAATCAGGGTTTAATAGTACTTTAGGATCTTACCGTTATGCAAGTGATAAGAGATATTTAACCAATAGATATTTCCATAATTTAAATGCAACCGGTAAATTGTTTTCTCAATTGAATTATAATGTTTCACTTTCACATCAAAAACAAGCACGTGATGTAGAAGATTTCAGATATTATTTGTTAACTAAAAATGAAGAGAACAACGTTACTGTAAAAGACCAGTCCATGGAAGTGCTGTATTCTACAGGAACTTTAAATAACTTTTTTTCGGACAAAACTATTGATTTGCAATTAGGTTATGAATTTGTAAATAATAAAGGGTATTCACTAGTTCAGGAAGCTAATAATATTTTGACACCTGTTCGCAAAACAATTGAAAACTACGATTTTTTTGCCTCTTCTGAAATTATGGCAACAGAAAAATTTTCTATTCGACCAGGATTAAGATTCTCTGCACAATCTCAATTTGATAACCAATATGCTTCGTCGCTGGGGTTAAGATATTTATTTGATAAAGGAATTGAGCTTCGTGGCTCGTATGGTAACTCATTTAGAACCCCAACTTTTGATGAATTATACTCGAAACAAATTTTTGACGGGCACTTTTTTACAGGAAACGAAAATCTTATTCCTGAAACAAGTACATCTTATGAAGCAAGTGTTAAAAAATCGACGTTGTTTTCGTCTGGTGCTCAACTCTCAAACACATTTGCAGGAAGTTATCTAAATGTTGATGACAGAATTAGTATGGCATTAGTACGATTTAATCCAGATACAGGAAACCCTGAATATGAATATATCAATATCAGTAAATATAGAATGTGGAATTTCTCCACAATGAATCAGTTTAAAAAAGATAATTTGACATTTAATGTTGGTGCGGCATTAATTGGAATTTCTCAAGAAGTTAAAAATCAAGTATTTGTTTCAGATGATAAATTTCTTTATTCATTCAATTTAAACGCCAGTGTTTCCTATACAATTCCTAAATGGAAGACAGTGCTTTCCGGATATTATAAATACAATGGTAAAACCCAGCAATTTATTGAAGGCAGTTCATCTTATATTTTATCTAAAATTGATCCAAGTAATTGGCTTGATGCAACAATTAGGCAAAATTTCTTCAAAGATCATTTCGAAGTAACAATTGGAGCGAGAAATATTTTTGATATAACAAATGTAACTCAAACTGGTACAAATAGTGCAGCAGGTCATGCAGGAACTGGAGAAGTAATGCTTGCCTACGGACGTTCTTATTTTTTAAAATTAGCATATAACCTTAATCTTTAATATAAATCAAATACAATGAAAAAATTATTATTACTATCCTTTGCATTCTTATCTCTTGTAGCGTGTTCAAGTGATGACGATACTCCGGTTGAAATTCCAACAGTTGGAGCAACTTTACAACCTGCTGTAGGTGGGGCAAATCAACCAAATCAAGTTTATCTTGATTTAAGCAGTCAGGAATCTAAATCAGTAAACAGAGAATCCTGGGATTTCGGATTTGCAACTGGCGCAGATTTTAGAGTTATCTTAAACGGATCAGTTAAAATGGCAGTTAAAAAATTAGCTACTTCAGATATTACTTTAACACAAGCAATTGATGCTAATGTTTCAGTTGGAGCAGGTGAGACTTTGGCAGCAAATGGATATGTTGATAATCCAACAGGTGTTTTAGCCGGTGCCGGAGCAGGAATTGGAACTGCAATTGCAGAAATTTCAGCTACAGATGCAGATAACAAAGTATATTTAGTTAATCTTGGATTTAAAGTTTCAACAGCTAAACCTGCAACTGGTTCAGTTAGTGTTGATGGTGAGGCAAGAGGATGGAAAAAAGTGAGAATATTGAGAAGTGGAAATGGATATAAAATTCAGTATGCTGATTTAACTTCTGCAACATTTACAGAAAAAACAGTTTCAAAAGATACTGATTTTAACTTTACATTTTTCAGTTTAACAACAGGAAACACTGTTGCTGTTGAGCCTCAAAAAACAAAATGGGACTTAAACTTTACAGTATTTACAAATTACCTAAATGCAGGTTCAGAAGTTACTTACGGATATTCTGATTTTATTACAACAAATTCAAAATCCGGAACTCAGGCTTATCAGGTTTTAGCAACGGCGGATGTAACTTATGCCGCTTTTACAAAAGCAAGTGTTATTGAAACAAATTTTGCAGCTTCGGCTACAGATCAAAGAATTATTGGGGCTAACTGGAGAAGTGGTGGCGGACCAACGACTTTGCCTAGTGTAAGAACAGATCGTTTTTATGTAGTTAAAGATGCTGCTGCAAACTATTACAAAGTTAAATTCCTTGCTATGACTAATGACGCTGGAGAAAGAGGTCATGTTACTTTAGAGTACGCTATCTTGAAATAATTTATAGTGAAAATTAAAAACTATAAAGATTATTTTATGCTAATTTATAAATGCGAAAGCATCTAAATCCAGTTAATCATTAGCTTTGTTTTTTTATTTTTTTTTGAGAAAGAGGTTAGATTCGTCTAACCTCTTTTTTTTGTTTTATTTTAATGTTAAAAACAATTCATAAATTAATGTTTAATTCTATCTTTGCGCATACTTTTTTATAAGGATTAACAGGAATTTTGATAAAAAATTTTAAAGGTCCTTTCTTCAAATTTATAATTACTAGTGAATACAAAATCTTATTTTTTTCAGTCTTTTGCAATTGTAGCATTAGCATTTATAGCTTTCATTGGATTTAAACAAATCTTGCCGGATAAAATTTTCCCGGATAGCAAAGTCGATTCTAAAAATGTGCTTATTGATAGTTTGCTGTTAGAATCAGTGGCAAACGATTCTTTGTCATTAAAAGGAGATAGTATTGCCGAAAGCGAAAAGAACGAAGCGGGGGAAAAAATTACTTTTGGCGAAGCCGAAGGAATCGAATTCCCATCTGAAACTTTCGATAATTATAAAGGATATCAATATTTGATTTCTTTTTATGAAAAATTATATCAGCTTGAAAAGAATCCGCAAGCCAAAGTAAGAATCGCTTATTACGGAGATTCTATGACAGATGGCGATTTGATTGTACAAGATGTCCGATCGAATTATCAGGAACGTTTTGGTGGGAATGGTGTTGGTTTTGTTTCCATAACTTCAGAATCTGCGGCGTCAAGAGCATCTGTAAAATCAACATACTCCAAAAACTGGAAAATGCAATCGTATTTAAATGTCAAAAAACCTATAAGCCCTTTTGGAGTAAATGGTCATGTTTTCTTTGCAAATGATAAAGCGAATACAACTTGGGTTCAGTACGAAGCCGGGACTAATAAATACGCAACAACTTTAGATAATCCGACATTATTTTATGGGAAATCATCTAAAAAAGGAAATGTGAATTTTATTATCGGAAAAGATACTTTAAGAAAAAGCCTTGTTCCGAATAATTTGATCAATACTTTAAAAGTAACTTCTGGAAGTATAAAAGCATTCAAAGCAAATTTTATTCATGCGGATTCAATTCCAATTTATGGATTTAATTTTGATAACGGAAGTGGAGTTCATGTTGATAATTTCTCGCAAAGAGGAAATTCAGGATTGCCCATTTCTATGTTTAATACCAGTGTAATGCAGGGATTTAATAACAGTTTGAAATACGACCTGGTTATTTTGCATTATGGAACTAACGTTTTAAACTACGGAACCAAGAATTATTCATGGTACCAAAGAGGAATGACAAAAACAGTAAATAAAATTAAGGAATCTTTTCCGGGAGTTTCTATTTTGATTATTTCAACAGCTGATAAATCGACTAAATACGATCTGGAAATGAAAACAGATTCTGCCGTAGTTCCTTTAATGAAAGCGCAAAAAAGATATGCACTTGAAACCGAATCAGGATTCGTAAATTTATACACCTTAATGGGCGGAGACGGATCAATGGTAAAATGGGTTGATGAATCTCCGGCAAAAGCCAATAAAGATTATACGCACTTTAACCAGCGCGGAGCAAAAGCAATTGGTAAATTATTATACGATCAATTAAATAAAGGATACGAACAATATAAGGGACTTCGGGAAAATAGAGAAACTGTGACCAAACGGAAAGCAGTCAGAAAAACAAATACAGATTCCGTTTCTGTAATAAAAGATAGCGTAAATGAATAGACTTATTATTTTCTTTTGTTGTCTTTTTTTCTCAACAAACGATAAAGCAAAAGAGACAGATTCACCTCCAATAACAAAAAACATGGTTCATAAAGTCGATACAGCAGCCGTTGATTCTTTTTCGCAGGATAGAATCTATAATGCAGAAGCCTTAGAAAGAGTTTTTGAGAAATTGAAGGACAATGAAAGTCATAACAATCAGAAAATAAATATTGTACACATTGGAGATTCTCACATTCAGGGAGATTTAATGACAAACGATATTAGAAAAAATCTGCAAAGAAAATTCGGAAATGCCGGACGTGGTTTAGTTTTTCCGTATCAGTTAGCAAAAACAAACGGTTCTTATAATGAACGTTTTTATTCGAACAGAAGCTGGGAAAGTTACCGAAACATTCATCCTTTTAAAAGTGTGCCAATTGGATTAAGCGGAATTGCACTTTGGCGAGATACTAATGGTTTTGCAGTCGAATTGAATATAAAAGATGCAGATTATAAGTTTAATTCGATTCAGATTATAACACCTCAGAATCAGGATATGTTTGATTTAGCAATCTCATCTCAAACAAAAACAATCCAATCAACAGAGCGCAAAATAATTACGCATAAAATAAAAAAAGGCGAAGCAATTTCAACAATTGCAGATAAATACAATATTTCAATTGCCGAGATCAGACGGGAAAATCATTTAAAGTCAAATAATATTCGTGCCGGTAGAACGTTAAAAATCCTGACGAATGAAACAAAACCTAAAAATATTACAAGCTCAGAATTTGTTCCCTTAAATCTTCAATCTGATTCTAATTCACACTATTATCATTCAGATAAAGCATTAGATAAAATTTTTCTGGTTCCGAATAAAAAAGCTTCAAAATATGAATTGAATGGACTTATTTTAGAAAAAGATAATTCCGGTTTAATTTATAGCAGCATTGGTGTAAACGGAGCTAAATTTTCAGATTATAATAAATATCCTTTGTTTTTTGAACAATTAAAAGCTTTACATCCGGACTTATTGGTTTTTTCGTTAGGAACAAATGAAAGTTACGATCACATGGAAGCTTCGGCTTATATCAAAGAATTGCGATTGTTCATCAAAAATATAAAAGATCAAAACAGTAAGGTTGCAATAATTGTGATGACGCCGCCACCTTCTTTATTAAAAGCAAGAAGACCGAATGTTTACATTAGAGATTATGCAAAAAGTATTATTGAAATTGCAAAAACAGATGGGTTTGCAGTTTGGGATTTATACGACGAATTTGGAGGCATGGACGGAATCCGAAATCTGAAATCGGCAGGATTAATAGGTCCGGATTGGGTTCATTATTCTAAAAAAGGATACGAAAAACAAGGAAATTTGTTTACAGAGGCATTTATAAAAGCATACGATAATTTTAAATTAAAAAATTAAGTTGATTACAACAGATAGCATAAATAATTGGTTTGTTCAAAATTTTGGTACAGTTACGTTAGAACAAGCTAAAAGTTGGTTTATATACAATCCTGAAGAAAAATTACTGTTTAATACCGGTTTATTCTTAGGATTATTTCTCGTTTTTTATTTTGTGTATGCTTTTTTACGCAAAACATTTTATTTGAGGTTAACATACGTTATTCTCTTCTCGCTTTTCTTTTATTATAAGTCAAGCGGAATTTACTTTTTACTCTTATTACTTTCTTCAGTCGTAGATTATAGCTTAAGCCAAATAATTTATAGAGAAGCAAAAGTCAGCCGAAAGAAAATTTATCTTGTCATAAGTGTAATCCTGAATTTAGGATTATTAGGATATTTTAAATACATGAACTTCATGATCGTAACATTTAATGATATGTTTCATGGTAATTATCAGCTTCATGATATTTTTCTGCCTGTTGGGATTTCATTTTATACATTTCAATCTATGAGTTATATCATTGAAATTTATCGCGAAGAAATTAAGCCAACAAAAAACTATATCGAATATTTATTTTTCGTTTCGTTTTTCCCGCAATTAGTTGCCGGACCAATTGTTAGGGCAAAGGATTTCCTGCCACAGATTTATCAAAAATTAAATCTAACAAAACAAGACGTAAACAACGCATTATTTTTAATCATTGGCGGATTAATCAAAAAGACAGTAATTTCTAATTACATCTCAATAAACTTTGTCGATCGTGTTTTTGATACGCCGATGAATTATACGTCATTCGAAAATTTAATGGCATCGTACGGATATGCAATCCAGATTTATTGCGATTTTTCAGGATACTCAGATATGGCAATTGGAATAGCTTTATTGTTGGGATTCAAATTACCTGCCAACTTTAGAACGCCTTATAAATCAACTTCAATTACAGATTTCTGGAGAAGATGGCATATTTCACTTTCAACATGGTTAAAAGATTTTTTATATATTTCTATAGGAGGAAACAGAGAAGGAACATTCGCAGGATTTTTATTCCCAAGTTTATTCTTCTTCGGATTATTGCTTTGGGGAATTTCAAATGTAAAAGAGAGCTTTATCCCTTTAACTATTGCACTAGGAGCAATTGTGATTTTTTGTTTAACGTTTTTACTTTCTAAAAAGAAAAACCAAACACTGGTAACAAATTTCAACCTTTTTACCACAATGCTTCTAGGAGGATTATGGCATGGAGCCGGAGCACAATTTATAGTTTGGGGAGCATTACACGGTTTGGCATTAGCAATTCATAAAATATTCGTAGAATTTTTTCCTTCCAAAAAAGAAAAAAGTTCAAATTTCTTATGGACGTTTTTCTCTATCGTAATTACATTTCATTTCGTAGTTTTCTGTTGGATCTTTTTCAGAGCCAGAGACTTCGAAACCGCCTTGCAGGTAATTAATAATATTGGTCAGTTAACATTTGAACCGGAACAATGGAAGGTGATTGTATTAGGATATAAAAATGTGTTTTTATTGATGCTTTTTGGATATGTTTGGCACTTTTTACCGGAAATTTTCACATCAAAAATGAAATTTGTTTTCGATAAAACACCTTTAATCGGGAAAGCAATTGTACTGGGATTCATTTACTGGATTGTTTACGCAACCGCAGTTGCAGGTTCACAGCCTTTTATTTATTTTCAGTTTTAAAAAAAGGTACAAAGGTTCATAGCCACAAAGGCACTAAGGCGCAAAGGTTTATTCTTTGTGCTTTTTTGTTTCTCGCAGATTTAGCAGATATAGCTGATTTTTTATATGCACTCTTAAAAAAGATCTGCCCAATCTGCGAGAAACAATAAATTTTACGGTTTTTACGACTCTGCGAACAAAAAAAACTTTGTGTCTTAGTGCCTTCGTGGCAAAACCAAAAAATTGCGCTTAAATAAAAATTGCCTGAAATACCTAATTAGATTATCTTTGCACTTCAAATAAAGAAAATAGTATGTTTGATAATTTAAGTGATAAGTTAGATAAAGCGTTCCATATATTAAAAGGACACGGTAAAATTACAGAAGTAAACGTTGCCGATACCTTAAAAGAAGTTCGTCGTGCCTTATTAGATGCCGATGTTAACTTTAAAATTGCCAAAGATTTTACAACCAAAGTAAAAGAAAAAGCAATAGGTCAGGACGTTTTAACAACACTTCAGCCAGGACAATTATTGGTAAAGTTAGTAAAAGACGAGTTGACAGAATTAATGGGTGGCGATGTTGCAGGAATCAATCTTTCCGGAACACCTAGCGTTATTTTAATGTCAGGACTTCAGGGTTCAGGTAAAACGACTTTCTCTGGTAAACTTGCCAACTATTTAAAAACAAAGAAAAATAAAAAACCACTTCTTGTAGCGTGTGATATCTATCGTCCAGCGGCGATCAACCAGCTTCATGTTGTAGGAGATCAAATAGGTGTTGAGGTTTACTCAGAACCGGATAATAAAAATCCCGTTGAAATTGCGCAAAATGCAATTAAACACGCAAAAGCAAATGGTTTCAATGTAGTTATTGTCGATACGGCTGGTCGTTTAGCAGTAGACAAAGAAATGATGGACGAAATTGCTCGTGTTCATAAAGCAATTCAGCCACAGGAAACCTTGTTTGTTGTTGATGCAATGACAGGACAAGATGCAGTAAATACAGCAAAAGCCTTCAACGATATTCTAAATTTTGACGGAGTTATTTTAACGAAATTAGATGGTGATACACGTGGTGGAGCTGCAATTTCGATTAAATCGGTTGTAAACAAACCAATCAAATTTGTAGGTACAGGCGAAAAGATGGAAGCAATTGATGTTTTCTATCCGGATCGTATGGCCGAGCGTATCTTAGGTATGGGTGACGTTGTGTCGCTTGTAGAAAGAGCGCAGGAACAATTTGATGAAGAAGAAGCAAGAAAACTTCAAAAGAAAATCGCTAAAAACGAATTTGGTTTTGATGATTTCCTAACACAAATTCAGCAAGTAAAGAAAATGGGTAATATGAAAGACCTGGTTGGAATGATACCGGGAGCTTCAAAAGCCATGAAAGATGTAGAAATAGAAGATGACGCTTTTAAACATATAGAAGCAATTATTCACTCGATGACACCAATCGAAAGAAGTAAACCTGCCCTAATCGATGTAAAAAGAAAAGCCAGAATCGCTAAAGGTTCCGGAACGAAAGTCGAGCAAGTAAATCAGTTAATGAAGCAATTCGAGCAAATGAGCAAAATGATGAAGATGATGCAAGGCCCGGGCGGAAAAAACCTGATGAAAATGATGGGAGGCATGAAAGGAATGCCAGGCGGAATGCCGAGATAATAAAATAAGAAAAAAGTTTCAAGTTTCAGGTTTCAAGTTATGAGACTGAAATTTGAAACTTTTTTTAATAAATAAATATTTTCATTTTTAAGTGACACGCAAACCTGAAACTTTAAACCTGAAACAAAAAAATAAACCTGAAACAAAAAACAATGCAACTACTAGACGGTAAAAAAACAGCTGAAGACATTAAAAACGAAATCGCAGCCGAAGTTCAATCGATAAAAGATGCCGGTGGAAAAGTGCCTCATTTGGCAGCGGTAATCGTGGGAACAAACGGCGCAAGTTTAACTTACGTAGGAAGTAAAGTAAAATCTTGCCAGCAAATTGGCTTTGATTCCACTTTAGTAAGTTTACCGGAAGATATTAGCGAAGACGAGTTATTAGCAAAAATTAAAGAACTAAACGAAGATGACGATCTTGACGGATATATCGTTCAGTTACCTTTGCCAAAACACATCGACGAACAAAAAATCTTATTAGCAATCGATCCTGATAAAGATGTTGATGGTTTTCACCCAACAAATTTTGGGAGAATGGCACTTGAAATGGAAAGCTTTATTCCGGCAACACCATTTGGAATTATGGAATTGTTAGAGCGTTACAAAGTTGAAACTGCCGGAAAACACACCGTTGTTATTGGAAGAAGTCATATTGTAGGTCGCCCAATGAGTATCTTGATGAGCCGCAAAGGAAATCCCGGAGATTCAACCGTTACATTAACACACAGCCGAACTAAAAATTTAGCCGAATTCACTAAAAATGCTGATATTATAATTACAGCTTTAGGAGTTCCTGAATTTTTAAAAGCCGATATGGTAAAAGACGGAGTAATAGTAATCGACGTTGGAATCACAAGAGTTGACGATTCTACAAATCCAAAAGGCTACGTTATTAAAGGTGACGTTGATTTTGACGAAGTAAGCAAAAAATCATCATTCATTACGCCAGTTCCTGGTGGAGTAGGACCAATGACAATTGCAATGTTGCTTAAAAACACACTTTTAGCACGAAAAATGAGAAGCGCAAAAAAATAATTCTTTTCAAATAAAAATAAACAAAGCCTATTCAATCGAGTAGGCTTTGTTGTTTATAATTTGGGCGTGACCCTATTTGCAAAAGGCGCTTTTTTAGAATCGCATATACGCGCCTTTTGCAAATACGGTCGGGCTATCCATGCTACTTCGGTAGCTTATTCCTATCCCTCACGCAAGCAAAACAGTTTTCAGTCTCAGTCCCAGTTTCCAACACAATCTTGTCATCTCGACGAAGGAGAGATCACAAAAGAAACTCGACAAAGATTGGCGAATATCTGAACGGAAATAATAGTGCGATCTTTCCTTCGTCGAGATGACAAACTTTGTGTTTACTTCTGTGTCTATTTACTCATTTCTTAAATTAATGACATTGCCCTACGGGACAAAAAGAATATCGATAATTTTTCTCTGCCAACATTTAATCTCTACTAGATACTCCGTTAGGAGTTACATATTGGTAGAATGTCGGTAGAAAAAAATGATTATCACACCAATATTATCCGTAGGGATTACAAATATTCAAGTCCCAGCGGGACGACATATTTATAGAAAAAATATTTTATTTTAAAGAACCCCATCGGGGTGTCATATTTAAAAATATTATCCCAGAAACGTAATATCGCTCCGATGGAGCTTTAGTCTGAATGTTTAAATTAGCTATAAACATTATACTCCTCTGGAGCATTTTGAACGTTAATAAAAATTAATTTTTAAATATCCTCGTTAGAAGATAAATATCGGTAGAAAAAATGATTATCACACCAATATTATCCCGTAGGGATTACACATTTCCAACATTTAATCCCAAACAAAAATAAAAAAATCAATTTTCTACTTGTCAATTCAAAATAAAATATAACTTTGCAATACAAAGTACTTTATTTATGAATCAGAAGCACCAAGAAGATTTAGCACATATTCGTTCCATGATGGAGCGCTCTTCAAGATTTATATCACTAAGCGGACTCTCAGGAGTTTTTGCAGGACTATCTGCATTGATTGGAGGATTATATGTTTATCAATTATTCAAAGCAAACGGAGTTGAATATTTTGATGGAAAACATAAATTATATTCTGCTAATTTAGTTTCTGAGTTATTCTTTACCGGAATTATAATCTTAGTTTTTGCTTTTACATTTGGACTTCTTTTTACCATCAGAAAAAGCAGAAAATACGATTTACCAATTTGGACATCGGCTACAAAAAATATGTTGTTCAATTTAGCCATTCCACTTTTAGCAGGAGGTATATTTTGTTTAGCACTTTTACACCATGAGGTTTATGGTTTAGTTGCGCCAACAACTTTAATTTTTTACGGTTTATCACTTATAAATGCTGAAAAATATACTTTTTCAGATATTAAATATTTAGGATTCTGCGAATTAGTTTTAGGATTTATTTCTCTTTTTTATATTAGATATGGTTTAGTTTTTTGGATCATAGGATTTGGTATTTTGCATATCTTGTACGGATTAGTAATGTTCAAAAAATATAAATAATCCACAAATGGGAATTATTGATAAACTAAATAAAGATTTTGAAAGTCGCGTCAGATTGGGGATTATGTCCGTTCTGATGGTCAATGAATGGGTTGATTTTACAGAGATGAAAAATCTTTTGAACATCACAGATGGTAATTTAGCCAGTCATTCCTCAGCACTTGAAAAATCAGAATATATCGAAGTCAAAAAAGAGTTTGTAGGTAAAAAGCCCAAAACATCTTATCAGGTAACTCCCAGAGGACGTGCAGCTTTTAAAGAACACCTGTCTTATCTTGAAAAATTAATGAAATCCTAATAACCCTATTTTTTTATCTATTTACTTTGAAACGCAAAGTACTTTTAAATTTTAAATCATGAAATCGCCACTTAAAAATTGTGAAGACAAAACCAATAAAAAAGGGCGATAACATATTTGACCTCTAATAAATAAAATTCAACAAATATGAAAAAACACCAAATTATTCTAGCTTGCAGTTTGATATTTACGCTGCTTTTTTACAACGAATCAGCAGGAGTGAACCTCGCTATTTTCGGACTATTATTAACCGGTTTGATCTGTTATTTATTTCAGGATCGGTTCACTGACAGATCTCATTTAGTATTAGTTGTTACGTCGGTTTTGTCTTGTCTCGCATTTGCCTGGTATGGAGATTTTGCTTCTTTTTTAGCTTTGGCAATGTCAGTTCTTTTTTTACAATTTAGAACTCAGGAATCTCAACTGAAAGTAATACAGGTTTTTCCGCTTGTTTTTTTAAACGCATTTACTTCGTTAGGACGCATTTTTATGTTTAGTCAATGGCTTCCGGAAAGAAAAATTCACAATAACTTTGCTAAAAAGTTGGTCGCTTATTTTATAATTCCGGCGATTTTTATCATTGTATTTTTTGCAGCATATTCTTTCGGAAGCACACATTTTTTTTCTTTATTAACTGATTATACTTTAGATATCGATATTGTACAAGTCATTCTAATTGGAATTCTAGGATTTTACATTTCATTCAGTTTCTGGAATTATTGGGTTCCGGATGTTTCTTATGAAAAAAATGAGTTGCTCGATAATGACTTCAGTAATGTAGATCAAATCAAAAATCAAAATACATTTTCATTTCTTGATCTGGATTTCGAACGAAAAAGCGGAGAGATTACATTAGTACTTTTAAACTTCATGCTTTTAGTATTTATCGTCACCTATAACTATGAACAGTTTTTTGAAGTAGTAAAGAAAACTAACTTAAGCGCCGATACACATGACAGAGTAAACTCAGTAATTTTTTCAATAATTATGGCAGTCGGAGTAATCATGTTTTATTTTAAAGGCGGATTCAATTTTGATTCAAAAGCGATCTGGTTAAAAAAATTAGCAAAAATCTGGATTGTTTTAAATGGTCTTTTGATTATAAGTGCCATCATTAAAAATTCAGAATACATTTCAGTTTTCGGATTAACTTACAAACGATTAGGAGTTTATGCTTTTTTAATTTTAGCAATTATAGGTTTAATATTTGTGTTTCTTAAAATTACAAAACAAAAAACAAACGCTTATTTAATCAACCAGATGGTGTGGTATTTTTATGGAACCGTTTTGCTATGCAGTTTTGTAAATTGGGGAAATCTGATTACCAATTATAATATTTCGGTAAATAAAAGCGTAGAACCAATCTTCCTGAGCGGGCTTAATTTTAATGATGAAGCCAGAAGAGAATATTTTTCACAACACCATTTAGACGGACAATTAATTGAAATAAAAAGAGAAGATCAAATTGATGAATATCGTAACGCAACATTTTTGTCGAAAGCTTTGTATTATGAATTTCTGAAAAAATAGTAATCTTAAAAACCATCTTACTTCAGCAGTTAAGATGGTTTTTTAGTATTTAATTATAATTTTAAAGTTTCGGGTATTAGAAATAAAGGATACTTTTGCAGCACTAAAAAAAACTTCTCCAATGGACGATTATTATTCGTTAGTATTAAATTAAAATAGCTTTTGAATTTTTTCAAAATGCTATGATAAAACCCTGCAATTTTGAAATGAAAGCCTTTTACAAAAACAACAACGGATTAATCGAGACACAAGAATGGACTCCAAACTGCTGGATCAATATTGAATCTCCTTCAGAAACAGAAAAAAAATATTTATTAGAAGAACTTCAAATTCCCGAAGCTTTTTACAACGACATTGAAGATATCGACGAAAGACCACGTATGGAATCTGAAGACGGCTGGACTTTATTTATCATGCG
The DNA here is from genome assembly GCF_043722275.1 of Flavobacterium sp. GTDB lineage: Bacteria > Bacteroidota > Bacteroidia > Flavobacteriales > Flavobacteriaceae > Flavobacterium. Next base: position 108,396 of record NZ_JAYSPC010000028.1, on the reverse strand, counting down.
CGTTCCAATAAAAAGCAATGACATTAAACTGCCTTTTCAAACCATTCCGTTAGGATTAATTTTTAAAGATGATGTTTGTGTTACTATTAGTTTTTATGAAACAGAAATTATTGCTGATTTTGTACAATACACAAACCGTAAAAATATTATCATAAAAGACAACTTAGATCTTGTTTTAAGATTATTATTGTCATCGAGCGTTTGGTACTTAAAATATCTAAAACAAATCAATCAAAAGATAAAATTAGCCGAAGATAACTTAGAAAAATCAATCAAAAATGAAGAATTACAGGCGCTTTTGCAAATAGAAAAATGTCTCGTATTTTTTATTACTTCCCTAAAAGGAAATGATGTTTTGTTTCACAGAATAAAAAATCTAAAAGCCCAAAGAGAAAACTTCGATCAGGATTTATTAGAAGATGTTGATATCGAATTAAGTCAGGCGCAAGACACCGCTAATATTTACAGCAATATCTTGACAGGAATGATGGACGCTTATGCCTCAGTAATTTCAAATAATATGAATGATATTATGAAGCAAATGACTTCAATTTCAATTATTCTTATGATCCCAACTTTAATCGCCAGTTTGTACGGAATGAACGTGCCAAATGGTTTAGAAGAAAGTAAATATGGTTTTTGGATATTGCTTTTTGTATCAGTTGTATTATCGATTTTTGGCGTTTTCTTATTCAAAAGAAGAAGATGGTTCTGATAAAACAGATCACAAATAGTGATAAAAAAAATCCATTCGTTGATTCGAATGGATTTTTTATGGGATTTAATAATCTCCTTTTTTCTTAAATCGAGGATCATCTTTTGATATAAAATCTGTTCTTCGTTTAGGCACATCATCTTTTGAGAGAAAATCAGTTCTTCGTCTTGGAGCTTCCGGTTTTGGTAAACTCGCTTCTTCAGTTTTACTGGATGGTTCAATTAAATGATTTAACTCTTTAATTTCATCATCAGTCAAATCACGATAACGCCCAACCTGAATGTCTAACGAAATATTTATAATTCTGATACGTTTAAGCGCCGTAACATCATAACCCAAATACTCAGTCATTCTACGAATTTGTCGGTTTAAACCTTGCGTTAAAATGATTTTAAAGGTGAATTGGCTAATTTGTTCTACTTTACATTTTCGGGTAACCGTATCTAAAATCGGAACACCATTTCCCATACGTTGTATAAAGCGTTCTGTGATAGGTTTATTTACTGTAACCGTATATTCTTTTTCGTGATTGTTTCTCGCGCGTAAAATCTTGTTCACGATATCACCATCGTTCGTCATGAAAATTAATCCTTCACTCGCTTTGTCCAAACGTCCAATTGGGAAAATACGTTTAGGATAATTAATATAATCCACAATATTATTTCGAACTTCTAAATTCGTCGTACATTCAATTCCAACAGGTTTATTAAAAGCAAGATACACGAGTTTTTCATGTTTCTCTACAATCAATTTCCCGTCAATACGAACTTCATCTTTCTGAGAAACTTTCGTTCCCATTTCCGGCACAACACCATTTATTGTCACGCGTCCTTCCTCAATAAGTTTATCGGCTTCACGGCGAGAACAATATCCTGTTTCACCAATAAATTTATTCAGACGTTTTAAATTCTCTTCCATACTGCAAAAGTAGTCAAAATTTGGATTTGTTACTAATTTGCCATTCCAAGGAACGAAGAATCTCCGTTAGAAGATCGAAAAATTGTAGAAAGTTACTTGTGAAGATTCCTTAATATTGGGGTTACTTTGCGTTTCAAGGGATCAAAATCCCTATCTACAAAATAAATCATTCTCCGGAATTTTATGAAAAGTTCCGGAGGAACGAAACATATTATAGGGATGGATTTTAATCCATTCTTCCAAGAATTGACAACAGTGCGTGTTTTTCGCGGGAGATTTCCTCGTTCCACAAGATGACAAACATGCCGTTACTTTATCTAAAAAAAACTTAGCAACTTAGCAACTCAGAACCTCAGAACCTTCCTTGAAAACTATTTATGATAACACGAACTATCCTCAGGCGTTTCATCCCGATCAAACATTCCGTAATCGCGAACAACAGTTGCAATACGTAAATGATACTCTTTAAAAACCTCATTTCTTCCTTTTTCCTGAGCGTGACGGTGCATTTCCAGATTTCTCCATTGCTGAATACTTTCTTCATCTTTCCAAAATGACAAAGACAAAACTTTTTCAGGATCGCTAAAACTCTGAAAACGTTCTATCGAAATAAAACCTTCGATATTGTCTAATTCAGGTCGCAGATTGGCTGCAATTTCAAGATATTCTGCTTTTTTTCCTTCGTTGGGAATTACTTCAAAAATTACTGCTATCATAATTTGTGTTTTTATTATTGTATTGAAATCCAAATTTCTTTTGGTAATCGGGCATTAATCAAGGATTCGTATTTAATGTTATTTTCTAAAAGTGTAATATTTTTATAGTTTTCAAATAAATATGATAAAGCTTCTGTCGCTATTTGAATCGAAAAATGTTTCGCCAAACATTGATGACCACCAATTCCGAAAGCTAGATTATCGTTATTATTGATGCGATTAATATCAAAATTTGATGCATTTTTAAACTTTTCAAAATCTCGATTTGCCGCTGCAAGAACAACTAAAATAGAATCACCTTTTTTAATTAAAGTATTTCCTAAGATAATATCATCATTCGCAATTCTTCGTGTATTATGAATTGGCGGATCAAATCGTAAAGTTTCAATAATAGATTTTTCAATTTCGGCTTTATCAGCAAAAGTTTTATGTTTGATAATCTGTAATAATGAATTACTCAAAATTCCGCGACCGGCATCATAACTTTGAATAAATAATCCGATCAAATTACTCACAAATTTTGTTTTAATTTCGTCAAGCGAAAGTTTATGCGATTCTGATATTTTGATCAATGAATCTTCATAGAAAGACTGAACTGATAAATGATTCCCGACTATCAAATAAAGTTGTTCCGAAATTTCATTAATAGATTTTATTTGTTCCTCAGTTTTATTCGGAAGCATAATTTTGGTGATAATTTCTATTTTCTCCGAAAGGAAACCAGAATCTTTATCGCTAAAACCAAAGCTTTTTAAAACAATAAGAATGGGTAATTTTTTACAAACTGAATCAATCCAATCAATTTTATTTTGGATTAAATCCTTTTCAATTAATTGAGAAATTATTGTTTTCACAGCAATAGATTTCATATTTGAAAATAACAGCATTGCAATTTCTCTTGAAATTTCATGTTGAATTCCATTTGATAAACGAGTTAAATTAGTCAAAACAGCTAAAGCATATTTGTTTAATTTTTGCTCGTTGTTTGAATTTACAATTGGAATATATGCATGAGGATTTTTTAAAACTTCAACACAATATTTATAAGAATAAATTGCCCAGATTTTATTTTCGTCATCCCAATATATCGGGTTTTTATCCAACATAGTTTTGTATATGGAAAATGGATCGTGAACATCAGATTGAAGAAATAAAGTAGCAGACATATAAATTGTTTTTAGCAAAGTTATTTAACTTTACAAAGGAATACTTCATTCTATATTTAACTATGAACACTTAAATGGAAGATCAATTTATAAAAGCGGCAGCATTAATTGGCGACCCAACGCGCGCATCAATTATGTGGACTTTGTTGGACGGAAGAGCTTTTACAGCAACGGAATTAGCAATATCTGCAAATACATCGCCGCAAAATATAAGTATGCATTTAGGAAAACTGCTCGAAGCTAATTTACTTTGCGTAGAAAAACAAGGACGTCATAAATACTATAGATTTTCAAATAAAGAAGTAGCTTATGTTGTTGAGGCAATGGCAAATCTTATTCCTAAACCTGAAATTGCTTCCAAAAAGAAATCTGAAAATTATCCTCCAATAAAATATTGCCGAACTTGTTATGATCATTTGGCGGGAAAAATTGGTGTTGCTTTGACGGATAGTTTATTGGAACAAAAAATAATAATCGAAAACAATAGTACTTTTGAAATTAGTTCTGAAGGTGAAAAATGGTTTTCAGATTTTGGAATTAATATCGAAGATGCTCAAAAGCAAAAACGAATATTTTTAAAACCTTGCCTGGATTGGAGCGAAAGAAGAAATCATATTGCAGGATCAATAGGAACTTTGTTATTAAATAAAATGCTCAACGAAGACTGGATCAGGAGAACCGCAAATTCCAGAGCAATTGTCATTACAGGAAAAGGAGAAAAAGAAATGTTGAAATATTTTAAGATTATTATTTAGACAGTGTTTTGTCATCCTGAGCGAAGTCGAAGGAACGTAAGCAGCTCGACAAAGATTGACGATTTCTGTTCGGAGTTTCTTGTGTTCCTTCGACTTCGCTCAGGATGACAACGTAAAAGCCGGCTGATTTTTTAAAAAAAACTCAGTGCCTTAGCGACTTAGTGGCTCAGAACCTTCCGAAAACAAAAACTCAATCACTTTATCATACAAATCGTCATCGTGCATTCCGTGACCTAAACCTTTGGTCTCAATAAACTGACTGTTTTTCCAGTTACTGGCAATCTTTTTACCTTCTGCAAAAGCTACAATTTTGTCTGAAGTATCGTGTGCAATTAGTCCCGAAACATTAAATTCTGAAGCAAATTTTTGTCCGGAGAAATCTTCCAGTTTAAAATTAAAATGTGTTAAAAACCGACTTTCTAAAAGTGAAAATATTTTGGTATTTAAACTTAACATCGAAACATAATTGTCAATCAATGTCTTTAAATCCGATGGAGCGCCAAGAATTACCATTTTATTAATACTCGTATTCGGGAATAAATATTGATGGTAAACACAAGCTGCGCCACCTATCGAATGACCAATAATAATTGTAGGTTGGTATTTTTCGACAGCTTTATTGATAAATTCAGCATAAAGCGGAATATTAAATTCCTTACCGCTGCTTTGCCCGTGAGCGGGAGCATCAATTGCAATAATAGTGCTTCCGGATTTTTGAAGATGCGGTAAAGTTTTTTTCCAGCGCGAGGCATTACTTTCCCATCCGTGAACCAATAAAATTTTAGTTTCATTTCCTTTCCATATATAAGTCTGAAAATGATGTTCGTTATGATGAAACGTTTCTGTTTCTGTATTTTTTAATATTTTGGGTAAGTTTTCCTTCTGGAGTCTTCCAATTCTAGGCTGACTAAAAAGTGCGTAAGAAAGTGCAACAGCTTTTTGCGGACGTACGTAACTCAGAAAGTTGATATATTGCCCGACCGATTTTAATGTAATGAAACGGATTCCTTTTTTAATTCCCAAAGCTTATTTTTTTTATAAAGATAAAAAATGTTTTGCCACAGATTAAAATGATTTTCACAGATTAGTAAAAAGTTTCGCCACGAATTTCAGGATCAACACTAATTAATTCGTGATAATTCGTGAAATTCGTGGCGAAAAAATACAGATTTGTAAAATCATTTTAATCTGTGGCAAGAAAAATAATCGCAAAAAAAAGTCCCGATTAAATCGGGACAGTTATTTAGAATTTAGAGAACAATTGTTCCATTTTTTCTTTTTCTTCTTCAGCTAATGCGCTGTCAACTAAAATTCTTCCAGAGTGCTCATCAGTAATGATTTTCTTTCTAGAAGCAATTTCTACCTGAGTTTGTGGCGGGATTGTGAAGAATGATCCTGCAGATGCTCCTCTTTCGATAGATACAACAGCTAAACCGTTACGAACACTAGTTCTGATTCTAGTATAAGCAGCTAATAATCTTTCTTCAATCTGAGCAGAAAACTCAGCTGATTTCTCAGATAAGAAGATTTCTTCTTTTTGAGTTTCAGCCATGATAGCGTCTAATTCAGATTTTTTATGTTTTAAATGAGAACTTTTAGCGTCAAGTTTTTCTTTTAAGTTAGATGTAACTTCTTTCTTGTGCTCAATAGAAGCTTTCATTTCTTTGATTTGCTTTTCAGCCAATTGAATTTCTAATTCCTGAAATTCAACCTCTTTAGTCAAAGAATTAAATTCTCTGTTATTACGAACTGATTCTTGTTGTTTTGTGTATTTTTTGATAACTTCTTTGTGCTCATCAATCGCATTTTTCTTTGATTTGATAAGATCCTCAATAACCTCAAGTTCACTTTTCAGTTTTTCTGAACGCGTGCTTAAACCTGCAACTTCATCTTCTAAATCTTCCACTTCTAAAGGAAGTTCACCTCTCACGTTTCTGATTTCGTCAATTCTAGAGTCAATAAGCTGTAAATCGTATATCGCTCTTAACTTGTCCTCAACACTTAATTCTTTCGTATTCGCCATATTCTATAAGTACTTAACTGGATTTGTATTTTCTTCTGATAAAATGATGGCAAAATTAAGGATTTTTTTTCGAAGATAATCAACAATATAGTTTTTTGTATAGCGTTCGCTCTCAAAATGACCAATATCGGCTAAAAGTAACCTGTTTTCTGCTTCGTAAAATTGATGGTATTTTAAATCAGCAGTCAAAAAAGCATCGGCTCCAGACATGATGGCATTTTTTATGGCATAACTTCCAGATCCGCCCAAAACAGCAACTTTCTTTATTTTCTTTCCTAAAAATGCAGAATGTCGAATTCCGTCTGCAATCATTTTATCTTTAACGAAGTGTAAAAATTCTTTTTCATCCATTTCAGTTTCAAGTTCACCAATCATTCCCAAACCAATATTTTGATGTGAATTTTTGAGATCATAAACTTCATAAGCGACTTCTTCATATATATGATTGGCAAAAAGTGCTTTCAGAATTTTGGGGTGCAAATGTTTTTCGAATATAACTTCAATTTTTATTTCAGTTCCCGTGTGTAATTTTCCTTTTTCTCCAATAACCGGATTGCTATTTTCATTTCCCTGAAAAGTAAAAAAACCTTCGGTATTAAAACTGCAATTGTCATAATTACCAATTGTTCCTGCACCAGCATGAAACATGGCATTTCTAACTTTTTCAGCATTTTCCGGAGTAGTGTAAGTAACTAATTTTTGAATGAAATTTTGTTTCGGAATCAAAACTTTAGTATTGGTTAAACCTAAAGCATCGCAGAATATTTTATTTACGCCAGCGGAATGATTATCGAGCGCGGTATGAACAGCATAAATTGCGATGTCGTTTTTGATGGCTTTCAAAATCGCACGTTCGACGTAATTTTTACCGGTAATTTTTTTAATTCCGGAAAATAATATCGGGTGAAAACAAACAACAAGATTACAGTTTTTAGCAATGGCTTCGTCAATTACATTTTCAAGAGCATCATGACAAACCAAAACTCCGGTGCTTTCAGTTTCTGAATTTCCGACTAAAAGACCAACATTGTCAAAATCTTCGGCGTATGCCAAAGGTGCCATTTTTTCGAGAACTGCTAATATTTCTTTGATTTTCATTTTTGATTTTTGTTTCAGGTTTGAAGTTTCAGGTTTATATTTTGTTAACCGGAAACTTTAAAGTTGAACAAATTAACGAATAAACGTATCAACTTTAAAATATTTGAAGGATATTGTTTTGAGTAAATTCGTATAATAGTATTACAGGTATTACCAGTATTACTAATTTTGTATCTTTGTATTAAATCAAATGACTATGAAAACGCTAACCATAAAAATAAACGAACGCACAAAGGCTGGAAAAGCTTTTATTGCGATGTCTGATGCTTTTAGAGGTGTTGATGGGATTGAAATTATTGAAACAGATTCAAAGAAAATTAAAAAAGATGAAACTCCTTATAATCCTGAATTTGTAAAAATGGTTTTAGATTCAGCGAAACGAGGTGATTATACAGAAGTTGATCCAAAAGATGTATGGGGAAGTTTAGGCTTAAAATAGAAAGATTGGCCGAGTCACATTTACAAAAACATTTTAAAGCAGGTAATCAGGCCAGTATTAAAAAAATCAGTCAGATATTAGATGAACTTAGTGAAACTCCTTATGAAGGCGTTGGGAAGCCAGAAGCATTAAAACATGGACTTAGTGGATTTTGGTCAAGAGAAATAAATGCTAAGGACAGAATTGTATATAAAGTACAGGAAGATATTGTAACCGTTTTTGTGATTTCTGCAATGGGACATTATTCTGATAAATAATTTTATGAACTTACTTCGAAAAATACTTTTTCCGTTTGCTGTTTTATACGGATTCATTACTACAATCAGGAATTTACTTTTTGATAAAGGGATTTTAAAATCAACTTCATTTGATATTCCTGTAATTGCAGTTGGGAATTTAAGCGTTGGCGGAACCGGTAAAACACCTCAAATAGAATATCTTATTCGGTTATTAGCCAATCAATATAAAGTGGCAACTTTAAGCCGCGGTTATAAACGTAAGTCTGAAGGTTTTGTTTTAGCCAGTGCAATTTCAAATGCTGAAGTTTTAGGTGATGAACCTTTTCAGTTTTACCAAAAATTCCCAAATATTCAGGTTGCAGTTGATGCGAATAGAACTAACGGAATTACACAATTACTTTCGCAGGATCAAAAACCGCAAGTTATTTTATTAGATGACGCGTATCAACACCGAAAAGTAAAAGCAGGATTTTATATTTTATTGAGTTCATACGGTGATTTGTACGCAGATGATTTTATGCTGCCTACCGGAAATTTACGTGAAAGCAAAAGCGGGGCAAACAGAGCGAATATCGTGATAATTACAAAATGTCCGAAGAATTTATCTGATGATAAACAAGCAGAAATTCGTCTTAAATTGAAACTTACATGTTCGCAACAAATCTATTTTACTTTTATAGATTATGATGATAATATTTATGGTAAAGACGAAAGAATCGCTGTAAATGAAATTAAAAACGAATCAAAACTACTTCTCGCAGGAATTGCAAAACCAACACCGTTTTTTGATTATTTAAAAAATGAAAATGACGAATGTCTGACTTTTCCGGATCATCATAATTTTTCGGATTCAGATTTAGAATCGATTCAGAATAAAGCTGGAAATAAAAAGATTATTACAACAGAGAAAGATTATGTGCGTTTAAAAGATTCTAAACTAGTTTCACAATTGTATTATTTACCTATAAAAAGTACATTTATCAATCATCATCAAAATTTTGATGCAACGATTTTAGAATACATAAAAACAAACTTAGTTACTTAGCATCTCAGAACCTTAGTAACTTAGAGAAAATCAATCAAAAAACCTCGCGATCGTACTATAAAACTCATCCGGAACAAATGGTTTTGTAATTACATCATTCATCCCAAAAGATAAAAGCATGTCTCTGTTCTCGTCCAGCGAAATAGCTGTTAAAGCGATAATAGGCGTTGTTTGGTCAAATTCTCTAATAAGTTTTGTAGCAGTTGTTCCATTGATTCCGGGTAAATGAACATCCATTAATATCATATCGAAACGTTTTACTTTTAAAAGTTCAATAGCATCTTCGCCATTATCGATTATTTCGCAGGTAATAACTTTGTTTTCAAGCATTTTGCGAGTAATCATCTGGTTGATTTTATTATCCTCAATCAACAAAATCGACTTGTGTTTTAATTGTTTGTCGTTATAAGATTTTGTTTCTTCTACTATTTCTAAAGGTTCTTGATTGATCTTGAAATTTAATTTAAAGGTAAAAGTGGAACCTTTGCCAACTTCACTTTTTAGTTTTATTTCGCCACCTAAAAGTTCAATTAATTTTTTTACGATTGTAAGCCCTAAACCCGTTCCTCCATATTTTCGGTTGACTTCAATTGATCCTTGCGAAAAACTTTCAAAAACCGTTTGTAATTTATCTTCGGGTATTCCAATTCCAGTGTCGACAATTTCAAAATAAACGGTTGCATTTTCTTCCGCAATAGCGTATAATTTTGCAATTACATTTACATTTCCGTTTTGCGTAAATTTTAATGCGTTGTTAATGAGGTTTAAAATGATTTGCGATATTTTAGTAGGATCACCAATTAAATGATCCGGAATTGCTTCGTCAATATCAAGGTTAAAATAATTTTTATTAGCAGTTGCTAATTCTTTTAACGAAGTTTGAATGTTGAATAATAACTCTTTTAAATTGAAGCAAATGTTTTCTATTTCAACTTTTGTTGAGTCAATTTTATTTATTTCGAGGATTTCGTTTATGAAAGTAGTAAGGTAATTTCCGGAAAATTTTAAGGATTCTAAATACTTTAATTGTGTTTTTTTAGGATTGTCCTCAAGAAGTAAATGTGTAATTCCGTTAATAGCATTTAGCGGCGTCCGAAGTTCGTGACTTACAGTTGATAAAAATTCTGATCTGGCTTTTGATGCTTTTTCAGCTTTATTTTTAGCCAGAATTAGTTCTTTATTTTTTTCTCTTAAAAGTAAATTATTCTGATTCCGAATAATATTATTTTTATAAAGTGCCAAGCTTAAAAGTGATAAAATAGAAATAAGCGCAATTGCTAAAATACTGACCAATTTTGAATAACGATATGTTTTTAACTGAATTTTTTCTTCACTTTCCCGTTTGAGAGTATTATTTAAGGATTGATTTTTTTTGAATTTCTCAAACTCGTTAAGATCTAGTTTGGCATTTTTTAATTTTAAAAGATAATTCTCAATCTGATAATGTTCATCTAAATAAGAATAGGCGAGGTCAAAATTTTTATTCTGTTTGTAATATTGGCTTATTGCTAAAATGATTTTTGATTTTTGAGCCAGATTGCTTGTTTTTTCGTTGTAATCTAAAGCGCTGTCAAAGTAAATAATTGCCGAATCGTTTCGTCTTAGCTGTGTTTCAATTAAACCAAGCTGATAATATGAATTGGTTTTGGTTTTTATAATCGACGGATGATCTTGCTTTTGGGTTATTTGCCGGAAATATTTTGCAGCTAGTGGTAAGTTTCTGCTTGTTTTTAAAGCCATCGCTTTTTGATACCGTAAAACTTCGGCACTGTCAACAATTTTCAGCTCTTTTAAAAGTTTCTCGGCTTTTTTATAATAAATATCGGCAGTTTCGTAATTACCTTTTGCGGTATTTGTAACACCAATATAATGCAACGCCAGAACTTTGGTACAAGTTGGTTTTACATTATCAAATAAAGAGACGCTTTTATGGAAGTTTTTTAGCGCCTCGTCATAATTTTTTTGATTGTAATAAATTTTCCCAAGCTTGAAAGTCTGATTGGCTAAATTTTCTTCTTTATGGTTTGATTCGCAAAAATCAATTGACTTTTTAGTATAAAAAACAGCCTTATAGAATTTTTTACTGTTGAGATTATTATCTACCAGTTTGTTATAATAGAAAACACTATCCGTATTCTGTTTGGTTTGAGAATACAAAAATGAATTAAAAAAACAAGCAACAATAAAAAGGTGATATTTCATGTATGGCAATGCTTTTACAATGAATCTATTCTATGTTTTTCTTATCAGTAAAATCAAATCAATTAATCTCGATGAATAGCCAATTTCGTTATCGTACCAACCCACAACTTTCACCATTTTATCAATAACGGAAGTTAATTGTGCGTCAAACAAACACGAATGTGTGTTGCCAATTACATCAACAGAAACGATAGGATCTTCTGTGTAATCTAATATTCCTTTTAAATTTGTTTTTGAGGCTTTTTGGAATGCTTTATTAATTTCTTCAATAGTAACAGCACGTTTTACATTAAACGTAATATCTGTCAGTGAACCGTCGGGAACGGGAACTCGAATTCCACAACCTCCGATTTTTTCATGCAATTTAGGGAAAATTTTCGTTAATGCCTTAGCTGCACCTGTAGTTGTTGGAACAATTGACTGACTTGCGCCTCTTGCACGGCGTAAATCCTTATGCGGCTGGTCGTGAAGACTTTGGTCTGTTGTGTAAGAATGTATTGTTGTTATGTAAGCTTGCTCAATTCCGCATAATTCATCGATGATTTTTATCATCGGAGCAGCATTATTTGTCGTACAGCTTGCATTAGAAACAATGTTTTCAGTTCCGTCCAGAATGTGTTCATTAACGCCTAAAACTACAGTTTTTATAGTATCAACTTCTGATGGAGCAGAAAGTATTACTTTTTTTGCTCCGGCTTCAAGATGTGCATTTAGTTCTTCGTGCGTTTTATATTTTCCTGTAGATTCTACTACAAAATCAATATTATGGCTTTTCCAGTCTAAATTTGAAATTTTTTTTTCGTGAAAAAATAAATAATGCTTTTCGTTGACAATGATTCCTTTTTCGTCGTGACTTACAATAAAAGGCAAAACGCCATGAATACTGTCGTATTTTATTAAATGCGCCATGGTTTTATTATCGGCAATATCGTTGATGGCAACAACTTCAATATCAGGATGGTTTAAAAGTAAACGGAATAAATTTCTACCAATTCTTCCAAAACCATTAATAGCAATTCTTGTTTTCAATTTTTTTGTTTATTCGGTTAATTGATTATTTGTTTAATCGGTTTGACCAATTAAACAAATAAACGATTAAACTTTTAAAGAATGTGTTTTTGTGCTTTGTATGAAGAACGAACAAGTGGTCCGCTTTCAACATGACGGAAACCTAATTCAAGACCAAATTTCTCATATATTGCGAACTGATCCGGTGTTATAAATTCTTTTACTGGTAAATGTTTTTTACTTGGCTGTAGGTATTGACCAATAGTAACAACATCAACATTTGCATTACGCAAATCTGTCATAGTCTGGAAAACTTCTTCTTCAGTTTCTCCTAAACCCAGCATAATTCCGGATTTAGTTCTGTTGATTCCTTTTTCTTTCAGGTAACGTAAAACTTCTAAACTACGATCGTATTTTGCCTGAATACGTACTTCACGTGTCAAACGACGAACGGTTTCAACGTTATGAGATACCACTTCAGGATTTGCTTCAACAATTCTGTCAATATTTCTTTCAATTCCCTGAAAATCAGGAATTAAAGTTTCAAGAGTAGTATTAGGATTCATTCTGCGAATTGCCTTTACGGTTTCAATCCAGATGATAGAACCGCCATCTTTTAAATCATCTCTGTCAACACTTGTAATTACAGCATGTTTAATGTTCATGATCTTTATAGAACGTGCTACTTTTTCAGGTTCGTCCCAATCTACCGTTTCAGGTCTTCCGGTTTTTACACCGCAAAATCCGCACGAACGGGTACAAACGTTTCCTAAAATCATAAAAGTTGCTGTTCCTTCGCCCCAACATTCACCCATATTTGGGCAACTTCCTGAGGTACAAATGGTGTTTAAGCTATATTTATCGACTAAACCACGAAGTTCAGTATATTTTTGTCCAATTGGAAGTTTAACTTTTAACCATTTAGGTTTTCCTACAGGTACATTTTCAACGACTGTTTCCATATATCAAAATTCAAAGTACAAAGATAAGGAATGTAGTTTATTTGGAGATTCGTTTAGGATTTAATTTGGTATGGATCTGTAATAGTTTGAAAAAATCTTTTTGACAATAAATTTACGGTCGTGTTAAATTATTGTTTTTAAATCATGAAGCTAATTAAAATGGCTTTTTTTTGTTTGTTAATTTGAATAAGAAGAATAATAATGACAGAATGTCAATTTTTACTCGTTTAATATTTATACCTTTATTTGTTATAAAATGATTTTAATTCAAATAGAAATACGTAAACATTGTAATACATTTGTTGTTAAATTGTAATAATATAAAACATGAAAAAGAAATTTATTGTATTGGGAGTTTTGTTTGCCACTTTTGGTTTTACTAAAATGAATGCCCAGATTAATTTTGGAGAAAAAGCTATTGGAGCCGTTCAAAAAGGAGTAAGTGGTTTTACATTTAGTAATGCTGATGCTGCTGCGCTGTCTAAAGCTGCGGTAGATAAAATGGATACTGAACATGAAGTTGCAGCGGCGACTGATCCTTACGCTTTAAGACTGAACAGAGTATTTGGGAAATATACTGCCGGTGATGGTTATACATTAAACTATAAAGTTTACAAATTAAAAGAAGTAAATGCTTTTGCAACCGCTGACGGAAGTGTTCGTGTATATTCAGGATTAATGGATATTATGGATGATAATGAATTATTAGCAGTAATTGGTCACGAAATTGGTCACGTTGCTAATCATGACTCTCAGGATGCTATAAAAGCTGTTTATAAAAAAGAGGCTTTAATGGATGCAGCAGCTTCACAATCTACAAAGCTTGCGACAATTACAGATAGTCAATTAGGAAAAATAGGAAGTTCTATTATCGATAGTAAATTCAGCCGTAAGCAAGAATCAGAAGCTGATTTGTTTTCGTATAACTTTTTGAAAAAGAATGGTTACAATGTAAATGCTGAAGAATCTGCTTTTAGAATTCTGGCGAAAATGAGCGAAGGAACCGAAGCTTCCTTCATCGATCAGATGATGAGTTCACATCCGGATTCAAAACAAAGAGCTGACGATGCTAAAGCCAGAGCAGAAAAAGATGGTTTGTATAAAGCGTATGTGCAACAAAAAATTGTAAATACTGCCCCGGTTGTAAAAACAACAACAAAGAAAACTACAACTAAAAAAACAACAACTAAAAAGAAATAATATTTTTAGTTTTTTAGATACAAAACCCGACAGATTTTACAATTTGTCGGGTTTGTTATTTTATGGTTTAGCCTAAAACGTGAAAAGCCAATACTTTTTGTACGTCGTATACATTTACAGATTTATTAAACTGTTTTACGATACTTGGATTTAATTCGCTAGAAACCCAGATTTTCAATTCGGCATCAAGATCAAAAGTTCCGGCAGTTTCTACGCTAAAGCGAGTGATACTTTTGTAAGCAATTGATTTGTATTCGGTTTTACTTCCTGTAATTCCTTGTACGTCAACCAAAATTAATCTTTTGTTTGTGAAAATAAAAGTGTCACGAATAAGTTTAAAACCCATTTCGATTTCTTCATTATCAGTTAAAAGCTGACCGTATTTTTTAATTAAATCTTCCTGACTTACTGAACCAGCGTTACCAAGAATAGCTGAAAATATTCCCATTTTTTATTTTTTAATTTTAATAGATTTTGATTTTCCTTTAAGGAGTTGTAAAAGTAATTAAAATTAAAAATAATATCGTTTTTCTAAGTATTAAGAGATTAAAATTTAATTACGCAAAGTCGCAGAATCGTAAAGTTTTTTAATTTTATTCTTTGCGACTTCGCGACTTTGCGTGATTTAAAAAAAAACTTAATCTTTCTTTAATATCTGATATTTCAATTAAAAGCATAAAAAAGCAGAACCTAAATTCTGCTTTTTGTTTTTTATTCTGCTTCCGTTTTTATTGTTATTGGAAGGTTATAGGCAGTTCGAACTGCTTTCCCGTTTAATACTCCGGGAATCCATTTTGTTTTTAGTGATTTTAAAACTCTGATAGCTTCTTTTCCAAGTCCGTAACCAGGATCGTTTTTTACCATGATATCAGTTATAGAACCGTCTCTTTCAATTACGAACGACACATATACTTTTAATGTTCTGTCTGCATCCAATTCCGGCTTGTTGAAATTGTTGCCTACATAAGTATAAAACTTAGCCATTCCTCCTGGAAATTCTGGTAGTTTGTCTAAAAGTGCAGGATTTAAGGGCTCATTAGTTACTACAGGCACAATAGCGTCTCCAACTACACCTCCAGTTGTTGGCATTGTATTCACACCAGGTCCTGTTCCTTCAGGATTTTGTACTCCCGTTGTGTTATTTGCATTAGTTGCAATTTCCGGAAGTGCCTGATCTGGTGCAGTAATAACAGGATGTGTTAATTGCGTACTTGTAGAGGGCGCTGCGGCTGCACTTTGTTGCTGAGGAACAATTGGTTCTGGTTTAACCGGCTGAACTGGAATTACAGGCATATCTACAACTGTAAATGGGTCATAAATAGTAGGTTCGGTTTCTACAGGATCCTGGATCCTAAATTTGTTAATTAACATTGATACACTTCCCAAAGCGGCTAATAATAGCAAACCCATAAATAGAGCGGTAATGGTGGTTTTTGAATTCTCCTGGCGTAATTGATACGCACCGTACTCTTTGTTTTTGTTTTCGAAAACAAGATTGGTCCAACTTGCTTTGTAGATACTGGATTTAGACATGATTATGGATTTTAAGGTTAAGTAACGTTTAACTCATAAGCAATAAGGTTTTGGGTTTAGCTAACAACAGAAATGTTGTAGTTTTAAGATGTAAATAATTTACTTTTTTAAGAATAAATCGAATGATATGTTATTCTTTATCTAAAGATAATAAATTATCGATTACGTTCGATAATTTCTGCTAATAATTTTTTAGCGCGAAGTAATTTTACTTTTACGTTGCTCAAAGGCTCATCGATTTTAAGTGCGATTTCCTGATAAGTCATTTCCTGAAAGTAACGTAAATGTATTACTTCCTGATAATGTGGTTTC
The DNA here is from genome assembly GCF_043722275.1 of Flavobacterium sp. Taxonomy (GTDB): domain Bacteria; phylum Bacteroidota; class Bacteroidia; order Flavobacteriales; family Flavobacteriaceae; genus Flavobacterium. The sequence continues at coordinate 92,065 of NZ_JAYSPC010000028.1, read as the reverse complement.
AGTTCTTTGATGCATTGAAGTAAGCGGGAAAGATTTTGTTCTTTAATTAAAGCATCTTCCGCAGATGGAGTAGTATCGGCGATATTATATGCCTGTTGATCTTCGGTATCAGTGATTTCTATAAAAAGATTGGTTTTCTTTTTACGTAATAAATCAATATATACGTTTTTTGCAATAGCAATTAACCAGGTATTAAATTGAAATTCAGGATTGTAAGATGCTATTTTGTCAAACGCTTTCGAGAAGGTTTCAATCGTAATATCTTCGGCAGTAGTTTCGTTTTCTGTACGTTTTAGCATAAAGCCATAAACTTCATTCCAGAAATAATCTAATAAAAAAGTAAAGGCGATTTGATCGCCCTTTTTTGCTTTTTCTATTTTAGAATTTATTTCCAATATACAGGTTTTGAAAAGATATTAGTTATAAAGATATTAATTTGCGTGAATATAAGCATGATTTCTACGATAGGAAACCAAACTTTAAGGTCATTTTCTTTTAATTTTCCTGCAGAAAATCCAATAATAGTCCATACTATAGTATATCGTGTTGCTAAAATGGCCAATACAGCAATCCATTGAAATTGGAAAGCCAATAATATTATAACTAATAAAAAGAAAAATAATTGTGATAAAAAGAATAAACCTAACTGCATTTTATCAAAAAACTTATAATGTTCAGCAGTAGATATATGTCTTCTTTTTTGGGTAAACCATTCTCCGTAAGTTTCTTTTGGTCTTGAATAAGTAAAACTTTCCGGTGTATATGAAATCGTCGTATTTTCTTTGGTTGCAGCCTGATTAATAAATAAATCGTCATCGCCTGAACGAATTTGAATGTGCTCAATAAAACCATTTACATTAAAAAATTCCTCTTTTTTATACGCTAAATTTCTTCCAACGCCCATATAAGGAAGTCCTAATTTTGCCCATGAAAAATATTGTACAGCCGTTAAAACAGTTTCAAAACGGATAATCTTATTCAATAATGAACGTTCGATTTTTTCGTATCCGCCATATCCCAGAACAATAGTTTTGTTCATTGTGAATTGCGAAGTCATTGCAGTAATCCAATCTTTTGAAGTTGGGTAACAATCTGCATCAGTAAAAAGCAAATATTCTTTTTGTGAAGCTTTGATTCCTAAAGTTAAAGCGTATTTTTTATTACCCCAAAAAGCTTCGTTATTTTGTACTTTAACCAAGCGGATATTAGGATATTGTTGTTCAAATTGCTCAAAAACTTCTAAAGTTTCGTCGCTTGAAGCATCGTCAATTAAAACAATTTCAAAATCAGGATAATTTTGTTCTGCTAATAACGGAATAAACTTTTTGACATTTTCTTCTTCATTTTTAGCACAAACAATTACCGAAACGGGGAGTTTTTTTGATGTAATCTCTTGTGGTTTACCAAAAGCAAATTTTCCAAAAATTCCTAAGTAATAGAAAATTTGAATAAAAACAATAGCAATAAAGAAGTAAAATAAAGTTATAAGCATCTGATTTTAATGTCTTTTAATTTCTGAATCTTGCGCGTGCAAATGTACTTATGAATTCCTGGATTTCAATGGCTAAAGCCAATTTACTTTCGGCATTTCGACATTTCTTTCGCAACAGCAATAGCCTGAGGGTTTTCAGTTTTTTCTAATTCCGAAATTATATTTTTATAATTGTGATCATCTCTGTTCTGCGATAGTTTTTTTGTAGCCTGAATTTCATCAATTTCAATTTCAAAAGCAAAAATTCCTCTCGCTTCACGCATTGTTTTTACAGACAAATCTTCAACACGAACGGGATTCACAGAACCTGCCTCATATTTGTCCACTAATTTTTTAAGCTGTTCAACTCCTGTTTCATAGTCCACAATTTTTATGCGCCCATAAACATGCACGGCTATATAATTCCAGGTTGGTACATTTTCATGATCGTACCATGAAGATGAAATATAACTGTGCGGACCTGAAAATATAGCTAAAACCTGATCGTTTTCTGCAAAACCTTCTGCTTGCGGATTCAGTTTTGAAATATGACCTTCTAAAATTTCTTTTCCGTCAGCATTAATTTCAAGTTCTATCGGGATATGTGTAGCACAAAATTTTCCGTGAGTCTGATTTACAAGGATTCCAAAACTATTCTCTTTTAAGAAAGTTCTGATCGATTCCTGATCTTCGTCTTTGTATATATTAGGAGTATACATTTTTATAAATTTTGATTTAAAGATTTCCCCAAACAAATATCTTCTGGTCGATCTGTATATTTTCCGTAATTCGGAATTATTTTATAACCTTGTTTTTGATAAAACCGAATGGCGCTTTCATTCTTTAATCGTGTTTCTAAAACCAAATCAGTATAGCCAAGTGTTACGGCTTTCTCTTCTAAAACGAAGATAAAGATTTGCTGACAATTCCTCTATTATTGCTGCAACTTTTTCATCTGGATTTGTTATTTTTATGGAAATTGCTTCTGTGATTTATTTGAAAAAAAATGATTTTAAGTTGTCACATCGAGCGGAGTCGAGATGCTTTTGTATTATAAAGGACTTCGACTCCGCTCAGTCTGACAATAATATTAATTCGTGGTAATTTGTGTAATTCGTGGCAACTATTTTCATATCACATTAACTTCCGCTTCAATATGAATACCGAAAGTTTCAAAAACAGTTTTTTGAACATCTCTGGAAACTGCTAAAATTTCCTGTCCTGTTGCATTTCCGTAATTTACTAAAACTAATGCCTGATTTTTATGAACTCCCGCATCTCCAAAACGTTTTCCTTTAAAACCTGCTTGTTCAATTAACCAACCAGCCGGAACTTTTACTTCAGTTTCTGAAACTTCATAATATTTCATTTCCGGAAACTTCTGATGAATTTTCTCGAAATCAGATTTTAATAAAATTGGGTTTTTAAAGAAACTTCCGCTATTTCCTAATTCTTTTGGATCCGGTAATTTGCTTTGTCTGATGGCAATTACAGCATTACTCACATCTTTTAAAGTGGGAGTTGTAATATTATTTTTCGCCAATTCAGCGGTAATATCTCCGTAAGAAGTATTGATTTTATGATTGCGTTTTGTCAATTTATACACTACAGATGTAATGATATATTGGTCTTTAATTTCATTTTTGAAAATACTTTCTCTGTAACCAAAATTGCATTCAGCATTTGTGAATGTTTTTATTTCCAAAGAATTGATATTGATCGCCTCACAAGAAACAAAAGTGTCTTTTATCTCGGTTCCGTAAGCACCAATATTCTGAACCGGAGTTGTGCCAACATTTCCGGGAATAAGTGACATGTTTTCTAAACCGCCAAAATTGTTTTCGATAGTATAAAGTACGAAATCATGCCAGGTTTCTCCCGCCTGACTTTCAACCCAAACAAAATCTTCATCTTTTTTAATGATTTTTTTACCTTTTAAATCAATGTGAATTACCAATGCATCAATATCTTGGGTCAAAAGCATATTGCTTCCTCCGCCTAAAATAAATTTCTTCTCGTTTTTATGTTCTTCTAAAATAGTTTTCAATTCATCTACACAATGAACGGCAATAAATTGTTTTGCTTTGGCTTCAATGCCAAAAGTATTGTAGTTTTTTAAAGAAAAATTGGATTGGATTTCCATAAATAAAAGGCTTTTTGAATCCCGAAATTTCAGGATAATTCTGAGTTCAAAAGTAACGATTATAATTTATTTGAGTATATTTTTTACAGAATAACAAATAATAAAATTTTACTTTAAAGCTGCAATAAAAAGTTGCATTTCGTTCATAGTTCCAATAGTAATTCTGGTCCACTTTCCGTTTTCTTCATAGATTTTTGTACCCAATATATTATGATTTTCCAATTGCTTGAAATAATCTTTTTTATAGTTTTCTAAAGAGAAATAAAGGAAATTTGAATAAGACGGAATGCAAGTCAGGTTTAATTGTGTAAGTTGGGCAATAGTATATTTCTTAACTTCTTCATTATTAGAATTAACTTGTTTAACGAAATTTTCATCCTGTAAAGATGCTATTGCGCCGGCAGTTGAAACAACGCTTACAGAATCGTTAGCCGATGATTTTAAACTGCTGATTTCTTCAATAGTCGCAGGATTTGCAATGGCATAACCAACGCGTGCGCCAGCTAATCCGTACATTTTTGAAAAAGTTTTAGTAATAATTAGGTTTTTATTTTCCGTAACCGAGTTGCTTAATGATTGTTCTTTAGTAAAATCGATATAAGCTTCATCTACAAATACAATAACTTTTTTTGTTGCTTCATTTATAAATGATACCAGTTTTTCTCTATCGCATATTGTTCCTGTTGGATTATTAGGATTACAGATGTAGATCATTTTTGTATCGGCGTCAATTGCTTTCAACATTGCCGTTAAATCATGTTTTTTGTCTTTGGTTAATGGAATTTTAATTTTTTTAAGTCCCAATTTTTCACAAGGAGCTGTCCAGTAATTGTATGTAGTTTCGGCCATTATGAAATTACCTTTTTTTAGAGCAGTATATTGAAGTACTAAATCTAAAATTTCGGTTGAACCCGCACCAAGTAAAATATTATTGTCTGCAAGATTATTTTTTTTGGCAAGAGCAGAAATTAATTCTGATTCAAGATCCCAGCCGTATCGATTACTGTTATTGACGCTTTTTGTCATTGCGATACGAGCAAGCGGAGACGGACCGTAAGGATTTTCATTTGACCTTAATAATATAGGTGAAGTATCAAAATCAGGTAAAACATAATCTTCTGCTAACGGATTTGCAAATGTTTCAAATGGGATAAAACCTAAACTTATTGTGCCTAAACCTATTTGTTTTAGCCAGTTTCTTCTGTTATTCATCTTTATTTCAGGAATTAATTAAACGATTCAGTGAAACAGTATGACGTTGAAATTGGAAAATTGTTACGTGTTGTGAGGTTTTTACTGCAAAGTTCGCAAAGATTTGTGTTGATAAAGCTTTGCGAACTTTGTGTTTTTCTATTTATAATGTAAAATAAAATCTTAGCGCCCTTTGCGGTAAATCACGCTAGAGAATCCAACAACTCATGATATTTATCTGCAATAATCTTCATATTGATATCATAATTAGCATTTTCTTCAACAAATTTTCTGTTTTGAAGAATCGCATTATTTCGGGAATCAGTATTTTCAAAAGACCAGATTAATTCTTCGGCAAGCATTTCGATATTATCAATTTCAATTAATTGTCCGTTTTCACGATGATTAATCCAGCTTTGATTTCCTGGAATATCAGAAACTACGGGATAGCAATTACAAGCCATCGCCTCAAATAATGAAGCCGAAACGCCTTCGGTAATTGGCATACTGATATAAATATTGGATTGTTGTAATAATTTAGGAAGTTCAGTATTTGGAATTCTTCCTGTAAAAATTACTTTATTTTCGATTTGTAAAGCTGAGGCTAAATCTTTTAAGGATTGTAAACGAGTTCCGTCGCCAACAATTGTCAAAGAAAAATCAATTCCTTTTTTATGTAAAATGGCAAAAGCCTTCAAGATTGAATCATGTCGATATTCAGGTTGTAAAGAACGCGTTACAATTGCCTCAATTTTATTCGAATTATTGATTGAAGGCGAAAAAAGCGTTAAGTCAATTCCTTTTGGGATAACCAAAACTTTATTCATGTCAACGCCAATTGCTTTCATCGAAATTGTCATAACCGGACCCCAGGCATGAATTAAATCGGCTTTTTTGAATGCGTGTTTCTGAATTATTTTCTTGAAAGGCAATAAAACCGAACCATCCGGCCATAAATCAGTTCGGCCTTGCTGGGCGATTGCAACAGGATGCATTCCTGAAATTGCAGCCAGAAAACCATAACTTGTGGTTCTTTCGGCGATAATCATATCGGGTTTTTGCTCACGAATTGTTTTCCGAATAGAAATAGGAGAGAAGGCGTATTCTAAAATGCGCTTGAATCTGTTGAGTTTTGTATTGTTTGGCGTTTGAAGTTCCCAGGTGCAAATTTCAAAATCGCCAAATTCTTTCAAACCATTCATCCATGTAATAGCGTCGGCACGGTACGATTCTCCAAGAAAAAGTATTTTCTTTTTAGTCATTTGGGATTTGGTTTTTACCACAAATTTCACAAATTAGCACAAATTGCATTTTTGGAAATTGTAATTGAAAGTTTTAGACTGTTTAGTTTTTCTAAATAAATTTGTGAATTTGCGTAATTTGCGGTTAAATTTTTAAAATTCCTCTGTTTCTAAAGCGCGATTAATAAATTCGTTTAATGGTTTTAAGGCGATTAATTTCTTGCTCATTTTTGCGACAAAATCTTTTTGAGTGACTTCAGAAATATCAAATTTTTGAGTTGTCGTGAAACTTTTTAATTTTAAAAACTCAATTGCAGGATGGTCTTTCTCGTAACCTCTTGGCGGATTTTTAAGCGAATTATTTTCGTCGATATCTAAATTTCCAAATTCCTTTTTAAAGTTTTTATCTTTTAAGATAACTTCTAAATCATCATGAAAGAAAGCGATTTCTTTTCTAACCTTTTTTAATTGGTCAGGGTCCGGAGAGTAAAATCCGCCCGCAATAAAACTGGCGCCTTTTTCAATATGTACATAATATCCGGAACGATTTTGACCTTTTGCGCCAGACGACAGCCAAACGCCTAAATGTGCCTTGTAAGGAGATTTATCTTTTGAAAACCGAATATCACGATTGATTCTGAAAGTACAGTTTTTAATCTCAAGTAATTCTAATGAAGGATCAAGCGGTTTCATGGCATCCAGAAAATCACTAACTAATTGATGATAATCTTTTTTGAAAATCTCATATCGTTTTTTATTATCCTGAAACCAATCTCTATTGTTGTTCTTTTTTAAGTCGTCTATAAATTGCAATGATTCTTTTGTAAGCATATTTCTGTATTTATTGCAGTTGTTTTTTTAAATCTTTTTCACTGATAAGTCCCGTATTTTTCCATTGAACCGCTTTGTTTTCGTATAAAACCAAAGTCGGAAGCTGATCAATTTTAAGTTGAGTTGCCAGAGTTTTATTTTTGTCTACATCAATTCTGATAATGACAACTTTATCTGTCATTTCCTTTTGCATTTTCAAAATATACGGTTCCATTTGTTTGCAAGGTCCGCACCATTCAGCATAAAAATCGACCAAAACTTTTTTATCTGTATTTAATAAATCATTAAAGTCGTTCATTGACATTCCAACTTCGGTTGTTGTTGGTTTTCCAAATCCTTCTTGATTCCAATTCATGATTCCGCCTTCGAGTTCATAAACATTCTTAAAGCCTAATTCGTTCAGTTTTGTAGCTGCTTTTTTGCTTCTTCCTCCGCTTAAGCAATACACATAAACAGGCTTTGATTTGTCATAAGATCCTGCTTTTGATGCAAAATCTTCACTATTCCAATTCACGTTTTGGGCATTATCAATATGTTCCGACTCAAATTCATCGGGAGTTCTAACGTCTAAAATTTGTGGATTTTCGGTTGTTTTAATTTTTTCTGCAAATTCCTTTGGCGCAATTGATTCAATAGAATTCGATTTCTTTTCGTTACACGAAATTAATAGAACTGAAACTATTAGTAATAAAATTTTGGGCAATTTCATGGGGTGAATTTTAAAAATGGTATTGCTAAAGTAATGAATTTTGATTTTATATGTTCGAGTTTTGTTTGCCACGAAATGCACGAATTAGCATGACTTTTATAAATAATGCCTTAACGCTTAGCTTTGACATAGTTGGTCTGCGCATTTTTGTCATCCCGAGGAACGAGGGATCTCCGCAAGCAGCTCTACAATTTAAGAAAAATACTTTGTGTTAGTTTCTTGTGGAGATTCCTCGTTCCTCGGGATGACAATGATTGTGGTTGCTTTGCGATGACTTTTGTTGCTTTGTGATTACTTGTCTCAAAATAAGACACGGATTAAACTGATTCGCTTCGCAAAAACGCGGATAAAAACGGATTTTTTATTTGAATTTTGGATGGTAACTTTATAATTCGTGTTAATTCGTGAAATTCGTGGCGAAAAAAAACTTTACCCTAAATTAAACATTTTATAACTCTGATGTGTTGATTTCACGATTGCTTCGGTTCGTTCTGGATGCGTATCCGAAATAAAAAGCTGTCCGAAAGTTTCGCTGTTTACCATTTCGATAATTTTAGAAACACGAGTTTCATCTAATTTATCAAAAATATCATCAAATAATAAAAGAGGTTTTACGCCGCTTTGTTTCTTCAAAAATTCAAATTGAGCTAATTTCAAAGCAATTAAAAAAGATTTTTGCTGACCTTGTGATCCGAATTTTTTTATGGGATGTGAATCAATTTCAAAAGATAAATCGTCTTTATGAATTCCAACGCTCGTATAATGAAGCGCCCGATCTCTATTGATATTTTCCTGTAAAAGCGTCAATAAATCTTTTTCGAATAAATGACTTTCATAAACCAATTGTACCGTTTCTTCAGATCCGGTTATGGTTTTATGGTGTTCATTAAATATAGGTATAAATTGTTCCAGAAAATCTTTTCGTTTTTCAAAAATAGATTTTCCGTAACCATTCAGCTGCTCATTATATATAGATAAGGTATCATTATCAAAAACATGATTCAATGCAAAATATTTGAGCAGCGCATTTCGCTGTACAATTACTTTTTGATATTGAATAAGCTGATGTAAATAGGTAGAATCTAATTGCGAAATCACGCTGTCCATAAATTTACGGCGCGTTTCGCTTCCTTCAACAATTAAATCACGATCTGCCGGAGAAATAATTACTAAGGGAATAAACCCAATATGATCTGAAAACTTATCGTATGCTTTTCCGTTTCTTTTCAGGATTTTCTTTTGTCCTTTTTTTAAACTGCAAACAATTTGTTCCGTTCTGTCGTTTTTTTCTAATTCAGCATCAATTACAAAAAACTCTTCTCCGTGTTTGATATTTTGAACTGCTAACGGATTAAAATAACTTTTTCCGTAAGCTAAATGATAAATTGCGTCAAGTACATTGGTTTTTCCAATTCCGTTTTTGCCCACAAAGCAGTTTATTTTCAGGTCGAAATCAAAACTGGCTTCGGAGAAATTTTTATAATTGAATAAAGAAATTTTATTTAAATGCATTTTTGTTTGAAACTGTAATGATAAGAATTAACGTGTCCAAATTATGACTTTTCCCTGCAGATTAGGTTTTTTTCTGCCACAGATGAAAGGATTAAAAAGGATTTTGTTTCAGCAAATTTAATTTAATAAATTCTTAATCTGTGAGAATCTGTGAAATCTGTGGCTAAAAATTACTTTTTGGGAGATTTGCAACTTAATAATGAGTAGAAAATAATCAAATGCAAATTACCAAATAATTAGATTTTTAGCGGGTTTCAAGACGAATTATTTCGCTGTAAAACAGCAAGAAGAAGCTGTTTAGTGAATTATTTTTTTAAAATGGATATAAATTTGCTTTTTTTTGCTTTAGTTTCAATAAAAATTTTATTTTTGCCGTTCACTAAATTAAATTTAAATGGCTACTTACAATAAAAGAGGATATAAGGCACCAAAGGAAAAGGAAGTTAAAGAAGAAGTTGTAAATGAAGAACAACAAGTAATTCTTGATGGAAAAAATAGTACTACAGCTGACGTTTTTTCTAAATTAGATGAAACTGCTTCAAAAACTGAGGATTGGGTTGCTAAAAATCAAAAAATCATTATTGGTTTAGTTGCCGGTATTGCAATTGCTACTATTGGATATTTGGCTTACCAAAAATTCATTGAAGCTCCTAAACAAGACGAAGCTGCAACAGAAATGTTTGTTGCTCAACAAAACTTTCAAAAAGCAACTGATGGTGTAGCAAGCGATTCATTATATAAATTAGCTTTAAATGGTTCTGAAGGTAAATTCGGATTCGTGAAAATTGCTGACGAATATTCTGGAACTGATGCGGGAAATTTAGCGAATTACTATGCTGGAATGGCATATTTAAATACTGGTAAATTTGATGATGCAATTAAGTATTTAGGTGATTTTAAATCAGATGATTTAATTTTAAGCGCTTTGGCAAAAGGTGCAATTGGAGATGCTTATTCTCAAAAAAACCAACAAAAAGAAGCTTTAGACTATTATGTAAAAGCTGCTGAATCAAACAAAAATGACTTTACAACGCCTCGTTTCTTATTAAAAGCCGGTAAAACTGCTTTGGCTTTAGGTCAAAAAGAAGATGCTTTGAAGTATTTAACAGATATCAAAGATAACTACGATACAACTCCTGAAGCTGCTTCTGTTGATGTATTGATAGGATTAGCGCAATAAAAATTTTAGACTTTAGATTTAAGATTGTAGATTTGTATTAACAATCTATCCCGAGGCTTCGGGACGAAAATCAAAAATCAAAAATATTACAGATGGCTACCGAAAATAAAAATTTATCAGAATACGATAAAAACACGATCCCAAATGCGAAAGACTTTCGATTTGGGATTGTTGTTTCTGAGTGGAATGAAACTATAACTGAAGGACTTTACAATGGTGCTTTTGATGCATTAATTGATAATGAAGTTCCTGCCCGACAAATTATCCGCTGGAATGTTCCCGGAAGTTTTGAGCTGATTTATGGTGCAAAAAAAATGCTGCAAACGCAAAATGTAGATGCGGTTATTGTAATTGGATGTGTAATTCAGGGACAAACCAAGCATTTTGATTTTGTATGCGAAGGCGTAACGCAGGGAATTAAAGATTTGAATGTTCAAACTGATATCCCGGTTATTTTTTGTGTCTTAACAGATAATAATATCCAACAGTCAATTGACAGAAGTGGAGGAATTCACGGAAACAAAGGAACTGAAGCTGCAATTGCTGCTATCAAAATGGCATATATTCGCCAGCAAGCTTCAATGTCGCACCCATTTAATCAACCTTTGTTGTCTTCTGGAGCAATCCAAATTGAAGAAACACCAATAAAGATCGAGAAAGAATAAAGCACATTTGTTTTAAAATACTAAAACCTATACTGTGTAAAAATAGTATAGGTTTTTTGTTTTTTTTATGATAGCAGTTATTCTAAAAGCCAAGAGAAATTCATTAAATTTGTGCTTCTTGGTTTCAAAATTTTTAACCTTAACCTTTAAACCTTTTTTTCTTAATGTCCAGTATTATTCAATTACTTCCTGATCACGTTGCTAACCAAATTGCCGCTGGAGAAGTGGTTCAAAGACCTGCTTCAGTTGTAAAAGAGCTGTTAGAAAATGCTGTTGATGCAAAAGCAACTGACATTAAATTGATTATTAAAGATGCAGGAAAATCATTAGTTCAGGTTATCGATAATGGTTCAGGAATGAGCGTGACTGATGCGCGTTTGTGTTTTGAACGTCACGCCACTTCTAAAATCCGCCAGGCGGAAGATTTATTCTCCTTGTGTACAAAAGGTTTTCGTGGTGAAGCACTGGCTTCTATCGCGGCGATTGCACATATGGAAATGAAAACCAGACAGGATCAGGAAGAACTGGGAACACATATTATAATTGAAGGAAGTAAATTTGTTTCACAGGAAGTGGCAGTTTTACCAAAAGGAACTTCATTTGCCGTTAAAAATTTATTTTTCAATATTCCGGCGCGACGTAACTTCTTAAAATCAGATACGGTTGAATTTCGTCATGTGATGGATGAGTTTCAGCGTGTAGCATTGGCGCACCCAAACATTCATTTTACGTTTTATCATAATGGAAGCGAAATGTATAATTTGCCCGCAGCAGGTTATCGTCAACGTATTGTTGGGATTATGTCCGGTAAAACCAATGAAAAATTAGTACCTGTTAACGAAGATACAGAGATTATTAATATTCAGGGATTTGTCTCAAAACCCGAATTTGCGAAGAAAAATAGAGGAGAACAATTCTTTTTTGTAAACGATCGTTTCATTAAAAGCGGTTATTTGCATCACGCGGTAATGGCAGCTTACGACGGACTTTTGAAAGACGGCTCGCAACCAAGTTATTTCCTTTATTTACAAGTTCCCCCAAATACAATCGATATCAACATTCATCCCACTAAAACAGAAATTAAGTTTGATGATGAACAAGCATTATACGCTATTTTAAGAGCGTCGATCAAACATAGTTTAGGACAATTTAATGTTTCGCCTGTTCTTGATTTTGATCGTGATGCTAATTTAGATACACCATATCATTATAAAGATTTAGAAGGTGAAACGCCTACAATTCAGGTTGATGGAAGTTTTAATCCGTTTACGGATGATAAAACAAATCAGCATTATTCTAAATCCGGTTCTGGTTCAGGATCAGGTTCTGTTTACAGTTCCGGATCGGGTTCAGGTTCAGGTTCGTATTCGGGATATAATAAAAGAGTAGAACCAACGGCAACATGGGAAAGTTTATATGTAGGTTTAGAAACTGATACAATTGAAAGTTCGCCTTTTACATTCGAAAATGAGGAAGAAGTAACTTCGTCATTGTTTAATGATAATGAAATCGAGCAGGCAAGTCAGGGAGCGTACCAAATTCATAAAAAATATATTGTTTCGCCAATAAAATCCGGAATGGTAATCGTTGATCAGCAACGTGCGCATCAACGTATTTTGTACGAGCAATTTTTATTGAATATGACTGTGAATCAGGCTTCAAGTCAGCAATTATTGTTTCCGTTGAATTTGTTTTATTCTTCAGATGAAATGACGCTGATCGAAGAATTGAAACCATCTTTAGAAACTACAGGTTTTGTTTTTGAAGACGCGCAAACAGATCATATTGTGATTTCGGGAATTCCTGTAAACATTACTGAAAGTGAAGTTTCAATGGTAATTGAACAATTATTAAGCGATTTGCAAGACGGAATTCCTGCAAGCAGTTACAGTCAAAACGATACTATTGCCAAATCAATGGCAAAAAGTTTAGCGGTTAAAACAGGATCTTATTTAACCGAAAAAGAACAAGATAATCTGGTAAACGGTTTGTTTGCTTGTAAAGATCCAAATATTTCACCTTTTCAAAAACCAACTTTCATCACAATGCGTGTGGAAGATATAGATAAAAAGTTTGCCTTATGATGAATATGACTCCCGTAGTAAAACAATTGTTGATAATTAATATCATATTTTTTATTGGTTCTCAATTAGTTCCGGTTTCTTATGAATATTTTGCTATGTTTTTTCCGGAAAATCCAAGTTTCAAAGCGTGGCAGCCTATTACACATATGTTTATGCATGGCGGCATTATGCATATTGCTTTCAATATGATTGCAATGGTATCTTTTGGTTCTGCGTTAGAACATTTTTGGGGAGGTAAAAAGTTTTTATTTTTTTATATTTCATGTGGGTTAGGAGCTGCACTATTACATACAGCGGTAAATTATTACTCTTTTCATGAGACAATGAATGTTTTAATGACTAATGGATATCAAAAAGAGGAGATTTTGAAGCTTTTAAGCGAAGGCAAAATAGATACGAGATGGCAGGATTTAGTTTCGGTTTCACAATTTGAAAGTTTTACTGATTCTTATATTGGTACAGTCGTAGGGGCTTCTGGTGCAATTTATGGGTTATTAACCGCTTTTGCCTTTATGTTTCCTAATGCTGAGTTAGCTCTTATGTTTATCCCTATTCCTATTAAAGCTAAATATTTTGTTCCCGGAATTTTAGCAATTGATTTATTTTTAGGATTTAGAGGCAACTCTTTGTTTGGAAGCGGTGGTACAGGAATTGCTCATTTTGCACACGTTGGCGGAGCTTTAACTGGATTTTTAATTATGTGGTATTGGAAAAAGAATCAGTTTAATAGTAATCGTTGGAATTAATTTCTAATTTTAATAGCGCAAATAAAAACCAAAAGAAGCTTTTATGAATATTCTTGATGATTTAAAACTACAATATAAATTAGGCGGTATCGCAATGCGTGTTATTTATTGGAATATTGCTTGTTTCCTGATTTCTTTAGCATTCTTCCAATATTCCGGAGGTAGTTTTGTGTATCCAAATTGGCTTGCATTATCATCAGATCCAAATGTGTTTATGTTTAAACCGTGGACATTTTTGACTTATGCATTTTTTCATGCTACATTTTTGCATTTACTGTTTAATATGATGGTTTTGAATTTTGCCAGCAATTTATTCATGACCTTTTTTACTCAAAAACAATATTTAGGTTTATACATTTTAAGCGCTATTTTTTCCGGTGTTGTTTTTTCATTGAGTTTTTATTTTTTAAATGTTGCTGGATCTATTGTTGGAGCTTCGGCTGCAATTATGGCAATTTTAGTTGCGGTAACAACCTATCAGCCATTAATGAATGTACGATTATTGCTTATTGGCAACGTTAAACTTTGGCATATTACAGCGGTAATTCTGGTTCTTGATTTAATGCAATTCCGTTTAGATAATACTGGCGGACATATATCACATTTAGCCGGAGCATTTTTTGGATTTATATTTATAAAATTGCTTCAAAACGGAACTGATTTAAGTATAGTAATATCTAAAACATTAGATTTCTTTACTAATCTTTTTAGAAAATCCCCTACGACCCCTTTCACAAAAGTTCATAAGAATTACAAAAAACCTACAGAAAAAGTTACATCAAGAATTGTTACGAAAGACAAAACGCAACAACAGATAGATGAAATTTTAGATAAAATTAGCCAGTCCGGTTATGATTGTCTGACAAAAGAAGAAAAAGAGTTTTTATTTAAAGCTGGAAAATAATCCTTTTAGCAAGAAAATATGAAAAACCTTTCGTGGTTTAATAAAATAATGTTCTTTTTGAATATAGTGCTTACTGTAGTAACATTTAGTATTTATATTCTACCTTTTTTAGCACCTAGAAGCTTTCCGCTTTTATCGGTGCTTACGCTGTTTATGCCAGCCTTTTTTGTGTTGAATGGGTTGTTCTTCGTTTATTGGGCAATTCAGTTTAAAAAACGCCTTATTTTATCTGGTTTGGTTTTACTTACAGGAATTACCTTTATCAGCAAGTTTTATAAATTTACAGGAACAGAATACGTCAAAAACGAAAAAGATTTCTCTATAATGAGTTATAATGTACGTCTTTTTAATGTGTTCAAATGGGTCGATCGTGATGATATTCCGTCAAATATTAAAGCGTTTATCGACGAAAAAGATCCTGATATTCTATGTATTCAGGAATACTCAAGTTCTGCTCATATCGATTTAAAAGTATATCCTCACCGTTATATTTTTATTGACGGAAACCAGATTAAAACCGGTCAGGCAATTTTTTCTAAATTCCCTATTATTTTCGAAGGCAATATTATTTTTCCAAAATCTGATAATAACGTTATTTATGCTGATATAAAACGTGGTAAAGATGTAATTCGCGTATATAATATGCACTTGCAATCTATTAAAATTTCACCTGATGTGAGTGATATTTCGAATAATATCGATAATGTAAATCAGGAGAAATCACAGCTTATTTATACCAGAATCAGTAAAGGATTCAGACAACAACAGGAACAGGCAGAAATTTTTAAAGAGAATATTAAAAAATGTACAACGCCGTTTATTATTTGTGGAGATATGAATAATAGCCCATTTTCCTATGTTTACCGAAGTATAAAAGGAAAACAAAAAGATGCTTTTGAAGAAGCCGGTGAAGGTTTTGGAGCCACTTATAAGTTCCGTTACTATCCTGCCAGAATTGATTATATTTTTACCGACAGTAAAATGAAAGTCAAACAATTTGAAAGTTTTCCTGATTTCGAAAACTCAGATCATTATCCTATAATGGCGAGACTTTCGATGGAGTAGAAAAAGTTTGAGGTCAGGTTTCAAGTTTATTACAGAATGTGAAATCTTGGCATATAAATGCTAAAGTAATTCCAATTTTTGGCTTTTTAAATAATCCATTGCAAATTTACCTTCGTTAAAAAGTAAATCCAGAACACTTAAATTATTAATGAATCCGTGTTTGTCATCAAAAACCTGAGTGTATTTTTCAAATGAATTCGGATCTTTTTTTCCGTTTGCAAGAAATCTAAAGTCAGATGTATTTTTTGTTTCAACAAAATACTCAGTCGTTTTTGCAAAGTCTAATTTCATTCTTAAACACTTTGTCACAATATCCAGCACTTCCATATTTAAATCCATTAGGAAAATATGTTGTTTTTCGAAAACAGGTCGAATATCATCTTCAAAAAACTCAAAGAAAGGCGAACTTCTATATCCGGCTTCTAAGGATTTAAAGTGCTGTTTTTGCCAGTCAAAATCATTTTCGATTAAAACATCTTTTGTTTTTTGATGTAATGTTTTCGAATGTTTGACAGGAATATTCAATAACTGAATACCATTTGGACTATAGATATAAGTACGGTTCCTATTCGTTTGTTTCTGAAAATTATCTTCCATTTCAAAAGTAATATTTTCAGATTGAGCCATAACTGCAAAATGGCTAATCGACGGAAAATAGGTAGGAAGTAATAGAGAGTTCATGTTTTCTTTAATTTTTGCGTTAAATGTTTCAGGTTTCAAGTTTCAGGTTCGCAAAGAACTTGAAACTTGAAACCTGAAACAAAAAAAACTTTATTTTTTTTATGCTTTATTTTCTCTTCTTTTTTTCCAGAAATATTCTCCAACAAAATAAGCTGCAAGAATAAACAGGAAGTATTTAAAGTAAGATTGTGGTTGTCCTTCACCATCAACAGTTGTAAAAACTCTGTTCCAGCGAATTTTGTTGATTCCTTTTCCGTTAGTGTCCCAGCTCATCCAGATAAAAACAGGTTTTCCTACGATGTGATCTGCAGGAACATAACCCCAATAACGACTATCTTCAGAGTTATGACGATTGTCTCCCATCATCCAGTAATAGTTTTGTTTGAAAGTGTATGTAGTAGCTTGTTTTCCGTTTATTAAAAAATGAGAACCGTCTAACTCTAAAGTGTTTCCTTCGTATTTTGTGATGATTTCTTTGTAAAATGGCAAAGATTCATTTGTTAATGCAACTGTTTTTCCTGCTTCAGGAATGTAGATTGGACCAAAATTATCCTGATTCCACTTGTTGATATGAGGGAAAATCGAGTTGTCATTTCCTCTGGCGATTTCTCTTTTTACAGCAGTAATTCCAGGAGTATTTTTAAAACGTTCTGCACTAGCTTCTGTTAAAGCTCTGAAATAAATTGTGTCTTTTTTCTCCTGATCTTTGATATAAGCGCCATCAGTAATATCTAATTCTTTCATCAATGATTCAAAATCAATAGATGTTTTTCCGTCTAAGGCTACAGCATAAGAATATTGAGGTCTGGCTCTTTCCGGTAAAACTAATTTTTTTCCGTTAATGAAAACAAATCCGTCTACGATAGACAAGCTATCACCAGGAATACCAACACATCTTTTTACGTAATTCGATTTTTTATCGATAGGTTTAATAACTCCTGGTCTTCCTTTTGGCTCATAAAAATAATGAACCGTATCAACAGGCCAGTTAAAAACAACGATATCTGTTCGTTTTATTTTTTCTATAGCCGGCAATCTAAAGTATGGTAATTGCGGCCAGCTTAAATATGATTTTCTTTTTAAAAACGGAATAGTATCGTGAACCATTGGCAACGCAATAGTTGTCATAGGTACGCGAGGACCGTAATTTACTTTACTTACAAATAAAAAGTCACCAATTAATAATGATTTTTCTAATGATGAAGTCGGGATTGTGTAAGGTTGTACAACATAAGTATGTACCAATGTTGCTACGATAATAGCAAAAAGTAATGAACTAACAGTATCAGCAGTTTTATTTTGCGGTCTTAATTCTCTATCTGCATTATATACTAATTTCTCCGTATAATTGATGTAGTAAATGTAAAACCCAAAAGTAAAGATCCCTAATAAAGTATCTAAAGTAGATTTTTTTCCAAAAGTTCTTAAGGTTTCCACCCAAACAACAGGAAACATAATCAGGTTAATAATCGGGATGAAAAGTAATATTGTCCACCATGTTGGGCGACTGATAATTTTCATTAAAACTATTGAATTGTAAACCGGAATTGCAGCTTCCCAACTTTTTCTTCCTGCTGCTTTATACAATTTCCAGGTTCCCAGAAAGTGAATAATTTGTACGGCTAAGAAAAATACGAACCAAAGATATAGTGTCATAATTTTTTGTTTTATGTTTCAGGCTTCAGGTTATATTGATTGAAAACCTTATGCTTTTAGTTTTGTTATTTTAAGTTTAAAACATCTTTCATGCTGTAAATACCTTTTTTACCGGCAAGCCATTCAGCAGCAATTACAGCTCCAAGAGCAAAACCTTCACGATTGTGAGCAGTATGTTTTAATTCGATGCTGTCAACAGTTGATTCATAATTTACGGTATGAGTTCCGGGAACATCGCCAATTCTTTTAGCTTCGATATGAATTTCGTTGTTTTTAGCTTCATCAAGAGTCCAGTTTGCATAATTGCTGTTTTCGATAACACCTTTTGCTAAAGAAATTGCAGTTCCGCTTGGAGCATCTAATTTTTGAGTATGATGAATTTCCTCCATCGTAACTTTATAGGTGTCAAACTGAGACATTATTTTAGCCAAATATTCATTTAATTCGAAGAAAATATTAACTCCTAAACTAAAATTTGAACTTGATATAAAGCCAGTTTGTTTTTCATTGCAAAGTGCAGCCATTTCATCATAATGTTCTAACCATCCGGTTGTTCCTGAAACTACAGGCACATTATTGTTAAAAGCATTCGAAATGTTGCTTACGGCTGCAGTGGGAACGCTAAAATCAATTGCAACATCAGCAGTAGAAAGTCCGTCGTAGGTATTGGATTCGTCTTTTTTCAGAACAATTTCATGACCTCTTTCTAAAGCAATTCGTTCAATTACTTTACCCATTTTTCCGTATCCTAAAAGCGCAATTTTCATTTTGTAAATATTTAAATTTTTTAAATAACCAGAGCTATTTAAAATTGGTAATTAAAGGTTAGTCCTACGTTTGGACGAAAAGTTACATCGTTTGGATAAATTTCCGGACGCATTGATAATCTTTCGTTTACGTTAAACTGAATTAAAGCCGCATCAACATTGGCATCGATAATGTTTAAAACGTAAAAACCTACGACAAACAAAGCAGATAAATCTCTGTTTCGCTGATAAAATTTCTGACCGGCAACAAGTCTGCTTTCGTCCAGAAACTGGTAAGCGTCGTCATTATAACCTTCAAGTCTTCGTTTGTAAGCTCTGCGATAATCGCGGTATTTGTTATTATTATCGATATAAAAATATAAGCTGGTGCCAATTGCTCCGTAAACCAAAGGGATTTTCCAGTATTTTTTATTGTATGCCTGACCCAAACCTGGTAGTATTGCCGAGTAAAAAGCTGCTTTTGCTGGCGTAAGCGGGTCTATTTCTTTTAATTTGCTAGTGTCTTTAACGACCAAAACCGTGTCTTTTTTTACCTGGGCAAAAAGAGAAACGGTTCCTATGATAAAGAACAATAGACTTATGGGGACAATCTTATTCACTATCCGTTTATTAATTTTATAATTCGATTAAAGTCGGCTTCAGAATTAAACGGAATTGTAATTTTTCCTTTTCCGTTACCAGCGACTTTCACATCAACTTTCGCACCAAAATAATCGTTGAAAGTATTTTTTTGTGTTTCTCTAATTACAAAAGAAGATTCTGCTTTTGGCTTTCCTTCTTCTTTTGGTTTTAAGCTTTCGTGATAGTTTTTCACCAAAGTTTCTGTTTCACGAACAGATAAATTCTGGCTCACTATTTTTTGATAAATATCAGTTTGAATGTCTAAATCTTCAATGTTGATAATTGCTCTACCATGACCCATACTAATAAAACCATCGCGAATACCCGTTTGAATAATTGGATCCAGTTTTAAAAGACGTAAATAATTGGCAATTGTAGAACGTTTTTTTCCTACGCGCTCGCTCATTTGTTCCTGTGTCAATTGAATTTCGTCAATTAAACGCTGGTATGAAAGTGCAATCTCAATAGGATCTAAGTCATGACGCTGAATATTTTCAACCAGAGCCATAACCAGTGATTCATTGTCATTTGCAATACGAATGTATGCCGGAACATGTGTCAGGCCGATTAAAGTCGAAGCACGCAAACGACGCTCTCCGGAAATTAACTGGTATTTATTAAATTCTAATTTTCGAACAGTAATAGGTTGAATCACACCAAGTTCTTTAATAGAAGTGGCTAATTCGCGTAACGATTCTTCATTAAAATTACTTCTTGGCTGAAAAGGATTTATTTCTATAGCACTTATTTCAAGCTCAATAATATTTCCAACAACCTTATCAGCGTTTTTGTCTTCAACTGATGTAATGTCGTTTTCCGGATCTTTTAATAATGCTGATAATCCTCTTCCTAAGGCTTGTTTTTTAATTGCTTTTGTCATAAAAACTATTTGCTGTTTTTCTTTATAATTTCTTGAGCCAGATTAATGTAATTAACTGCTCCTTTGCTTGTTGCGTCATAATTAATGATGCTTTCACCAAAACTTGGAGCTTCACTTAATTTTACATTACGCTGTATAACGGTATCAAAAACCATATCGTTAAAGTGTTTTTGAACCTCTTCAACAACCTGATTTGATAAACGTAATCTTGAATCGTACATTGTTAATAACAAACCTTCAATATCAAGATCCGGATTATGTATTTTTTGAATACTTTTTATAGTGTTCAATAATTTTCCCAATCCTTCAAGTGCAAAATATTCACATTGAATAGGAATAACTACTGAATCTGCTGCTGTTAAAGCATTTAAGGTTAATAAACCTAATGAAGGCGCGCAGTCAATAATGATATAATCATATTCGTCTTTTACACTTTCTAATGCTTTTTTAAGCATGTATTCTCTGTTTTCTTTATCAACCAATTCGATTTCGATGGCAACAAGGTCAATGTGCGCAGGAATTACGTCAACATTTACAGCTGAACATTTAATAATAGTTTCTCTTGGAGTATTACTATGTTCAAGTATCTGGTAGGTCCCTATTTCAACAGATTCTACATCAATCCCAAGACCAGATGTAGCATTTGCCTGAGGATCAGCGTCAATCAATAATACTTTTTTTTCTAAAACACCCAATGAGGCCGCAAGATTTACTGATGTAGTAGTCTTTCCAACGCCTCCTTTTTGATTAGCAATCGCAATGATTTTGCCCATTTATTTTCTGAATTTTGAACCGTAAAAATACAATTATTTATGGTTTCTGAAAATCTATTTTGTTAACATTTAAGAAACTTCCATTAACCGTTGTATGGCGCATGTTTTGCGGGATTTTATTTCTCACTTAATCAAAAATAGCAACGAAAACCTGTACTATTTTTTTCTTGTTTTTAGTATAAAAGAACCAATCGCAAGTTTAAATCTTAAAAAAGACTGAAACGTTAAAATTGATTTCTGTTTTAATTCTTTCTTTTTAAATCTTTTACTAAGCTCGCCGTAAAAAATAGAATTGTAATTCCGCCCAGGATTATGCAAATCCACATAAACCAGGGTTGTTGCCAAAATGATTTGCTCTGAATTTCACTTTTTGCATTCGTTCTTTGCTCAATATCATAAACGAATGTTTGTGGTAAAATAGCGGCAATTTTATTTTTAAAATTCGAAAGATCATATTCCGGTTCCGTCAGGTTTTTATTGCCTGTTTTCAGGATATAACTTTCATTTATATTTAAATCTGCAATTACAGAAATTAACTTTTGATCGTATTTTATTTTTGAAATTGACAAAGGCTGATTGTCATGATTTTCAATTTTTATATAGAATTCCTTTTCGAATATCTCAGGAATTGTAAATATGTTTTTTGTGTTCGAATTCAGTTCAAAAGAAATGATTTCTTCATCAAATATCTGCGATTTTCTTTTTACATCTCGTTTTACTTTTTTGTATAAAATAGCCCTACGATTATAATAGGTAGGTTTTAAAACTTCAAAAGTAATTTGATTGATAACTTGTGGCGCATCAAAAAGAACATGAATTTGAGTTTCTTTTTCTGAAGGAATTTCGGTCGTTACAGATTTTTTCGGAACAGTTTCCTGCACTAAACTTCTGGGCAATTGTGTGGTGAAATTTCCAATTTTCAAAATGTTTATCGGAAGCGTTTTTCGATCATCAAAATCAATTCTTAAATAATGATATGTGCTTAACGGATAGGAAATATTCTTTACAACGCTTGTTTCTGTAGAGCTGTTTAAATCAGATAAATATTGTGCGTCAGAGATTCCGAACCATTCTTTTTGATCGTCACTTCCGGAAATCGAATACTTTTTTTCGACATTAGAATTAGCAATAAAAAGCGAAAGCTGATTGTTGCTTTTATTTGGCGGAATTGCAATAATAATCGAAGTGCTTTTCTTCGGGGAAACCGTTTTTGAAACAATTGCATATTCTTCAAAAGTATTTTTTGAAACTGTATTATCGCTTTGGATAAAATACGGAATCTCATTTCCTTTGGAATCAAAAATTCTGATATCGCTCAAATCCTGTTTTGAATATGACCTGATTTCCGGCGACAAAATGATTTCATGAAAACCATTTTCTGCAACCTTTTTTAATTTTCCGGTCGTTTGATATTGCCCAAACGAAAGGTTTGCAATAAATAATAAGAGTATAAATTTATTTAGTTTCATTGTCTTCCTGTGGCTTGTTTTCATCAATAACTAAAACTTTGATTTTTTGATATACAAAAGATATAATCAAAATTAAAATTCCTAAAAGGATAAAAGATATGATTTTTCCGGTTTCGGATATATTGCTGATATCGTATAAAAATAATTTTAAAATAGTTAATCCAAGTAAAGTCAAAGCGATAATTCGAAGTGATTTGTATTGTTTTTTTATTCCGATAATTAAAAATACAAAAGCAAGAATTCCCCAAAGCACCGGAAATCCTGTTTTGATGATTTTTGTTCTTGCAAGTCCAATAAAATCATCGGCAATAAAATCACGTAAATACGGCAAGTTTGTTTTATAACTCGCAAACATTGGGCTTGCTTGTATGTCCTCAGGCGTGATGGCAGAATTCATTAACACAAGTCCGTGAAGCATAACCTCTGAACTGGCGATATATATGATGAAAAAAGCAACAATCCACATAAAATAAGGACTTTTAAAAAACGAAAAACTGAATTTCCTGCTGATTAAAAACAATTGATATCCTGAATAAATCGTGATAATCAATGAAATGTAATGTATATAAAATGCGATTGACTTTCCGGTTCCTGAACTCATAATTTCCTCGTGTTCGAAAAATGGATAATTCGAAAACCAAAAGGCAAACAAAACAATATTTGCAATAATTATTAAAGTTGCAGCCTGATATGCTGATTCGGTTTTTTTCCTGATCATGAAAGTAGAAAATATTACCGAAAATATTAAATGATATAATATTGGTAATGAAATCGAGCTGTAAATACTTGGAATATGGCTGTTTGACTGAAATATAACTTCAAATAAACCTGTTAAATAGGTTATTAAAAGTCCAGTTCCTAACAGATATTCTTTGTAATTATCCGTATTAAATAGGGTATTAAATGTAGTTGGGTTTTCGTTTGTGTCTTCGGATTCGTTTTTTAATAAATACCAAACGGCAAATAATGAAAACGAAGCAAAAAGTCCTGTAATAAATATTGGATTAATAATAATATTAAGCTGTAAAGTGCCTTTGTAATATTTGTTCCAATCCATTATCAGACTAAAAACCATTAAAATATGAACGGCTAAAGAACCAAATCGATAACTTGAAATTTTTGATTTTTGTGCAAGCCATACTAACAAAACAGCTTCGGCAGCCCAGAATAAAGTAATATAATTGCCTTCAAACTGAATAGGAATTGCCAATGTTATAAAAGTCAATGTCAAGCCAATTAATAAATAAGCGGCTTTTTGATCGAGGTCGAATTTTTTGTATAAAATCCAGGCATAAACTAAATTTAAAACGGCAAGAATTGTTGTGAATAAACCTTTTAATTCCGGATGATAATGGCTTAAAATTGCCATTCCTGCGCCATAAAATAAGAATGTATTACTGGCTAAAATGGTAAGCTGAGTTTTAGAAAATTCTCCTTTTGATCGAATGTTGTTTATAATATTCATTAAAATGAAAATAAAATAAAAGGCAAAACCAAAAATAAGCGCGCCTAAATAATGGGGTTTGCCTGAACTTAATTCTTTAGACAACCACGCGCCATATAAAAGTACGGTAAATATATAGGCGAGAATATTAACGAGATTCCATTTTTTATAATAGGCTAAAGCCAAAATTCCGATGTTTAAAATAATGATATATGTAAACAGCACGACATAATTTCCCTCGCCGGTACTGACCATAAACGGAACTGCAAATCCGCCAATTAAGGACAGAACCGCTAATTCGAGTCGGTTGTAGGATAAGGATATTAAAGCGCTAAAAGCCGTAATAATCACCATAATACTAAAGGCGACGGTTTGATTGAATAAATGATAATCATGAAACGCGATCCCAATCGTAAAATAGAAAATAGCAATGGCGCCGGCAACAATTACAGAACTAAAAGCTGCGTAATTTTTACGTAATTTATGAGCAATTCCCATAACCAGGACGCCACATAAAACGCCGATTCCTACACGTGCAGGTTCGTTGATCCAGTCTTTGTCGATGGCATATTTTACAAAATAACTAATTCCTAAAACCAGAATTAAAACTCCAATTTTATTGATTAAATTTTCTCCAATAAATTTTTCTAAATCAGGATTTTGTTCTTTGAAATTTTCCCAGAATGATTTTTCGGGTTCAGCAGGAATAATTGGTTTTTGAACAGGTTTTGGTTCAACTGGATTGCTTTCAATCGGTTTGATTTCAACAGGTTTTCCTATGTTTTCAATATGAGATGATAATGCAATTTTTTCTAATTGTTCATCTGTAATTTTTTCATCAATAACTTGTGCTGCAATTTCTGTTTTCGCAGGTTCAAAAGTAGCATCGTTTGATTGATCAGGAGTTATTTTAAATTCTTCTTTTTTAACAGCAGGAATTGGAGCAACCGGAATAATTTCAATAGGTTTTTCTGTTGCTTTTAAAAGATCTAGTTTTTTACTCAGTTTTTGAATATCATTTTCAAGATGATCAAAACGACCTTTGATTTTATTAGAAATATAGATTAAAAAGCCAAATAACGCAGCTAAAAGAAAACCTTCCATAAACAAATAAGTATTGTGTTATAAGTGGTAAATATAATAACATTTTAATGCGGTAAGTTTTTTTTGCTTAAAAAGAAGCCAAAATGGAAACCGTTTTAAAATAAATAGAATATTTCGTGATGTTTTAAGATTTATATGTAATTTTTATTCGGTTTTTAGAAGCGTTTAAGATTATTTTTAATTTTCAAGAATCTCAATTTTTACAATCATTCCGCCACTTTTTTTGTTTGAAGTAATATCCATAAAAGCTTTTTTAGACAGGTCAATTTCTCGTCCGTTAATAAATGGACCTCTGTCGATGACTTTTACAATTACAGATTTTTGATTGATTTTGTTGGTGATTTTTAACATCGTACCAAACGGTAGTTTTTTATGCGCTGCGGTCAATTTATTGTTGTCGAATTTTATGCCGCTTGCTGTTTTTCTTCCGGTAAATTTATCATGATAATACGACGCATGAACGTTTTCTTTGTAGGGTTTTAACTTCTCAATTTTAATTTCTTCAATTGTTGATGTTGGATTTTGTTGCGCATTTGCTGATATGGCGATTAAAAAGACAATATATAGTACTATTTTTTTCATTTTTAGATTTCTAAATTTTGCGCAAAGAGAACTATTTGCAAGAAATCCAGAAGGTCATAAAAGATATTTTTGTATTATATAAGGACATATTTTTGGTTTGTTGAGTGCTAAAAATCTTTGGTTTTAAACCAAAAAAAAGAAGCTCTTTCGAACCTCTTTTGTCGTAATTGTATGTTTTTACAAAGATTATTTCGTCTTTATTATATTTTCCAGATACTCGATTTTATCTTTTTCGGCTTGTAATAAACGTTCGTAAAGCTTTTTGATTTCCTCTTGAGATTCAATTAATTTATCAAGCGGATTAAATGTACATGCATTGACATGTCCAAAATTAGCACCTTGACTGTTGCTGAAATCATTATCAGTGAAAGTATTGAAATAGTTAATCATATTTTCTTCAGAGAAATTTTTGATTGCTTCAACCGTTACGCCAAGTGCTTTTGCGACATCAGCAAGTTTTTCATCATCTATTGTTTCGCTGTTTTCAATAGCCGAAATTGCCTGTTGGTTAGTTCCTAAAGCTTGTGCCAATGCTTCTTGTTTCATGTCTTTCAGTTCACGAATACGGCTAATTTTTCGCCCTATATGACTTGGTTTTGTTAATGTGCTCATAGCTCAAAGATAATAATTACAAATAATAAATTGATAAAAAGGTAAAATACATCGTCATTACTTTTTGATACCAATAAAAGTAATATTGAAAAATGTAATAAACTGGATTACTGAAATGTATAAAACAAAAATACAATTTTTCATACAAGTAACCCGTTGGGTGCAATTAAGTTAAAAATACAAACTGTATAAATTAGAACGCGGATAAAACAGATTTGCTTTGCAAAAACGCAGATTTTCGCTGATTTTTATATAGAATTTAAAGAAGATCCGTGTAAATCTGTGTCTTCGTGATAACGAATCCGTCAAATCCGCGTCGAAATATATGTTTTGTTTAATACACCCAACGAGTATACAAGTATTAATAGAAACTGAATTTTGAAAGGGAGTTTATTATTCTACGATAGTTTTTAAATTGTTTGAAATTTCATGCTTGAAACAATTTTTTATCAATTATTGAAAATTTCGATTTTTCTCATGTTACTTTCTTAAATAGAATATTTTGGATCAAACGTATTGAAAATGATGTTCCGTGAATTGTCCTACAAATTCCATGAATATCTCGTAACGGTTCGATGTGTTACCAATACCTTTGTTTAAAAAATTAAAGGCTATTTTTATGAAAAAAGTATTGATTACAGGAGCAAATCAAGGAATAGGTTTTGAAACAGCCTTGCAATTAGCACAATTGGGTTATTTTGTGTATTTGGGATATAGAAATCAGGAACGCGGACTTGAAGCAGTTAAGAAACTAAAAGATATTGGGCTGGAAAACGTAGAGGGTATTTTGATAGATATTGCAGATGGTAATTCTATCCGTAAAGCCAGGGTAGAATTAGAGTCTAAAACTATTTTCTTAGATATTTTAATCAATAATGCGGGTATTGCCGGAGATGAACCTCATATTTCTACTTGTAATATTGATAATCTTAAAAAGATATTTGATACAAATGTTTTCGGGACTTTACAAACCATTCAGGAATTTCTTCCTCTTTTAAAAAAATCATTGAATCCGTCAATTATTAACGTTTCAAGCGAGGTTGGCTCTCTTACTTTACTTGCAGATCCGGAAGAAAATTCCAGTCGTAGTAATTTTCATGTTTATGGATCTTCAAAAACAGCAATAAATGCGGTAACTTTAATGTTGTCCAGCGAACTTAGGAAAGAAGGAATTAGTGTTAATAGTATTACACCGGGATTTACTGCTACTGAGCTAAATAACTTTCAGGGAAGAAAACGCCGGAACAAGGCGCTCATCCAATTGTAAAATTGGCAATAGAATCTAATTTGGGTATAACCGGAAAGTTCTTTAAAGACGGAGGTGAAGCTCCCTGGTAACCAGAACTAATTATTAAGTCATTGAAAAATGGATTTTAAAAAAAAAGAATAATATGCGTATAGTAACTCTTGAAGAACATATTTCATTTCCTGAAATGGCAGGTCAAATTCCTAAGGCAGCTTTAGGTGGGTTTGGAGAATCAGAAAGAATGCAACAGCTTTCGGCAAAATTGGCTGATATAACAGGAGCTCGCCTGGATTCTATGGATGCGAATGGCATTAGCACCCAGGTATTATCTGTTGATAGTTCAGGGGCTAATTTATTAAGCCCAAAAGACGGTCCTGCTTTTGCAAGGCAATACAATGATATGATTGCTAAACGAATATCCGGTTTTGAAAATCGGTTTACAGCTTTTGCCCATTTGCCAATGACAGCGCCAATTGCGGCCGCAGATGAATTAGAACGTGCTGTGACCGAATATCATTTTCGTGGCGCTATGATTCGCGGACTTACTCAGGAAAAGTTTCTGGATCAGCCTGAATTTGCCCCGATATTTGAGCGCGCCGAGAAGTTGGGAGTTCCTATATATCTTCATCCGGGATTGCCGCCAAAAGGAGTATCGGATATTTATTATAACGGATTACCAAATCATTCAGGCATGGCAGAAGCTTTGGCTTGTTACGGTTGGGGTTGGCATTCAGAAACTGCGCTTCATGTTTTACGCTTGCTGTATTCGGGTATTTTTGATCAATATCCCAAATTAAATTTAATTATAGGACATATGGGAGAAATGTTACCCATGATGATGGCACGATCAGAACGGGCATTCAAGCCTGGCAATGGCGGCGCCAACCAACGATCGCTAACGGATACTTTTCATCAGCAGGTTCATATTACCACAAGTGGTTTTTTTACCCAGCCACCGCTAAAAATTGCTTTAGATACTTTTGGTATCGACAACATTATGTTTTCTGTAGATTATCCGTTCAGTACAAACGAAATGGGTATCGATTTTTTGAATGCTATCGACCTTCCGGAAGAGCAACTGTTAAAGATTGCTCATGGAAATGCTGATAAACTATTGAAATTAAATAAATAAAGATATTTTGTATTGATGAAAAACATTCCAATAGATGAGTTACAAAAAAAGACAAATACAGGTTTGCAAATTAAAATTTTCGAACCTGAAAATGAACTTCAGCAAGAGAGGGATTATGATATTGCTCATAGGGATGATCATTATATCTTTTTTTTGTTAACAAAAGGTTCAGGAACATTAAAGATTGATTTTCAGGATGTTTTAATTACTGCCGGACACCTATATTATATATTACCTTCACAAATCCATTCCCGAATAAAGGCAAATAATGCCGAGGGATGGTTTATTGCTGTAGACACCTCGTTGATTCATACGGATTTTCGAGGAGTTTTTGAATTTAGGCTTAATTTACAACTGCCATGTAAATTGTCAGAATATGAGTTAACTCAATATAAAAGCTTACTAGGAGTATTACAAACCGAATTTGTTCTGCGACAAGGAGATAGATTCTATATTTCAATTATCCACACGCTTGTTCAGTCATTTTTAGGGATGGCAGCCAGTACTTATAATTCTTTAGAAACAACATCAAATACGCGTAACAGGCAGGCTGAGCTTGCTAAACAGTTTAAAAATCTGCTTGTAATTAATATTCATAATACAAAAAGTCCGTCTGCTTATGCATCAAAACTTAATGTATCAACAGGTTATCTTAATGAGGTAATAAAGGAGGTTACAGGTTCAACCGTGAGTTATTGGATTCAACAGGAAATATTCATTGAAGCCAAAAGATTATTGTACTATAGTGATATGGATGTAAAAGAAATTGCTTACAAATTAGGTTTCAGTGACTATTCTTATTTCACAAGATCATTTCGTAAAGCTATAGGTTTGTCTCCTTCTGAGTTTAGATTGCTCAATCAAAAGGGATGATTTAATTAAGTAAAACATGTCTTAATACCTGTTTTTAAAATCCTGTACATTATTTTAATCAACCTTAATTTTCAATTTATCTGTTTTTTTAGTTTCACTTGGATTGTATCCAAAATGACTTTTAAACAGGCGTGAAAAATGCGAAACGTTTTCATATCCAACTTCATCACAAACATCTGCAATTTTTAATTGAGTGGTAAGAAACAATTCCTTTGCTTTATTTAATCGCTTTTCCTGAATCCATTTTGCAGGTTTTGTATGAAACAAAGATTCAAATTCCCTGCGGAAACTCGATAAGCTTCTTCCGGAAATATAGGCAAGTTCCTGAAGAGAATAAGGTTGTAGATAATGTTGTTCTATGGTTTTCAATAAATCTTTAGTTTCATTGCGATCGATGTTTATTAACTCATTCAAAAATGATTGATTTGCTTGTGAAAGATCATAAAGTAATTCTAATATTTTTAGTTTGAATAATCCCGTTTTTATGGTTTCGTTATCTTCAAAATAAGGTTTCAACGAGGTGAGAAATGATTTTAAACGTTCTCCATATGGGTGAATAATTGCTTTATCATAATTTCCTGCTTCTTGATAATTATCCATTTCTATTAATTTAATAAAATCGATAATTATATCTTTCTTAAGTGAAAAAGACACACTTTCGTACATGAAATTATTTAAAGGATCTCCGGTTTTTACAATTTCAACGTAAGTCGCTTTTTTTATTAATAACATTTCACCTTTTTTTAATGAAAATTGCTGATTTCCAATCTGCAATTCATTTAAACCTTCTACAGCAAATAACAAAAAATGATCTTTCAACAAATTCTGTTTATGAAATGGAGTTTTATGTTGTTGTCGGCAAATTTCTGTTTTACCAATTTTATCAGATGTTATAATAATATGTGTTCCCGGATATGAATCCTGATCTCCCGTTTGCTTTATAACGTTCATGATATTTTTTTTTACGAATGTATAAATTTTCTTACCACTGATTTGATTTTTACAAATGTAAATAAGTTGTAATTGAAACAAATAGTCATGAAATAAGACATTTTAAGAAAAATCAAAATAAAGAATGTAACAGATCTTTGTTAAAAATTAATTTATAGATATTATGTCAAAATTTAAAAATTCAGAAAAAGTATTAAATATTAAAGGTTTATCTCAAGCAGTTGTTATTCCGTTTGAGAATCAGAAAATGATTATGCTTTCCGGGCAAATTCCGTTTAATAAACAAGGAGAATTAGTTGGAAATGATGTAAAAACCCAAACAATTCAAATTTTCGAAAATATTAAAAACATCTTAGAAACATGCGGCGCCAATTTAAATGATATTGTAAAACTGGGAATTTTTACTTCGGATATTTCTCAAATTGCAGGATATAGAGAAGCCAGAGATCAGTTTATCAACCTTGATGAGCCACCAACAAGTACACTTTTAGAAGTTAAAGGATTGTTTAGAAGCGATATCTTTATTGAAATAGAAGTAATTGCTATGTTGAAAACTGTTTAATTATAGAGAGAATTAGACACAACAAAAGTCTTTTCATTTTCTTGAAAAGACTTTTGTTGTGTTTCCAGTTCAAAAGACATCTCATGCAAATTCACATTATCTAAAATTTATAATCCATTTTTAAAAGAACATATCTTGGAAGAATCCTATATTCTGTTTTCGAAGTAACGACATCACTTATATATGACTGCCTAAAAGTTTTAGTATTGAATAAATTATTACTCGATAATGAAAAAGAAAGTTTGTTTTTTTTAAATATATAATTGGCTTTAATATCAAGGAAATAATATTTACTACTGCTAGCCTCTAAATTGCCAAAATGATATCTTTCAGTCTGAAATTCAGCATTTAAATTTTTATTAAAGCTTAGCAAAAGATCAAAAAAGGTGAGATTGTCAGTATTTTTATTAAGATCCGATGTTCTAATTTCATTTATAGTCCATTTAGTTCCCAAATGATAATTTAAAAAACCTTTAAAATTTGATCTTATTTCTATACTTGAAACTGTAATTCCTGATTCTACTTCTCTTAATTCATTATTTACAATGTTTTTATAGTTGCTTTTAGAATAATTTGCCTCAACTTTTAAAGTAGATGAAATATCGCTAAAAAAATAACTCATATCAAGATCTGCTCTAAACATAGATCTGTTTTTAATTATAATTTTTTCTAACTGAGAATAATTTTGTAGAATAACGGCATTTGTAGAATAAAAGTCAAAATTTTTATAATAATAAATAGAGGCATTTGATGAAAATTTACTTTCCCAGTTTCCTAATCCATATTTTAGAAAAAATACATTTGATTGTAGCTGATTAAATTGTCCTGTTCCTTTTTGAAAGCTTTTATAACTTGTCAATACATACCCGTTGTAGACATCTAAAATTTTGGCATTTGTTGTATTATAAGAAAACGAAGTGCTAATTTTATTGTTTTGGTTAATTTCCCAACTTAAAACCAAAGATGGATTTATGAATAAATTATTATTTTTTTCAACAATTTCAGTAGTCTTCAGATCTGAAATAAAGTCATGTAATTCGACCTTGGCTTCTATTGCAAATTTTCTGAAAAAATAATTATATTTTGATTTAAAATAAATATCCTGAGTGCCAAAATTTACTTTATTAGCATAATCTGCGGGAGCAATAATACTATTATCGTTCTCTAAAAACTCTAATTCCGAATTAAAATAATCTTGCCTGTTTTCATATCCTGCCTTAAATTCTAAAAGATTTCCTTTTTGTTTTTTATCAAAAAAATGAGTTTCAAAACCCAAAAAATTCAGCTTGTCATTACTTCCCTGACTTACGTTATTTGCAGTAACGCCACCTGGTAATATATCGTTGAAAAGAAAAACGTTATTGTAATAATTTTGCGGTGCCTTTTCATTTATTATTCTTCCTGTAAAAATTAAAACTTTATTGCTTCTAAATCTATTGGTATAAACCGCTTTTTGGTCGATGAGTTGTGTTTTTTCATTAAGTTTTTCCCAGGATTTTTCTTCATTAAAAATTAAATTTGTGTTTGTATTACCGTTTTCTAAACTGTATTTACTTATAAATTCAAACGATTCATTACTGGAGATATCATAATTGAAATTAATTTTTGCAAAGCCAATCTTTTTTTTCTTACTTAAATTGTAATCTTCAAAATTAGTAAACGCAGTATTTTCAAAATGATATTCATCTATTCCTTTTCTGAAAAAATCATTTTTATCTGAATTATAAAATCCTATAACTTTTAATTTTACTTTTGAAGAAATCGTAAATATAGAATTTAAGGATATTAATTCGGCATTATTAAAATTCGTTCTTTCTTCTTTTAAATTGGGTTTTGAAGTGTTTAAACTGAGCAATGTTTCAGAGTTTTCATCGTCTCCAATACTGCTTATTCCATCTAAATTCACAGGTCTGATGATGTAATTTATATCTCCTACGGCATCAACTCCTACGTTGTTAAGATTTCCTATTGCATAAAATTTTGCTTTTTTTTCAAACGACATCAAATTAGTTCTTACATCATACCTATTCTCTGATGCAACGCCATAGCCTAAACTCATGTTTCCGAACCATTGAGATTTAATTTCATCTTTTAAAGTAAGATTCAGCGCTACTTTATCACTATTTTCAATGTTTTTTAGCAATCGGTTATTTGAATATTTTTTATAAATCTCAATTTTATCAACCGTAGATGCGTTCAAATTTTTTGTGAGAAGTTTATAACCATGCTCAAAAAAATCATCGCCGTCAATCATTACTTTCTCAACTTCTTTAGTGCCAACTTTAATCGTTCCGTTTTCAGAAATATTTAGTCCGGGTATTTTTCTCAATAAATCTTCAAGAACAGTTTCATTTCCTTGGGCAAATGCTTTTGCATTAATAACAATTGTATCGGTTTTTACTGTTATTGGTTTTTCAGTTTTGATTACAACTTCGTCAAGAAAAGTTGTTTCGTCCTGAAGTATTACATTTTGAATATATTTTTTACCAGTTTCTATAGCAATTTGGAATATAGTTGGTTTATATAATATTGCTGTAAAACTAATTTCATAATTACCTGATTCTTCAACCTCCAAGACGTAACTTCCATCTTTAAGTGTACGTGTAAAAGCCACTATAGAATTATTGACTTGCGATTTAATAAATACATTGCTAAAAGAAACCGGATTAGAATCCTTATCCCGAACAATTCCGGAAATGGATGTTTGAGAGTTTAAAAAGTTAACAGTTAAAATTTGCATGAGCAAAAAAAGCAAAACTCGGACACGGTTAATATTCAAAATATCTATTTGTTTTTCTTTTCGGTTTCCCAATCATAAACTAATTCCACACTTGTTCTTGTATCAGTTCCTTGCTCCATTGTTGTGCCACGTGGCATTACTTTCATAATGCGGGCATACATTATTTGCTTTTGTTTTTCGATTTCTTCAACAAATCCTTTTAAGGTTATATCTTTTGTGTTTTGCTTATCTAAAACGCTTAGATCAAATGTTTTTGTTGAAGGATATGTTATTTTTGATACTGTCCAATGGTAATTATTATTGGTGTCATATATTTCAAGAATTAAACCAGGGAGACCATAAAATTTCCAAGGTCCAAATGGCAAAGCAACATACGGAGTGTACCAGGCAATGTAATTGCGGCCTCTAAAACTCAAAAAAGCTTTATTGCATATAAAAGTATCTATTTTTTTTACTTCATTATCCTTTGAAAGTTTCCAATTCATTACTGGAAGTTGTTCAGTGATTTTGTAATTGCTGTTTTTTATATTATCTACAGAAATAATATTGTTACTCACTAAATCAACAGATTCATAAGTGTCAATCTCTTTTTCATTTATATATATTGAATTCGTATGCTCATTAGATTCAATACCTGCTTTAGAATTATTTGCAAAAGTTTTTGAAATTGATATGTTTTTTGTGCAGTTTGTAATAACTTTTTTCTGTACATAATTTTCATTAGATACATTTAAGTTGTATTCAATCACTACATTTTTTACCTGAGCTTTCGCCGAAATTGTAAAAAGTAAAATTATTGTAAAAGCAAAATTTTTCATTTTCATTTTTTAATAAAATACGATTTAGAAATATTCTAAATCGCATTTTAGGTTTTGTTTTTGAACTATGGTTGCACCTCTTCTGGAGTGAAGCGAATACGAGGCTCCTCACCTATAAAATCGTCTGGAAAAGCTGTTGGTGCTTCAACTGACTGAAAAACGGCTAAAAGTTCTCTCATCATTTGATTGCAGCCACTTTGAGAACTAACATTTGGGAAACTCCATGTATTGGAGTAACTTCCGTGACCATCATGCCAGGCTATATATACTGAGCAGCCATAAATTACGGCAAAGCCATTTTCAAAATGCTGGATTTCAGTTGTTTTACTGTTTCCAATTTTTTTGTAATCCAAGGATTCTGATGCGAACGCTCCAGAAGCAAACATCGACAAACACAATGTCAATAATAATTTTTTCATAAATTAAGTTTTTAAAATTCGACATACTTAGACTCTCAAATTATCAAAAGCGCTTTTGAATATTCAAAAAGTTTTCAGTTAATAGATTTCAAATAAACAACATTAATTTTTCTTACAAAATGTGCAAATCACATAATGATTAAAGTTTAATCATTAAAATAGTATCTCTTAGTGAGTATGAAAAATAATAACTGTCCTCTTTGTTTTTAATACACTATTTCTGCTAAATAATATTGATAAAATTAATGGTTTTTTATAATTATGAAAATTGAATAAAAAAATAAGAGCCATACGAATGGAGAAAAAATTATCTCAAAGTTACATTGCTCATGAGTTAAGATTAGAGCAATCACAATATTGCAGAAGAGAAAAAGGTGAAATACAATTTACTTCTGACGAAATTATAAAAATTGCTCAATTGTTAAAAACCAACATTGCAAGCTTTTTTGGAGAAGAAATTAATAAACCAAATGACTCAGATCCAGAAGATTTAATAAAATACATAACAATACAACATAAATTTATTGAACAGTATGAACTTCGAATAAAAGAAAAAGATGATATCATAAAATTGCTAAGGCAAAAAGAATGATATACTTACGTTTTTTTTAAGACAATTTAAAGCAAAAAAAAAGTCTTTTCAAGAAAATGAAAAGACTTTTGTCGGGGTGGCAGGATTCGAACCTGCGGCCTCCTGCTCCCAAAGCAGGCGCGATAACCGGGCTACGCTACACCCCGTAAGCGGATGCAAATATAGTAATAAATTTGGTTTAGAAAAGGAAAATCTGAAAATAAATAAAACTTATTTTGAGATAGTTATTTAGGATTTGATTTGGTCGTAATTTTTTATAATAAAGTTTACCTTTGCATCACTTAAAACTATACATATTATGTCAGATACAATCGAAAAAATTAAATGCCTAATTATAGGTTCTGGTCCAGCGGGTTATACTGCGGCTATTTATGCAGCCAGAGCAAATATGAATCCGGTTTTATATCAAGGAATGCAACCTGGTGGTCAATTAACTACAACAAACGAAGTAGAAAATTTTCCGGGATATGTTGATGGTGTTACAGGTCCGGAAATGATGGTTCAATTACAAGAACAAGCAAAACGTTTTGGATCAGATATTCGTGATGGATGGGCAACTAAAGTTGATTTTTCAGGAGATATTAAAAAAGTTTGGATTAACGATTCAATCGAATTGCACTGCGAAACAGTAATTATTTCTACAGGAGCATCGGCTAAATATTTAGGGTTACCATCAGAACAACATTATTTAAACATGGGCGGCGGAGTTTCTGCCTGCGCCGTTTGTGATGGATTTTTCTACCGTAATCAGGAAGTTGTAATCGTAGGAGCAGGAGATTCTGCTTGTGAAGAAGCTCATTATTTATCTAAACTTTGTAAAAAAGTAACGATGTTGGTAAGAAGCGAAAAATTCAGAGCTTCGAAAATTATGGAAGATCGCGTTCGCAAAACCGAAAATATCGAAATATTAATGAACCATGATACTCTTGAAGTATTAGGTGATAACCAAGTAGTTCACGCAATTAAAGCGTTGAATAAAACTACTGGGGAAGTTCTTGAAATTCCTGCAACAGGATTTTTCGTAGCCATTGGTCACAAACCAAATACAGATATCTTTAAAGATCAAATTACTCTGGATGAAACTGGTTATATTATAAATATTCCGGGAACATCTAAAACAAATGTTGAAGGTGTTTTTGTAGCCGGTGATGCTGCTGATCATGTTTATCGTCAGGCAATTACTGCTGCCGGAACAGGATGTATGGCTGCATTAGATGCTGAAAGATATTTAGCATCGAAAGAATAAAAAATTTGTTTCAGGTTTTTATTGTTTCAGGTTTCAAGTTGTTGGAATTGAAATATAATATTTTATAAAACGAGAAAGTCCCATTCAATTAAGAATGGGACTTTTTTTATGTGAGATTGCTTGAGGAATAATCTTTCAGAAATCTATTGTGGTAAAGATGATTTTTCTTTTTCCTTATCCTTATCTTTTACAGCACTTGGTTTTTTAATCAGTTTTGCTTCTTCGCTAAAACGAGTAAGTTCTATTTTTGGATTTCCAAATAATGAAACTTCACTTTTATCTCCGGCTGCGATTGAAATACTGGTTCCGCCTAAAACCGTAGCAACTGATGAACCTTCGGTAGTAAGATTAGCTTCTTTCAAAGTAAATTTTGTTCCGTTAAAAACCGAATTATTATCTAAACGAATCGTTGCTTTATCAGCAATACCTTCAATATTTGCAGCGGCTTTTTGGTATAAATCACATTTGAATTTTATTGCAGAAACTAATGTTTTAATCGCTGAGTTTTTGCTCAACTGTAAATTAGCATCTTCAGATTTTAAGTTCAATTCGGTTCTTGTTTTATCATCAGCAAACAAAGTGAATTTTTTTGAGTTTACGTTCAGGAATAATTTCGAGTAATCAAAACTATTAAACGTAATATCATCTAATTGCAGTTCCTGAATTGCATATACAATGGCATCATTTTTTGTGATTACAGTTTTTAATGATTTTGTATAAGTAACCCGAACAGTAAGTTTTTTAAAAATAGTACTTTCTTTAGAGGTATATAACCGAAGCACTTTTTCTCTTAAATCCATCCCGATAATTTCATGTAAATTATCATCGGCTTCGATTTTAATTTCGTTTTTTTCTCCTCTTTCAAGGTAAACTTCTAAATTATCATCTGCTTCAATACCGTCAAATTCTCCTACTTCTTTAATGGAAGTAGTTACGATTTTAGATCCTTTTATTTTTTCTCTTCTTTGAGCAAAAGTTAGCGTCGTAACCAATAATAATAGGAGTAAGGCTGTATTTTTTTTCATTAATTCTAGATTTGATTTTCACAAATATAAAAAAATCATCCACTTTCGATGAATGATTTTTTTATATTTAACAGATAAATATCATTTTATCCCTGACTGATACTTCCTCCTGAACTTGCAGTTTTCTCGATTGTTTTAGGTGTAATGTCATAATTAATGCTTCCGCCGCTGCTTGCCTCCGCTTTTAAACTTAAAATAGGATGAACATTTGTGCTTCCGCCGCTTGAAACTTCTGCCTGAACTTCATTAGCAAATAATTTATTAGCATTTATGCTTGAACCGCTTGACGCTGAAGTTCTTATTCTTAATGCTTTTCCTTTTAGGTTAATCGTGCTTCCGCTTGCTGACTCAGCCGAAACATTATCAGATTCTAAATCAATATCCATTGTTGAAGCGCTTGAAGTTTCCAGATCAATATCCTCACCTTGCAATAGGCCTTTACTCATAACAGATGCAGCGCTTGAAGCTTCGATCTTGTTAATTTTAGGCATTTTTACGGTAACTGTTTTCTTGGTAACATTTCTAAAAGAACTGTATTTACATTTAATAACTAAAGTTCCATTTTCAACTTTTGTTGTAATTTCCTTCTGTAAATTATCATCGGCTTCAACCACAATTTCTGTAGTATCAGATTGAATAATTACTAAATCGATCGCATTGCTAACGGATACTTTACTAAAATCTCCCTGAACAATTCTTTTTTCAGTTGTAATATTTCCGCTTCCTTCAACTGAGTTCACGTTAAGGTTACATGAGGCAAACAATAATGCGGTAACAGTCGCAATAATGAATTTTGTAATATGAATGATTATTTTTATCATGGCTTAGTTAATTTTGATTATAACTCCGTTTTTGTCAGTGGTTAATCTGCCTTTGGTTTTTTTTCCGTTTAAAATTTCTTTTCCATTAATTTTAACCGAAACTTCGTTTACTGTATCATTTTGAATGTTTACATCTTCGTGCACATCTTCATTTACATCATTATATTCATCTTCTTCTGATGGGCAATTCAAACATTTAATTTTAGAACCTTCAACTTTATAATTGTAATTACCACTAAAGTGTAAGTTGAAGAAATCATCGTCAGAATCATCATAATTCTGTATAGATGCATCTGGTTTAAACAATTGTCCTTCCGGTAAATACAAATATACATCAACTTCCTGACCTCTGAATTTGTTTTTTACATCGGTTAAAAAATAATTATCAAGAACTAAATGATTCCCTTCAAGCTGCATTTTATAATTGATTTTTTCAGCTCTTTTTTTAGAATTTACAAATGAATTTCCTCTTGCACTTTTTTCTATTTGTAAATAAGCTGTCTTATTATCTGTGTGCAAAACATGCAGGCGAACGTCAGTTGAATAAATCAATTGGTTGTTGGCGGAATCTTGTACAAATTCAAAATCTCTGTGTTGATTTAAATCTTTTGAATAATAATCATTGTATCTGAATTTTACGTACAAAGTATCTTGTGGACTAATTCCGATTTCTTTTTTCTCAACCGTTTTATTGTCATATGAAAGCTCAGTTGCTTGTTTAATTCCAATGCTAATTGCAATAGCAACCGCAATAATCCAAATCGCTAACAAAGTATATTTTGTAATATTCCCGATAGATTTTAGGTTTGGAGATAATAATTTGAAACCTAAAAGTGTCAAAAAGAAAAACGGAATCCCAATTGCAAAAAATATTAATAAACCAAATGACCAAAGAGGATAATCTGTAAAGTTTCCTGCGTCAATAAAGTTTTGCCAGGGAAAATCAACAAAAACATTCGTTCCTAAAGTAAAAACTCCAATCAATAACATGATTAAAACACTAATACCTGACATGATTAAAATTACTCCTAAAAATTTAGCAAAGATTTTAAAAATCGTCATTACAAAGTCTCCAAATGAACTACTTATTCTCTCAGCTCCTGACTTTACCTGGTTTCCCATTGCATCATAATCAGCATTTTTAAATTTGTCTGATAATGACTCAATTTCCTCACGTACTTTTCTTTCAATATTCGAAATCGTAACCGGTTCACCAGTCATTTCTAACTTTTCAGATGTTGTAATGGCTTCCGGAGTAACGATCCAAAGAACGAAATAAGCTAAAATTCCAGTTCCAAAACCTGCAAAAACAAATACAAGGAAAATGATTTTTATCCATACAGCGTCAATCCCAAAATAGTGTCCTAAACCAGTTGCAACACCACCAATCATACCTTTTTCCTTATCGCGGTATAATTTTTTATGCTTTCTTGTAGCGTAATCAAACGACTGATGCGTTTTTTCTTCATCTTCAAGAATATAATCTTCAGGTTGACCCATAACCACAATCACTTCCTCAACATCCTTCAATCCCACAACATGTTTGTCGCTTTTTTGTTTCTCAAGTAAT
The DNA here is from genome assembly GCF_043722275.1 of Flavobacterium sp. GTDB lineage: Bacteria > Bacteroidota > Bacteroidia > Flavobacteriales > Flavobacteriaceae > Flavobacterium. Next base: position 51,739 of record NZ_JAYSPC010000028.1, on the reverse strand, counting down.
AATTCAGAAACACGCATTTCGATATCTTTAATAATTTCATCTTGTCCTGATGAGTTGTTAAGAGACCTTTTTATAGCGTCAAAATAGCGTGTCAATTTTAAATATGCGTCTTCATCTATATGAAAAACCATACCGCCTAAGTTAATATTTACTGTTTTGTTCATGATTATTGGTTTTGATTGGTGATTAGATTAACGGCGTCAGACAATTCTGTCCAGGTACCGCTAAGTTCGTTTAAAAATGTTTGTCCTATTTCGGTTAATCCATAATATTTTCGTGGTGGTCCTGATGTCGATTCTTCCCAACGATAATTAAGCAAACCGTCGTTTTTAAGCCTGGTCAAAAGCGGGTAAACAGTTCCCTCAACAACCAGTAATTTTGCGTTTTTTAAAGTGTCTAATATTTCTGATGTGTATGCGTCTTTTTCTTTTAATACAGATAAGATGCAAAACTCAAGAACACCTTTGCGCATCTGTGCTTTTGTGTTTTCAATGTTCATAATTTCATTTTGTTTTTTTTAGATTGAACAATTCGTTTTTTGATTGATGATGATTGATTGATGATGATTTTGATGATTGATCGTTTTTTTTGGAGCTATTTCCTGCTCCCGAAGCCTCGGGACGTTTCAATCTTTTATTTTTTAAAGAAAAAAATAAAAGGATTTCCACTTCTATCAGGGCTAAACCCTAAAATACTCTATAACTTTTATTCTTTTATTTCACGCTGAGCAAACTCAATGTCAGGCTGAATACTTATGTCAGGCTGAGCGAAGTCGAAGCCTCTATTTTATAAAAGGAATCGCAAGCGGATATTTGTATAACTCTCCGTTTGAAGCTTTGATTGAAGCGTAAATCACTAAAAAGAATTCAACAAATTTTAATAATCCAAAAAGTAAAACAGCCGTTGCACCAATACTTAAGATCCCAATATTTCCGTCGATGTTTAGATTTCTGATGATTAAATCCTCATCGTTAAAAACAGTATTTATTGGAAGGTTTTTTAACAATACGAACGCAAAAATCGGAATTGCAATTAAAGCCAAAACTAAAGTATAAAGCAAAAGACTTAATTGAAAATTCAACGTTTGCTTTCCGTGATCGTTTACAAATTCTGATTTGTCTTTGTAACTCGTCCATATTAATATTGGGAAGATATAATTCCCAAACGGAATGACATATTGACTTAAAGTACTTAAATGAGTGAACGCCGCAGTGTTCTTTTCTGATGTTTTTTCCATGATGAGTGGTGTTGTTGTTTCCATGATTAAAAGTATATAGTATTTTCTTATGCAAATATATATCTAAAGAACAGTATCTTGTTTTGCATAGTACTAAATATTAACAAAATATTAACAAAGTTAAAATTATAATACAACTTATAACGCATTGAAAATCATCTGCAACCCTTGTTATTATTGGGTGTTTATGAAAGTATTTCCAATTTATTGTGCGTGCATAGTTTTTTTGTATTTTTACATAAAAAAACAATCACATGGCATTATCGGTTTCTAAACTCAACAAATTTGTATTATTCAAACTACCATCAGCATACATTTGCGGTGTACGCGTAAAGGCAATCGACGACGATAGATGCGTGGTAAGTGTCAAACACAGATGGATCAATCAAAATCCTTTTAACTCCATGTATTTTGCAGTTCAGGCAATGGCAGCAGAATTAACAACCGGAGCATTGGTAATTTCACAGATTCAGCAAAGCGGAAAAAAAATCTCAATGCTGGTAGCAAATAATAAAGGGAACTTCACAAAAAAAGCAACCGGAAGAATCACATTTGTTTGTAACGACGGACATTTAATTGCCGATGCAATCAAAAAAACAATCGAAACAGGCGAGGGGCAAACCTTCTGGATGAAATCCATAGGAACAGATGAAAAAGGAATCCAGGTTTCTGAAATGGATTTTGAATGGAGCGTAAGGATTAAATAGTTTTATTTTTTGCCACTCTTAATAGTTATCCCATAAAAAGATTAAACATAAAGTAACCACAATTATTGTCCTCCCGAGGAACGAGGGATCTCCGCAAGAAACTACCGCAAAGTATTTTTTCTTGAATTGTCGAGCTACCTGCGGAGATCCCTCGTTCCTCGGGAAGACAAAAATGCGCAAAAAAACTTTGTCAAATTTAGAAACATATTTTTGCCACGGCCCGAGCGATAGCGAACAGGCGAAGCAATTTCACGAATTCCCGCGAATTATTTTTTCGCATTGATTTTAAAAATTAGTGCAAATTCGTGAAATTCGTGGCAAACAAAAACAATAAAAAAAGGCTTCGAATATATTTCGAAGCCTTTTTCTGTTAAATACGTTGCGATTATTTTTTAGCGCAACATGCTTTTTTGTCTTTTGCATCAGTTTTCTTGCAACAAGATTCCTTTTTAGCTTTTTCTTTTTTAGCAGGTTTAGTTTCCTGTGCACTCACGCCAATTGTAAATAAGGCAATCGTTAAAACAGTAATTACTTTTGTCATTTTAGATAATTTTAATTTTTTGTTTTTATGGTGATTCAAATATAAGAGTATTTGTTAAGGTTGATTCTTACAAGAAGTTAATGTTTCTATAATAATTGTTAATAAAGCTTAAAGTGTTTTTAGATATAGATTATAGAATTTAAAAGATTTCCAGACGAAGAACTTTGTCAAAGTTAGACACATAATTTTTGCCACGAATTCCAAAAATTTCCGCAAATTATTTTTCGCAATGAGTTTAAAAATTAATGCAAATTCGTGAAATTCGTGGCGAAAAAACCTTAAAAGGTCTTCGAATATATTCAAAATCTTTTTGTTGATATGTGAAACTTATTTTTAGAACATAATCGCAGATATTTAGACACACGTTTGATATGAACTTAAATTACTTATATGGCTTAAAAACAACTAATAATTCAGATTCAATCCAAAACCAACTCCCATATCACTATCATAATGCGTCGTAATTCCAAAGTTTCTGGCAACTATATATTTCAATCCAGCCATATATTCCTTATCTGTATTCCACATTAAATTCATTCGCAAACGTCTGGAAAGCGGAATATCCTTTCGTTCAAACTGAACTCTCACATTTCCATCGGTGTAAACCTCAACCTGAGCTTTTACAAGCATTGGCAAAGTATATTCTAAACCAGCGCTAAAAACCGAACGATTGTCTTTAGTATTGATTTGTCCGAAAAGGTTTTGTTCCTGTTCGTCCATTCCCATTCTTCGATATCGCCAGTCAAAACCGATAAATGGCATCAGCCATTGATTTTTTCCAATGTAGCGACCAATATGAGTTTCGGTTTCATAACCATGTTCGTTATTATAACCCAATCTCCATTCCGTTCCAATGCTCCAACGCGTGTTGCTGTACATTGCTTCACCGTCGTTTCCGTTTGAAGCAAAATCATTTTCGCCCATAAAATGAAACATACGATCGTCCATTTTTAGCATTTTATACGCCATTTCAGGATCATGAATCAGCGGATTTGGCGCCGAATTTTCATAACTAAAAACACGACCCATTCCAGCCATCATGTGATATAAAATGTGACAATGAAAAAACCAATCGCCATCGGCATTGGCTTGAAATTCGATCGTATCGGTTTCCATGGGCATAATATCAATCACATTTTTTAGCGGAGAATAATCGCCATGTTCATTAATAATCCTGAAATCATGACCGTGTAAATGCATTGGGTGACGCATCATCGATCCGTTGTACAATACGATTCGAACGTTTTCACCTTTTTTAATTAAAATTTTATCCGTTTCAGAAACTACTTTATTGTCTAAACTCCAAACATAACGATTCATATTTCCGGATAATTCAAAGCGTAATTCTTTTAGCCCCCCAGCCCCCGAAGCGGGAGTTGGAAGAGTGGTTTTATTAGGCGATTTCAGCATTCCGTAATTTAGAGTTGTTATTTGACCAACTTCTGTAGTGTCGCTGGACATTTGCATATCATCCATTTTCATATTTTCCATTTTCATTCCTTCCATATTATGACTGGAATGATCTTGGGTTTTTATAGATTTATCTTCTCCGGAAATTTCAGGATACATCACAGCATTCATGTCCATTTTGTTGAGAGACATTTGCATGCCCATATCATTCAATTCACCGTTCATTTTCATCATGCCGTTCATCATTTTCATCCCTTCAAAATATTTTAATTTCGGAAGATGTGAAACGGATTGTTTCGTTCCTCCCCCTAAAAATAAAGAAGCAGATCCGGTTCTGTCTTCGGCTGTAGCCAAAAAAGCAAAGGATTTTTTATCTTCAGGAATTGTAACCACAACATCATAAGTTTCAGAAACCGCAATAATCAATCGGTCGACTTCGACAGGTTCAACATCGTTTCCGTCACTTGCCACGACAGTAATTTTTCCGCCGCCATAAGTCAGCCAGAAATAACTCGAAGCGCCCCCATTTGCAATTCGCAATCTGACTTTATCACCCGCTTTAAATTGTGAAAGCTGTTGTTCGTTTTTTCCGTTAATCAAGAACTTCTCATAATAAACATCGCTAACATCCATCGCATTCATGCGTTTCCATTCGTTCGTGACTTTTGTCGAAAACTCACCATGTTTTATGGCTTCGGCATAACTTTGAGTAGTTCCTTTTTTTATCGCAAACCAATCATTGGCATTGTGCAGCATTCGCTGAATATTCTCCGGTTTTAGATCCGTCCATTCACTTAAAATTACCGGAACAGTTGGTAAATCATCAATTCCTTTTCGAAAAGTCGGATCGTCTTTCTTCTTATTGATAATGAAAAGTCCGTACAAACCTATTTGTTCCTGCAAACCCGAATGACTGTGATACCAATACGTTCCATTCTGGATAATTGGGAAAGAATATTTATGTGTTGTTCCTGGTTTTATTGGCATTTGAGTCAAATACGGAACACCATCTTCTTTATTCGGTAAAAATAATCCGTGCCAATGCAACGCGGTATCTTCGTTTTTTAAATCGTTGTGTACATAGATTTCGGCAATATCACCTTCGGTAAAAGTCAATGTCGGCATCGGGATTTGTCCGTTAACAGTAAGAGCGCGTTTTTCTTTTCCGGAAAAATTTACAATCGTATCACGAACGTGTAAATCATAACGAACTACTTTTTGAGCTTTTACTGAAAAGGCAATCAAAAAAGTAAATAGGATAATTTGTAGTTTCATATTGATTTTTTAAAGATTTAGATTGCGTAATCGCAAAGCATTTACAATTACAGAAACTGAACTCAGACTCATTGCCAAAGCTGCTAACATCGGCGAAAGCAAAATCCCAAATACAGGATATAAAATTCCCGCGGCAATGGGAACGCCCAATACATTATATATAAAAGCAAAAAATAAATTTTGTTTTATATTTTTCATAACCGAAAAACTTAGTTTTTTAGCTTTTACAATTCCGTTCAAGTCGCCTTTGACAAGCGTAATTTTTGCACTTTGTATTGCAACATCGGTTCCGGTTCCCATTGCGATTCCAATATTGGCTTGCGCCAAAGCCGGAGCATCGTTGATTCCGTCACCCGCCATTGCAACGATTTTACCTTCGGCCTGCAAGCGCTGAATTTCTTTTAGTTTATCTTCAGGAAGACAATCTGCTTTAAACGAACTTAAATGCAAATGATTCGCAACAGCTTTTGCCGTATTTGCATTATCGCCCGTCATCATAATCACTTCAACACCCTGATCGATTAATTCCTTAATCGCTTTTACACTATTTTCCTTAATTGCATCGGTAATCGTTACATAACCCAAAACGACTTTATTTACAGCAATATACGAAACGGTTTTACCTAAATTTTGTTCGGCAATAATTTTGTTTTCAATATCTTCAGAAACCGAAGCGCCAACCTCAATCATTAGTTTTTTATTTCCCAAAGCTATTTTTGAGTTGTTTACCGTTCCTATAACTCCTTTTCCGGCAATGGCTTCAAAGTCCGGAACTTCAATTAAAGTTTGATTTTTGGCTTTAGCAAAATTAACTACGGCTTGCGCCAAAGGATGTTCGCTATGTTGGTTTAGCGAGGCGATATTTTGTAATAAGAAATTTTCATTATTATTAATGGCATAGATTTTTTCTACAGATGGTTTTCCTTCTGTGATCGTTCCGGTTTTATCTGTAATCAGAACATCTATTTTGCTCATGTTTTCTAAGGCTTCAGCATTTTTTATCAGGATTCCGAATTGTGCTCCTTTACCTACGCCAACCATAACCGACATTGGAGTTGCTAATCCTAAAGCGCAAGGACAAGCAATAATTAAAACCGCAATTGCATTAATTAATCCGTAAATGTATGAAGGTTCCGGACCAAATTTAGCCCAGATAAAAAACGTCAAAATAGAAATAATGACAACCGTTGGTACAAAATACTTTGCCACACGATCTGCTAATTTCTGGATTGGAGCTCTTGAACGGCTTGCATCATTAACCATTTGTATAATTTGCGAGAGCAAGGTTTCTGAACCCACTTTTTCGGCAATCATCACAAATGATTTTGTTCCGTTTATGGTTCCTGCAATGACATTATCACCAATCTTTTTGTCAACCGGAATTGGTTCTCCGGTAATCATAGCTTCATCAATATTGCTTTCTCCCGTTGTAATTTTTCCGTCGACCGGAATTTTTTCTCCTGGTTTTACACGTAATAAATCTCCTTTTTTAATAGTATGAATTGAGATTGTTTTATCATTTCCGTTTTCCACCAAAGTAGCTTCGGTTGGAGCGAGTTTTAGTAATGCTTTTATTGCTCCGTTTGTTTGTCCGTGTGCTTTGGCTTCTAATAATTGTCCTAATAAAACCAACGTTATAATTACGGTCGCCGCTTCAAAATAAAGATGAATTGCTCCGTGATGTGATTTAAATTCGGTAGGGAAAATATCGGGAAAAAACATTCCGGCAATACTAAATAAGAAAGCAACGCTTGTTCCAATTCCAATTAACGTAAACATATTTAGATTCCATGTAATAATGGATTTGTAGGCACGGACAAAAAACATCCAACCCGCATAAAAAAGAACCGGAATCGAAAATAAAAACTGAACCCAATTCCATTTTTCAACAGACATTATATTATAAAGAGGATTGTTAGGAATCATTTCTGACATTGAAATAATAAAGATGGGAAGCGTAAATAAAATCGCAATCTTCATTTTCTTTAATAAGTCAGTATAGGTTTTGTTCTCTTCATTTTCAGAAGCTTGCATCGGGACAAGATCCATTCCGCAAATTGTGCAGTCACCAGGTTCATTCGAAACAATTTCAGGATGCATTGGGCAGGTAAATTGCGTAGCATTTATTGCAACTTCAGGAACTAAATCCATTCCGCAAACCGGACAATCTCCAGGTTTGTTGTATGTTTTATCACCTTCACAATGCATTGGGCAATAAAAAACTCCGGTTGTATTATGATTTACAGTAGATTCTTTTTTGTGTTGATGTTCTGTAGAATTGTCTTTCTTCTGACCAGAACAACACGATTTAACGGCAGGTTCTGTATGATTTTTAGAAGAAGTCATCTCAATAGTATATTTTCCGGCTTCGGTTAAGACTTCCTGAAATTTTTCAGTTGGAACATGTTTTTCCATTGTTATGGTTGCCAATGGAGGATTTAAAGTTACTTCAGCCTGAATTCCTGCCACCGTATTCAAAGTTTTTTCGACTTTTTTCCGACAGCCATCGCACGACATTCCTGAAATTATATATTGATGAGTCATTGTTTCTATTTTTAAGTATTACAATGCAAATTTCCGAAGTATGGTTTAGTTTGGTTTGCATAATTTTGAGAATGATTTGTAATATTATTTTAATCGTAAAGATTTATTGTTGGGTTTGATAAATAATCTCGCAAAGACGCAAAAGCGCAAAGTTTTTTTTCTCATTTTATGTCATTTCTGACGAAGGAGAAATCACATCTGGTATTCGACAAAGATTGGCAATTAGGAGCGGAGTTTCTCGTGTGATTTCTCCTTCGTCGAAATGACAAAACACACGTTTAATTAGTGGAAAAACTTTGCGCTTCTGCACCTGCGAGAAATAAACTCTTTACAAATCTTGATTTAATACTTTATGTTTTGAATGTTATACAAAAAATATATATTATCCTTTTAGCATAAATGCGTAAGAAAATATCACTATTGTTGTTGTAATAATAAAATAAGAGAATGACAACTATTACTATAAATGAGCGTACTAAAGCTGGTAAAATATTGCTAGAACTAGCAAAGCTATTAGCGGTTAGAAATAAAGGTGTAAAAATTCAGGAAGAAAGTTTTACAACCCTGAATTTGTTGCAAAGGTTAAGAAATCATATGCAGATTACAAAAGTGGCAAATCTAAAAGTATAACAGTTGATCCTAATGATATATGGGGAAGTTTAGGGCTGAAATAAAAACGTGCTAAATTATTAGCACGTTTTTTTATAAATTATAATTACAAATCCTCAATCTGAATACGGTTTTTATCTTTCAATTGCTTGAATGAAGTAGGAGTGAAACCAGTAATTTTCTTGAACTGATTGCTTAAATGTGCCACATTACTGTAGTTTAAAATATCAGCAATTTCGCTTAACGAAAGTTCGTTGTAAATCAATAACTCTTTTACTTTTTCAATTTTCTGACTGATAAAATACTTTTCGATTGTGGTGTTTTCAACTTCCGAGAATAAATTACTAAGCGTGCTATAATCCTGGTTGAGGTTTTCAACCAAAAAATCAGATAGGTTTACTTTGAGATCGTTGTTTTTATGATGAACTAAATCAACAATGAGATTTTTTATTCTCTCAATAGTTTTGGTTTTTTTGTCATCAATAAAATCGAAACCTAATTCCTGAAGGTTTTTAAGTAAAATTTCCTTTTGATTTTCGGTAATTGTATCTTTTAATTCAACTTCACCTAATTCAACTGAAATAGTATGAAGTCCGAGTTTCTCAAACTCAGACTTCACAACCATTTTACAGCGACCACACACCATATTTTTGATGTAGAATGTCATATTTATTTGATGGTTTCTACCACATTTCCGCAAGTCAACATTGATGAGCCGTAATACGGATTCTTAACTGCTTTTTCTTTACTTAACCAGTCAGCATCTGCCATTGGACAATATTGTTTGTAAACCGCCACATCAGATTTAGAAACTTTAATTAAATCATAAGTGTTTTTTGAAAGTGATTTAAAAGTCTCACGTTGCTTTTTGATGTCTGTGCTAGACGAAATACTTTTTGCGTCAGCAGTTAATTTTTTTACCACTTTCATCCAAACAGTATGTTCAGTACTTTTTAATTTGTCCATTTTTATGGCATTAATTGCGGTCAATAAATCTGTAGCTTTCGCCGAAGTTAATTTAGCATCACTTTTAATTAATGCATCTTTTACTGTGAAATACGCATCATAAACAGATTGTAACTGACTTGCATCAGCAATTTCAATCGAAGTCTTTTCTGTTTTGACAGTATTTGCCTGAACGAAATTTGCAGAGAATACTAATACAATTACTGCTGCTATATTTAATATTGAATTTTTCATTTTATGTGATTTTGTAGAGAATGTAAATTTTATCTCTAAGTTAAATAATTTTATTTTATTGAAGTTGCTTCTCGCAGAGAAGCAGAAAGCAAAGTTTAATTTTTTGCTTAGAACCTTAGCGACTTAGGAACTTAGGAGTTAAACCCAAATATGGCTGTCAGCAATAGAATTATTTTATTTTTGGTGGCAACCAGATCGAAGTAAAACCATCAGAAATACTAGCGGTTTTGTGATATGAAATAGATTTCTCAAGAGAGAAATTAAATAGATTAGCATTAAAATCAAATTCATTTATTGAAATCAAACTAAATGAAAGTCCAGAAGTTGTGCACCCTGAATGATCACATTTTCCGTTACAGCCATGATCTTTCTTAGAAGATTTATCTTTTTTGCAACAATCTTTCTGGCAAGAATCAGAAGTTTCTTCTTTTGAAGATGATTTCTTCTCACAATCCATTTTTTGTTCGACTCTTCCGCAGGCATAACCTGAATTGGACATCAAAAATAAGCCAAGGGTTATAAAGAGAAATAATATGTGGAATTTTTTCGTCAATGAATTGTTTTTAGAATGACAAATTTAGAAATAATTTTTTAGAGCTGCTATTTATTTAAGATTTCAAATTTTAAGTTTTCTTAAAATCACTAGGTTTCATGTTTTTTCTCTTTTTAAAATAGTTCGATAAATGGCTTTCATCTGTAAAACCAAATTCGTAAGCAATTTGTTTAATCGGTAATTGATCGTTATGAATTCGTTTTTCGATCAAAGTAGTTCTTAAATTATGAATGTAATCACGATAACTAATCGCAAAAGTCCTTTTGAAATAAGCACTAAAATAAGATTCGGCAATATTAAAATGATTGGCGATTACCTTAATTTGAACCAGTTTGGGCTGGTAAATATTCTGATGAATATAAGTTGCAATTTGTTCGTTATCTATATGCGTCGATTTCATTTGCAAATTCATGCATCGGATAGTTTCTTTGATTAATCCAAAAATGGAGAGAATCTGATAAAAAACAATTGGCGAAGTCGAAACATCGGTTTTGCAATTATAAGCCGTAATGTTTTCGACAGTATTTTTTAAAATCGTTTTGCACGGATCGTCTAATTTTAAAACGGTTTCTTTGAGCAATTTGTTTCGCATGAAATCTTCCGGCGTATTCAAAAGCAAATCATCACAAAAAAGGTTTTTATTTGAATCAAAATAATTGTCCGTGAACTTGATGTATACAAAACGAGTTCTTTTTTTGATATCAAAATAATGATAATCTTCGGGAGAAATCACAAATAAATCTCCGGTTTTATACGGAAGCGGGTTGTGATTTAAATGATGGATTCCGCTTCCTTTTTTAATATAAATGATTTCATAATAAGTATGTGTGTGCGGAACATGAGGAAATACGTCATCTTCAAATTCATGAATAACAAGTTTTTCAAACTGATTAAATTTCGGCATAGCTTAAATGTACAAGTTTATATCGCAAATATACAACTATTTTCATGTGTGATTGTGTTAAATTTGCACCATAGAAAGTCTAATCCTTTCTTGTAAAACAAATGAAAAAAAGTCTTATCGCACTCTCATTAGGAGGTTTAACGATCGGTATTACCGAATTTGTTATGATGGGTTTGTTGCCGGATATTGCCTCAGATATGAAAGTTTCAATTCCCGTAGCAGGATATTTAATTTCTGCTTATGCGCTTGGTGTTGTTATTGGCGCTCCGTTGTTAGTTATTTTAGGGAGAAATTTTGCTCCAAAGAAAATGCTTTTAATATTAGCTTTAATGTTAACCGTTTTTAACTCGCTTTCGATCATTGCACCAACCTATAATTTTTTATTCGCTTCAAGATTTCTTTCCGGTTTACCACACGGAGCCTTTTTTGGCGTTGGAGCAGTTGTTGCAAGCCGATTAGCTGATAAAGGCAAGGAAGCTCAGGCAATTGCAATTATGTTTTCGGGTTTAACCCTGGCGAATTTAATTGGGGTTCCAATTGGTACCTATATAGGACACAATTTTATATGGCGTTATACTTTTATATTGATTACGGTTGTTGGTTTGCTTACGTTTTTGTTTATCTCTTTATGGATGCCAAATCTGGAAAAAAGCGGAAACGTAAATATGAAAACTCAATTACAATTTTTCAGGAAAACAGAAGCTTGGTTAATCATCGGGATTACCGCGGTAGGATTTGGAGGATTATTTGCGTGGATTAGTTATATCGCGCCTTTATTAACAAATGTATCTCAATTTTCACCCGAAGATGTTTCATATATTTTAATTCTTGCAGGTTTAGGAATGGTTGTTGGAAACTTTTTAGGAGGCAAACTTGCCGATAAATATTCTCCGGCACCAACCGTTTTGGCATTGTTGTTTGTAATGTCAATTGATTTGGTTTTAGTTTATTTGTTCTCCTATAATCAATATGTTTCGTTATTTCTGACTTTCTTAACCGGAGCAATTTCTTTTTCGGTTATTGCGCCTATTCAAATGTTAATGATCCGTACCGCAAAAGATGCTGAAATGATAGCTTCGGCAGCACTTCAGGGAAGTTTTAATATTGGTAATGCTTTAGGAGCTTTTTTGGGAGGTTTGCCATTGGCTGCGGGATATAGTTATGCATCGCCAAATCTTATTGGTGTTGTAATGGCCGTGATTGGAATGGGTATTACTTTTATCTTAATGCAAAAACATAAAAATAATTTACAATTGCAGCGCGCTTAATATAATCTGCTTTATAAATAATATAACCCTTAAACGGAATTTCGTTTAAGGGTTTTTTTATGCTCAATTTTACCTTATTTCTTCTGTAAAGTTCTAATACAGAGTTGTTGAACTTTTTTATTCGTAAGAATAATATTGTTTTTATTCCTGATGATGTTTTAAAATTCAAATCAATTTAGATATTATGGTTTGATTATGAATAGATTTTTGATTTTTTTGCGTATTAGAAATCTAAATACAACACTTATAATACTGCAAACAGTTTTAGTGTAATCGATTGTTTTTTTAGATAATCGCAACAAATTATTAAATATTGAAAATATATTTAATATTTATATTGAACTTAAATTACACATGTCATATAAAAAAGCGCTTTTATTTTTCATATTAAATTTATTTTAGGAAATTTTTATGAATTTTAATTTTTTATATCAAAAAAATATTTATGTTTGTGTAATCGATTACAACTTTTAATTAAACTTAAAAAATGAATCTGTTTTGAAATTTATAACAGACGAAATCCCAAGTTATTATTGAAGAAATGATCTTGAATAATAAAAGAAAGCCCGAAAGATTAAAATTAGAATAACCACAAAAAACCACAAAAACTAATTAATAACTTAAACAATCAACCATGAATTTTAAAGATTTATTTAACAAAGGAGCACATTGTTACTTTGCAGTTGTTTTTTTATTGTGTTTACTCACGAGCAATCAGATGAATGCTCAGACAGGAACACTTGAAGGAACGGTTAAAGATGCTGCAGGGCTAACATTGCCGGGAGTTAATATTTTAGAAAAAGGAACAAAAAATGGAACCTCAACGGATTTTGACGGACGTTATAAATTAAAACTTTCAAATCCGAAAGCAGTTATAACCTTCTCTTTTATAGGTTTTAAAACCAAAGAAGTAGCCGTAGATGGAAAAACTAAAATTGATGTTGCCTTATCTGAAGATTCTAACAGCCTGAATGAAGTTGTTGTTATTGGATATGGAACAGCAAAAAAATCAGATTTAACAGGAGCAGTTTCTACTATTTCGGGTAACGATTTGAAAAAAGTTCCAGTTGCAAATGTAGCTGAAGCCTTAACAGGCCGAATTGCAGGTGTACAAGTAACTTCATCAGAGGGTTCTCCGGATGCTGATATAAAAATCAGAGTTCGCGGAGGTGGTTCTCTTACTCAGGATGCTTCGCCTTTGATTATTGTAGATGGATTTCCAATAAATAGTATGAATGATATTTCGTCATCTGATATTGACTCAATGACGGTTTTAAAAGATGCTGCTTCAACTGCAATATATGGATCACGTGGTGCAAATGGGGTAATTATCATTACAACTAAAAGCGGAAAAGACGGCAAAATTGCGGTCAATTTTAACATGTTTTATGGGATGAAAAAGGTGGCTAATCAAATTGATGTTTTGTCGCCGGATGATTATACTAAATGGCAATACGAATATGCTTTGCTTTCACAAACAGGAACTAAAGTAGCTTCTGATCCATCTTCATATACTAGGTATTTTGGAAATTGGCAAGATCAGGATATGTACAAAGGTTTGAAAGGGGATAATTGGCAAAAACAAATTTTTGGACGTACTGGTGAGGTACAAAGTCGTGATTTAGGAATTAGAGGCGGAACTGATAAGGTTAATTATAATTTTAATTACGCTCATTATGATGAAAAAGCTATTATGATAGGTTCAGATTATAAACGTAATAACCTTTCCCTGGCTTTAAAAAGTAAATTAAATGATAAAATTGATGTTAGTTTTACTATGCGTTATTCAGATACTGAAATTAACGGTGGAGGTGTAAATGAACAAAATGAAAAATCTTCAACAGATTCGCGTATGCGTAATATTGTTGGTTATGCGCCACTTCCGGTAGCAGGTTTAACTTCAGAAGATGTAACTGGAGATGGCTCAGATGTATTGATAAATCCTTTAACATCTGTTTCTGATAATGATCGTCAACAGTTTCGTAAAAACTATAATATGTTAGGTAGCTTTGGATGGGAGCTTGCAGAAAATTTAAAATTGAAAGTAGATTTAGGTTTGGACAATTATAACAATCTGGATTATCGTTTTTACGGACGAACTACTTATTATGTAGCTAATGCTCCACTAGGTCCATTGCAGGGTATGCCTGCAATGATTATGTCTGATACTAAAGAGAGACGTTTTAGAAATGCTAATACACTAAATTATGATTTCAAAAAAATAATGGGCGAAAATCACCATTTGAGTGCTCTTTTAGGAGAAGAAAGTATTTCATATAATTCAAATAGCGTTACTAGTACTATTCATGGATATCCTACATTTTTTGATTTTGATCAGGCAAAAAAATTAACAACACAGGGAACACCACAATCAGTAGATAATTATTACAGCCCGGATGACAAATTATTGTCGTTTTTTGGACGTGCAAATTATGACTACAAAAATCGTTACTTATTAACCGCTACATTTCGTGCAGATGGTTCAAGTAAATTTTTAAAAGAAAATCGTTGGGGATATTTCCCTGCTTTTGCAGCAGGATGGAAAATTTCTGAAGAGAATTTTCTAAAAGATCAAACCTGGATCAATCTTTTAAAAGTAAGAGCAAGTTATGGTGAAGCAGGAAATAATAACATACCTGTTGGTCAACAAATTCAAATTTTTCAATCTACACCAACACCATGGATTAATGGAGTTACCAGTGTTTGGGCGCCTTCTAAAACAATGCCTAATCCTGATTTGAAATGGGAAACAACAGTTACTCAAAATGTTGGTTTGGATTTTGGATTTTTCAAAAATCGTTTAAATGGTTCTTTTGATATCTATAAAAATGTTACCAGTGATTTATTAATTAATTTTCTAGTTCCGGGATCTGGATACGATTATCAATATCGTAACATGGGTGAAACACAAAACACAGGTTTCGAGGCTACGATAAATGTTGTTGCAATTGAAAAAGCAAAATACGGATTGAATTTTTCATTCAATATGGGAATAAACAAAAACCGTATTAACTCATTAGGCGTTATGAATAATTTTGGACAGGCTACAGGATGGGCCTCTTCACAAATTGGCGATGATTATATTATAGAGGTTGGTTCTTCATTAGGTTCTATGTATGGTTATAAAAATGATGGTAGATACGAAGTATCTGACTTTGATTATGTGGGAGGAAAATATACTTTAAAAAGTGGAGTAATTAGTACTGCTACAACTTTAGTTGGAGACGGAAGTTCTCTTAAGCCAGGAGATATGAAATTGAAAGATGTTAATGGAGATGGTAAAGTAGATTTAAATGACAAAACAGTTATTGGAAATGTTAATCCTAAAAGTTCCGGCGGTTTTGTCATTAATGGAAATGCGTATGGATTCGATTTAATGGCTGCTTTTAACTGGAGTATTGGAAATGAAGTATATAATGCTGATAAAATTGAATTTTCGACAGCAACTGCTTCAGGGAAGTACAAAAATTTAAATTCTACGATGGCTGACGGGCAGAGATGGACAAATTTAGATCCTGTTTCAGGTCAGTTAGTAACAGATCCTGCTGCATTAACACAACTTAATGCTACTACAACAATGTGGTCTCCGTATATGCGAAGCGCTATTTTTACTGATTGGGCAGTTGAGGATGCATCGTTTTTAAGATTGAATACTTTAACATTAGGCTATACGGCTCCTGAGATGTTTACTTCTAAACTTGGAGTTTCTAAATTGAGATTCTATCTAACGGCAAGCAATGTTTTTGTTTGGACTAACTACTCAGGTTCTGATCCGGAAGTTTCAACAAGAAGAAAAAATCCACTTACACCTGGGGTTGATTCAAGTCCTTATCCAAGAAGCAGACAAATGATTTTTGGGATGAATCTTAATTTCTAATTTTAAATTATTACAAAATGAAACATAAAATAATAATAGCAGGATTGATTATTTCTGGTTTATTCAGTTCTTGTCAACAATTTGAAGAGGATTATTTAGAGACACCTGCACAATCAACATTAGATGCGTCTGTAATTTTCTCTACAGCCGGACTTGCAAAAGGTGCTATTGATGGAATAAAAGTACCATTTGCCGAGACTAACTCTTACAGAGGGCGTTTTTTACCCTATTACGGATTAAATACTGACGTAGAATGGTATAATACTTCGCAAACAGCAGGAGATAAGTCTGATTTGTCTGTTTACGATGCAAAGCCAAGTAATACAGAAATGAATACCACTAATAATGCATATTCAATGATGTACTCAGGTATTGAACGTGCTAATGTTTGTATTAAAGGTTTACGTCAGTATGGAAATCCTTTGCCGGGAACAGAAATGGGTCAATTATTAGGAGAAGCCTTAACGCTGAGAGCAATTTATTATGCTGATTTAATTAAAGCATGGGGTGATGTTCCGGCTCGTTTTGAACCTATTACTTCAGCAACTTTATATTTGCCTAAATCAAGTAGAGATATTCTGTATAAACAATTAATTGCAGACTTAGGAGAAGCATCAACATTAGTTGCATGGCCTAACGAAACTGCATATACCAGTACTGTAGAGCACATAAATAAAGCATTTGTAAAAGCATTTAGAGCACGTTTGGCTTTGGCGGCAAGTGGCTATCAACAATATCCTAACGGAGTAAGAAGAAGTACTGATCCGGAACTTTCAGTTGGTATTATGTATGCATTGGCATTAAAAGAATCTCGTGAAGTAATTCAAAGTGGTTCCGCTCATTTAGAATCTACTTTTGAAGGATTATGGAGAAAATACAATGAGGAAAATACTATTGCCGGAGGAGAATCTCTTTGGGAGCTTCCTTTTGCTGATGGACGTGGTAGAATGTTGTTCACTTTTGCTGTAAAACACACCGCAGCTAGTGATCAGTTTCAAGCTAATGGAGCTAATCGTGGCGGAGTTGCAGGACCATTACCATTTGTTTTTTATGATTATGATCAGGCTGATGCCCGTAGAGATGTTACTTGTGTGCCTTACAAATATGGTGCAGCAGTTAATAATATAGCTAAACAAGAGTTGAATACATTAGATACCTGGTATTTTGGTAAATATCGTTACGAATGGATGAAACGTTATATTACTTCTACAAATGATGATGGAGTTAATAAAATCTACATGCGTTATGCAGAAGTACTTTTGATTGCTGCTGAAACAGCTAACGAATTAGAAGGTCCAGGTGCAGCAGCGCCTTATTTAAAAGAAATTCGCAGAAGAGCATTCCCTACTTCTCAGACTGTAAAAGTGGATGATTACGTAAATGCTTTAACGAGTAAAGAAGCAATGTTCAATGCTCTTGTTGAAGAAAATAAATTTGAGTTTACCGGAGAAATGGAGCGTAAACAAGCACTTATCCGTTGGAATTTACTGAAAGCAAAATTAGATGAGGCAAAACAAAAAATGACCAATTTATCAGCCCGCACAGGAGAATATGCTAATGTACCATCAACTTTGTACTATAAATATAAAGCAGATAATGTATCTCTTGATATCTACGGATTAAATAGAGGAGAGATAACAAATCCCGGAGCACTATATTCATCTGTTACCTGGACGTGGACAGGAACCGCAGCAGATGCTAAAATAAATTCATTGTATAAGCCGGGAGTTAATCCTGATAACAGACAATTCTGGCCAATATGGCAAGTATTTATTGATGGAAGCAATAATCAATTAACTAATGATTACGGTTATTAAGATCTTAGAAAAAATTAATAAAGTTATTACGATGAAAACAAAATATATACTAAAAGGATTAATAGCCACATTATTACTGGCATTTGCAATCACAAGTTGTGATAGTTATAATGAGCAACTGTTAGACGGAATTGGAAATACAAGAGAGTTTTCCCCAATTGGTCTTACAGCAAAAGTTAGAAATCAAACAACAGTCGAGTTAAACTGGACGACAAAAGAAGAGGCAGATCATTATGTTGTAGAATTTAGTGCAGATGATTCTGAATTCAAAACAATCTATAAAACTGTTGAGGTAACTCCTGCTCAATTGCCTGTTTCGGTAGCTTTAGAAGGTGAAACCACGTATTCAATAAGAATAAAATCAGTTAGCGCTTCAGGATTGGCAGATTCTAAATGGTCTGTTACAACAGCAACAACCTTATCAGAACAACTTTTTTTACCTGTACAGCCAATTGATATAGAAGCCAAACAAGTTACTTTAAGATGGACGCCAAATAGTAATGTAACGCAAATTACCGTTGCTCCGGGTGGTATTACACATGCAATAACACCAGCAGAAAAAACGGCAGGGGTTGCAATTGTAACCGGATTAACTGCAGAAACTGCTTATACGGCTACTTTGCTTAACGGTGCGAAAAAGAGAGGTGTTGCTACATTTACAACCGGAATCGATATTGGAACCGGTATTTTAGTTAAAGTTACTGATGACTTAATGCAAAAAATCGCTGATGCCGCATCTGGTGCAATATTAGTTTTAGAGCCAGGTGATTATACAGCGGCAAATCAAATAGGAGC
This sequence comes from Flavobacterium sp., assembly GCF_043722275.1. Lineage (GTDB taxonomy): Bacteria > Bacteroidota > Bacteroidia > Flavobacteriales > Flavobacteriaceae > Flavobacterium. Next base: position 33,002 of record NZ_JAYSPC010000028.1, on the reverse strand, counting down.
AATTACTGTAAATAAAGCAATTACATTAAGAGGATTGCGCAGTTATGACAAACCTAAACTTCATGTGAATTTTGTATTAACTAACGGAGCCGCTAATATTAGTTTAATCGATCTGGATTTAAAAGGCGATAAAGGAGCTGCGGGAGCTGCGGTTTCAGTTATTAAATACAATGACAACAGTATTACATACGGTTCACTTTTAATAAGTGGTTCTAATATACATGATTATGGTATATCATTAATCAGTGCAAATTTAACCGCTGCTAAAATCACTTCCGTAATAGTTGAGAATACTATTGTGACAAATGTATTAACAACTGGTGGAGAATTTATAGATGTCAGAGGTTCTCAAATAGCACAATTAACCCTTAAAAATAGTACTTTTAATAATTGTGCAACAGCAAGATATTTTATCCGTATGGATGCCGGTCTTACAGGCTTAACTACCAATATATTAATTGATAGCTGTACGATCTCAAACCCAAATATGTTAGGTACTGCCGCTAATTCAATTTTATATACGCGTTTTGTTACCAATGTTATAGCTGTTAGAAATACATTGTTTGCAAATACACCTGCACCATATACAAGAGAAGCTGTTACGGCAAATCCAACTTTTGCAAGTAATAATTATTATAATTCGCCAAATCTAATTGCTAACCCAAATGCACTTGCCAATAACAGACCAGATACATCTGGAACTGCATTAGATCCGCAATTTGTGGGTGCAGCAACAGGTAATTTTACAATTAAAAATCAAACATTAATAGACAACAAAGTGGGAGATCCACGCTGGAGATATAGTTCTTTTTTAAGTTTTTAATTAAAAAAAGGGATGCAAAATTTTGCATCCCTTTTTTTGTTATAATTATCCACAAACTGAAGACTGAAAGCTGCTACTGAAAACTTTTCTAACTTATTCAATATCCAAATCAAATTTTTCAAGCAAACCCGCAAGTGCAGCTTGAGAAACTCTGGTTCTCTTAATTTTATTTTCAGATGGATCAAAAGCATAATTTCTTGAAGAACGAAAATCAGTTTTCTCTAAAATACAATCCTGGAAAGTCGCATTGGCAAGATCACAGTTTTTAAAAAGAGACAGAGACAAATCAGTATTTGAAAAATCAACATCTTTTAGAGAGCAGTCAATGAAGTTTGTTTTCTTTAATTTTTTATAAATAAAAGTCGAATAATCAAGTAGACAATCCTGAAAAGACATTGAAAATAAAAAACTATTACTCGCGCTAAAATCAAGTCCCATTAATTTACAACCAATAAATTTAATGTTTTTTAATCCGGTACTTTTAAGTGTAGAAAGCGAAAGATTGCAATTTTTAAAAGTACAATCTAAAAAGTCAATATAACTAAAATCACTTTTCGAGAAATTACAATTGATAAATTCACAGTTTATAAATTCATTATCAGATAATTTTTGATCCGAATAATCGATAGTGTCAAAAGTTTTGTTTTGATGCAATGCAGTATCCATAATATTTTGTTGATGTTGAAAAGTGTTTTTGAAAAGCGAATTTATTCTAATTCGATACAATCGAAAATTTCATTTTGAAGAGCTATTTCGTTTATTTCGTCTTCGCTTTCAATTCTTAAAATATTATCACAATCCTCAAGATCAAAATTCCAAACAGCATTTGGCAGTAATTCCCCAATCAATACATTTGCGAAATCTAATTTTGATTTTGAATCAACAGAAGTTTTAAAAACATAAATCATAATTTGCTTTTTTTACGGTACAAATTTCAACAAATGCTTTTGGAGTAAATAGGATTTTATAAGCAATAATTAGGACTTATCAATCATTTTCCGATATTGAATAGGCGTAATTCCTTCATGTTTTTTAAAGAATCGGCTAAAGTAAGAATGATCCTCGTGTCCTACCTGCATTGCTATTTCGCTGATAGAAAGAGTAGTTTGAAACAGTAAATACTTTGCTTCAAGTAAAATGGTTTCATCAATCCATTTAGTAGCAGGTTTGCCCGTGGTAGATTTTACCGATTTGTTTAAATGATTAGGCGTAACATTTAATAACGAAGCATAATAATTTACTTCATGATTTATTTTTATATGAGCTAAAATTAGCTCTTTAAACTTCGATGAAAGAACAGCAGAAGCATTTCCTGTTTTAGCAATTTTGACATTGTTTTTATTCATTTCAAAAAACAAAGCCATCAAATAGGATTGTACAATATTAAAATTGGTAATTCCAGGTTCAATATATGCAGCTTGTAACCGAATAAAAAGATTGGTTATAAAAACAGCATTACTTTCTGAAAGGCTAATCTTCGGATTTCCTCCAATCTTCAGGAAATCAAAATCATTTAACATTTCGGTATTACCATATTTTCCAATTAAAACCTCAGGATGAAACTGGCAAATAAAACCAACATGTTTTGTATTGATATGTTCGATTGCAAAAATCTGACCTGCCGGAACTATAATCATTTCATTTGCCTTGCTTCGGTATTCTTCAAAACCAATTTTTATGATATGCGTTCCTGATGTTAAAAAAAGAATAGTATGACAACTGTGTTTTGAAGGCGGAACAGCATATTGAAGCTGCATCATTTCTTCCATCTTTAAACAAAAAAAATGATCAGAATTTGATTTGAAAAGTAATTGCATAGGATTTTCCGGACCAAGAAATTTTTCACGAAATCCCTTTGCTCCATATGTTTTTACGTTTTCAGATGTCTTTGCCGTCATAATTAATAATACAATCTAAAATCGAGTAATTTGCACAAAGCATAATGTTTTTGATACAACTCTTCTACAACTTCTGTAATATCATCATTATCCTGATAAAGGCTAAAAAAAGCTTTGTCGATTGTACTGGAACTTGCAATTTTATTATATGTTGAACCATAACCGGAAATGGCACGGGCACCAGTTATATCAAGAAAATATTGAGCTTCATCATTATTTAAATCCAATACTTTAAGATTAGCAAAATGAATAATTTTGCCTTTCATTTTGCCTTCAAAAAGTTCCGCTATTTCTTCAAGACTATAATAATAATCGTGAAGGCAAATATTATTTGCTTCGCCTGGCATAACCAAATAGATAATTTCATAATCTTTAAAATTATGATCTTCATAAAGCAATACATTCAGGCTTTCTTCGAGACCTTCAATGGTATCGCAGGTTTTATAAATACTGGAAATTCCCTGGTCAATTGCAATTTCTTCTAAGTTCTTTACCGCTAGAGTTGCCGTGTCGTTGTCTACGTCCGGAACACCTTCGAGGCAGAAGATGAATTTTTCGTAATCCATACATTATATTTTCTGGTTGTAATAAGTCGTTGTTTTTCCTTTCTAACAAAAGTATTTTTTATTGTCGAAAAACAACTATCCAAAAAGTATTTTAACGCATTTTTTGACATTATGGAAAAATCCTAATTACCATAATCTTGTCATTCCGACGAAGGAAGAATCTCATCAAGAAATTTCATAAAGAAAAGTGATTCTTTTTAAACTTAGCAATTACCATAATCTTGTCATTCCGACGAAGGAGGAATCTCATCAAGAAACTCCATAAAGAAAAGCGATTATTTTTAGATTTAGCAATTACCATAATCTGTCATTCCCGACGAAGGAGGAATCTTCGCAAGAAACTCCGTAAGAAAGTAATTCTTTGTCGATTCAGCACATGAGATTCCTCCTTTGTCGGAATTGTAAAGGTTTGTAGTAATTAATTTTCAATTCGTTTAAAATATAAATTACTTCCAAAAATAATTGCTCCCATTACAAACGGAACAAAATGAGAAATTTGCCAAAAAAGTTCTTTTCCTGTTTTTAATCCATCATTTGACGTATCGTAGATTCCAATTCCAATAAAGAAAAGGGAAATGGCAAACAGACAAAATTGAATTTTATAATTGATCCTTATCATTTAAGTTTTCTTCTAAATGTAAGTAAAATTACATAATAATAATAATTAATCAGCTCTATTTAAAACCAATAATCTTTGCCACCATTTTGGAGATTCTTCGTGTAAAGTTTCAGCGTAGTTAATTAATTTAGATTCTCTTTTATTTCCGCATGCGGCACAAAAAGAAGCCTTAGGAGTTCTGTAAGGTTTAGAACAACTTTCGCATTCAGAACCGTAAAGTTCTATGCGATGATGCATAATTGCGTTAGGATTGTTTATTTCAAATCCTGTCAGATCTTTATAATAGTCAAGTAAATCTTTGAAACGTATTTTTCTGGTCATACTGCATTTACCTTTCTCAAAACCATCACGATAGAGTTTAGACGCAACTTTATATTCCTCTTCATTAAGCATAGGAACTTCCATTTTACAACGCCAACACCAAAGGTTTTTCATAGTTTTAAATTTTCAGGTTTAAATGTGTAACGATTTATGATTTTTGAGCTAATGTTTAGCTAATTTATGACACTTTATTAAGAATAGTTTACGGTTTCTCGTAATCTGAAACAAAAATCGTTATTTTAACATTTATAACACTACGTATAAATACCTGTTTTTTTAGAATAAAATTTAAATCTAAAAAAATATAAAAGCAGTTTAGATTTTAGGCTAATTATTTCAACACATAGAAACATAGATTTTTTATACCTAAAAAAGGCGTGTTAGTATCTATGTTATTAAGTTAAGCTTTTTAGAAAATAAAATTAATCTCGTAAAGGTGTTAGACCCAAAGCTCGAACGCAATCTTGTCATTTACGCAGGAGAAATTTCCGTGAGAAGCTCGACAAAGATTGGATTCACATCACGGAGTTACTTGTGGAGATTTCTCCTTCGTCGAAATGACATACTAAACGAAAACATTATTATGAAAATGATTGCCCTAGCCCCGATAGAAGTGAAAATCCTTTTGTGGCGGTCCCGAGGCTTCGGGAGCCACAAAAGATTGGAACGTCCCGAGGCTTCGGTAGCGGGATTAGCTCCTGAAAAAAAGATTTGGTTTTATCATAGAAATCGGATGACAATGCATGGCGATTTTGCGAGAGATTTGTTCGGCATAACATTATTGATTTTTTCTTGACTTAATGAAATTGAAATGGCTATTTGAAAGACATGTTTCTTTTTCTATAAAATCTATATTTCTATGTGATTAATAAATTATTTCAAATAATCTCATCAAGAGATTGGCGTAAAATTTCAACCGCATTTTTCATTTCAGCTTCGTTAAAATGTCCAAAACCCAAACGCGTGGCCGTAAGATTTTTAGTTTGATATAAAATCGTCTTCGGTAAAAATAAACCATTTATAGCACATTGTTTTTGCAGCCTTATCAAATTGAAATTATCCAGCCATTCCACCCAAATTGCCAAACCCCGAACCGGAACCTGAAATTTAATTTTCCCTTCCAGTTTTTCTTTCAGCAACAAAACAAAATAATCCCGGCGTTCTTTGTAAATCTTTTTATTTTTCTTAGAAAGACGATGTACTTCACCTTCCTTAATCCAATCGGTTAAAACCTGTTCCTTGATAACATCAATTCCCGGTTCAAGAATATTTTGGTGTTTTTCAAGTTCCTTTATAAATGCTGAAGGCGCTGCAATAAAACCATAACCAAAACCCGCCGGCAAAGACCTGCCAAATGACCCGATATAAACCACCCTTTCATTTGAATCTAAAGCGGCGAGAGGCAATACGGGATTGTTATCATAGTGGAAATCAAAATCATAATCATCCTCTATAATCACAAATCCGTAGCGATTAGCCAATTCTAAAATTTCCATACGTCTTTTAGCGCTCAGCGAAGTTGTTGTAGGATAATGATAATTTGAGGTCAGATACAAAATTCTGATTTGATGTTTCTCGCAAATTTGTTTGAGATCTTCCGTATTGATTCCGTCCTTATCAACCGGTATCGTGATAATTTGTGCGCCACTATCAGATAATGTCATGTTTGAAATATAATAACCCGGAGAAGCAACCACTACTTTATCGCCCGGCGAAATCAATAATTTGGTAACCAGATACAAACTAATTTCGTGACTATTTGTGGTGAGTAAATTTGAGGTCGAAATCCGAATTCCTCGTGTTACATTTAAAAAATTAGAAAATTGGGTTTTAAAATTCAAATGAGATGCTGTTTGAACTTGTTCCCATGTTTTAGTGCTTTTCTGGCTTTTTAGTTTTGAAACATAAAGCCTTGCGAGAACATCAGTTTGTACCAACCGTAAATCGGGTAAACCGTCGTTGAATTGATATGGTAAAGTGCTTATTTCTTTTGGATCTTCAAGAATCGTCGAATGTTTAAAGGTAAAAGCGGCACTTTGTGAACTATTTTTTTCTGCGGAAATATAATCGGTTTTCTTTTTTTCTTTTTTTTCTGATAAGATAAAAGTTCCCTTATTGGGTAAAATTTCGATCCAGCCTTGCAGTTCTAAATCCTGAAAAGCTTTAATCAAAGTGTTTCTGTTAATCTGTAATAATTTGCATAAAATGCGGGTTCCCGGAAGTTTTGTGCCTTCAGGAAGTAAACCTGTTTGTATCGCTTTTATAAACTCAAAAACAATTTGCAGATATAAAGCAGTTGCATCTTCGGGCTTAAGCTGAATGAAACTTTTAAAAGGAATTTGAACCGGACTATCCATTTTTGTAAAACTGGTATACATTAGTAGTACGGCAAGATACTACTTTTGCAAAAAAATAAAACAAATGACAAAACTTTATTTTGCAATACTGACTCTCTTAAGTCTTGGTTTACAAGCTCAGGTGCAAAAAGACACCATTAATATTGATGAAGTAATTATTCATGAAAATAGATTTAGCACGCCAATTTCTAAGAAAAACCGAAACGTTTATGTAATTGATAAAGCCACAATTGCAAAATTACCGGGACGATCTGTTCAGGAAATTCTGCAATATGCAAATGGCGTTGACTTAAGACAAAGAGGACCTTTTGGGAGTCAGGCTGACGTAAGTATTGACGGCGGAAGCTTTGAACAAACCGTTGTACTTTTAAACGGAAGTAAAATTATCGATTCTCAAACGGCGCACAATATGCTGAATCTGCCTATTCCGGTTGAGGTAATCGAAAGAATCGAAATAATTCGTGGTCCGGCAGCGATGACTTATGGAATCAATAGTTTGACCGGCGCGATTAATATTATTACTAAAAAACCAATGAAATCCGGAATTTTAGTAAATACGTATGCTGGTTCAAATTTTGAAAAAGATACACAAGATACCGGAGATACTTTTTATGGCAGCGGAATTCAGGTTGGCGGAGTTTTGAGCAAGGAAAAACAGCAACATTCGCTTTTTGCATCTCACGATAAAAGCAACGGATATCGTTACAATACCGCTTTTGAAAATAATAAAATATTTTATCAGGGAAATTATCAATTGAACGATAAAAACGAAATTTTAAGTTCATTTGGTTACATCAATAATGGTTTTGGCGCGAACGGATTTTATGCTGCTCCGGGCGATAAAAACTCAAGCGAAGTTGTACAGACTACTTTTGCAAATGTGCAATCGAAACATCAGTTATCTGAAAAATGGACGTTAATGCCCAGATTGAGCTACAGATATAATTATGACGATTACCGTTATTACGGAATTGCCAATCTTAAAGCGGGCAGAAGCCAGCATTATACCAACTCATTTGCGGCCGAAGTGAATACATCATATAAAATGGAAAACGGAGAACTTGGTTTTGGAGCCGAAGCAAGAAGCGAAGATATAAGTTCATCAAATATTGGCGATCATAATCGGGAGAATTACGGACTTTATATGCAATATAAAACCACTTTTATAGAGAAACTTGATGTGAATTTTGGCGCCTATTTAAATTATAATTCAGATTATAAATGGCAGGTTTATCCGGGATTTGACGCAAGTTACGCCATTACAGATGCTTTTAAAATCATCGGGAATATTGGAACAAGCCAACGTATTCCGTCGTTTACAGATTTATATTTAAACCAGCGTCCGGGAAATATTGGGAATCCTAATCTTGAAACCGAAAATGCTTTTCAAAGCGAAATTGGTTTCAAATACATCAAACGTAATTTTAATTTTAATGCGAATTATTTCTATAGAAAAATCAAGAATTTTATAGACTGGACAAGAAACGTAACCACAGAACCTTACCAAAGTAATAATTACGGAAACCTGAATACCAATGGTTTCAACTTGCGTACGAATTACAATGCTAATTTATCCAGCGAATCTAAACTGAATATTAGTCTTGCATATTCGTATTTAGATTTTGAATTTCAGGATGTTATTCCGGTAGTTTATTCAAAATATTCGGTTTCATCATTAGAACATCAAATAACGAATACAATCGATTTTCAGCATAAAAATTTTACGGCTTTATTTGCGACTCGTTTTAGTCAAAGAGTAACCGGACCATCATATTGGGTGAATGATTTTAGAGTAAGCCAATCTATTAAAAAATTTACCGTTTATGTTGATGCACAAAATATTTTCAATACAACATATTATGAAGTTGGCGCGGTTCCGCTTCCTTCAAGATGGTTTAGTTTAGGAGTAAAATTTGTAACTTTTTAAAGTTAAATCTAAGAACTTCTAAAATGATAATCTTAGAAATAAAATTATTGCAAATCAAATCTGTTTTTATCCGTGTTTTTTACGAAGTAAATCTGTTTTATCCGCGTCAAATTAGTCGCTGATTTTACTGATTCGCTAAAGCGAAAACGCTGATAAAAACGGATTTTTCCAATTAATTTCTCGGTAAAAGGGTTAAATAATTTCTAAATTAATGTTTTCCATTTTGAATATTAATAAAATATAAAAACGCCTTTAATCAGTTTAAGATTAAAGGCGTTTTTATATTTAGACACCATCTAATTGGCAGAAGAAAAAACAGGACTTCAATTTAATAATCAGTTATTTGTGATTGAGTTGTTGAAATTTGATACAATTTGGAACAACTAAAATCAATCTTTTTTTGTCTTTAAATAGTAGTTTTGACGTTAAACAAATTTAGTTTTTAAACCACTAAAAAGACGCAAAATGGTACATGAAAGAGTGATGGAGAAGTTGGGCATTTTAGCTGATGCCGCAAAATATGATGTGTCATGTTCCTCCGCTTTAAGCAATCGAAAAAATAAAGATAAAGGATTAGGCGACGCTAAAGGATATGGTATTTGCCACTCATTTACAGAAGATGGCCGATGTGTTTCTCTGCTAAAAATTTTACTGACAAATTATTGCATTTTTGACTGCGCATATTGTGTAAGCCGAAAAAGCAACGACATTAAACGCGCTGCTTTTACGGTTGAAGAGGTTGTTGATCTTACCATAGGATTTTACAGAAGAAATTATATTGAAGGACTTTTTTTAAGTTCCGGCATTTTTGATAACGCCGATTATACAATGGAACGTTTGGTTAGAATCGCAAAAAAATTAAGATTAGAACATAATTTTAATGGATATATTCACCTAAAAGCCATTCCCGGAGCAAGCGACGAATTGCTGAAGGAAGCTGGATTATATGCAGATCGTTTAAGTGTAAATGTCGAAATGCCAACAGAACAAAGTCTGAAATTACTGGCGCCTGATAAAAATCACAAAGATGTGATTAAACCAATGGAATACCTTAAAAATGCAATAGTAGGGTATAAAGAAGAAAAGAAACTCAATTATAAAGCACCGCTTTTTGCTCCCGCAGGTCAAAGTACACAAATGGTAATTGGTGCAACTAAGGAAAGTGATCTTGAAATTTTAGGCATGGCAAATTATTTTTACCAGCAAATGAATATGAAACGCGTGTATTATTCAGGATATGTGCCTATTAGCGATGATAACCGACTTCCGGCAATAGGAACGCCGGTTCCTATAATTCGCGAAAACCGTTTGTATCAGGCAGATTGGCTGATTCGCTATTACGGATTTAATGTAAATGAAATGGTAGGATTCAATCAGCCTAATCTTGATCTGGATATAGATCCTAAATTAGGATGGGCGTTGCGAAACCTGAATCAATTTCCGGTCGATATCAATACTGCTGATTTAGAACTCATAAAACGAATTCCCGGAATTGGTTTTTTAAGTGCCAATAAAATTGTGGCGGCACGACAATTTAAAAAACTAATGCCTCAGGATTTGCAAAAATTAGGAATTGCGTATTCGCGCGCCAAATATTTTCTGGCATTTGCGACTCCGTTTCAATTGCAGAAAGATTTAACTTCGATACAAATCAAAAGTCATATTTTAAACTCTCAAAAAAGCAAATATAAAAACGATTTCTCGAACCAACTTGCTTTATTTTAATCAAAATGACACAAGTAATTTACGACAGTACCTACGAAGGATGGCTCACAGCAGTATTTGAAATCTACGAATACAAATTGAATGATATTGTTTTTGTCAAAAATGAAGTCTCAGATTCGTTACTTTTTTCAACGACACATTTTACAGCAACAGATCCTGAAAAAGCAAAACGCGTTTTAAGTGGTTTACAGAAACGCCTTTCGGCAGAAGGGCTTTCGAATATTTACAAAGCTTTTATGTCAGAAGTAAAGCAGATTGACGAAACCATGTTTCAGTTTGTGAAATATGTACTCGCAAGTCCCATAAATATTGAAGGAGATTTAAGCAACGATGCGGTTTTAGGTATAAAAAAAGCCGCACGATTAACCGGAAAAGAAAGTCACCGAATGGAAGCTTTTGTCAGGTTCAAGTTAACCAAAGACGAATTGTATTATGCAGTTGTTGAGCCCGATTGTGATGTTTTGCCATTGATCGAAACTCATTTTAAAAACCGATACGCAGATCAGCGTTGGTTAATATATGATACAAAACGTAAATACGGAATTTATTATGATCTTGAAAATGTTCAAACCGTTCAGCTTCAATTTAATACAGAATCGAATTCATCAAAATTTTTAGCCGAAGTCTGCGATGAAGGCGAAGAACTTTTTCAGCATTTATGGAAACAATATTTTAGCAGTGTAAATATTGAATCAAGAAAAAATATGCGTGTTCATCTTCAGCATTTGCCAAAACGATATTGGAAACATTTGACAGAAAAAATTCCGACAATAAAAAGATGAAATTAAATAAAATTTTTTGAAAAAAAATACGCAAAGTCAATGACTTTGCGTAGCTTTTATATAATAAGTTGGAAGAAAAAGTATTATTTTCCTTGTAATAATTTTTCTAAGTATTCGATTTTATCTTTTTCAGATTGCAGCAAACGTTCGTAAAGCTTTTTGTTTTCGTCTACTGATTCCATTAATTTATCCAATGGATGAAAAGTACATTCATAATTAGTTCCAGCATTAACGATACCATTAACAGTAGTATCATTAAAAGTATTAAAATAGCTAATCATACCTTCCTCTGAGAAATTTTTAATTGCTTCTACACTTACACCAAGTGCTTTTGCAACATCTATAAGTTTTTCTTCATCAATAGTTTCGCTGTTTTCTATAGCCGAAACCGCTTGTTGATTTGTTCCTAAAGCTTGCGCCAAAGCTTCTTGTTTCATGTCTTTCAGTTCACGAATACGGCTAATTTTTCGCCCTATATGATATGGTTTTGTTACTGTGCTCATAGTTCAAAGATATCTAAAATTCTTTAAAATTTTTTAGGTTTGGTAAAACACATTTCTGAAGATGTACGATACATTTTTATGATTTAGCATAAAATTAAAATCTCAATTGAGAATATTTACAAAAGATTTTTTGTGATGTAACTAGGTTTTGAGTAAGGTAATTATTTTTCTTGTGTTATTTTTTAGCGAGTTTCTGCTAGTTTTTTAGATAGAGCAACAGAATTTTCATCATTTCCAATAAATTTAGAAGCGATTTCTATTTTGTTCTTTCCAAATGATTCGTCTAAAGAATTTCTTTTGTCTTTATTTGCAAAAGTAACAGCTGTCTTTTTTCCAGATTTCTCTAAAAGGTTTTTTAATATATCTTTCATAATAAAAAAATAGTATGTTGTAAATGTACTGAAATTATTTTAGTGTTTCAATAAGTTCAAATGTTATAAAACTGTAGTTGCTACTATTATTAGGGATGTATATTTCATAAATAATATTGTCAATGTTTATTTTTGATAACACATCTTTTCCTTCTATAGTTTCTTTTACTTTTAGATTCTCTATTATTCCTCCTTTAACAATAAAATATTCTTGTAGTGCAAATAAGTTTTTATTTAAGCTTGTTTTATATATTCTATGTTTTGAAAATGTATTTCCGTAAAAAGTTACAATTGAATTTGGAGATAGTGAGAGAAAATCTAAAGCACAGGTAAAAACCGTGTTTAATACCCTATCCTTGTCACCCAAATTATTTTCTCTTGACATATCAGATACTTTTTCATTTCCATTTTCATCAATACTTAAATTTCCAAAACCTAAATTATAATATTTTTCAAGTCCTAAAGCATCATATTGTCTGAATGCAACTCTTTTTGGTATTTGCCTTTTACCAATACTTACAAAATCATATTTTACATTTGTTAAATTATTGTCAACTAGTTCGAATTCATATGACGAATTAATTAAATTTTCCATTATTTTTATTAAAACTGAATGGCAAATTTAATTTTAAAAACCTATAAAACCTACTATATTTGAAAATTTTGTAAGAAAATATATATTTATATATTTGAAATGAAATTAGAACTTTAGATGATTTTATTTTCCTTCTTCTAAACCATCAACAGCAGAAATTTGATCTAATATATTAGTTTGGTTTGGCGAAATGTAGTTTTTTGATTCGGCAGGAGTTTCTTTCTTAAAAAGCATATCTAATGCATTATATAGTCTTAATAAAACATCTTTGTCTTCTTTTTCAATTTCTAAAGCAGTATTGAAATTAAAAACGTAATTATTCGAATTGCGTACTTCTACTTTTATCGTTTTTGATGTGATTTTAAATTTGACTATATCCATGTTGTCTAAAATTAATTAATTTTCAAATTTTATTTTAATGACGCTAATCGTCGTTACGTTCGCTTTAATTTGATTGAATTATTTGTATCTAATTTAAGTAAATCTATAATAAGATGGTTTAAAGTTACTCTTTTAGAAACAATATTCAAATAAAAAACCCCTAATCAATTGATGATTAGGGGTTTGTTTTTTGTAGCGAGGACGGGAGTTGAACCCGTGACCTCAGGGTTATGAATCCTGCGCTCTAACCAACTGAGCTACCTCGCCAAGATTGCAAGCGAACCGTGTTCCTCATTGCGGGTGCAAAGATAGAAATATTATTAAAGCTTACAAGAATAAAATGAAGAAAAAAAAATATTTTTAAAAATGCATTGTTTTTGGACATATATTCTTATATTTCGAAAAAATTAAAAGTAGCACATGGAGCAAAAAATACGTTACGAAATCGAGTTTCCCATAAATTCTTCGCCGCAATTATTATATCAATATATATCAACGCCATCGGGTTTGTCAGAATGGTTTGCAGACAATGTAAATTCAAGAGGCGAATTTTTTACTTTCATTTGGAATGACTCGCAGGAAAAAGCGCGTTTGGCTTCTAAAAAAACAGGAGAAAAAGTAAAATTCAAATGGGTTGACGAAAGCAGTAAAGACACGGAGTATTTTTTTGAATTACATATTTTAGTTGATGAATTAACTAAAGATGTATCGCTAATGGTAGTCGATTTCGCTGAAAAAGAAGAAGTAGGAGAAGCTAAACAATTGTGGGAGAATCAGATCTCAGACCTGAAACATCTTATAGGATCTGTTTAGTAAATTTCTATTTTATATCTTATATTTGCCCTGAACAAAATTCAGGGTTTTTTTATGATCAATTTTAACGGAAACATAGTAGCACAAGAAGAGAATGTATTAACTCAAAATCGTGCTTTTTTGTACGGCGATGGTGTTTTTGAAACGCTAAAAATAGTCAATAATAAAATCTTATTTCTTGAAGATCATTATTTTAGATTAATGGCTTCAATGCGTGTTGTGAGAATGGAAATTCCGATGAACTTTACTATGGAATTTTTTGAAGAACAGGTTTTAAACCTCGTAAATCAAAAAGGAATTTCGGCATCGGCAAGAGCCAGAATCACCGTTTTTAGAAACGATGGAGGTTTATATTTGCCTAAAACAAATGAAGTGTCGTATTTAATTCACGCAACTTCTCTTGAAAACGTTTCTTATATCCTAAATACGGCTGAATATGAAGTTGATTTGTACAAAGACTTCTATGTAACAAAACAGTTATTATCGTCGATTAAAACGACTAATAAATTGATAAATGTTACCGGGAGTATTTTTGCTCATGAAAATGGTCTGGCAAACTGCCTTTTAATAAATGATGCTAAAAATGTGGTAGAAGCATTGCAAGGCAATTTATTTATGGTGATGGGCAAGAAATTAATCACGCCGCCAATTTCTGAAGGTTGCCTGAACGGAATTATGCGTAAACAAATATTAGCTTTGGCTAAGAAAGTAGAAGGCATAGAAGTGCTTGAAGAAATAATTTCGCCATTTGATCTTCAAAAAGCTGACGAATTATTTCTAACAAATGTAATCACAGGGATACAACCGATAACTAAATACCGGAAAAAGGAGTTTACAAGTAATCTGGCGCATTTATTAGTGCAGAAACTAAATGAATCCATTTCTGAAAATTAATTCAGATATGGATTTTCAGGTGCATTCGACCATATAACATAATCACCGCCGAGCTCAATAATTTGCTCTTTCCAAAAATGGGTGGTCGATTTACCAATAATTTTGTTTTTATAACTATTATCAGTAATGATCCAGGAGTTTCCCTGCATTTCATTCTCAAGCTGATTTTCGTCCCAACCGGTATAACCTAAGAAAAAGCGAATATTGTTTTTACCAATAGATCCGTCGTTTATTAAGTCTTTAGTCGATTCAAAGTCACCTCCCCAATAAATCCCATTTGAAATCTCGACACTATTAGGTATCAATTCCGGGATATTGTGAATAAAATAAAGATTGTCCTGTTCAACAGGACCTCCGTTATATATTTTGAAACTGGCATCAATCTCAGGTATTAAATCATTAATAGTATATTTTAATGGTTTATTAATGATAAAACCTATTGATCCTTCTTTGTTATGGTCTGCTAATAAAATTACCGATCTATTAAAAGATAAATCTCCAATTATAGAAGGTTCGGCAATAAGCAGGTGTCCTTTTTTTAATTTTTCTGAAATCATACGGCTACAATTTTTATTAAATTTAATAATAAAATATTTAAAAACCCAAATAAAATCGTTAAACCGCATAAAAAAACCCTCCATGAGGAAGGTTTTGATTATATTATAAGTTTAGAGAACTTTCTTACTTAGTTCACTGCACCTTCTAATTCAGCTCCGGCTTTGAATTTTACAACATTCTTAGCAGCGATTTGAATAGTTTTTCCAGTTTGAGGGTTTCTTCCGTCTCTAGCAGCTCTAGCAGATACTGACCAAGATCCAAAACCTACTAAAGAAACTCTACCACCTTTTTTCAAAGTAGCTCCTACGTTTCCTAAAAATGATTCTAAAGCTAATTTTGCCGCAGCTTTTGTAATTCCTGCATCAGCAGCGATAGCATCGATTAATTCTGATTTGTTCATAATAATTAGTTATTAATTGTTGGTTAAAAAAAATTGTTAATACACAAATTTAGTAGGAAATCCGTTCCTTGCAAGTGTTTTCTTTAATTTTAGCAAAAATTGTTAATAACTTGCTTTTTTTGTTCATAACGCTAACTGATTATCAGGCAAAAACAGGTAAAAACCCCTGTTTTACTGACCTTAATAGACTTTTGCGGTATCAGTAAAAGTTATGCCATTTAGCAATTCAGCAACTTGCATTCTCTTTTTTCCGGGTAATTGCAAACTCAAAAGCTGAACAAAACCATTTTTGATCGCAATTTTGATTTCTTTTTTGCTGCTAATCAAGCTTCCAATCTCATAAGAATGATCTTCCTCAACCAGTTTTGATTCGTATATTTTGATGCTTAATTCTTCATTTTTATCTTTCAGGAAACACCATGAAGCAGGATAAGGACTTAAACCGCGGATCAAATTATTAATTTCATCGCCTGATTTTGTCCAGTCGATCTTACAATTTTCCTTGTTTAATTTGTAAGCAGTTTTAATTTCTATGTCGTCTTCCTGAATCGTTGTAGTTACACTTCCGTTTTCGATCACTTTTAATGTGTCAATTACAGTTTCACTTCCTAACAACATTAATCGGTCATGTAATTGTCCCGCATTTTCTTCCGGCTCAATCGCAATCTCTGAATTTAAGATCATCGCTCCGGTATCTATTTTATCATCAATAAAAAAAGTTGTAACTCCCGTTTTAGTTTCTCCATTAATAATTGCCCAGTTAATAGGCGCAGCTCCGCGATAATTTGGCAATAAAGAAGCATGAAGATTAAAGGTTCCAAGACTTGGCATTTCCCAAACTACTTTTGGCAACATTCTAAAAGCAACAACAATTTGTAAATTGGCGTTTAATGCTTTCAATTCGGCAAGAAAATTTTCGTCTTTTAAATTTGTTGGTTGCAATAAAGTAAGGTTGTTCGCCAATGCATATTCCTTCACTGCCGAATATTTTATTTTTTGTCCACGTCCTGCCGGTTTATCTGCCGCTGTAATAACGCCAACAACTTCATAATCGTTTTTAATAATGGTGTCCAGAATGCCAACGGCAAATTCCGGAGTTCCCATAAATATGATTCTTAATTTTTCCATTATAATTTTAAAGTATATTTATTATTCGCCTGAACGGTGATGTAATTGTTTTTCAGTAATTCCTGAAGCGCAACAACAACATCGTTAGCGTCTAGTTTTATTTTTGTTTGAATTTCTCTTGATGATAAAGCCGCCGTTTTCAACTGATGCAAAATTTTATCTGCAATAGAATCAGCTTCTGTAATTTTACCTTTTTGTGTAATACAATAGGAGCAGACGCCACAATTCTGAGTGGTTTCTTCTCCAAAATAATCCAAAATCAATCGGTTCTTGCAGGTTTTATTGTCCTTTATATAATGTAGCACAGATAAAAGCTGGTCTTTTTTAAGCTGATTTTGTTTTTCAAGATATTTTGAAACCCTGTTAATTGTCAAATCATCTTCGCGAACTTCATTAAATAATATAGTTGCGTCGTTATTTTTTGATTTGTATTCGATAATATTTTTCTCGTTCAGTTTTTCCAGAACTACCGAAACTTGTTCCTCAGAATGATTTGATTTTTTAGCAATCAGCGAAATATTAAAAGGCGTTTTCATTTCGTAAATTCCGGGATACGTTCTTAAAATCGCAAGCATAATTTCTTCGTCATTTGAGTTTAAACTCATATAACGAATAACTTCTTTTGATTCCAATAAAAACTGCATTGTAATCTTTTCAGAAAATTCCTGTGACATTGTAATAATTCCCTGTTGATTCAAAAACTGCAAAGCATTATAAGTTTTAAGAGTAGGGAAGTCGTATTTCTGGCAAAAATGATTCAGTTTAAACGAAAATGAATCGTTTAAACCTTCACCATAAGCAATCTGAAAATAATTGCAAAGCTTTATATAGACTGTGTTCAGAAACTTTTTATCTGGCAGAATGCTTAAAAATTGCTGCTCTGATTGATTTCCATCAGATGAATTCGTCAAAACCACCGAAAAAGCTTTTTCGCCATTACGTCCCGCTCTTCCGGATTCCTGATAATAATTTTCGATATTTTCAGGCAATTGTGTATGAATAACCGTTTTTACGTTGTCTTTGTCAATTCCCATTCCAAACGCATTTGTAGCAACAATAACCTGCGCTTGTTCAGACATCCACAATTCCATGTTTTTGTCTTTTTCTTTTGCCGAAAGTCCACCGTGATAATACGTTGCCTTGAATCCTAACGATTGCAATTGAGTTGACATATTCAGGCACGATTTTCTGTTTCGTACATATATAATAGAAGGCTGTGGGTTTTTCTTTAAAATTTGTTCTGTACGATATAGTTTGTCTTCGACTTCAAAAACCATATAAGCAATATTTTTTCTTTCAAAAGATTGCTGAAAAAGTATCGGATCCTTCAAGCCTAATTCGGTTTTAATATCTTCAATAACTCTCGGAGTTGCCGTTGCAGTCAAAGCCAAAAACGGAATCTTAGGGAAGTATTTTTTAAGTTCCGAAATTTTCAAATAAGCCGGACGAAAATCGTGTCCCCATTGCGAAACACAATGCGCTTCGTCAATAGCAATTAAATTAATTGGGAGATTTTTAATGCGTTCCAATATCCAATCAGACTGAAGCCGTTCCGGAGAAAGATATAAAAATTTATAATTCCCATATTGGCAATTGTCCAGAAGATCAATGATTTCCTCAGTATGAATTCCTCCGGTAAGTGCAATCGCTTTAATATTTCGCTTTTGTAAATTCGCCACCTGATCTTTCATCAAGGCGACCAAAGGCGAAACAACAAGACAGATACCTTCCTGCATCATTGCCGGAACCTGGAAACAAATCGATTTTCCGCCTCCGGTTGGGAGCAGTGCAAAAGTATCCTGACCGTCTAAAACCGAGTCAATAATCTCCTTTTGCAACGGTCTAAAACTGTCGTGTTTCCAGTATTTTAAAAGAATTTCCTGCGCTTCTGGCATTGGTCTCGTTTTAAAGTTAAAAAATTTAGAAAATCAGTTTCTAGTTTTGCAACTTTAAAACGCGCCTAAATTTTATCTAAGATATAAAGAATTCTGTTCTCCACCGTATCTTTAGGTACTTCAATTAAGTCGTAACCGTATTTTTTATAGGTGTCAACAAGGTGTTTTTGTATTGTCAAAGCTTGCTCAAAATTCTCGTAGCGTTCAGTGTCGCATTCGTAAATTTCTTCCCAAGGTGGTAAAATAAAAGTTTTGGTATATTTAAAATCTTCACAAGCTTTTGTAAAATGCTCAGGATAATCATCGCCAATATAATCCATATAAGCTACAACGTCAGGAATTCCGCGATCTATAAAAACTACATTATCAGGTTCCTGACCAGCATCTTGAAATTGTTTAATACGACCTTCCAGCAACATTTCGCTAAATAATAAAGGTTGTTCCAGAAACAATTGATCGATACCTCGCTGCTGAGCTTCGAGTGTAACTTGTCTGGAAATTTCAGGATAACAACAGTAGCCACGAGCTACCAATTCGTTGATAAGAGTAGATTTTCCCGTTCCCGGGCCACCAATGAGAACTATGATTTGTTTTTGCACTTTCTAAAAATAAAGCGCAAATTTACCTAAACTTATTGATATTTAAAAAGTTTATTTCGTCTTAAGCGAACGATTTCGCAATTTTAGGTAAATCCCGAGACTTCGGGACGTGTTGTCTGCTACAATGTTTTGCTTTTTTCTTTAAAAAGCAAAAGGATTTCTCTCAAAGATTCTGGACGTTTGCTAATAAAATTAATAAAATAAAAATCGGCAATAGGTGTGGTAAATATTATTGCAACTGGACTAAAGTCCAGCTCTACAAAATAAATCGTTCCTCTGGAACTAAATCCAAAGAGACGTAGAGTTGGTAAATATTGTGGGGTGGACTTTAGCAATTGGGCTAAAATCTAGCTCTAGAAAATAAATCGTTCCTCTGGAACTAAATGCAAGAGTCGCAGAGTTGGTAAATATTGTATGGCTGGACTTTAGCAATTGGACTGAAGTCCAGCTCTAGAAAATAAATCGTTCCTCTGGAACTAAATGCAAAGAGTCGTAGAGTTGGTAAATATTGTATGGCTGGACTTTAACAACTGGACTAAAGTCAGGCTCTACAAAATAAATCGTTTCTCTGGAGCTAAATGCAAAGAGTCGTAGAGTTGGTAAATATTGTAGGGTGGACTTTAGCAATTGGGCTAAAATCTAGCTCTACAAAATAAATCGTTCCTCTGGAACTAAATCCAAAGAGTCGTAGAGTTGGTAAATATTGTAGGGCTGGACTTTAGTCCAG
This sequence comes from Flavobacterium sp., assembly GCF_043722275.1. GTDB lineage: Bacteria > Bacteroidota > Bacteroidia > Flavobacteriales > Flavobacteriaceae > Flavobacterium. Next base: position 13,120 of record NZ_JAYSPC010000028.1, on the reverse strand, counting down.
TTTATGAAATTGTAGTGTTAATATGTGGATTTTAGGATTTGCAGGGTTTTTGAAAACCTTGTAGAGAAAACAGAATCAATTTTTGACTAGCCGTAGGTTTTAACGAGCGGATTTATGGGTTAGTTCGTTTTCGGCTTTAGCCAAATATATTCCACCATTTCTTTTTAATGTTTTTGTGAATTATTCTAGGATTATCTTCTATCTGGTTCCCTTCAAAGTCGAGAACATATTCATTCGATTCAAAATCAAATAATCTTATTCCGTTTTTTTCAATACAGAATTCGGTTTTGCCTTCAGTATTCAGCCAAATATCTCTTCCGCCAAAACACCAAACAATTTCTCCTTCTTTTGTAATTCTAAAAATTTCTAATTCTCCATGAATTATAAAATCATTTTCGAGTTTATGAATAGAGAAATTTGTAAAAGCGTCGAATTCTTTCTGCCATATTAATTCTAAAGAAAAAACTTCTAAACAATAAATTTTATTACAGATAAGAATCCATATTTTATCATCTTCGAGAATAAAAGATCTTTTGCTAATTCCAGTCGCTCCACCACTCTCACATATTATTGTACTGGTAACTTCAATATTAAATTCTTTAACAATAATGGCATATTTACTTGTCGTCCGGAATTGATTTTCCAGGTCATAATAAACTTTCTTATATTGTCGCAAATTGTCAGCGGAATTTAAGATGTAATTTGGAGCATCAGATAGTTCAATTTCGAAATTTTTATAATTCAGTTTTATTGCCATATAAAGTTTATTGTGGGAAATTATATCCTAACCAACTAATAGTTATCATCAGTAAAGTCAATATAGATATTGAGCCATATAAAATTCCCCAGCCTAAATGATTTAAATTAATATTGCGGTTTTTGTGAAAAAGTTTAATGCTTAATCCAATTATTATTGATGCAAATAAAATTATTAGAATTGAATTAAAATCATCTAACAGCTTTAATGAAAGAATAATTGAAAAATGCAGGAATAGTGTAACTATAAAAGAGATTATTTTCATTTTTGATTTAACTTAATTACTCACAAAACAAATATTTTCCAGAATCCTTGCCTTTTTTCTCCGAAGGTATAATAATATGCGATTCGAATTTTTTTCCTTTCAAAACATCATTTACAAAATCCAAAACATATTGTTGTCCCTGATGAAAAAGATAACCGGAGAATTCATGTCCGCCGCCACAAAAAGTAATCAGTTCAATGTCCTTATGTAAATCATGCATATGATTATAAACCGCATAAGATCCAAAAAGAATTAGCCAACCCGAAGCATTTGTTGGACAAGATCTATGTGAACCTGCACAATAAGGAACTGTATCATCATTATTTCCGTGTGCTAATAACATCGGAATCGCCTTTTCTTTAGTAATCAAATTAATATCCTGAATAGCTCCGGAACCCCCAATAAAACCTGTGTATTTGAAATTTTCAGGAAGATTATTTTTATATAAATTCATCAGTTTATAATCCCAGAACGAAGCTTGGAAACCAATTTCGGCACCGGCGCTGATTCCGGAAATAAATATTTTTGAAGCATCAAGATTGTATTTATTGGCATTTTCGATCAAAAATGAAGTTGCCTGCCACATATCGCTTACGCCAATTTGGATTGCCTTTATTTTTTCGGTTAGTGTTCCTTTGCATCCAAAATCTTTTCCTTTCATATATAAACTGTATGAAATACTCGCAACTGCATAACCGTTTTTTGCCATAAACATTCCAAAATCTTTCTCGCTCGTGCGCTCCCCACCGGAAAATCCTCCTCCAAAAGCAAAAATAATCAACGGCATCTTTTCGTTGGTTTTCTTTTGAGGCAGATACAAATCTAAATCCAGTTTGATAGTATCATTCTGGAAGTAAGTCATTGTTTTGATTTCCTGTGCCTGGATATTATTGAATATGATTGCTATAAAAAGTAAAAGGATTTTTTTCATTCTGATGTGTTTTAATCGTGCAAAGTAGCAAAGTGCAAAGTTTGATATTATGACCTAAAAAAACTTCGCGTCTTGGCGACTTTTCGAGTGAATTTCTGTGCAATGTTTTCTCAAATATAAGAGGAAATTTTACAAAGAAATAAAGTTACAAAGCTTTTTTCTTTGCACCTTTGCGCCTCTGTAACTTTGCGCCTTTTTCGAAAGAAAAAAATCTAAAATCTAAACTCAAAACCGTATATTTGCCTTTATTTTTAATTACGAATGGAAAACGATAAAGAAAAAGAAACCGCTGAATTTTACGAAAGATTAAAGGTAGAGTTAGATAACTCAAATACTTGGCCTGCAGAATATTTGTATAAATTTATAATGCCGTCGGTAAACGATAATGTCGAACGGGTTGAAAAAGCTTTTGACAATTTAGGCGCGGTAATTAAAACAACAAAATCTAAAACAGGTAAATTTACCAGTGTTTCTGTAGATGTTACAATGCATAGTGCTGACCAGGTGATTAGCAAATACAAAGAAGTTTCTACAATAGAAGGTATAGTTTCATTATAACTTATGGTCGAAAAATATAAAAAAGAAGTCGCGAATGACGTTGTTTTTAATTTAGAATATAATTCTGAAAGACAGCGCTTACTTATTCCGGAATATGGTCGTCATTTACAAAAACTGATCGATCAGGCTACTATTATTGAAGATGTAGAAACGCGTAACAAAGCCGCGAAATACATCATTCAGGTAATGGGAAGTCTGAATCCGCATTTGCGTGATGTACCGGATTTTCAACATAAATTATGGGATCAGCTTTTTATAATGTCTGATTTTAAATTAAATGTAGAATCTCCATACCCAATTCCGTCAAGAGATGTATTACAGCTAAAACCTGATGTTTTACAATATCCGCAAAACTTTCCTAAATACAGATTTTATGGTAATAATATCAAATATATGATAGATGTTGCCAATAGATGGGAAGATGGTGAAATGAAAAATGCATTGGTATTGGTAATTGCCAATCACATGAAAAAATCATATTTGAGCTGGAATAAAGACACAGTAAAAGATGATGTGATTTTTGAACATTTATTTGAATTGTCTGAAGGGAAAATCAATTTATTGCAAAGTACAGAAGAGCTTTTAAACACAACAGATTTATTGCGTACCAACAAACGTATGTCTAACAAGATTACGCCGCCGGGACAGCCAAAAATCCAAAGCAACAAAAATATTAAAGGACCTGGAAAACCAAAACCTTTTCAAAAAAATAATAATCAGAAGTAAAAAAAAGTGTCTAAGATGCTAAGTTGCTAAGTTTTTTTAGCTCAGAACCTTAGCAACTTAAAAAGAAGAACCTAAAAGAGAAATATGGGAATTTTTAAAATCGAGGGAGGAATTCCTTTAAAAGGAGAAATCACTCCGCAAGGAGCAAAAAATGAGGCATTACAAATTTTATGTGCCGTGCTTTTAACGGGGGAAAAAGTGAAAATTAATAATATTCCCGATATTATTGACATCAATAAATTAATCACATTGTTGGGTAATTTAGGGGTGAAAATTCAACGAAATGAACCAAGTTCTATTACGTTTCAAGCCGATGAGGTTAATGTTGGATATTTAGAAACCGAAGCTTTCAAAAAAGAAGGCGGCGCGCTTCGTGGTTCTATTATGATTGTTGGACCGCTTTTGGCACGTTTCGGAAAAGGATATATTCCAAAACCAGGAGGAGATAAAATTGGCCGTCGCAGATTAGATACACACTTTGAAGGATTTATCAATCTTGGAGCAAAATTCAGATACAATAGAGAAGATCACTTTTACGGAGTAGAAACTCCCGAAGGAGGATTACAAGGAACAGATATGTTACTTGACGAAGCATCAGTAACAGGAACAGCAAACATTGTTATGGCAGCTGTTTTAGCTAAAGGAAGAACTACAGTTTACAACGCAGCTTGTGAGCCTTATTTACAACAATTGTGTAAAATGTTAAACTCTATGGGAGCTAACATTACAGGAGTTGGATCTAACTTATTGACAATTGAAGGTGTTGAAAGCCTTGGAGGATGTGAGCATACAATCCTTCCGGATATGATTGAAATTGGTTCTTGGATTGGTCTTGCGGCGATGACAAAAAGCGAAATCACGATCAAAAATGTAAGCTGGGAAAACTTAGGGTTAATCCCAAATACATTTAGAAAATTAGGGATTACAATCGAAAAACGTGGTGATGATATTTATATTCCTGCTCACGTTAACGGATACGAAGTAAAAACAGATATTGACGGTTCTATTTTAACAATTGCAGATGCGCCTTGGCCAGGATTTACACCTGATTTATTGAGTATCGTTTTGGTTGTGGCAACACAAGCAAAAGGCGATGTGTTAATTCACCAGAAAATGTTTGAAAGCCGTTTGTTTTTCGTTGATAAATTAATCGATATGGGCGCAAAAATTATGTTATGTGATCCGCACAGAGCGGTCGTTATGGGACATAATTTTGAATCTCAACTAAAAGCTACAACAATGTCATCTCCTGATATTCGTGCGGGGATTTCATTATTAATAGCAGCCCTTTCAGCAAAAGGAACAAGTACAATACAAAATATCGAACAAATCGATCGTGGATACGAGCGTATTGATGAACGTTTAAGAGCAATTGGAGCAAAAATTGTTAGAGCATAAAAGACAAATATTTAGTTAAATAAATATTCTAAAAATACCATTAAGAGGTTAAGGGAAATTAAGTTATAATGGCTTAATGAATCTTAATATCTTAATGGTTTTTATATCTTAAAACTTGATTTAAAATCTGTTAAAAGGCGCAAATGACAAATGAACAAACAGCTATAAAAGCTACTATATTTAGTATAGTCGGGAACACCTGCTTAGCCATAATAAAAGGCCTGGCAGGTTTTTTTGGCAATTCCTATGCCTTAATTGCAGATGCAATTGAGTCGACTGCGGATATATTTTCGTCCTGTTTGGTTTTATTCGGAATCAAATATTCTAATAAACCAGCCGATGAAAACCATCCATACGGACACGGTCGCGCTGAACCTTTAATTACCTTTTTGGTAGTTGGCTTTTTGATTACTTCGGCAACAATTATTGGTTACGAAAGTATTGCAAATATTCAGGAACCGCACGGTTTGCCAAAATCATGGACTTTATATATCCTGGCCGCAATTATTATCTGGAAAGAATATTCGTTTCGTTTAGTAATGAAGCGAAGTAAAGAAACAAATAGTTCCTCTCTTGCGGCAGATGCGTGGCATCATCGCAGTGATGCCATTACATCTGTAGCGGCGTTTATAGGGATTTCGATTGCACTGATTATGGGCAAAGGTTATGAATCTGCAGATGACTGGGCGGCGCTTTTTGCTGCTTTTTTTATCTTATACAACAGTTATAAAATTTTCAGACCTGCACTTGGCGAAATAATGGACGAAAACATGAATGATGATTTAGTCGAAGAAATTCGGGTAAAATCTTTAAAAGTTGAAGGGATTCTAGGAACCGAAAAATGCTTTATTCGTAAAGCCGGAATGAAATACCACGTTGATCTTCACGCGATAGTTTCGGCACAAATTTCAGTAAAAGAAGGGCATGATTTGTCACACAAATTACAAGACACTTTAAGAGAAAAAATTCCGCAATTAGGAAATGTTCTAATTCATATTGAACCGGATGATTATCATTGAGAAAGTTTCTAAGATTCTAAGTGCTGAGGTACTAAGTTTTCTTTAGAAACGATAAAAATCAAAATCCGCTTATTCTTTTGAGTAAGCGGATTTTTATTTTCTGGGCGTTCCCTCCGGTCGGGCTATCCGCTATATCTTTTTATTTTTAAAGGAAAAATAAAAAGGATATCGCTTCTATCCCTAACGCAATCTTGAGTAATAAGAAATTTGCGGTTTTTTTGTCACTTCGACGTGGGAGAAGTCACATCCAGCTTCTCGTCAATAGTGCTTCTTAACGGATGTGATCTCTCCTACGTCGAGATGACAAGATTGTGAAAACTTAGGAACTTAGAACCTCAGTAACTCAGCAACTTTTTAATTCAGAACATTCAAAATCTTCAGCCCAAATACAACACCATTTTGTTGAAATCCGCCTTGATAAGAATGAACATAATCTAATCTGAACAATTTAAATTTCCCAAATCCCAGATTGTCTAAACCTATAGTAAATTCAGAATAAGGTTTTCTGTCCGGAATTGCTAAACTGTGAAAACCTAAATTCATAGTCGATTTCAAGAGATTCAATAGCGGGATTTTATTCATTATAAACCCCGTATCATTATATTCTGAATGCATTTCAAAATAACTGTCGTTTGTGCTGTTCGCGTAATAGGGCATTAAATTGAAAACGTTCAAATAACGATCACTTGTTCCTATGTGAGTTTGGTTTCCGTTAAAATGTCTGTAATCGATAAACGAAATATTTTCGGCATTAAAGAATTTTCCCGCTCTTAAATTCATTCCCACAATTCCTTTATTTCCAAGAGATAAATCATATTGTACAGAAGCTCCAATTCGTTCAAATTCATATTTTTTCTCGCTTGCAGCAAATGCCTTTTCAAAACTTAAAAAGACGGTGGTGTATTTATCATCTTTAAAATTATACCTTCCGTCAGGTCTTGAAATGTATTTGTTCCCAAAATTGATTTGGGCATTTAGCGACGCTTTAAATAAATGATGCGGATCAAAAGCCGGAGTTGTAAAATCATTTGGCGCCAACGGATTATTTGATGAATAAATATCATCTTTTTTAAAGAAAGAATAATCGGTGCTATTGAAAAGAGGTTTTCGTTGCTCGTAAGCCACTTTTCCAATCAAATTCACACCGTTTAAAACATCTTGAGAATAATTAATTTGAGCAAATTCAAGATTGTACAACTTCATATAATTATCTTTAAAAAATAAAGAACTTATTGAATTTACCAATTTACTAATAGGTTGTGCGCTATTAAATTGCGCCGTTTTAGTCCCTCCCGAAGCCGAAATAGTAGCGTAATTTATATTGTTGAATTTATGACTGAATTCACCAATAACACGAAAACGTTCATCTGAAAAGCCATAATTAAAAGTGGTACTTAATGACGTATTTTTCCCTTCGTTTTCACTCCATTTTTTAAACGAAAAACCAGAATCTAAATTAAATCCCTGAACAGTATTAAAACTCAATGAAGTAACATTTAATAATCCTTTATAATCAAATGAATATTTTTTGAAAGTGTTTTTATAATCATAACCCATCAAGATGTCCGTCACTTTGAACTTGTTGTTTTTGGCATCTATTGAATCAGTATATTTCTGAGATTTCCGAATAGTTTGCAAACTGTCTTTCTTCGTATAATCTGTACTTTCTTCAAGCGTTAACGGAATCGGGCGAATTTCATTCCAGAAAGCCTCATCTTTTTTATTGGCATTAAGTTCAAAAGCCACAACTTCGTTTCCAAAAGTTTTCTTTTCAAAAGAACTCGGAAACTCATAATTAGAATAAACGTAATTGAATTTTCCGGAGAATTTTATTCCAAAGATTCCCGCAGTAAAATCAAGAGTTTGTGCGTTTTTTGTCCAGATTTTATTTTTTGCATTGTAACTAAAGCTTTGTTTTAAGTTCATTACTTCGGTAAATTCATTTTTCATGCGATATCCTTTTATATCTAAATCAATCGCATAAATCGCAAAACTGTCATCAACAATATAAATATAACCTTCAAAAACAGGTTCTTTATCGCGTTTTGGGATTACTTTAATTTTATAGATTTGTTGATTATTATCGTCATAAAAAGTGCCTTCAAGTTTGTATTTATAATAACTGAAACCATTATCTGCAATAGGAGAAATAAGTTTGATGTCGAAATCTAAATTGTTATCATAAAAATCATAAGTCGATAAAGATGCGGTGTTGTAACTGTATCCTTTATTGTTTCCGGAGATTTTAGAAGCAATAATTTTCTCTTTTAATTTATTAGGCTTTTCAAAAGTAATTTTCGAAATAGTTTCAGATAAATATAAAATTCCTGTTCCTGTAGAATCCAAATTTGATGACATATCATCGCCAAGATCTACTTTTTTGCCAAGAATTTTTTTAGGCAAATCTTTGACTTTGAACATTCCTTTCGAATAAAAATCTGCGGTAAATCTCGCAGTTTTATCTGAGTTGTCTTTTTTATTCGCAATTGCGTTTTTTATAATAGCATTTGCAGGATTGTTTTTTGGATCAATTACAACTTCATTTAATGCAAAACTTTCTTCAAGCATTTTCACATCTAAAGTCATTGTTTTTGAATCAGCAGAAACGGCAATTTTTTGGGTTTTGAATCCCAGATATTGAAAAGTGATTTTGTTTTTACCAACTTCTTTTATGTTAAGTTGGTATTTTCCCTGTTCGTTAGAGGTTGTTCCGCTATACGTGTTTTCTTCATATACAGAAACAAAAGGCAGCGGATTCCCTTTTTCATCGGAAATAGTTCCCTTTATTTGGGCATAATTAGAAATTGAAAAAAATAAAAAGGCGAATAAAGTAATGTTTTTCATGAAAGTGGTTTCTCTAACAAAAATAGAATAAGTTAAAAATGAGCTTATTAAAAATTTGTTAAATAAAGCCTTACAATAAAGATTGAATTGCCAATTCGTAGCTTTTTAATCCAAAACCTAAGATAACGCCTTTAGCATTTCCGGACAAATATGATTGGTGTCTGAAACTTTCGCGCGCATAAGTATTCGAGATATGAACTTCGATAACTGGAGTTGTAATAGCTTTCATCGCGTCGCCCAAACCTATTGAAGTATGTGTATAAGCGCCGGCATTCAGAATAATTCCGTCAAAAGAAAAACCAACTTCCTGAATTTTTCCAATCAATTCGCCTTCAATATTACTTTGAAAATAGGAAAATTCAACGTTTGGGAATTTGGTTTGCAACGTTTCAAAATAATCTTCAAAAGTTTGACTTCCGTAAACTTCAGGTTCTCTTTTTCCTAAAAGATTCAAATTGGGTCCGTTGATAATGCAGATTTTCATATTTAAAGGTATATTTTGCGAGTTAAAATATTTAGATTTTTTGAACCATATAAGCAATATAAGTTCAAATAAGCTAAATTGATTTTATATTTGACATTGAAATTGCAATTGATTTTTGCAATTGACATTGAACTTGGTAAAAATAAAAAAACCGTTCTAATTAATAGAACGGTTTTAATAAAAGTATGTGATATTCTTTTTAGAACAGCATTATTCCAGCAGAAAGTTGGAATACAGAGTTTTTAAGATCAGCTTTAGAAGAAACTTCCGTTAAACCAAAACCATAACGACCTTGAATAAATATTCCTTCAGTAATTTTTAAACCAAGTCCTGCATTAATTGCAAAGTCAAAAGTTTTAGGATCCTGAGCATCAAATTCTTCTTTATTGCTTAATAGGAAGGAAGCTTGTGGACCTACTTCTAAACTTAAAGATTTAGTTACATAGATTTTAGCCATTACCGGAATAGATAAATATCCTAATTCATTTTTAAATTCTCCTAGTGCATTTTTATAAGTAGCACCTTGAGTAGAATATAAAAGTTCTGGTTGAATAGCAAATTTCTCTAATAATTTCACTTCAGCAACTAAACCTACGTGATAGCTTGTGATCCCGTCTTTGCTATAGTCTATTCCTTCAAAACTGGCATCTCCTGTTTGATTTGCAAAGTTAACCCCTGCTTTAACCCCAATTTTTAATAATTGTGCTTGTATTGTAGCTGATGTTGCTATGAACAAAACAGCTGCTAAAATTATTTTTTTCATAAAAGTGTTTTTTAAAATTTGGTATTTTTAAATGTTATCTATTAGTCAAAACTACATTATTTTGATTTTATTGTTTTATTAATCGGATTAAATAATTTATAAAATTAACATCTATTTGTGATTTTTTAGTACCTAATTTTATGATTTGAGTTTTAATGTGCTGAATTTCAGATTATTGTTTGTAATTAAATTCTGTCGTATTTTAATACTTACTAGGCTTATAGAGGATATAGTTTAACAAGTATAAGCTTAGTTTTATAAGATAGTAACAAACAAAATAAGCAACCATGAAAAAAATTATTTTAGCTGCGATTGCAGTATTGACAGTTAGTTTTGCTAACGCACAGGAGCAAACTAAAAAAGGAAAGTACCTTATTGAAGGAAATACTTCTTTTGGAGCAACCCGAACAGGAAATACAGGTTTTGCATTAAGTTCAGAGGACGGTACAACATCCTGGAATATTGGTGCTGAAGGTGGATATTTTGTAATGGATAATTTAGCTGTAAAAGCCGGATTTGGTTACGGAGATAATGGTGAGGATTATGCAAGTTCTATTTTCTCTTATAAAGTAGGAGCGAAGTATTATGTAATCAATAAAATTCCTGTAGAGCTTTCATATACCGGAGCAAGTATTAAAGATGCTGATGAAACCCCCTCTTACTTAGGAATTCAGGGAGGTTACGCATGGTTTATTGGGAAAAATGTTTCTGTTGAGCCAGGACTTCGTTATAACATAACTTTAAATGAAGATTATGGTAAAGATGTTTTACAAATATTGGTTTTGCATTACATTTCTAAGATTTTCATGAAGTAATAATTTTTAAAAGCCTTTCAGATATGAAAGGCTTTTATTTTTTGTATTTATTTGATATATAACAAATTATAATTTAGTGGTTTATTTTTTAATAGGATTAACTCTCTAGTTACCACTTTATTTGTTAAAATACAAGTTCTTTTTTGGGAAGTATATTTTTATATTTGATTATTAAATTTAATCAAAACTTATAAAAATGAAAAAAATAATTTTATCTGCAATTGCAGTAATGGCATTTGGATTTACTAATGCACAATCAACTAGATTTGGAGTAAAAGGAGGATTAAACCTTTCTAATATCGTTGGTGGAGACGTTGACGGTACTAAATCACTGTGTTGAAGCCGGACCACAACTTGGATTATTAGTTTCCAGTAAAAATATTGATGATGAAAAATCAGTTGATGTTGCCTTTAATTTAGGAGCAGGATATAATTTTACCGATAATTTTTCTGTAGGTATTCGTTATACTATTGGTTTATCAAGTGTTTACGATTACAACGATTATAATAATGGTTATTATTATAATGACAGATATACAAACAATGTTTTAGCATTAACTGCTGCATATAAATTCTAATCTATATTTTATATTTTTTAAGAACCTTCCCTAATCAGGAAGGTTTTTTTATGCCCAAAAATGTTTTACTTTGTACATATGAATTGGAACAGGTATATAAAAGATTATCAATCGTATTTGCGAATCGAAAGAGGTTTGTCTAAAAATACAATCGAAAACTATGGCTTTGATATTGAGCGATTATGTCTGTTTTTAGAAACCAATCAAATCGATGTTTCACCTTTAAAGATTACCGATGAAACTTTACAGCAATTTATTTATGCTGTTGCCAAAGAAGTAAATCCGCGTTCGCAAGCCAGAATTATTTCTGGTTTAAAAAGTTTTTTTGGTTACTTAATTTTTGAAGATTATAGAAATGATAATCCTTTAGAATTAATCGAAACACCAAAGACAGGTCGGAAATTACCGGATACTTTATCCGTTAAGGAAATTGATTTGCTTATTGCTGCTATAGATTTAAGTTCTAATGAAGGCGAGAGAAATCGCGCGATGTTAGAAACGCTTTATGGTTGCGGACTTCGGGTTTCAGAACTCGTTTCGCTAAAAATTTCAGATTTATTCTTTGATGAAGGATTTATAAAAATTACCGGAAAAGGAAATAAAGAACGTTTTGTTCCCATTGGCAAACTGACTCAAAAATACATGCAGATTTACCAAAAAGAAGTTCGCATAAATCTCAATATTAAAAAAGGTTGTGAAGATACTTTGTTTTTAAACAGAAGAGGAAATCAGCTTACGCGCGCGATGATTTTTACGATTATAAAAGATTTGGCTGTTAAAGTAGGTTTGAATAAAAACATAAGTCCGCATACTTTGCGACATTCTTTTGCAACGCATTTACTTGAAAATGGTGCTGATTTAAGATCAATCCAGTTAATGTTAGGTCATGAATCAATTACTACTACAGAAATATACATTCATTTAGATCGAAGTTTCTTGAAAGAAGTCATACATTCATATCATCCTAGAAAATAATATTTTTTGTAAAACGCTCATTAGTTCACAAAGATAGGTTAACACAAAGCTTTGTGAACTTTGTGTTTGTCAACACACTCTACTGTAAAAAAATTTGCGTGCTTTGCGGTAAAAGTCATCAGTATATAAATGTACTCTCCTAAAATATTTTTTATGTTTTTTTACAACATTTAGTCCTGATCCAAAATTTATATATAGTATCAATCAGGAATTTGAGAGCATAAATTTAGATCTTTTGTTGGTTTTTTAAAGCAACGAAATATTTAAAATTAATATAAATAATAAAGGCTATCCGTTAAGATAGCCTTTATTATTTTATATAAATATGGAGATTACTTCGCGATATTTACCGCTCTTGTTTCTCTAATTACAGTAACTTTTACCTGACCCGGATAAGTCATTTCAGTTTGGATTTTTTGTGAAATTTCAAAAGATAAGTTTGCTGCATTATCATCAGAAACTTTTTCACTTTCTACAATTACACGTAATTCTCTACCAGCCTGAATCGCGTATGCATTTTTTACACCGCTAAAACCGTACGCCACTTCTTCAAGATCTTTCAAACGCTGAATGTATGAGTCTAAAACCTGACGTCTTGCGCCTGGTCTTGCGCCTGAAATAGCATCACAAACCTGAACGATTGGAGATAGTAATGATTTCATTTCGATCTCGTCGTGGTGAGCTCCAATTGCGTTACAAACTTCTTCTTTTTCACCATATTTCTCCGCCCATTGCATCCCTAATAATGCGTGAGGTAAATCACTTTCAGTATCCGGAACTTTACCAATATCATGAAGTAAACCTGCTCTTTTAGCCAGTTTTACATTCAGGCCTAATTCGGCAGCCATGATACCACAAAGTTTAGAAACCTCTCTTGAGTGTTGTAATAAGTTTTGTCCGTATGATGAACGGTATTTCATTCTACCTACAACTTTAATCAATTCAGGGTGTAAACCATGAATTCCTAAGTCAATAACAGTACGTTTACCAACTTCAATAATTTCGTC
>NZ_JAYSPC010000027.1:0-1705 GCF_043722275.1 Flavobacterium sp. | reverse complement strand
AACACCATTTACAAATTGATTATCAACTTGCCTGTAAAATTTTGCTGGTGCAGGCGGTAAAATAAATTCAGTGTTTAATGGTAGCTTGTGAGTTTTGTTGAACGATTTGTCAATTAAATATGATAAAGTTGACAACACTATTCCCTTTGAAGTGTATGCGCATTCATCAATTATTTTGTCAATAACCAAAATTTCTCCACTGGCTATTTTAGATTTAATTAATTCAAATAAAACTTTCTGTTTGTCAAATGGCAAGTAGTAGCGAACCAAAGACAATAATGAGCTAGTGTCAATGACTACTTTCATATAAGAAACTATCTAGTTTTTCAGGTTTAATATTTAATTTCTTACAGAATTCATATTCGTTAATCACGCCTTCGTAAAATGCTGTTTGAATTGTTGAAACTAATAATGGTGACTTTATCGGAATTGGTGTTGATCCACCTGGCTTAATACCATTTTGTTTATCTAAATCTTTTTGTTTTACTAATTCTTCAAACTTAACTCTAAAATCTTCTTCAAAACCTTCCTTGACTTTTTTGTAGTTGGCAGGACTAATTTTATTAAGTAAAAGCAGTTTTGTAAAAATTGCAATTATACTCAAATGTGTCTTTTCAGAAATAGATTGAATTAAATCAATATTGTAATCATTTTGAACAGTTGAATTGTCAATATTTTCAATAACTTTCTCAAATTCACCACTCAAAAAATAATAAGCAAAATCATTACACCAATTTTCAATTTTTGATAATTTTTGATTGGCTAAATTCTGGTAGTCGATTTGGTCAATTTCTTCTTCATCTAAAAGATAATGTCCGAATTCATGACCAAGTGTAAATATTTCTCTCTTAAATGAAATTTGTTGCCTTTTTAGAACAATTACATTTGGTTTAAGAAAAAAACCATCAATATTGGCTCTTTCCTTTTTATTCCATGTTTCTACGAATTCGAAAACAAAAATATTTTTTTCAGCAAGTTTTTTTATTAACTCAGTCAAAAACTCTTTAGGCTTTTCTTTAAATTCGACCTTTATTAACCTTCTGATTTCTGTTGCTGCATTTTTGGGACTACTATTTATAGTAAAAAATGGCAAAATTCTTTCAAACTTAATGTCTGACAGTTCTGCAATCGCAGATAGTGAAATTTTAAATTCTTCAAAATGATTTACAATTTTTCTTGCCCCTAAACTCAACTCCACCTCAAATTTTGGTTTTCTAAAAAATATACTAGCGTCTATAGAAATATCGGGAGATTTTGGGTCTAAGTAGTAGTGAATACCTTTATTGAAAACCTTATCTATTCTCTTTAGATGTCCAAGTTCAATATTTGGATTTAATATCTGTTCTTTTGTAATTGATTTAGTTAACCCCTCACTAATTAATGGCAACAGTTCTTCTACTGACATTTTTAGCAGTTTCAGCAAATATTTTAGCCTTTCTATGTTTTGCTCAACTTTCAATAGTTCTTATTATGTGGGAGGGCAAGATAGTCAAAATAGTTCTCGCCGTTTGGTTGTAACATTCGGAAAAAATTGCACCTAACAATTATATTGTGGATTGCATTCACAGTCATTTCCATTTATAGGGCCTAGTTGATGATAATTCAGCATACAGCCAATCCTTAAAAATCAGCTAATTTAAAAAGCCAACAATCATAACAACTTATGTTTGCAGGTAAGCAGTGCATTCAATGAACAAATCTATTT
>NZ_JAYSPC010000026.1:0-38295 GCF_043722275.1 Flavobacterium sp. | reverse complement strand
GTTAATGATAGAATTTTAAACAAAAATTTCGTAAATTTGCACTCCAATAAAAGGAATTAGAAAATGTTAGATAGACTTCAAATAGTAAAACAACGTTTTGACGAGATTTCGGATTTGATTATCCAGCCGGATGTTATTTCTGATCAAAAACGTTATGTGCAATTGAATCAAGAGTACAAAAACCTGAAAGCATTAGCTGGAAAGCGTGATGAATATGTGCTTTTGATGGCTAATATAGACGAGGCAAACGAAATTATTGCTGATGGAAGTGATGCAGATATGACCGAAATGGCCAAAATGCAATTAGATGAAGCAAAAGACAGATTGCCTGAACTTGAGGAAGAAATCAAGTTTATGTTGATCCCTAAAGATCCTGAAGATGCTAAAAACGTAATGGTCGAGATTCGTGCCGGAACGGGTGGGGATGAAGCAAGTATTTTTGCTGGTGACTTATTTAGAATGTATACTAAATATTGTGAAAATCAAGGTTGGAGAACTTCTGTAGTTGATATGAACGAAGGAACATCTGGTGGTTTCAAAGAGGTTATTTTTGAGGTTTCGGGCGAGGATGTTTACGGAACTTTAAAGTTTGAAGCTGGTGTTCACCGTGTACAACGTGTTCCTCAAACTGAAACTCAGGGTCGTGTGCATACATCTGCAGCTACGGTTATGGTTTTACCTGAAGCGGAAGAGTTTGATGTTCAAATTGATATGAATGATGTTCGTGTTGATTTCTTCTGTTCATCAGGACCTGGAGGACAATCTGTAAATACTACGAAATCTGCGGTACGTTTAACGCACATTCCTACGGGATTAGTGGCGCAATGTCAGGATCAGAAATCACAACATAAAAACAAGGATAAAGCGTTAGGCGTTTTACGTTCTCGTTTATACGAACAGGAATTAGCTAAAAAAGAAGCCGAAGATGCTACAAAACGTACTTCTCAGGTGAGTTCTGGTGACAGATCAGCTAAGATTCGTACTTACAATTACGCACAAGGTCGTGTAACTGATCACAGAGTTGGTTTGACTTTATACGATTTAGGAAATATCATGAATGGTGACATTCACAAAATTGTTTCCGAATTGCAATTGGTGAACAATATGGAGAAATTGAAGGAAGCTTCGGAGGTTTTTTAATCTGAGGTACTAAGGCTCTGAGTTTTTCTTTTAAGGTTCAGAGGCGAAAGGTGCAAAGGGACAAAGGTTTTTCTGTAGAGGCGCACAAGAAAGGCTCAAAGGTTCATAGTTACAAAGTTGCAAAGGTTTTGTAGAGGCACATGGAAATGCGTCTTTTGGATGTTCTCAAATTATACATAAAAAAATGCCTGTTTCATTATTTGAAACCGGCATTTTTTTTATTTGAATATTCTATTTTGTTAGTTAGATTAAATGTTTTAGACTTGTAAACCTTGTAGCTGAAAAACTTAGTAACTCAGCAACTTAGAACCTCAGCGCCTAAAAAAGAAAAAAGAGACTGTTCACCACTATTTGTTTGACAGTCTCTTTTTTTGGTTCAGAATATAGCTAGATATTGACGTTCAAGTTTTTTAACTTAGAAACTCAGTATCTTAGTACCTCAGAACCTTAATATATAGTGAAGGATATTAACTGTTTAACCGTTTGTTTATAAAACGTATAAAGCAAGTTAGATACCTAGAAATACTCTCGAAAATTCAAAACATTTATATAGATTCGAGTAAACGTATACACCATTTTTTAATACTATTTCGCTTAACTTTTCCATAATACATAAATTTTAGTTAGACAATTACTCTCTTGATGATTCGTATTGTGATGACTCTTCGTGGGAGTTATCATGATGTGGTTTTGAAACTAAATTAGTTACGACCAGCTGTAATAATGATCCGGCGATGCCTTTGAATATTGAGGTACTTTTACCTACAATAAATCGTTTTGCGAGATAACCAATCCCTATGCTTAGTGCAGATTGGGCTAAGTTGCTTTTAAAACCTACTGTTTCGTTGATTTCCTCTACCGTGTTACGGATAAGGTTTAGAGGTTTTAAATTCTCCTTGATATCATCGATTTCGTCTTTAATGGCACACCATTCGTTATCCTGTCGTATTTCTAATTGTTTGATTTTTTGATCTAAAGCATCAAGTGTATAAATAGTTTCCATAACAGTCTTTTTTAGTTTTTTGATTGATTTAAATCAGTTTCATCTTCCTTTTTAGTTTCTTTTAAAATACTGGAAACAATCATGTTGCCAATTGGTGTTTTAATAATCTTATGTTGCATTGTATGCATTACAATTGCAACAATAAGATAAAATAGGGCTACGATAAAAAAACCGTAATAATACTCTCCAAGCACTTTTCCAAGCCATAAACTAATCCCAATATTCAGGAACAAGGTAAAAAATGCAACAACAGCTCCAACTGCTATTCTAGATGTTAATGTCGATAAAACATCGGCTACTGCTGATACCGTTTTAAGTTTAATTAATTCTAAACTTGTTTTGGCATAGTTTTCAGCTTTTTCATAAAGATTTAAGTTCTCATTTGTTGTTGCATTTGATTCCATGATATAGGGTATTTATGGTTTAAAAATTTCACTTTTTAGTAGTTCGTTTTTACACTTTTTGCTTCGTCTTTAATAGAACTAAAGTCTTCTTTTGCCTGGTTGAATTTTGCTTTTCCTTCTTCAAGGATATCTTTACCACTTGTAGAAATTGTGCTGATAATTCCGTCTACTTTGCTTTTTAAATTATCTCCGTAATCTTTTGATTTATCTGAGATTTTTTTTCTTGTGTTTGATCCTTTGTCCGGTGCAAACAATACTCCTAAAAATGCTCCTGCAGCTGCAGCTCCTAAAATTCCTAAAATTGTGTTACTTGTTTTCATAATATTTGATTTAGTGATTAATATATTTAATTTATAATGTTGATTTTTAAACTTCTCGACCTTTGATAAGTCTGAATAATATTGCGATAATTGCAATTACTAATAGTATATGGATG
This sequence comes from Flavobacterium sp., assembly GCF_043722275.1. Classification (GTDB taxonomy): domain Bacteria; phylum Bacteroidota; class Bacteroidia; order Flavobacteriales; family Flavobacteriaceae; genus Flavobacterium. The sequence goes on along the minus strand of NZ_JAYSPC010000026.1, from coordinate 35,312 downwards.
ATACTTCCTAAGCTGTAAACAAAAAAGCCTAAAGCCCATAGAATAATCAATATAACTGCGATTGTATATAATAAATTTGACATGGTTTTTATATTAAGGGGTTAATAAATTCGTTTTTGTTCTAGTTTAACTTATATGATAAGTATACTGTTAAGTTGCTGTTTTTTGCATCTGGAAATGTGTAAGTTGTTCCTGCAACAGTTCTTTCTTTACCAACAGTTGTTAAACCGTAGTTGTAACGTACACCAATACTGATTGGGCTAAAATCTACACCAACACCAGCTGCGATACCAGCATCAAACTTGTTTAGATCGTCTCTGTCAATCTCCTGATCAAAACTAACATCTCCGCTACCTGTTACTTTAGAACTTACTAAGTATGAAGCATATCCACCGGCGTGTACATTAAAATTTTTGGTGATATTTACTCTTACTAATAAAGGAACTTCAATATAGTTTAATTTGAATTTTGCATCTCCTGAAGCAAGCGCGCTGTCATATTGTAATTTTGCCCCTTTTGTAGTGAACAAAACCTCTGGTTGAATTGCGATAAAGTCTGATATAGGCAATGTTGCATAAACACCGGCATTAAATCCGTATAATACATTGTTATCATCTACGTCATCTCCGCTACCGTATAGATTAGACATGTTGAATCCTCCCTTTACACCAAACTCGGTAGTTACATTAGTGTCCTGAGCGTGTAGCATTCCAAAAGAAGCTGTTAAGAAAAGTGTTAAGGCGCATAAAAAATTTGATTGCATTTTCATAGTTAAAATAATTTAGTTAATAATATATAGGCATTTAATTAATCTCATAATTGATCCTTTGCAATTCGCGAAAGGCTTGATATTGTTCAGGTAAATATTGTAATACCAGTTTTAATATCGCTTTGTCATTTGTTTGTTTCGAAATTGATTCAAACAATCCAATTTGCTCTTTTAATGATTCTGACATTGCTGTCAGATACGTTTTATTAAAATCAGTACTACTTGCATCAATCAGATCGTATAAATCTCGTTCGTTATGAGTTGCATTAATTTCGGTAATTATAATGAGCTTTTTTGTAGCCATTTTTGAAATATCCTGCAACAATTGATTCTGATTAATTTCTATTTTTCTATTCAACTGTTGTATCGTAGAATCTGAACTTTTTTGTTGTGCAATTTGACTTTTTGAAATAATTGACTTCGTTACATTTGCCGTTGCGATGAAAAAAAAAGCTTCAATTTCTTCTTTCTCCGTTTTTGAATTCGTTTCACTTTTTAGTGAGGTTTCTATCGGATTATTTTTCTTGCATGAACCTAAAGAAATTATAATTATCAATAAAAAAATTAGTCTAAAAAATGTCGCTTTCAAATGGGGCGCTGCTTTCATTATTACTTCATAAAGTATTACATTACAAAGATGCTAACGAAACAAACATTTTGCTTTACAGCATAAAAACGAATCGTTATATAATTCCCATAATCGATTTTTTTAGCCGTTTATCCTTTAGTTTTCAGGGATTTATTGATTTTAAGTTTATTGCAAAAAAAAAGAAACCATAGCATAAACTATGGTTTCTTTTAATATATAAGTGTATTTTATTTTCTTACTTTTCCTTGTGAGTTTTCAGTCTCGGTATTCAGTCTCGGTTTTTAGTCACAGTTTTCAGTCTCGGTTTTCGTGGAAACTGTCACTGCGACTGAAAACTATTTATTCGGGTAGAAAAACGGTGAAAACAGATCCTTCATTTGGAGTACTATCCGCTATAATATGACCTTTATGATTGTCGACAATTTTTTTGCAAATTGCCAGACCAATTCCTGTTCCCGGATAATCTGTTTTAGAATGCAAACGCTGAAACAAAACAAAAATAGTTTCTTTAAACTGAGGATCAAATCCCATTCCGTTATCAGTGAAAGTGATCTTATAGAATTTTTTTACATTTAGTTCTAACAAATCAGGATAATCGCTTGAATTTACTTTTTCGGTTTCAATAGTAATTTCAGGCGCAATATCTGGCTGACTGTATTTTAAAGAATTCCCGATAAGGTTGATAAAAAGCTGCTCTATTTGATACGGAATAACCGCCAGCTTTGGCAATTTTGTAACCGTGATAACCGCTTTCTTTTCTTCGATGATTTCTGCTAATTCAGATTCGGCGTTTTCCAGTAATTCATTCAAATTTAATTTTATAAATTCCTTTTTTGTCGTATTTGTTCTGGAGAATAAAAGTAAGTCGTCAATCAAAACACGCATTCTTTTAGCCGAAACTTCAATTTTAGAAATATAAGCTTTAGCACTTTCAGATAAAACCGCTTTATCTTCTTCAGAAATTCGGGAAACAAAAGTTTGAATTTTTCTTAAAGGTTCCTGTAAATCGTGACTCGCAACGTGGTTGAACGAAGCTAGTTCTTTATTACTTTTTTCTAATTCTCTATTACGTTCCTGAAGTTCTATGTTGAGTAAATGTTCATCGGTAATATCAAAATTAATTCCCAGTAAAATTTTACTTCCTTGTTGATCTGTGAGTAATTTTCCGGTTGTTTTAAAATATCTTATTTCATAATCCGGACGTGTGATTTTGTAATAAACAAAAGGCAATTGCTTTTTCTCGACAATAATTTCCATTGATTTTGCAACCTTAGCTTTATCATCAGGATGAACAAATTCCAGAAAAGTTTCTTTTACGGGAACAAAAGCATTTGGTTCAAAACCTAACAAACGAAATTGATTGTCTGAATAATCGATTTTATTAGTATCTAAATCCCATTGCCACGTGCTGAATTTACCAATACTTTCAGATTCAGCCATTAGTCCGCTTGAAATCAAAAGTTTTTTATTATAAATTTTCAAGCGTTCAAAATCCCTGCTGATTTGTCTGTAAGCCAATAAAATAAAAAGAAGTGCTACTAAAAATAGCGAAATAGAAAATAGGGGACTTAAAGAAAGTTCGGCGGCATAAATTTTAAGTCTTTTTGCCAGATAATTTTTCTCGATGTCGTTCATTTCGTCTACCTGAAAACGAATGTTTTCCATCAGGATTCGACCGCCAAACATATGATTGTCGAGTTTTCGCTTATCATATGTTTTGGGATCGCTGTATTTTAAACAATTTTCAAAAGAAACAAACCGCTGAATAATCAGCTTGAATAACTTTTGAAGATTTTTTTGCTGTTTTGGATTATTAGCAGTTAATTTTTTTAATGTAATAAATGAAGTATTTACCTTGTCGCGCGAATAAATATAAGGTGTTAGAAACCTGGCATTTCTTGTAATTATATAACCACGCTGCCCTGTTTCAGCATCTTTAATTGCCGACATTAATCGCTCTAATTGAATGTTTATTTCGTATGTATGCATCACAACTTTACTGGATTCGTCAATATCCTTGTTGTGTTTGTATGCAATTGATGAGAGAAATAACAGAATGAAAACCGCAATTACAAAAATAACTCTCAAAGAGTTTGAAGAATTAAAATTTGGGATCCACTTCATGGGTATGCTATTATTTTAGTCGCAGCAGGAAATTATCACGGTTTAAACCTGATGTATGATAATGCCAGTTTACGGTCACGACTTCATTGATTATTTTTTTAAGCGTGTTAAAATCGCTCGGTTTTTTAATATAAATATTGGCTCCCTGAATAAAAGTATCTTCAATATCTTCCTCAGATGAAGAAGTAGAATATATCGCAATAATAATATTTTTAAGATGTTCTGTTTTTTTAATTTCGATCAAACATTCTTTACCTGTTTTTTTAGGCATGTTCAAATCCAGAAATAAAATATCCGGTAATTTAGTTTCAGGATCCATTAAATGATCCATTAATTGCATTCCGTCATGAACAAAATCAACTTTTGTCTGAATTTTTATTTCTTCAAAAGCATCCTTAAAAAAAAGACGATCGTCTTCATCATCATCAGCCAATAAAATGTATAATGCGTTTTTTTGCATTTTAGTATGGTATTATGGGTTTTATTTTAAATTTTCTCTACGTTTTTTAATTATTCTCTGAAATGCCGATGGCGTAATTCCCGTAGTATTCTTAAACTGAGTACTCAAATGCGCAACACTTGAATAGTTTAATAAAAAGGCAATCTCTGTCAGGCTCATTTCATTAATAATAATTAATTGCTTAGCTCTTTCAATTTTCTGTAAAATAATAAAGTTTTCAATAGAGGAATAGGTTACCTCTGAGAAAACATTTGATAAATAGCCGTAACTATGGTTTAATTTCTCAGCTAAAAACACAGAACTCTTATAATTATTGCTGTCTTCCATGAAAACAAGCTCAATTATGGCGTCTTTTATTTTTTGGACTAAAACACTTTTCTGGTTTTCGACAACTTCAAAACCGCACGGTAATAAATTATTTTTTAAAGCTTCGAGCGCTTCAGCATCAAGATTGTCTGCAATTTCAATTTCGCCAAATCCCAGAGTTGTAAAATTTACATTTTGCTGGTCAAGGTTATGTTTTAAAAAAAGCGAGCAAATGGTGTTGATGTCGAACTTTATAAATAGTTTCATTTTATAGAAATTTTGTTAAAGATAATTAATTTATTTTTGGTTATAGAGTTTTATGCTTGATAGCAATACGAAATATTGAAAAATTTAAATAAAAATCTCAAAAAAATACCGCCTAATATCTTTTATTAGACGGTATTTTTCATTGATTTAGAACGGTTTACAAATCAGCAATGATTTTGCGAACTTCATCTTTTGTCTTACCTAATTTTTGTTGAAGTTTTCCGTACATTTCGTCTTCTTTTCCTTCATCATATAATAAATCGTCATCTGTTAAATCAGCATATTGTTGTTTCAATTTCCCTTTTAACTCATTCCAGTTTCCTTTTATCTCTGTAGTATTCATGATAAGTATTTTTTGTATTTATAATATGGTAAATTTCTTAATTCTTTATTGTTTACTTGTTATATGAATTTAAAAAACCGTTTCATAATTCACATTTTAATCGTTTTTTAAACCTGATAACGACGTAAAACCCAAGCCATTTTTTCGTGCTCTTTAAGTAATCCGGTAACAAAATCAGCAGATCCAATATCGTTATTATCTGAGTTCTCAAATTGCGGAATATAATCTCTAAATTCAGTTACCATTTGTTCATGATTATTTAAAAGTTCCTCAAGCATGTGCTTTTGTGATGCATATTCTTTTGGAGATTCCTTCAAAGTAGAATTTTCGATAAACTCATTCATTGTGCCAATAGTTTTTTCTCCAAGTTGGCTAATACGTTCTGCAACTTCATCAATTTGAGCTTCGAGAATTCTGTATTGATCCTCAAACAATTTATGCAGCTCCATAAAACTATTACCGGAAATATTCCAATGAAATTTTCTGGTTTTTACATAAAGAGTCATTTCATTAGATAAAATTGTAGCTAATATATGAGTACTCTTTTTTAAGTTTTGTGGTGGTATCCCGATATGTGGAGTCATAATTGTTTGATTTAAGGTATTTTACCAAAAATAAAAAATCTATGTTAATTTTTTCTTACATAATTTATTTAAGATGTTACATGAATTCAATGTTTAGGTAACCTCATTGTGAATCTAAAAGTGTAGTTTTGCCCCCGAATTTATCTAAAAACCAAATTTTAATGAAAAAAACTTTACTTAGTTTATTACTTATTGCAATTGCATTTTCGGCCAAAGCGCAATCCTATATGGGTTATACTCATGATAATTACGCAGGTGTACAAAGTGTACTTTTTAATCCGGCTTCTATTGCCGATTCTCGTTTTAAAACCGATATCAATTTATTTTCTATCAGCGGTTCAGTTGGAAATGATTTATACGGCGTTAAACTTTCTGACACCTATAAAAAAGGATATGATTTTGACAGTCAGTCTATAATGACACCAAAAAGCGCCAATAATGGTATTGCGAATTTTGATATCATGGGACCATCTTTCATGTTTAATATTGCTCCTAAACATACAATTGCTGTATTTACAAGAGCAAGATCTGTGACTAATTTAAGAAACATCAACGGAAATCTTGTAGATCAGGTTAAGGAAGGACTTGATAAAGCAAGCGATTTTAATTTTAATGCAGGAAATGCAAACGGAGCTTCAAATACTTGGGGGGAACTTGGAATTTCTTACGCAGCTGTTTTATATCAAAAAAATCAGCACTTTTTAAAAGGAGGTTTAACTGCCAAATATTTACAAGGTGGTGTAAACGGATATATTAAAGGACAAGATGTACATGTTGTCTACAATGAAAATACAATAAATCCTGATAAAGGAACTTTAACTTCAAACGGACAAATTACTGTGGGTACTAGTCAGGATTTTGAAGCAAAGGAAGATTATGAATTTGATTCCAACTCAAATGGATTTGGATTTGATTTTGGACTTGTTTACGAATGGAGACCGGAATTTGACAAATATGATTTAAGTAAAGCAAAACCAGCCGATAATAATTTTAGAGATTTAAATAAATACAAATTACGTTTCGGATTATCGATGACTGATATTGGATCAATTAATTATAAAAATTCAAGACAGGATACATATAATGTAAATGGTACAATCACACAGGAAATGATCAATGATGCTGATAATTTCTACGATTTCCTTAACGAGCATTATACAAAAACATCTTCGGTAAAAGGGATGAAAACGAAATTGCCAACGGCACTTCACGCTGATGTAGACTGGAATATGTACAGAAAATTCTATTTGAATCTTAACGGAGATATCAATATGGTTTCTGATAATAAATTAAATGGTTACGGAATCGCTGATCGTGTTACTTTAACGCCTCGTTACGAAAGCAGATGGTTTAGTTTTTATGTTCCTGTAACTTACATGGAATATAGCGGCATGCAGGTTGGTTCAGGAATACGTGTTGGAGCTTTCTTCATTGGTTCAGGTTCTGTGTTGACTAATTTAGTTTCAAAAGAATCAAAAGCAGTAGATTTTCATCTTGGGATAAAAATTCCGGTTTATGAAAAGAAATTCAAAGATACAGACGAAGACGGTGTTATAGACAAAGAAGATGCTTGTAGAAAAGTAGCTGGTCCGGCAGAAAATAAAGGATGTCCTTGGCCAGATACAGATAAAGATGGAGTTTTTGATAAAGATGATGCATGTCCGGATGTTGCGGGTCCAGTAGAAAATAAAGGCTGTCCCTGGAAAGATTCTGATGGAGATACTTTATTAGACAATGTAGATGCTTGTCCTGCAATTGCAGGTCCGGTAGAAAACAAAGGTTGTCCGTGGCCAGATACAGATCAGGACGGCGTTTTAGACAAAGATGATGCTTGTCCAACTGTTGCCGGTTTAGCCGAAAATAAAGGTTGTCCGGTTTTAGATGCTGACAAAGACGGAGTTCCTGATAATATCGATGATTGTCCTTTAATCTACGGTCCAGCCGATAATAAAGGTTGCCCTAAAGTGACTAAAGCTACTTTGGATAAATTAAAAGTAGAAGCAAAATCTATCTTTTTCGTAACAGGAAAAGCAACATTAAGCGATGCTAAAAAAGGCGTAACTTCAGGAAGATTAGATGCTATCAAGGAAATCCTGAAAAATTATCCAAATGCTAAATTTGCGATCAACGGACATACTGATAATGTTGGAAATGCAAAAGCAAACCAAAAATTATCTGAAGCAAGAGCAAAAGTAGTTATGGATGCATTAATTGCAAAAGGAATCAATCCTGAGAATTTAAGTTCACAAGGATTTGGAGCTACAAAACCAGTTGCAACTAATAAAACTGCTTCAGGAAGAGCAGAAAACAGAAGAACAGAAATTGTTTATTTAGGTAATTTATAAGCCTGAACTGAATATAAAACTAAAAAGCCATTCTTAATTGAATGGCTTTTTTTATTTTTGCGTACTTTCTAAAAAAAGAACTATTTCTGATGTATTAGAAGAGCTAAAAAATCAAGAATGACAACACAACAACTACACGAACAAATCCTTTTAAAAAAATCATTTTTATGCGTTGGACTCGATCCTGATCTGACCAAAATCCCACCTCATTTATTAGAGACCGAAGATCCTATTTTCGAATTCAATAAAGCCATAATTGATGCAACGCACGATTTAACCGTTGGCTACAAGCCAAATACTGCTTTTTTTGAAGCGTATGGAATAAAAGGATGGATGTCTCTGCAAAAAACGATCAATTATATCAACGATAATTATCCTGAAATTTTTACTATTGCCGATGCAAAACGTGGCGATATTGGCAATACTTCAAGCATGTATGCGAAAGCTTTTTTTGAAGATTTGAATTTTGATAGTGTAACCGTTGCGCCTTATATGGGCAAAGATTCGGTTGAGCCATTTTTGGCTTTCGAAAACAAACATACCATCATGTTAGCATTGACTTCTAACGAAGGCGCTTTTGATTTCCAGACATTAACCACAAACGGAAAAGAATTATACAAACAAGTTTTAGAAACATCCAAAACATGGAAAAACAGCCACAATTTAATGTACGTTGTTGGCGCTACAAAAGCAGAATATTTTACCGAAATCAGAAAAATTGTCCCCGATAGTTTTTTGCTAGTTCCCGGAATTGGCGCTCAGGGCGGAAGTTTATCTGAAGTTTGTAAATACGGAATGAATGATAAAGTTGGGTTATTAGTAAACTCGGCAAGAGCCATTATTTACGCTTCAAATGGAACTGATTTCGCAGAAAAAGCCAGAGAAGAAGCTTTGAAAGTACAACAGGAAATGAAAAGTATTCTTAGTTTAAAGTTCTAGAAGTTTTAATTGTTTCAAGTTTCAGGTTTCAAGTTGATTGACTTTGTACATAAGTTTAACCGCAAAGTTTTATTGCAAAGAACTTTTACCGCAAAGTTCACAAAGTTTTTTCGCAAAGTTTCGCAAAGAAATTTTAATTGATGCTTAATAAGTATTAAAGTTCACAAAGCTTTACGGCATAGCTTTGTTAACTTTTTTTGAAGAAAATAATTGTACGTCCAACATATAAACCTTTGTTAACTTTGCGAAAAAACTTTGTGAACTCTGCGGTAAAAACACAATCAAATAACTTTTGAAACAACAAATTTTTACGCATAGCTTTGTGAACTTTTTTCGATAGAAAATAACTTCCGCAAAGAATATAAACCGTTGTTAACTTTGCGAAAAAACTTTGTGAACTCTGTGGTAAAATACACAATCCAAGTAAAAAAAAATTACGATAAAAAAACACAATCCAATAACCTGACCCGAGGCTGAAAGCCGAATTGGCGAAGCAAACAAATAAAACCTGAAACTTGAAACAACTAATTGATCAACTCGGTACTTCACATCCTTTTGAGAATTCCCCTAAACGAATCATTTCTTTAGTGCCTTCTCAAACCGAATTACTATACGATTTAGGTTTAGAAGAAAAAATCATCGGAATCACCAAGTTTTGCGTACATCCATACCATTTTAAATCAACTAAAAAGATCGTTGGCGGAACAAAGAAAATTCATTTTGAAAAGATAAAATTATTGCAGCCTGATATTATCATTTGCAATAAAGAAGAAAACACACAAGAAATCGTCGATCAATTAAGTACAATTTGTCCGGTCTGGGTTACGAATATTATTACTATAGAAGATAATTTCAAGATGATTTCAGATTTTGGCCAGCTTTTTAATTGCAGAACCGAATCTCAAAAATGGAATGACAAACTAGCTTTCGCTTTAAGCGATTTCAAAAAATATATTGCTGATATTCCAGTACAAAAAGCAGCTTATTTTATCTGGAAAAATCCATTTATGGTTGCCGGAAATGATACTTATATCAATGAATTATTAAAGTTGAATCATTTTGAAAATATTTACGAAGACAAAGGACGTTATCCTGAAGTCGAACTCAAAAAAATGCGACTTGAAGGCGATCCTGATTTGGTTTTATTGTCATCAGAACCTTATCCTTTTAAAGAAGAAGATGCTTTTGAAATTGGTAGATTTACACATCACGCCAAAACTGTTTTTGTCGACGGCGAAATGTTTTCCTGGCACGGAAGCCGATTATTAAAGGCTTTTGCCTATTTCAAAATTCTGCACGAAAGGCTGAAAAATTAAAGTTTAGTTTCAGGTTTTCTTTACTTTGAACATAATTTACCGCAAAGTTTGCAAAGTTTTTTTAGTATTAAGTTTTTATAAAAAAGAGAAGTTCGCAAAGCTTTTTGCTGATTTAGCTTTGCATTCTTTAACTACTTATATATTGTGAAATAAACCTTTGCGAATCTTTGCGAAAAATCTTTGCGAACTTTGCGGTAAAATATCCCACTTTATTTAAAATCTAATTAAAAGAACTTCTGAATTCTAAAGGCGAAACATTAGTTTTACTTTTAAATAATTTATTAAACGATTGCGGATATTCAAAACCCAGTTGATACGCTGTTTCGCTCACACTTAATGAAGTAGTTGTGAGTAATTCTTTAGCTTTTTCGATGATTTTATTATGAATATGATGTTGTGTACTTTGACCCGTTAAAGAACGTAATAAATCACTTAAATAATTAGGCGAAACATTCAATTCATCAGAGATATAAGCCACAGTTGGTAACCCGAATTGCTGTACTTTATCACTTTCAAAATAATCAGAAAGCAAGTTTTCCAGTTGAGTTAAAATCGTATTATTAGCACTTTTTCTGGTAAGAAACTGACGGTTGTAAAATCTGTTACAATAATTAAGCAGCAATTCAATATGCGAAACCATTACATCCTGACTAAAAGCATCAATTGCAGAACAATATTCCTGCTCGATATTTTTCATAATTCCCGTAATCATTTCCTGTTCTTTTTCTGAAAGATGCAAAGCTTCACTAACAGCATACGAAAAATAGCCATAATCTTTGATGTTTTTAGCCAAAGCATAATTCTGAATAAAATCAGGATGAATCACTAACATAGCTCCATAAACGGCAGTATCAACAGAAACTTCTGTAGAAATAACTTGTCCCGGCGACATAAAAGTCATTACACCTTCGTCAAAATCATAATAATTTTGCCCATATTTCATCTTTCCGGTAAATCCTTTTTTAATACAAACCGTATAAAAATCGTAAACAACACTTTTTAGATTGTCATCAAAATGGCAGGTTATTTTACTTAGATCCACAAAACTCACTAAAGGATGTTGCGGTTTTGGAATCTTCAATAAGGAATGCATTTCTGAAATCGAGCGAATCAAGTACGGAATATGAGCTTCTTTTTTCATAATAGAATGTGTAATATTTAAAGAAATATAGAACTAAGGAAAAGCTATCGTAAAGATAACTTTTCTTTAGTAAATAAGATTTGGTTTCATTGTTACTTTCTATAATCTTCAACTTCGCTAACAATGACGTTTTTTAATTTTCACAATCCTTTGGCGATCTCAGAGCAAAGCGGAATAAAGACAAAACCTTGCGAACTTTGCGTAAACCTTTGCGCACTTCGCGGTAAATGTCCTCAGGATAGTAAGATTGTGTTTACTTCATTGCGGGCTTCGACTTCGCTCAGCCTGATATACGTAAACACAAACTTATTATAAAAAATCTGCATAAATCCGCGTTTTCGCTTTAGCTAATCCGTATCATCCGCGTACCATCTCGAAGTCTTATTGATCAATCGATGCCATATTAGCATCGTCATAACGATTGCCGGTTTCAGTTCCAAGCGGAATAATTTTTTCCAAACGATTCAGTTCTTCTGTTGATAGAATTATTTGCGCTGCGGCAATATTTTCCTCCACATATTTGACACGTTTTGTTCCCGGAATAGATAAAATATTTTTTGAGGAAATCCACGAAATTGCCAGTTGTGAAGAAGTCATTTGTTTCTCTTCGGCCATTTTTCTGATTTCGTTAACCAATTGAATATTTTTTTGAAATTGTTCTCCCTGAAAACGAGGTAAAGCTTTTCTGAAATCATTCTCAGGAAAATCATCCGGACTTTTAATATCTCCCGAAAGAAAACCTCTTCCAAGCGGAGAATAAGCCACAAAGCCAATTCCCAATTCGTTTAATGTCTCTAATATTCCGTCTTCTTCCGCACTTCTTTCAAATAAAGAATATTCGGTTTGAATTGCTGTCAAAGAATGAATTTTATGTGCTTTACGAATCGTTTGTGATGAAACCTCAGATAATCCAATATAACCTACTTTTCCTTCTTTAATTAATTCAGCCATTGCCGCCACAGTTTCTTCAATTGGCGTGTTGGGATCAAGTCTGTGCAGGTAATATAAATCGATATAATCAGTTCCTAAGTTTTTTAGAGAACGTTCGACTGCTTTTTTTACATACTCCTTTTTGCCGTTGAATTTCCAGGTAAGTTCTTCATTATCGTCAATTTCATAACCAAATTTTGTTGCAATACTATAATCGTTTCTATTTCCTTTTATGGCTTTTGCAATTAATCTTTCGTTGTGTAAAGGTCCATATAAATCTGCGGTGTCTAAAAAGTTTCCTCCCAATTCAAGCGAACGGTGAATGGTGGCAATCGCTTCTTTTTCATCGGCTTTGCCATAAATATCAGCACCTGCAATTTGAGTCATTCCCATACAGCCTAAACCAATATTGGGAACAATAAATCCCTGATTTCCTAATTTAATTTTATTGATACTATTCATAATATGTGTTTTAGATGTTAGTTTGAAATTCTAAAACAAAGATCCGCCAGTATTAGTTTTATAAAGTATCTAAATCTCGTGTAGTTGTATCCAAAATGAGGAGGGAAAAGTTTCAGGTTTTCTTTTTTTTAAGTTTCAAGTTTGGATTGTGTTGATTTAACCGCAGATTTTTACCACCGAGGCACACAAAGATTTACGCAGAGTTTCACAAAGCTTTGTGTATAAAGTACAAAGTATAATCTACAATAAAAAAAACTTTGTGAAACTCTGTGAAAAAACTCTGCGAATCTTTGTGGATAATTATGCTCAAAGTAAATTAACCTGAAACAAAGAAAACATGAAACAAAAAACCAAACCTGAAGTAAAAAAAGAATGCCGGCATCTCGAAGACGCCGGCATCATTTAACTAACCAAAACCAAAATAATAAATAACCAGTTTATTACACTACAAAGATCTTATATATATGAATGTTTTGCTGTTAAGGTTTTGTTATTACTTTGTTGGGCATAAGTTAAGATTTTTTAATAGTTGTTTCTGAGCTTTCAGTAACGTTAAATAACTTTTGATTATTAAAATATAATAACAATCAATTTTGTTTATGAATATCGTAATGATTAGTTTGTATATTTGATAAAACATTAAAAATCAGCATTATGGATTCGAACAAAAAATTAACAACTGCAACAGGAACCCCTGTTCCGGACAATCAGAATATTCAAACTGCAGGACCTCGTGGACCTGTTTTATTGCAAGATTTCTGGTTTTTAGAAAAAATGGCGCATTTTGACCGCGAGGTTATTCCCGAACGAAGAATGCATGCAAAAGGATCTGGAGCTTACGGAACTTTTACGGTTACTCATGATATTACAAAATACACAAGAGCCGACTTATTCTCGGAAATTGGGAAACAAACTGAAATGTTCGTCCGTTTTTCAACCGTTGCAGGTGAAAGAGGTGCGGCTGATGCCGAAAGAGACATTCGTGGTTTTGCCATGAAATTTTACACAAACGAAGGAAACTGGGATTTAGTAGGGAATAATACGCCAGTTTTCTTTTTTCGTGATCCAATGAAATTTCCTGATTTAAATCACGCGGTAAAACGTGATCCAAAAACTAATTTAAGAAGTGCTGATAACAATTGGGATTTTTGGACTTTATTGCCAGAAGCTTTACATCAGATTACTATCGTAATGAGCGACAGAGGAATTCCGAAAACCTACAGACAAATGCACGGTTTTGGAAGCCATACTTTTAGTTTCCTAAATGCACAAAACGAAAGAAATTATGTAAAATTTCACTTTGTTTCACAACAAGGAATCGAAAATTTATCTGATGAAGAAGCTGCTTTATTAGTTGGTGGAGACAGAGAAAGTCATCAAAGAGATTTATTTGACGCAATTGAAGAAGGAAACTTTCCAAAGTGGAAAATGTTTGTTCAGATTATGAGTGAAGAACAGGCGTCTACCTATCGTTTCCATCCTTTTGATTTGACTAAAGTTTGGTTAAAAGGAGATTTTCCACTAATTCCAGTTGGAGAATTTGAATTAAATAAAAATCCTGAAAACTATTTTGCCGAAGTAGAACAAGCAGCTTTTAATCCTGCACATGTACCACCGGGAATCAGTTTTTCACCAGATAAAATGTTACAGGCACGTTTGTTTTCTTATGGAGATGCACATCGTTACCGTTTAGGAGTAAACAACTTTCAAATTCCTGTAAATTCACCAAGATGTCCTTATAACACATTTCATAGAGATGGAGCAATGCGTGTAGACGGAAATAACGGATCACGTAAACATTATGAGCCAAATAGTTTTGGAGAATGGCAGGAACAACCTGAATTTAAAGAGCCGCCATTGGCACTTCATGGTGATGCATACGCACATAATTTTAGAGATGATGATAATGATTATTTTACTCAGCCAGGTTTATTATTTAGATTATTAACCGAGGAGAAAAAACAATTATTATTCAAAAATACAGCCGGACAAGTAGGAGGAGCACAGAAATTTATTCAGGTTCGTCATATTCGCAACTGTTACAAAGCCGATCCGGCATATGGAACCGGAGTAGCAAACGCATTGGGAATGACAATTGATGAAGTAAATAATTTTAGCGATCCAAGATTATTGATCGAAGTGAGATAGGTTTTTAAAGGTTCAGAGTTGCAAAGGCTCAAAGTAGAAATACGATTAAAACTTTTGATATTTTATAACCTTTAAAATGTATAATGATAAACCCGACAGGCTTTAAAAACCTGTCGGGTTTGCTATTTGATATATTTGATAAATAAATATTTTTTTATGTAAACTGGACTAAAGTCCAGCTCTACAATATAATTCGTTCCTTCGGAACTATAAAAGCTTTTGGCTTGATCCATATTGTAGGGCCGGACTTTAGTCCGGTTCAATAGGTATATTCACAGAAAAGAAACCAGTTTAAATCCATCTCTCCGTGGGCAAAAATACAGAAAAAGCTTTGCGATCTTCAAAATGTAATAATAATTACACTTAAAAACTTAGCGACCTTTACGGTAAAAAACGGTAGCGTTTAAGAAAACACTACCGTTTTATTACTATAAACCATTGTTTTACGTTCTGCATGCAATTTTATAGCGCGAGCCAGAACAATACGTTCTAAATCCCGTCCCTTCATAATAAAATCGTCGACCGAATGAATATGAGAAACTCTCGCAATATCCTGTTCAATAATCGGACCTTCGTCTAATTCTGCCGTTACATAATGACTTGTTGCACCAATAATTTTTACTCCGCGTTTAAAAGCCGAATGATACGGTTTTGCACCTGGAAAAGCTGGTAAAAACGAATGATGAATATTGATGATTTTGTTTTCGTAAAGTGAAATTAATTTTGGTGTAATGATTTGCATATAACGCGCCAAAACAATAAAATTAATGTGGTATCTATTTAATAATTCGATTTGTTTTGCTTCGCCTTCTTCTTTGTTGTCTTTTGTAAAAGGCACACAATGAAACGGAATATCAAAACGTTCTGCAATTGATCTTAAATCATTATGATTACTAATAATTACCGGAATTTCAACATTTAATTCTCCGGCACTGTAACGACCTAAAATGTCAAACAAACAGTGATCGTATTTAGATACAAACAAAGCCATTTGAGGTTTTTGTTCCTGATTGTACAAATCCCACGACATATTAAAATCAGCGGCAATAGTTTGGTCAAAATCTGCTTTTAAGCCCTCAATTGTTATAGAATGATTGGTCAGTTCACATTCCAATCGCATAAAAAATACATTTTGCTCCACATCAACATGCTGATCAATGTAGATAATATTTCCTTCTACTTTAGCAATAAAAGTCGTCACTGCGGCTATAATTCCTTTTTTGTCTTTGCAATGAATCAGAATGGTTATTTTTTGCATTTTGGTTAATTGGTTAATCGGTTAGTTCTTGATTTTTAATCGTTTTATTGTTGTCCGATATTCTGATTAACAATAAAACGATTAAATATTTAAAGACAAAAAATTACTTTTTGTCCTGCATTGCAAATACTTTTTGCAGTAAAGGTGAAGTTCTTGCACTAACATTAGTACGAATATCTTTTTCTTCAACGGCAATCATTTTAAAAACACCTGCAAGAGCCTGAGTAGTGGTATAATCTGTCAAGTCAGGATTTACTTTTTTTACTAATGGAATCGTATTATACTTATTGATAATTTTTGTCCAAACGACATCAGCACCCACTTTTTCGAAAGAGGTTTTAATCACCGGATTAAATTTTCCGTATAAAGCACTAGTCGTACCTTTTTGCAAATAGGTTGTTGCGGCACTTTCATTTCCTAACAAAATATTTTTTGCATCTGTAAACGACATGTTTTTTACCGCTGAAACAAATATTGGAGTTGCCTCTTTTACAGCATCTTCTGCTGCACGATTTAATACTTTTATCCCTTCATCAGCAAGAGATGATAATCCGACTCTACGTAATGTAGCGTCCACTTTTTGTAATTCTTCCGGCATTAAAATTTTTACAGCTTCGTTTTTATAAAAACCATCAACAGCGGTTAATTTGCTCACTTGTTCAGTAATTCCTTTGTTTAAAGCCTCTTTTAATCCGGATGCGATATCAACACCTCCAATTCCGGAAAGTTGAGTAGACAATTTTGCTAGTTTTTGAGCAAAAGTTTCTTTTACCTGAGCTTTACAACTAAGAGAAAATATAAGGGCTAAAATTAAAATCTTTTTCATTAGGTAGGTTTTTTATAAGTTTCAAAAATACTACTTATTCAAAAATAAAGCCACAATTTTCTTTGGGAGCAGAAACAATTTGTTTTATAATTAACATTCGTCCCGCTGTTCGTTGCAATCTTTTGCTTTTTAAAGGAAAAAGCAAAAGGATTTCCACTTCCATCGGGGCTGGATTTGAAGATTTTGGTTTTTTAAGACCATCATAATTATTGAAAAAAAAAGAGATTCAACATAGGTTGAATCTCTTTCGATTTTTTTAAAACTAATTAAAAAACTTTTATTTTTTTAATTCAAACTTACCGTCTCTCTCACAGTAAACATCATTTGAATTAGATTCAAATTTTTTAAAGCATCCATCTGCTGTTTTTTCTACTAATAAAAAAACGTTATTGAATTTAATAAATTTCAGTTCCAGACCTTTATCAGTTGTTATTGTTGTTTGGTCATTGACTACAACAAAGTCAACATTACCATTATCTTTATAGATCCAAACTTTAGCTTCAGTAGGATCATTTGATGCTAAAATACTTCCTTCTTCAAGATTAGCAAATCGGGTAAATTTTAGTTTACCTGTTTGTGTTTCTCCTTTTTGAGTTACACTTCCGTTAATATTAATATTGTAAGCAGAATCAAAAGAAGGATTTTGAACTTTAGCTGTAAAATTCTTTTGGTTTACCGCCATTAAACTTGTAATGTTTGCTTTTGCTTCATCTGGCCACATACTCATCATTCCTGCACCTTGTTTAGCAGTTTCAAGATATTCTAATGATTTATCAAAATTTAAAAGAAACATTTCTGTTAAAGCTAAATTTAAGTAAATTACTTTGTTATAGTCTTTCGGTTTTAATTTCTTGTATTCTTTTCCAACGTAACCCAAATAGAATTTTTCTAATTCAGTAAGATAAGATTGATCTAAAGAATTACTTGCAATTTTATTTAAAAACTCATCTGTTTTAGTATTGAATTCAACTAATTCAGGAAATTCTTCTGTTTTTTCAAATAAACCATAGTTTAAAGCAAATTCCTTTTCAGTGATAAAAATATTATTGTCCGTAAGATATTTATATCCAATGTTGTTCAAATCATTTGCTAAACTTTGAATAGGTTTTCCGTTAACATAACTAGTAGAATATAAATTCGCATTACTTCCTTTTTCGTAAATGATTTCATCATTTTTTCCTAAAACTAAATATTTGAAATCTCCACTTAAAAGATAAGTGCCATTATCAGCTTTTTTATAAGTTTGTCCTTTATATCCCATTAAAACACGAATATCAGGATTTGTTACATCTTTTTTACTGTAGTCTTCAATGGTGTTTTTAGTAACATTTTGTTCATAAGTATTGGTGTTTTTGTCAGCATAAGTTTTATTCCAACTGTCATCACCTTGAATAATAATATTATACGTTTTAACATTTTTAAAAAAATCTGATTTTGGAATCGTGATTTTAATTTTTTTCTTGTCAGTATCTACTTTTTGAGCATAAGAACTACTGCTAATCACAGCGAGTAATAAGAACAATGTAATTTTTTTCATGAATATATTTTTGCCAAATATATGAATATGGTTATCATACATACTATTAAAAACAAATGTTTAATCTGAAAAAATATTTGCATTATCAGTATCTTTTCCTAACTCTTAAATTCCAGGTAACTCAGCATCTCAGAACCATAGAATTTTAGCGCCTTTTTTACGGCCAATACATCCTTACATTATAATCCCAATACATTTTGCTTGAGATATAAGTAGGTTGAAATTCTCTAATAGGCAAATTATTCTGATCGAATAATTCTACTCTTATGATTTTTTCGTTGGTATCATCTTTTAAGTTAATGTTTCCTTCAGCATCGTCTATGAGTTTCTTTTTCTTCAAATAAAGATTTGGCTTTTCGATAATAAATGCCACCGCAGCTTCGCTTTTTGATTCTCTTTCTCCGGCTAAATTTCCGGAAGCATCAAATGTTTCAATTCTTTGCAGATATTTATTATTGTAGTAGAAAAGCTGATAAGCAATCCCGCCATGAAGAATTTGTAATTTGTGATTCATTATACGAAAACGGAGAATTTGCTTTTTAGCATTTGTAAATTCAATTGGGCCATTTCCTTCTTTATCAACATAATTAGATAAAACTCTGACAGGTTTTGAGAATTGCTTTATCCTATTAATATATATCTGATATTTAGTATCAGATTGTGCTGCGGCACAAATACATTGCAGAAAAGTAAGATATAAAAAGAATAATTTCATTTGTTTTGTGCTAATCATTCTAATTATATTCACCGTTAATATTTTTACGGTCTATTTGTTTAATTCCGTTTTTTGAGAAAGAATAAGTAGATTCTTCCTGCCATTTCCATGTGTTTTGTTTCTCTGAATCTTCACCAATTGCACTGTAAAGAATTTTGATGGTTTCTTTAGTCGTTAACATTTTTATTTCAGAAAAACGATCCTGAATTTTTGCAGAGGATTCTGTTTTTTGACAATATTGTAATCTCTCCAATACTTTTGGATCTTCTTTAAACCATTTTCTTAAAAATGATAAATGGGTTTCAGAACATTGGTAACCTAAATTAAGGGCTGAAAGAAGCTTGCATTTTAAATTACTTCCATCTGCTTTTTTATCTCCATCCCAATTACAGTCATTACTAACATCAGTTGCAATGTAGCCTAAAGCAGCACGTTGCGGATCGGTTAAAGTCTTAAGATAATTGGTATTAAGTTGAAGAGTGCCGTTTTGATCCAGCCACAATATTTTTATATAAATATCCTGTGTTGCAATATCTATAGAGGATTTATTTGTTGCTGTATGAGTTGTTACATTTGTTTGGGAAAATACTGAAGCACAAAAATTGAAAAGAAATAATAACGTAAATAGGCGGATAGTCATGATCGAAAATATGAAAATTTATTATTGATAAAGATACTGTATCTAACATTATTTTTTCAATAAAAAAAGGCAGAAATCTTTTTAAGAAATCTGCCTGAATTTTAATGCAATTATTTTTTTAATAAATCAATTTCTTCTTTTGTCGCTTTTATAAAGACTGTTATCTCGCTGTATTTCCAGGTTCCTCTTTTTTCTGCAACTACAAATAAAGTACCTTTTCCTTTTGGGCCTTTTATTGGGATTTGCAAATTACAATTTCCGCCATCATCGTTTGTTGTATGTATACTTCCAGATGTCATTCCGTCATCTTCAATTGGGCTTCCAAGTTTTTCAATAACCAGTTTGTTATGTTGCGCCTGATTCATGGCGCCTTTATAAGCATCAGAATTTGTCATCATAGAGGTAACTCCAAAGAAAATCCCTCCTATGAATAAAACAAAAATCAATAAAATACTAACACATCCGGTTGGTACAAACCATTTCCAGTTTCTTTCCCACCAACTTTTTCTAAATTCAACATAATCATCTTCCATAATTGAAATTTAAATTTAAGATGAGAAAGATACTATTATTCTTGTTGAATTCAAAAAAATGGATTTTGAAAGTGATGCTTATTGCATCAAAGGCGCATAATTATTCGTAAATAAGCGTCCTTGACCTATTGAAATTAAAGTATTGTAGGGATCTTGATAATCATCAGACATTATAGATGCCATTTGTATATTTTTGATTCCCTTAATTTTATTATTGGCAACATCAAGTTCACCGGATAAAATAATTAAGTTTTGGTATTTTGCCGTGTAAGTGCCGTAATCTAATTCACCATTACTATGTAATAAGATAGAGAATTTATTGCCTTCGCCAGATATAAAGGAACCTTTTCCTTCCCAGGTTTCATTTTGAGCATTATAGGAGTAAAGAGTGAAATTTTTGAAATCAACACTTAAATTAGCTGTGTTTTGGTTTGAAAGTTTAAGAGTTGCTGTGCCGAGATTAACGCCTAATAATGCGTCATTGAAATTAGACATTGTGCAACGAAAAGGATCAATTCTATATTCACCTTCAATATTTGGTGGAGTGTTGCCTTTATGGACGATAATTCCTAGTTGATTTATTGATTTTTGCATATCACTATCTACATAGTAATCGTATCGTTTTTTTTCTGGAGAAACAGTTTCACTTTCGTCAGAATCTTTAGAAGAACAAGCTGTTGCGCCTAAAATCAGACATAAAATAAATAGTTTGAATGTAATGGTTTTCATAGTAATAATTTTAGAAGTTAAATAAATTAAGCCTGAATCAATAGTAATTGAATCAATCAGTAAATATTTATTTAATAAACTATTACGATTGCTAATAAAAGTTTTTAAACTAACAGTTTACGGTAAATTAATTGCAAAAATTAAAACCTACAAATGAAAAATTCACAGAATTGAATTTTGATAAGTTTCGTAAGATAGAAAAACAACAAAGGAAAAATTATAAATTTTCCCTTTGTTGAATTAACAGGCTTATTTAGGAATAAGCTTTTTGTGGGTTCTTGTTTTCATTATAAATTTTTATAAGATCTATAATTGCAAAACAATATTTAAAATAACATTCTTTTTAGGGCAAAAAAGGGTGGATAAATATTTCACAAAGGTGTTTATAATGGTGCTCTTACATTACCTTTTAAAGTTTTAAAATTAATAATTTAGGGTAATTAAATAAAGAGCTTAATTTTGTGTTATTGCTTAAAATTTATAAATAATCTAAACAATACAAATTAGGATTGTATATAGGATTTATTTGTTTTAAATCAGCTAATATATTATGTGTATAAT
This sequence comes from Flavobacterium sp., assembly GCF_043722275.1. Classification (GTDB taxonomy): domain Bacteria; phylum Bacteroidota; class Bacteroidia; order Flavobacteriales; family Flavobacteriaceae; genus Flavobacterium. The sequence goes on along the minus strand of NZ_JAYSPC010000026.1, from coordinate 13,790 downwards.
CGCTGCCGCCAATAGCTAAATAAAATAAAGATTTTGAGAGATGAAATGGTCTTAAAGGAAATGTACGCCAACCATTTGATACATTATTAAAAAAATGTTTTAATGCGTACTTGAATGTTTTTTCTTCTGGACGAACAAAATAAATAGTAGAACTTTTTATTTTAGTTAATAAATTTGGAAACATTACAAATCTTCCGCCTTGTTGAATCAGTAAATTAATTTCAAAAAGTGTTAATCCTTCGATATTTTCTGTTTTCATGATAAATTGATTTTTGTAGAATAATAGTGGTATAATTATAATGCAAAGATCAGTCGGTTTTAGCGGTTTTTTATCCTGTAAAAGTTTTAAAACTAACAGTTTAGGATTTTTTTTAATTTTTGTTGATTCAGATATTCAACCATAAAAAAAGCTTCTTATTTATTCAAACCATTTTGTGATTTGAATAAATAAGAAGCTCATAGTATTTAAAATCTATTATTAATTAGTTACTACTTCTGCCTGAGGTAAAAGAGTTTCATGATCTTTTTCATAAACATCTTCAAAGAAACCAATTTCGCCTTTTTCATTTACCAGTGAAGTAAAATAGCAAATGTAGATTGGAACCTTTTTAGCTAATTTAAAACTGTTTTCTTTTTTACCTTCCATAGCTTTATCAATTTTATCAGGAGTCCATTCTGGATAATCCTGAAGCATTGCAACGGCTAATTCTTTTGCCATTTTTACATTTATACAACCATGGCTAAAAGTTCTTTTTTCAAAATCAAATAACGTTTTTGCAGGTGTATCGTGCATATAGATATCATCTGGATTTGGAAACATAAATTTCACCAATCCTAAAGAATTGTCCGGACCTGGTTTTTGTCTTACCTGACCATTTACTATTTCCATGTTTTTTTCGGCAAGATAATTTTTATCTGCAGCTATTTTACTTTTTAATTCATTGTTAACAATACTTTGCGGTACTGTCCAGTAAGGGCTGAAAACGATTCTGTCAATTTCACCGTTAAAAATGGTTGTTTTAGTTAATGGCGCACCAACAAATACACTCGAAGTCAATTGCACCTTTCCGTTTTTAACATAAATTAATTCGTACGAAGGAACGTTTACTAAAACATACTCATCACTACTCGCAATCTGAGCCGAAATATCACGGCATCTTTCCATATTAAGTTTTAGTGTTTCCATTTTATCAGTAAGCGGTACATTCATTTCTTTAATATGTTCTTGTGCTAAAATATAGTTAGGTTTAAAACCATTACGAACTTTATATTTCATTACGGCATCCATTAATTCGCGATCATAAACATTACTTTTAGAATCATTTTTTAAATCTCCTAATAAATACAAACGATTTCTAACCTGAGCAATAGTACTGGAAACAGCATCCGGACGTAAATCTTTATAAGGTGTTTCTTCCGGAACAATAGGTTTCCATTTATTTGATCGGTCTAATTTTTTATATTTTTTCAGAATGTCCTGCAATTTGTAATATTGATCATATTCTACTTTAACATCTTCAGTAGCATCAGCTGTTTTTTCGATAGTGCTGTAGTTTAAAAAATCTTTCAGCATATCATCATAAGAAACTTTTTTCTTAGTATCTGAATTGCTTTTTTTAGCATAAGCAATATATAAAGAACTTAAAAGCATATCAGCATCAGTTTTAGAAAGCTTTGTTTCTGAAGAAGAAAAAAGGTCATCAATTTCTTTTTGATAAGGAATAATTAAATCATTTGTTTTTTTGGCATTTTCATACAATACAATTCCAAATTCATTGATGCCGTCTTCATCAAACCAAATGGTTCCCAAAGTTCTGTTTTTGTATAGTGACATCACATCAGATTTATATTTTTTCAAATCCGAATATCTTTTAAAGAAGTCATTTGAAAGTTCGTCTACATTATCAGAGTCTGAATTGTTGTAAACGGTGGCAATAGTTGCAGTTTTTTTATAAGTAAGAATGTCGTTTTCGGTTCTGTTAAAAGACGATACAAAAAAACTCAAGCTTAAAATTAGGGTAATTGGATATAATGTTTTCATTTTTTAAATTTTTACGTTACTACTCAGGAGTAAAGTTTTGGGTAAAAATTTGAGGCTTTTCTACTCTGTAAAATTACTTTATGGTGCTGGAATACAAGTTGTTGTATTTTATTTAAATTTTTCAAAATTGCCATGTCCTTCATGGTTATACTGATAAATCAAAAAAGTAATTGTATTGTTACCTATATAATTAAAAAATTATTATTTTTTTTGTTAACATAAAGCTTCAAGGATAAACAAATATTAAAATATTTTGTAAATTGCTCCCTTAAAATTATCATATTCATAAAATGGAGCAACAAATACCATACATTCCTAAAAATAAAGTAAGAATTGTTACAGCAGCGTCTCTTTTTGACGGACATGATGCGGCAATTAATATTATGCGTCGTATTATACAATCAACCGGAGTTGAGGTGATTCATTTGGGGCACGATCGCAGTGTTGAGGAAGTCGTGAATACCGCAATTCAGGAAGATGCAAATGCTATTGCAATGACCTCATATCAAGGTGGTCACAACGAATACTTTAAATATATGTATGATTTGCTTCAGGAAAAAGGAGCGGGACATATCAAGATTTTTGGCGGTGGAGGCGGAGTAATTCTTCCAAGCGAAATTGCAGATTTACATGAATATGGTATTACCAGAATATATTCTCCTGATGATGGTCGTTCTTTAGGTTTACAAGGAATGATTAATGATTTAGTGGCACAATCTGATTATCCAATTGGCGATAAGCTAAATGGAGAAATTGATCATATCGAAAATAAAGTTCCTACGGCAATTGCAAGATTGATTTCGGCTGCTGAGAATTTTCCTGAAATTGCAAAACCGGTTTTCGATAAGATACATACTAATAATGCCGATTCTAAAATTCCGGTTCTTGGAATTACAGGAACCGGAGGAGCAGGAAAATCATCACTAGTTGATGAACTGGTTCGTCGTTTTTTAATTGATTTTCCTGAAAAAACGATCGGATTGATTTCTGTCGATCCTTCGAAACGTAAAACCGGAGGAGCACTTTTAGGAGACAGAATTAGAATGAATGCCATAAATAATCCACGAGTTTATATGCGTTCATTGGCAACTCGTCAATCAAATCTCGCATTGTCTAAATATGTTGCTGAAGCGATTCAGGTTTTAAAGGCGGCAAAATACGATTTGATTATTCTGGAAACTTCAGGAATTGGTCAATCCGATACGGAGATTATGGATCATTCTGATGTGTCCTTATATGTGATGACGCCGGAATTTGGAGCGGCAACTCAGTTAGAGAAAATCGACATGCTTGATTTTGCTGATTTAGTGGCTTTGAACAAGTTTGATAAAAGAGGCGCATTAGACGCGATTCGTGACGTTAAGAAACAATACCAGCGCAATCATAATTTATGGGATAAAAATCCTGATGAAATGCCGGTTTTCGGAACAATTGCTTCGCAGTTTAACGATCCGGGAATGAACACGCTTTATAAAGCGATAATGGATAAAATTGTCGAAAAAACAGAATCAAGCCTACATTCGACTTTTGAAATTACGCGAGAAATGAGCGAGAAAATCTACGTGATTCCGCCACATAGAACGCGTTACTTATCTGAAATTGCAGAGAGTAACAGATCTTATGACGAAAGCGCGCTTTCGCAACAAAAAGTAGCACAGAAACTATACGGAATCTTCAAAACCATAGAATCGGTTTCTGGAAAAATTCCGCAAATTAACAAAGCAGGAATTGATGACGATAGCGTCATTCTGAGCGATCCCGAAACTTCGGGAGAAGGACTCACCGAAAATCGTATTTTCTTAAATCTTTTACTGAATCAGTTTGATAAAGTAAAAATGGATTTAGATCCGTACAATTGGGAAATTATTCTGAATTGGTATGAGAAAGTAAACAAATACAAAAATCCGGTTTATACGTTTAAAGTTCGTGATAAAGAAATCAAGATCGCGACTCACACCGAGAGTTTATCACACATACAAATCCCGAAAATTGCTTTGCCTAAATACGAGGCCTGGGGCGATATTTTACGTTGGAATTTACAGGAGAATGTCCCGGGTGAATTTCCGTTTGCTTCAGGATTATATCCGTTCAAGCGTGAAGGCGAAGATCCGTCAAGAATGTTTGCGGGCGAAGGCGGACCGGAAAGAACAAACAAACGTTTTCATTATGTGAGCGCAGGATTACCTGCAAAACGACTTTCGACAGCTTTTGACAGTGTGACTTTGTACGGAAACGATCCTGATATTCGTCCTGATATTTACGGAAAAATTGGGAATGCGGGAGTTTCAATTTGTTGTTTAGATGATGCTAAAAAACTGTATTCAGGTTTTGATTTGGTTCACGCTTTAACATCTGTAAGTATGACCATAAACGGACCAGCGCCAATGTTGTTGGGCTTTTTTATGAATGCAGCGATCGATCAGCAATGCGAATATTACATTAAAGCAAACGAATTAGAAAAAGAAGTTGATGCTAAAATCAACAAAATATATGCAGGAAAAGGTATCGAACGTCCTAAATACCAAGGCGATTTACCGGAAGGAAATAATGGTCTGGGTTTAATGCTTTTGGGCGTTACCGGCGATGAGGTTTTGCCACTTGAAATTTATAATGAAATAAAAGCCAAAACATTATCACAAGTTCGTGGAACAGTTCAGGCCGATATTTTAAAAGAAGATCAGGCGCAAAACACTTGTATTTTCTCAACCGAATTTGCTTTGAGATTAATGGGTGACGTTCAGGAATATTTTATTACCAAAAATGTTCGTAATTTCTATTCGGTTTCTATTTCAGGATATCATATTGCTGAGGCAGGAGCCAACCCAATTACGCAGTTGGCTTTCACGCTTTCTAATGGTTTCACTTACGTGGAATATTATTTGAGCCGCGGAATGAGCATCAACGATTTTGGACCTAATTTATCGTTCTTCTTCTCCAACGGAGTAGATCCCGAATATTCGGTTATTGGTCGTGTGGCACGTAAGATTTGGGCAAAAGCCATGAAAAACAAATACGGCGCCAACGAAAGAGCACAAATGTTGAAATATCATATTCAGACTTCGGGACGTTCGTTACACGCTCAGGAAATTGATTTTAATGATATCAGAACTACTTTGCAGGCTTTGTATGCAATTTACGACAACTGTAATTCATTGCACACCAATGCATATGATGAAGCAATTACAACACCAACAGAAGAATCTGTTCGTCGTGCAATGGCGATTCAGCTGATTATTAATAAAGAGTTAGGTTTAGCGAAAAACGAAAACCCAATTCAGGGATCTTTCATAATCGAAGAATTAACAGATTTAGTTGAATCTGCTGTTTTACAGGAATTTGACCGAATCACAGAACGTGGCGGAGTTCTTGGCGCAATGGAAACAATGTACCAACGTTCTAAAATCCAGGAAGAAAGTTTGTATTATGAAACCCTAAAACACAACGGAGATTTCCCAATTGTTGGCGTAAACACATTCCTGAGTTCAAAAGGTTCTCCTACGGTAATTCCGGCAGAAGTAATTCGCGCCACCGAAGAAGAAAAACAATATCAAATCACGATGCTGGATAATTTACACCAGTTTCACGAAGCAAAAGTAAACGAGCATCTCAACAAACTCCAAGAAGCCGCCATTAAAAACGAAAACTTATTCGACCACTTAATGGAAGCTACAAAGGTTTGTTCTCTTGGTCAGATTACTTCGGCATTGTTTGAAGTTGGCGGGCAATATAGAAGGAATATGTAGAATTTTTATTTTTTTAATATTTGAAACCTCGCAGTAAAATGGGAGGTTTTTTGTTTTTTATGGTTAGAATTTAAAGCTTTACGGTTTTCCTCAATTTTATAGGAATATGTTTCGATATATTAGCTAATAATTGAAAAAATTTAGTGTAATATGAAATTAGTATCTATTTATATTCCCAATGGAACTTTATCACATGTTTTTGGTGATAATCACCAGGGACAGACCTTAAATTTGGGGGGAAAATATTTGTATGAGTTTGAAGAAGAAGATAAAACCATTAAAATTATTCGTGTTCTAGAAAATTCTAATTTTATATGTAATTTTTGGAATAATGATATTTCCCTAGTTAGTGCCCTAGTTGGTAAAAATGGTGTAGGTAAAACTTCAATATTGAGGGCGCTGAATAATGATATTGATCCTGGGAGTAGAAAATTAATTTATGTAATTGAATTAGAAGATGAGATCGCTATAAAAGTAATTAATCAAACAAATAAAGAAGTAAAAAGTGAAATATCTCCTATTGAAGAAGTAATAAAAAATAAAATTTTTGAACCTCTTTTTTATTCGCCCGCGCTAGATTATGATTTAATTGATACATTATCACCAATATCTTTGATTAGTTATTTTAATGATAATCTGGAAAATTATTTTTTAGATTCAGTTATTAGAAATGTTTTTATTTTGAATGATAAAATAATAGATGAACTTAAAAAAATTTATAATGATTTTCCATTTTATGATATTATACAAGTAAGGGTCAAAAAACATCGTAAGTCAAAATTTAGACAACCATATCTGGAAGCAAATTTTGCAAATCCATTTAGGGGTGATTCATTAAAAAATGAGCTAACTGGCTTAATCATGGAGATGGAAAATGATGATTATGAAAAGGAAAACTTTTCAAAAGGTGAAGTAGTTGATATTTTTAAAAGATTTGAAAATTATTTAAAAAGTGAAAGTTTTACAGAACAATTTAACAAAATTTGGGATTTAGAAGATTATAAATATCGTGATGATCAAGGCTATGATTATATTCATAATTCAAATGAATTTATTAAAAATTTAGAAATAACCATACTAAGTTACCTCTTATTAGGTGCAGTTTTTCCACAAACAGGATTAGGTGGAAGTTTTAATTTTAATGAAATTAATACAACAACTAATTTCAATGAAAGAATGGATTTTTTCTTAAAAATGTATTTAAAAAATGAATATGAAATTTTAACAGAAAAAATTGAATACGATTTAGGAGGTATTTATATTGATAATTTTGAAAAGATGATTATAAAAATTGATAATGATATTTGGGAACGAGGTGGAGTCGATGTGAAATCTGTCAGAAACCGAATGAAAAAGCATATTAATAATTTTTATGAAATAAAAAAATTCTATAATTATGTATTTGAATTATTTACTACACAAAAGATCTCTGTCACAGAAAAGGGCTTGTTTTTTTATTTGCAAAAAAATGGAATTGGAATTTTTGAGGAGCTAATTTCGAGATACAAATTAGTATTAAATTCGTTTCCTAATGTTCCAATTTCTATTTCTATTTTGGATTTTAAACCAAATAAAAAATTATCAACTGGTGAAAAGGCAATATTAGATTTTTATGCATCCATTTTTGAATATGTAAGCAAAAATATTAAGCAAGATAATACGAATTACGAGTATTATCTTTTATTACTAGACGAACCAGAATTAGGTTTTCATCCATTATGGAAGAAAAAATTTATAAACGCAATTACTAAAACTTTTCCTATTATATTTTCTAAAATTACCCCTAAGAGATATGATGATAAATTGAAAAAGCATATTGAAATAAGAAAGACTCCAATTATCCAAATAATATTGTCAACACATGATGCATTAACACTTTCGGATTTGCCTAATTCAAATATTATTTATTTAGATAAAAATTTAGATTCAAGTTTTGTTTTACAAAAAATGAATAGACCTCAAAAATCATTTTGGGCTAATATTACAGATTTATTAGCAGATAGTTTTTTTATAGAAGATGGATTGACTGGTGATTTTGCTAAAGAAAAAATTAAAGAAGTGATATCTTGGTTAGAGGATAAGAAGAACAATCAAAACATTGAGTATTATGAAAAGATAATACAAATAATTGATGAACCAATCGTACAACGAAAATTAGCAGAAATGTATGATCATAAAATGAATAGTAGCTTGAGAATTAATGTAATTGAAAAGCAAATAAAAGATCTTGAAGAATTAAAAAAACAAATAGAAAAATGATATACATTCAGAATGATAGTTCCAAGATTATTTTAGCTAGAGATGAATACTTAGATAAGATGTTGCCTCTTATTTTTGATAGAATTGATAATTTAACTGATTTAGTGGGGATAAAATTTTTCGATTTATTAATTAATGATAATCTGGAAAAAATTTTAATAGGTAAGCCTGATGTATTGCTTGAAGTAAATAAAACTTATTCAAACTATCCTGTTATTAAAAAAGCTATAAAATATGTTTTTAATTATGATTGGTTTACTAGTAAATGTGTAAATAGATATGATGCTTACAATTTAGCAGAAGCATTAGATATGAATACATGTACATATTGTAATAGATTATATACAAATACAGTAATTACAGTAAATAAACAAAAAATAATACGACCTCAATTTGATCATTTTTTTGATAAAAAATCAAATCCTTTACTATCATTATCCTTTTATAATTTAATTCCAAGCTGCTCAATATGTAATTCAAATATTAAGCTTGGAAAAGAATTTGAACTAAGTACTCATATCCATCCCTATTTAGATGATATTATTGAAGATTTTAATTTTACATTTGAATTTACAAGTGAAAATAGAAGTGGTTTAAAAATTAAAGTTAATTCTATCGTAGGATCTAAAGAAGAAAAAACTTTTACAGACATGGCTTTAGAAACTGTCTATAACTCACACATTAGCGAATTAAAAGATTTACTAATGCTAAAGGCTAAGTATTCAGATCGTTATTTAACGATTTTAGCTTCAAATATTCTAGGATCATCCGTTGTAACTTCTTCCGAAGAGTTATATCGATTAGCATTTGGAGTTGAATTTGCTAGAGAAGATTTCTATAAAAGACCATTTAGTAAATTTAAAAATGACATTTTAAAAGAACTCAATATTATATAACAATATTGTGGTTATTTTCAAAGGATTTTATCTTTTTTGCGCGCAAGTGAAAATTATTCAACCAAAACCTCATTGTTTTCTGTTATCAATTCAAAAGGAAAAGAATATCCACTAATTTCGAAGATTTGACATTAGAGATAAAATAAATCTTTATCTCCATTTAATAAATTGCTTTTAAAAGTTAGATACTTCAATAAAAAAGTAGTATTTTGCGCACAAAAAAAATGATTTACGAATGAATCTATAAGCTGGTCGGTAGCGATGTATCACAGACGCACCAACTATAATCAGGATTTTGACGGATTTCTCTTTAAAAGAAGATAATTATGATAACAAAAAAATCAAACAACACTGATATTGCCCATAAAAATGAGGCAAAGATTGACGCTAAAATTACTTTTTCAGCAAGCGTTGACAGATTAAAAAATATAAAATTTACTTCTGGTAAGCCAGAAGAGATAAAAAAAGCAAATTTTAAACTTAGTTTTTAAGTTTAAAGAATATAAAAATGAAAGCTCCTCTAATCAGGAGCTTTTTTATTTTGTAGAGTGAGACTTAAATATAAAAACTATTCATTAACAATATCAAATTCACAGCTCGCGACAGCAGAAGAATAAATTCCATTCAGTTTGTCATTTCGACCGAAGGGAGAAATCACATAAAGAAGCTCCACAACAGTGCGTTCTCCCCGCGTGTGATTTCTCCCTTTGGTCGAAATGACAATATTGTGGTTATTTTTCAAAGAATTAATGCTTTTTCTCGCGCAAGTAGAAAATTATTCAACCAAAACCTCATTAATTTCCGTAATCAATTCAAATTCATCTAAAGGAAACATTTCCAAAACCATTTCTAAAATAAGAGGCACATTAATAGGCGAATATTTAATTGTGGTTGAAGGTTGATGGGCATCTTGTTCTAATGCTACAATACATATTTTTATGATTTCGGTAATCGTGCAACCAAGTTCATAATAATTGAGCATTTTAATTTGAGCAATATAATTTCCGGTTTTATCGTGCAACGGAGTTAGAGTATTGCAATATTTGGTAGTTAATTGTCTAAGATTTTCTAATTTAGTTTCGGCTGTTTCCATGATTCTATGGTTTATATTAATTAATTTATAATTGCGTTTTTCGGTTACATATTATAAGTAAAATCTTATATTTGATTAACTCAGCGAAGAAAGCAATAGATCTTTACTGTAGCAAATCATTTTTAGCCGTATTGTACGGAGATAAATATGTTTTTTACATATTACTTATTATTACACTTAATTATTATCTTTGAATTATGAGCACATTTACAAAACCAAATCATATAGGGCGAAAAATTAGCCGTATTCGTGAACTTCGTGATATGAAGCAGGAAGCTTTGGCGCAAGCTTTAGGAACTAACCAGCAAGCGGTTTCGGCTATTGAAAACAGCGAAACTATAGATGAAGAAAAATTGATTGAAGTTGCAAGAGCACTTGGTGTAACGGTTGAAGCAATTAAAAATTTTTCAGACGAAGCTGCAATTAATTATTTCAATACTTTTAATGAAGCTGTAAATAATACGGGTGCATTTAACTTTGGAACAAATCATTGTACTTTCAATCCATTAGATAAATTAATGGAATCAGTTGAAGAAAATAAAAAGCTGTACGAACGTTTATTGCAAGCGGAAAAAGATAAAAACGAATATTTAGAAAAATTACTGGCAGGGAAATGATATTTCTTAAACAGTTTATTCATAAAAAAGCATCAGCTACGGTTGATGTTTTTCTATTTTAATACAAATCTTTCAGAGTATTTTATATTTAAAACCAAATCTTAACATTATAATGAAAATTGTATTAGAAAATAAGGGAATTAAAACAGATACTTTTTATGTACCGCCTTTTGTTTTATATGAAGGCGAAGTTGTTGTTGTGTATTTATCTGGAGGAGGTCATTACTATGATACTGAAATGTTTCTAAAGGATATTTTTTGTGGTAATACAGAACATAAAAATGTAATCGTAAATAAAAAGATGACATTTATTGATTATTTTAGAGAGTCGAACTTTAGAGATATTTTTTTTCCTTCAAGAGTTAACAGGTACATTAAAAAAGACGCAGATCTCACCAATCCTTTTCTTGTAAAATTATTTGAAGATAAATATGTTACCAAGGAAACTAAAATGAATAAATTAGGAGGAACCCAGCGAAAGCTCATAAGATTATATGTAGCTTTTTCAAAAACAAAAGACATAATATTTGATTTAGCGGGACTAGATCCTCAAGGAGCTGAGCTTACATTTAAGATGGTAAAAGAACAGGTAAAGAATGAAGGTTCGGCAATTTTATTGGATAATTTTCCTGATATGAAAGAACATGCATCAAAATATATTGAATTAGAATGGAATGAGGGTTATGTGCCACCACCTAAAAAGAATTTAAATTTTAATTAAAAAAAAGCATCAGCGCTTTGCTGATGCTTTTAATTTTTTGGGCAAAAAAGGTGAGGATTAACGACGAAATGTAGGGCTTTCGTTTACTGATTCGTCTAACTTCACAATTTTTGTTTTTTTAGCAGAAACCATAATTTCATGTTTCGCAACTTTACCTTCTTCTTTTACTTCCAGGATATAAGTTCCGGCAGGAAATGCCTCTAAACTTAAAGTTTTTGAAATCTCTAATTCATCTGTAGCAGATTCTCCTGCATACACTAAATTATTGTTTCCATCATAAATAGAAAAAACTGATTTTTTAACGGTGTTTAAAGTAAAACTAACTACTTTTCCGTTTCCGGTTTTTATATTCAAAATATAATCACCTTTCCCATCAATTGCATAAGTAAAGATTGTTGTTAAAAATACGGCAACAACTAAGCCCATTTTGGTAAAATTTGTCATGTTTTTTTTAATTGTTAATTATTATTTTGGAACGCCCAAAACTACAAATAGAAATTTAATTTATCTGCAATAAAATCACTTTTTTATAGATGTAAATTGCTGAATTAAAGATGTTTCTGCGGTTTATCTGAACTATGTACGTAAATACTGGGCTCTTGGATGTATGAACATGAATATTTTTTAATAGTTTGTAAATCAACTTTTTATATTTATTAAGAATAGTTTTCGAAAAATAATTTTACTACAACTTTTAGGTGAAAATTGGGCATAAAAAAACAGCTCAATAACCACAATGAGCTGTTTTAAAAACGATTATATCGTTTTAAACTTTACTAACTATCTAACCTCACTTTATACTGTATGCAGTATAATTTTTTAGCGTACTGCTACGCTTGTGTTTTTAGCCGAATAACCTGGCTTGTAAGCTGATGAAACTGCTTTTGTCGATAATACAGTTGCATCATCACTAACAGTAATTTCATGTCTCACTTTTTTAACATTATCTTCAGCTTCTAAAAAGTAAGTTCCTGCCGGAAATTCTTCTAAGCTAAAAGTTCTCAAAATTCCTTCTTTACCTGAAGCGCTTTCAGAATAAATTAAATTACCATCTTTATCATAAATAGCAAGGTTAGCTTTTTGCACTTTATTTAATGCAAATGTTATTAGCTTTCCGTTTGCTTTTAATACATGAAGATTAAAATCTTCATTCCCATCAATTGCATAAGTACTCATTCCTGAAAAAAGTACTGCACATACTAAACTTAATTTTAAAATCTTTTTCATGACCTTGTTTTTTTAAATTAATAGCTCTAATTCTCTGATGCTAAATTAGTTCGGATATCGATGTTTTTACACAACTCTGTTTTCCAATTTCGATGCTGTATTCTCATTTACGAAACCGTTATAGGTTAATTTTTGAATTATATTTACCGTTTTTGTTAATATGGTTATTATTTTTTAATGTTTTCCTTAAATTAAGATAATGTAAATTTATCTGTATTTCTTACAAAAATATGTTGCGATAAAAAGTTTAACCGAAAAAAATTTACCGCAAAGTGTGCAAAGTTTTTTTGAAGGATTTTATATATATACAAAGTTCGCGATCCCGAAGCTTCGGGATTGCGAACTTTGTGTTTTTCACTCGTACTGCAAAATAAAATCTTCGCGCCCTTTGCGGTAAAATCTCATTTCAAACTGAATCGCCTTTGAGGTTAAAAAAAATAAAGCACAAAAAAAACAGCTCAATAACCACAAAGAGCTGTTTCAAAACAATCACGTTTTTAACTTTACTAACTATCTAACCTCATTTTTATACTTTATGAGAGTATAAACTTTTTAGCGAACTGCTACGCCTGAATTTTGCGCAGTAGAATTTGCTTTATATGTTGACGAAACTGCTTTTGTTGATAATACTGATGCATCATCTGTAATTGTAATTTCGTGTCTTACTTTTTTAACGCTGTCTTCTACTTCTAAGAAGTAAACTCCTGCTGGAAATTCTTCTAAACTAAAAGTTCTTAAAATTCCTTCTTTACCTGTAGCATTTTCAGAATATATTAAACTTCCGTTTTTATCATATATACTAAGGTTTGCTTTTTGAACCTGATTTAAAGCAAACGTAATTAGCTTTCCGTTAGCCTTTAATACGTGAAGGTTGAAATCTGCATTTCCGTTATCATTTCCATCAATTGCATAAGTGCTCATTCCTGATAAAAGTACTGCACACACTAAACTTAATTTTAATATCTTTTTCATAATGCTTTCGTTTTAAATTTCTAGTTCGATTTTCTGATGCTAAATTACTTCGGATATAGATTTTTTTACACAACTCTATTTTCCTATTTATGTGCTATATTCTCATTTGCGAAACCGTTATAGGTTAAATTTTGAATTTTATGAGGTGTTTTTGTTAATTCGGTTATTATTTTTCAATGTATTTGTAAAAATTAATATTTCATAAATATTCTATTATTCTT
>NZ_JAYSPC010000025.1:0-30949 GCF_043722275.1 Flavobacterium sp. | reverse complement strand
ATCCCTCGTTCCTCGGGATGACAAACTATGTGGAAAGTTGTTGTGCTCTTCGACTTCGCTCAGAAGACAAAAATGCGCTACCAGTTTAAGATTATAATTATTTTTTATTCTCTCGCTCAAACGCAAAGAAAAAACCTTTGTAACTTTGATACTTTGCCTCTTTGCACCTCTGTTTCTTTGCCCCTTTTCTAAAAAAATCATTTTTTAGCTGCTTCTAAGATAACAATCATTTTTTCGGCAACTCCTTTTGCAGAAGCAGGATTTTGTCCTGTAACCAGATTTCCATCTGCAATACTATGATCAGACCAAATTGCCGCTGCGTGAAATTTTGCTCCTTGTTTTGTCAATGCGCTTTCTAATAAAAATGGTACATCGGCAATAGCGTAACCTCTTTCTTCTTCATCTGTAAATGAGGTGATATTTTTACCGTTTACTAAATAAGATCCGTTGCTTAATTTTACATTTAATAAGGAAACCGGACCGTGACAAACTGCTCCTACAACTGCATTGAGTTCGTAAGTTTCTTTAATTACTTTTTTAAGCAATTCGTTTTCCGGCATATCTACCATTGGTGCTAATCCGCCTGGTACAAAAATGGCGTCGTATTTACTTACCTCAACATTGGATAATTTAACGGCTTTTTGCATGGCTTCCCATCCTTTTCCGGTTAGAAACGCTAAGTTATCAGGGTCATTTGCTAAGTTAAGAGCATCTAAATACGGTGTGTCTCCGGTTAAACTTGCAAAATCTATTTGGTAATTTGCTTTGTCAAATTCGGCATAAGGATGTGCTACTTCAGGCAAAAAAGTTCCTGTTCTTCTGTTGTTTGGTCCAATTGCATTGGCATTCGATACGATAATTAAAATTTTCTTGTTCATTTTAGTTTCATTTTTAAGGGTTGATTTTTCTTTTACTACTGTGTTTTCCTTTTTATTTTGTGCATAAGAAGAAAAAAAGGCAAGTGCCAATGTGACGATCATAAGTTTTTTCATGGCTATAAATTTTTAATGGTTATGAATTATTTATAGGGCAAATTTATGCCAGCTCTACTCCTCAATAAGAGGAGGAAAGTCACAAAAAAAGTGTGATCGAAATCACACTTTAGTAGTAAATTGGGTTGTTATTTTGTATTAGAATAAAGCCTGCTAAGGGTTTCGCGGCTTACGCCAAGATATTCTGCGATATATTTCTTGGGAATTTTTTGCATTAAATTTGGATAGAGATCTGCAAATTCTTTATATCGCTGCTGCGGATTATTTGAAAGTAATGAAATAACGCGTTGCTGAAGTGCCAGATAACCTTTGGTGAGTTTTACCCTAAAAAAGTGTTCCATTTTATGAAGGGTTTCTGAAAGTTTTTCCCTTCCGTCAAGTGTGAGGCACAAAACTTCTCCTGCTTCCATACAAACCACATTCATGTTTGCCTGCTTTTGATTGAAGTAGGCGATATAATCCGACATCCACCAGTTTTCTGTGGCAAATTGCACGATGTGTTCTTTTCCGTCTTCGTCAAGATAAAAAACCCTGAAAATGCCGCTCATAATGATGTATTCGTATTTTGCATCATCACCTTGCTGAATTAAATATTGATTTTTTAATACCTTTCTAATAGTGAAAAAGGGCTTGATTGATTCAAATTCTTCATCACTAATCGATATAATTTCTTCAATATGCTTTCTGAGCTTTTCCATAATGGCTTTTTTTCCGAATCAAAGATAAAAGATTAATTGTTGTTTTTAAGCTCTTTTGATGGGATAAAGAATTGTTTTTTACTTGAGTTTTATGGAAGTATTTGAAAAATAGTTTAGGTTAAATTACTGTTGGAATTCTGTAATACTTAGTATTAAAAGTATAAAAATGCAATTTTGAGAGTATTTAATTTTACGATATTACTTCTAATACATTAGAATCTAATCAATAAAATACAAACTTAAATTAATTATTATGCCAGGAAAAGATCCGGGTCCGCAAATTAAAGATAAGGACCAATACGAAGCATTGCGCGATAAAGGTTACAGCAAAGAAAAATCAGCGCGAATATCAAATAGTAAGGGAGCCGAAAAAAGAGGTGGTTCCAGCGGAGATTATGAAGATAGATCAAAAGAGGATCTTTATGCTGAAGCTAAAAAAGCCGACATAAAAGGACGATCTAAAATGACGAAAAAAGAATTAATGCATGCTTTAAGAAGTAATTAATGTTTATAAAAAAAAAATCTCAAAAAAGCTTAAGATTAAACTTTTTTGAGATCTTTTTTATTGAATTAAAACAATTATTAGCAGAATATTAAACTGCTTTTTATTGCTTAATAAATTTCTGAACATAATTAGCTTTGTCGGTTACAACATTAATTATGTACATTCTGTTTATGAAATTGCTTACGTTGATTTGGTTATTATCAACTCTTGCATTGATTGTTTTTCCTGAAACATCGTAGACATTTACACTTAAAACCTCATCCTGAGTTCTAATATTCAGATAATCAGAAACCGGATTAGGGTAAATTGCTAATTCTAATTTCTGGAAATCGCCTGTTCCTAAAGTAGTTGATGTATTGACTTCGATAGATTTTTCGACTACTTTTCCGTTAGAATTAAAACTTACTACAACTGTTGCAGTTCCTAATGCTTGTGGCGTTAAAACCAATTCATCATTTGCATTTATTATTGCCGAAACAACTCCTGTATCACTATTTGATTTTACCGATTTTACAATTGCTATCGATAAATTATCTGTATCTGAAACTACATTTTTCAAATCAATTACTGTTGTACCCGTTGCTGAAACCTGCGAAGGCAAAGTCGCATTTACAACAGGCGCAGTATTATCAGGGAAAACTGTTACGGCTGGAAACCAGTAATAATCATCTAAAATTTTCGTATTTGTTAAGGTTCCTGCACTATTATAAGTATGAATCCAGTTTTTTTGATAATGTGCTCCAAATCCGCTTTCTGTTGTAGTCAGAATTAAATTATCCAAAACCGGATCAACTCGTAATGCAGCTCCGTAAGGAATTTGTTTGTACGTTCCTGTTTGTCCCGGAACTGTTGCAAAATTTTCATTAAACGTTTTTGAAGCTACATCAAATTTCACAATTTTTATTCCTGAACTAAAACTATTGATAGAATTTATCCAGTATAAAGCATTTTGCTGATTACTATATGTAAAGCTTCCTGCATTCCACGCGCCCCATGATCCAATATACTTTGTGGTAGGAATTGCATATTCTGTCACTGCAAAAGTTGTTGCATTTATATTAAATAATTTCTGGTTTTGAATTGACCAGATACTTCCGTCTTTTGCCTGAACAACTGAATCGTAAGCACCGGAGATTGTTTTAACTACAGTATTTGTTTTTGGGTCGATTACTAAAATTCCTTTGGTTTGTTTTACGGCAAATACATATTGAGATGTGCGAATCATGTTCCCTATTTGTCCTGTGTATTGACTTCCACCGCCAGTTTCTGCAATCAGACTTCCTACTTTCATATTGGCAATATCAAATAAATAAATTCCGTTTGATGCACCAATATATCCTGTGTTTTCGTCAATCCCTAAAAACGAACGTCCGTCACCTCCGCCAATATCATTAAATCCTGCGATTTTTTCCATGGTTTGCGCATTGGCTACGACTAATTTTCCACCCGGAGTATATTGACTATCTCCTCCATCAGCAGCTTGTTTTGAAACAAAATAAAATTTATCTCCGTAGATTGTTCCGTTTTGTGTGGTTGCTCCAAAAGCCTGATTGCTATTTGCAGCGCTATAAACGCGATAATTTACATTTCCGGAATTATTAACAAAATTCACAGATCCGTTTGTATGTCCAAACCATTCTTCGTTTACTATAAAATATCCGCTTGTAAAACTTGTTGCGGCAACATAAGCCGGAACCGGCGTAAATGTTGATGCAATTTCGATTGGCTCAAAATTTGGTCTAAAATTCCAAACATCCCATGAACCGTTCTCTAAAACACGGCTGCTTGCTCCCAAACCTGAATAACCATAGTCAGCATCAGCAGGATCTTTTACATTATAAGACCAATATCCGTTCACTGTCCAACCTGATTGCCAATGATCTGCAGGATCGATCGCTGTATAATCATCAAAATCATAAATAGTAGTATTTACGATTCCATTTACAGGATAATAAGGATATGTTACGTTTCCGCTTTTGTAAAGTCCGTTTGTATTTGCTCCATTTAAATCATAGCCAAATCCTCCTATCGCAGATCCAAATTGTGTTCCCTGATAAAGCAGAGAGAAAAATCTGGGATCAGCTTTCAGGATCGCTTTTAGCATGTCTTCACCAGTTGCGGTTCCATCCCATCTAAACCCCCACATTAAGGCATCAGAATTTTTACCGTCATTCCATTGTAACACAAAAGCTGCCTGATTTGAACCTGTACCAACCCAATATTGAATATCGTTGAAACTTGCAGCATTTGCAGCACTTTTTTTAAGCTGTTTTTGAGTTGTTTCTTGCTTAATATCATCTCGATATATGCCCTGAACTGTTACTTGCGCATTTGTCAGGAACGCAAAAAATAACATTATTATTAAAAAGTAATTTTTCTTCATGTTTGATTAATTTTAGAATTTTTATGGTTTAAAAAGGGTTAATTGTTAATGTGAATTCTTTTCTGTGTTTTAAAAAATTATTTATTCTGTTATTTTATTTAATATATAAATCATAAGCTCCCGCAACTTCTGTCGAAACTTCACCCAGCCAGCCCGCTTCCTGATTGATTGCTGTATATACTTTTATGAAATCTATTCCGGGAAGTTTTACGTAGTTTCCGGTTTTATCTACTGCCCATGCGATATCAATATTTGATGCTTCGTCATTGTTTGGTGCATTATCGGCATAGCCAAATTCAAAAGACGCACCAACCCAATAATTTCCGGTGCCGCTTTGATCGTAAAAATTATCTTTTATTCTTGTTCCTTTCAAGCTGTATGATGACTCAGCAATCCATGACGGATAATAACTCTGATCGTGAAATGCATTTTTTGACTTAAATCCTGATTTTCCCTGATTGTCTTCCCACTTAATATATTCCGAATCAATTTGCCAGAATTCCTCTCCTGCAATTGGCAATTTATTAGCATCAGGTTTAAAATAGGTTACACTATAATTCTTGATTGTAGTATTTTTAAAATATTCACTTCCTGCAATTTCGTACCATTCATCTTCATCAGGTTTTCCGTTTTTATTTTTATCGAAAGCCACCAGAATAATTCCGGCTTCGCAAGATCCTGAACGTTCTTCGCTGGCTTCACTTCCCCAAAATGCATTTCCTAAAATCTTGAAATCCCTTCCAGCCATATTTGGAATTGTGTGATCAAAACCAAAAACAACATATCCGCCAAAACTTCCTAACGAAATCATACTTGTATTCCCGCCAACGATTGCTTTTTTTGCTGCGCTGATAAGATTGGCTTCTGTATTTCCTGCTAAATATTCGGGAATTCCGTTTGTAAACTGACCAACTCCCGGACGAAAATCGAATACATTTGAGATGTATTTACTGTAAGTTCCCGCCTCTTTTGTTACATTAATTAAAGAAGTATATGTTTTGACAACTCCGTTATTTTCTACTTTTAAAGTCAGTGGATAATTTTTTAAATACGGAGTAATAAAATCCAATTGTGCGTTTTGTGATATTACAGAATCATTAATACTCCACGTTACTTGTGAATTCGCAGGCAGATTCGTGATAATATTCAGCACTTTAAAACGCTCAATTGTATAGGAATCTTTCAGTATTACTGCAGGTGGTTCTTCAATACCAAGTTCTTCGTTATCTGTTCCGCAGGCAATAAATCCCAGTATAAAGATGAAGACTAATGTTATTTTTAAAATTTTAAAAGTGTTTCTTCCCATATTCATAAATTTTAAATTAATTGCTGGTAATTGTAAATGTGTAAAATTTTCTATTCATGGTTTTTATCATTTATTTTTTAGTTATAAAGGCAATATGTGCAGGAATATTTCCGGCGGTTGTCTTCCATTTTAATTTTCCTTCGGGCGTAAAACAATAGATATAACCGGTTACGACATAATTTTGTGCATCGGTTATATAAATTTCTTTGGTTTCGGGATTTACCTGAAGTCCGTACGGAATCATGATTTGCTTATCTGTGCCATCTGTAATAAGTTTATCGCTGATTATTTTTTTGGTTTTGGTATCTAATATTCCGTAAGTAACTTTATTGCTGTTCGTTAAATAACTCCACGAAACGCTGTAGAAATACAATAAATCATCTACAAGACACATTCCCGAAACCGGAATATCAAACTGCATTTTTTTCTCTTCTGTCTTAGAATCTATCACAAAAAGATTAGAAGGTACTGTGTAATAATCTCCTCTGGAACTCACATAAATATCTCCGCGCGAGTCTATTTCCATTCCTGAAAGATTAATGCCAACATCTATTTTTTTGGTTTCTGTAAAGGTTTCGAGATCTATTACAGAGACTGTTCTGTCATAATTAGGAACTCTGTAACCGCCGGAATTTGCGACATATAATTTCCCGTTATGAACGACCATTTGTTCCGGCTGATATCCTACTGTAACTTTTCGTTTTATTTCTAAAGATGTTGTATCAATTTCTGCAACAAAACCAATTTCTGCATTTGGATTTATCGCTACAGGACCAGCATAGGAACTTACATAAGCTTTGTCTTTATAAAAAGTGACATATCGACAATTGGGAATGTCTATTTTTTTAATGCGTTTTGCCGACCATTTGTCTATAACCTCAACTTTGTTAGAACAATTGATTACCGCATAAACTTTGTTACCGTATATTTTTATGTCATTGCCTACATCTCCTAATTCTTTTATTACGGCGGGATTTCGTTCAGAATAAATATCGGTAGTATAATTTCCTGTCCTGTAATTGAAAATATCAATACTAGCTCTGTTCATTCCCATATTCCCTTCGTTTAAAAGATAAAAACCTTCTATTTTACCGTCACTTCTGGGCGCAGCAACGCTTTGATCTGATGACGGAAAAATAGTTTCATCTTCTCTACAGGAAACGAAAGCAACGGCTATAAATAAACTTAGGGTTAATTTTATGGTAATTTTTTTCATAGCTCAATACTTATTATGAATTTTAAGGTTCGCCCCGGCATCGGATAATTATAAATTACCTCGTATTGCTGATTAAAAGCGTTGTTTAATTCTATTGTACCTTTCATTTTATAATGCTGAAATGCAAATGATTTTTGTACGGCTAAATCGTGCGTGTACCAAGGCTGAACTTCGTTTACTTTTATATTATTGACATTCCCATTATATCGTTTACCCACATATATAAAGCTGTAATTAAAATTCCATGTTTTGTAATCGGCGTTTAAAATTCCTGATCCGCTATGCCACGGCGTATAGGGAATTTGATCTCCATAAGATGATAATTCCAAACCTGCAAATTTTGTGTAATCTCTGTTTTGCGAATACGTGTATGTTAGATTTGTACTCAGGTTTACGGTACCAATATGCATTCCCAGATTTACTACAGATTCTATTCCCTGCCCTTTTACCTGCCCAATATTCGTCATCATCCATCTGAATAAATTTCCGGTTGGAGCAGCCACAATTTTGTCTTTCGTATTAGTATAATAACCATCAACCTGAAAAGATAATTTGTCCAGAATCCCTTTTTCGATCAGAAGATTATAGGTAAAACCAACATCATACTGATTCATATATTCCGGTCGTAAAGTACTGGATCCAACCATTGTATAATACAAATCATTAAAAGTGGGCATTCTGAAAATACGTTTTGCGAATGCTCTTATATTAAAATCGTAATCCTTAAACGGGGTATATCCGAGGAATAATGCAGGAGTAAATTCGGTTTTATCAGGCGCTTTTGCATTGTATCGCACTTCCTCCTGAACATGAGTTCCTACAACACTTCCTAAAGCTTTGAAAGCGCCAAGTCTGTACGAACTTGCAAGGGCAAATAATGCCGTATACCGCTGTGGAAAAGAGAATAAAGTCTGGATTCCTTTTCTGGTTGCATTTAATCTATTGTATTGAAAATCTGTAGATAACGAAACATCCCAGGTGGGTAATATGCTGTACATATTTACCGCCGAAACATAATATTCCTGCTGAAAATAACTATCATCAGATTGTGCTCCTTCGGTTACGACTTCTCCTAAAATATTGGTGGTATCTCTGGCAACATAATGTGTATAATCATACGCATATTTGGCTTTTGCCTGAAATTTATATTTTTCGGTAAAATCCTTAATGAAAGTTCCTTGTGTAAAAAAATTCTTGTCGTATTGCCTGAAACCATCAGAAAATTTATTTTCAACAATTGCTCCGGGCGCTCCTCTTTCTGAATCATAATAATACACTTTGGCATCCCAGGAACCGTTATTTATTTTTCCGTAAAGTCCAGATTCAAATCTAAAGGCTTCAATATCACTATTGTGTCTCGTGGCGGTTGTATCATACGCAACAGTTCCGTCGAGATTGTTCCTTTTATACCTGTACTTATATTCTCCATTCGATTTTATGTATTCAGAACTTACGCTGAGACTGACTTTATCACTTAGTTTTTGTTCCCATCTAAACGAAGGATCAACATAATTAATGGACATTGTTTTGTAGCGAACTAATAGATTTGTCTTTTTTCCTCCAATAAAAACCGGTCGTTTTGTTCTTAAATAAATGGTTGAAGCTGCCGCATAATCTTTAGCCGACTGGAATATTTCGCTTTTTTGTCCGTTATACATCGTCAGGGATTCCATATCATCTAAGGAATATTTCCCTAAATCCGTCACACCGTTTTGTGCGTTTCCTAATTGTACGCCATCGTAAAAAACACCTACGTGATGCGTTCCCATATTACGGACATCGACAGTTTTAAGTCCGCCAAGACCGCCGTAATCTTTTATTTGAGTTCCTGCAAAATACCTTAAAGCATCGGCAACGTTATGACTGGCTAAATTTTCAAGTAATTTGCCTGATAAACTTTGTACAGGAATGACTTCCTGATACAGTTTTCCTTTTAGAATTACTTCTTTTAAAACGCGTAAACTATCGTTTGATACTTGCGAATGAAGTAAAAACGGAGCAGAAAATAGGAAAATAAATAAGAGTAATTTTTTATTATACATCACTGATTTAATTAAATAAATTTCGCGGATGTAATAATCAAAAAGCAATAAGAGAGAATCCCGTTATACAAATAACAGGTCAATTCTTGTTGTTCAACTTTATTCCACGAAAGTCTTAAACTATGTGATTGTGGCAGGTCTCCTGACTTGTTCCATCTTTAAACAACCTTCTCATCCGCCGTGGCGAACAATGGCATTAGTAACGTTTAAAGACTTATATAGAACTTACAGTAGCGGGTCTGTTCAGGATTTTCACCTGATTCCCTTTTAACCGACTTTCTTAAAAATTATAAAAAAAGCGGACCAAAATCTGGTGCAAATGTACTTTATAAAAGCCTAATTATAAAAAAAGAAAAACTTTGTTTAAAAATATAATTTATGAGATGGTTTTGCAGAATTCTTAAATCAGGTATTTATACTTTATAAAAGAGAATTATAAATGTGCTATTTTTGAATTAGCTGAAGAAAAAAATCTAACACATAGAAACATAGATTTTATAGACGAGATTGTCTAAAGTTTATCGGCTATGGTTACCGATATAGTAAACCCGACAGGTTTTAAAAACCTGTCGGGTTTGACGTTGCAAATTTTATAGATGAAAAGAAATATATTTCTTCACATAGTTTGAGCTTGCTTGCTATGTATATTTTAAACAAGTGAAACGCTTTTTACAGAATACAAAATCTATGTCTCTATTTATTTAAAAAAAAATAAACAAACTATTAATTGCCAAAACTTATGCCCTGGAATATTCTTGAAAATTTATGGAAACGTACTTTGAATCCCGCCAGTATTTCTAATGGAGAAAATACTAATTGGGACAATGAAATCAAAACTTTGTATCAATTAGGTATTAGTATGGAAGATACTTTGCAGTTTTTATATTTTGAGAAACCTGATTTTGAATCTTTTAAAATTTGGATTAACGACAAGCAGAAAACAAAAAATATTGAAGAAGATCATTTTACAGATGATGTTCTATCAAATGAAGATCTTCAGTTTTGGAAGGAAAACGGTTATGTGATTGTAAAAAATGCAATTTCAAAAAAAGATTGCGAAGATACACAACAGGCAATTTGGGATTTCCTGAAAATGAATCCAAATAAAAAGGAAACCTGGTATAACCGACACGAAAATCAAAAGGGCTTAATGCTTAATTTTTCGGATCATGAAACATTAAACAGAAACAGGTTTTCACCCAGGATAAAAAAAGCATATGAACAGCTTTATAATTCAACTAAAATATACAAAACGATTGACAAAGTAAGTTTTAATCCGCCAGAAACTGAAGAATTTACTTTCTTAGGAAGTCCGCTGCATTGGGATATTAGTTTGAAACAACCCATTACATTAGGATTTCAGGGATTATTATATCTCACGGATTGTGGCATTGATGATGGCGCGTTTCATTGTGTTGCCGGTTTCCATAATAACATAAATAATTGGCTCGATCATCTTGAACCAAATGAAAACCCCAGAAATAAAGCAATTGAAACTTTACAGCCAATTCCTATACTTGGTAATGCAGGCGATTTTATAATTTGGGACAATAGATTACCGCATTGCGCAACGCCTAATAAAGGTGAAAGCCCCAGAATGGTGCAATATCTCACCTATTTACCGGATGATTATACTACTTTAGAAGAATGGTTGTAAGTTTTGTTGGGTATATTTATTTAATACATCGAAACATAGATTTTGTACGCTTAATAAAGGCGTTTCACTTTTACGTTTATAAAATCTATGTTTCAATGTGTTGAATATTTTTTTTAACCTTATTTTACCAATACAGTTTTATATTTTGCTATGTTTTTTAATACAATTCCGGTTCCGCGAACTACGGCTCTTAAAGGATCTTCGGCAATATAAACCGGCAAATCTGTTTTTTGCGAAATCCTTTTATCCAGTCCACGAAGCATTGCTCCTCCTCCTGCAAGATACAAACCTGTATTATAAATATCTGCGGCAAGTTCCGGCGGCGTTAATGAAAGCGTTACCATAATTGCATCTTCGATCCTTAATATTGATTTGTCTAATGCTCTCGCAATTTCCCTGTACGTTACTTTGATCTCTTTTGGTTTTCCGGTTAGTAAATCCCTTCCGCGAACCATCATATCATCCGGAGCATGCTCAAGTTCTTCAAGTGCCGAACCTACTTCGATTTTAATCATTTCCGCAGAAGCGTCTCCAATATATAAATTATGCTGAGTTCTCATATAGTATAAGATATCATTGGTAAAAACGTCGCCGGCAATTTTTATCGATTTATCACAAATAATTCCGCCCAAGGCAATCACCGCAATTTCTGTAGTTCCACCACCAATATCTACAATAATATTTCCTTTTGGTAACATTACATCTAAACCTATTCCAATTGCTGCTGCCATTGGTTCATGAATTAAAAATACTTCCTTACCGTTTACACGTTCGCACGATTCCTTTACGGCTCTCATTTCAACTGCGGTAATTCCGCTTGGTATACAAACCACCATTCTAAGTGCGGGCGTAAAAAAGCTCTTCTTAATCTCTGGAATGTTCCTTATAAACCAGCTGATCATTTTTTCCGAAGCATCAAAATCGGCAATAACACCATCTTTCAGCGGTCGGATTGTTTTAATATTCTCGTGTGTTTTACCTTGCATTAAGCTGGCTTCTTTACCAACTGCAATAATTTTTCCGTTTCTAATATCTCGTGCCACGATAGAAGGACTGTCGACTACAATTTTTCCATCATAAATTATTAAAGTATTCGCTGTTCCTAAATCCATAGCTATCTCCACTATCATAAAATCAAATAAGCCCATAATATAGTTTTTGTTTAAATAACGAACGCTTTTGTTGCTGTTTTATTCTCTACAAAGACTAAAATTCTAATTCAAAATTAAAAGAGCGTTTGAAATCAAACTTGGTTTTTGCGGAACAAAATTTAGTCATTTTAAACGTAAATAGCTATTAATTATGCAACTATAATTTATTTTTCTGTAATAAATCACATTGGCAATCCCGCTAAATTTGTAAAACATAACTTTTAAATAGTAAAGTTAATTAGAAATCAGAATTTAAATTATTGTAAAAAAATAATATTATGGAAAAGCAAAATCACAACGAATACGGTCAGACAGATCCGGATTTTATCGATCAAAATACTACCGTTGATGGAAATAATATTCACAACGACGATCTATTTAAAAAAGAAACCAGTAAAGATAATCCACTTGAATTTGGAGAAAGCGATCCTGATTATGTAGATCAGGAAACTCCTGTAGATAACGATAATTATGCCAGAGAAGAAGATCCTTATCAATATCAGGAAGAATTTGTCGAAGATCTAAAACATCCGCAAGGCGATGCTGCAAACAGTACAAATGTTAAATCTGACCAAGGTGCCAAACAAGAGAAAAGCATTAATAAAGACGATGAAAAGTAAAAAGTTCGCCGCGAATTTCCCGAATTAGCACCAATTAATGCTAAATATAAAATCCAATTTCACGAATTTAAATAGTGAAATTGGATTTTTATTTTTCTAACAATCAATTTTAAATTCGTGATAATTCGTGCAATTCGTGGCAAAAAAATCTAATCATTTATATTGGATTTAAAATCATAATTATCACGGAATTACTATTGTTTTCTCTCGAAATTCTTTAGCAAATCTGACCTAATTTAATCATAAAAAAGACTTTTAAAAGTAATAAATGAACTAAATTCAACGTAAAGCTTTCTGAAATTTGTCTTTTTTAAGAAGTATTAGAAAAGTATAAATACCTATATTTACTTTCTGGTTGACAAAATTACGATGCAAAACAAGTTAATTTGTGCATCGTTAAGCCAATTAATTATAAGTAGTCAAGATGGAAAATTATACCGTATCAGTGGCATCATTACCTTTAAGTGATAATCCAATACCGAATAATAAGATAACAAAAGCTGATTTATTGCCTGATCCTGAATCAAGCTTAAATTCGATGGAAATGAAAGAAAAACCTATCGGGGATTCTACAATTCCGTTCAGAGATTTGACCAATCTTGCCACTAAAAAAGAAAGTATTGCCAGAATAATTGATAAACTGGACGTTGAAAATAATTTAAGGTATCAACGAACGGTTGAAGATACCTATTGCAATGTGTATTCCTACGATTATTGTTATTTTGCCAAAGTATATGTCCCTACAGTTTGGTGGACGGATGAATCTCTTGAAAAAATATTGAACGGAGAGGAAGTTGAAGCTGTTTTTGAAGAAACTGTTGATCGGATTTATTCCAGCGCAATTCACGATTGGTTTTTGCAATGGGGCGCCAGTTTTGGATGGAAAAGAATGCATACTGTTGAAGAAATTCAAAACGAAGTGAATGCTAATGGCGGAGTTGGAATAATTTGTGCCAAAAGAAAAGAAAAAGGACTTTCAGGACATATTGTTCCTGTGGTTCCTGAAAGTGATTCGCATAAAGCATATCGTGAAAATGGTATTGTAGTATATCCGCTGCAATCACAAGCCGGAAAACTAAATTATAATTACTTTGCAGAAGTTAGAAAAGACTGGTGGAATGATGAATTATATTCCTCTCACGTCTTCTATTACCATGAATAAATAAAAAAACAGCATAATAGTTTGAACACCTAAAAAAAATATTGATTTTCAGCGTGTTAACTACTTGTAAATGACATAATAAAAAACTACTTTTGCAACTTGGAAAAAACAAGAATAGCAAAAGTGTGCACATTGGCTATTCATCAGCTTAAATTATTGATATAAAAGTGATTAATGCCAAATAGTAATTTTATAACCTTATTATAAAATTTTACTTTTTCAGCAATCTTTTAGTCGGTTTAAGTGCAAAATTTCTGAGGCTAAAATAGAATTTCATACAATTTTAAAAGTAAAGCAAAACTTTTTTAATGGATGCAACAACATGTTTAATCCGTTAAAAGCTTTTTTGGCTCTGAATTGCAACAGATTAAAATTGTATTTCCGAATAAAAATATAATACCATTAAAAGTTTAATCACCATAAAAAAAGAAAGTTAGTATAAATGAAAGACAATCAGACAAAAAAATATTATTGGGGTATAGGATTAGAAAACGAAACCTACATGCAATTTGAAGAATCCCTAATAGTTACTGGTGAATTTATACAAGAAAAAATTGGTTTTGAAAAATACAGTATTGATTATAGAAAATGTTATAAACCGGAAAGCTTAGCTCCTATTTTGCAAAAAGCTTTTGGTTTAAATGAAAACTATAAAGTAAGCCGAATGATGAACAGTCATTCCCTTGAAAAACTGGATATCAATTACCAGCACAAAACATTATCGCCTATAAAACCATTAATTGATACTGAAAATGGTGAGGTAGTTGCACAACCACTTGAAAATCCTGATTATTTAGGAAAATCTATCATGGAAATTTTCCTTGAAGATCAACCGTACAATATTCAAAGTATGATTACCCAACGAAATAAAACGATGGGTTCTGTACATTTTGATGGAGATTCGATTGAATTTGTGACGAAATATTTTGAAAACAGAACTATCGCAGAATCCTGCAAAGAATTAAAAGCTACCAAAAAGTTATTCCTTGATAAAATTAATGAATCGTCTGTTTTAAACGGTAAATTAAATTTTCCGGATTATAATAACGGACTTAATATGTTCATGACAAATCAGGAAAACCTGGTTTTGTTTAATAACGGAACATATCATTTTCATATTACTTTACCATCCTTAACCGAAGACAGCAGAATCGTTGATTACAATGATTTTGAAAAAACGCACGCAAACGCCATTTATTTATTGCAATGGTTTGAGCCGTTTTTTATAGCAACTCTTGGAAGTCCGGACATTATGGGCGTAATAAGTGATAAATACAGTTTAGACAAAAAATTTACTTTAGGTTCTATGAGAAACGCAATGTCTCGTTACATTGGCGTAGGAACTTATAATAAAGCAATGCCAAAAGGTAAAATATTAACCTATAATGTTGATGATTTTAGAAAATTACTAAAATTTGAAAAAGAGGAAAATGTTTGGTGGCGCGATCAGATTGAAGCAGACATGGAATATGAAATGCTATCTGAAGTGGGTCTTGATTTTAATCAGGAAAAAATGTATCAGAGTGGTTTTGAATTCAGGAGCTTTGATGAGTTTCCGGCTGAATACTTAAATGATGTACTTTTTTCAATCATCTTAATTTGCGAGCATTCTTTAAATCTTCCTGATGTTCAATGGGCACATGATAGTAAAGCGTGGAATAATCTGGTTTTTAAAACTTTAAAAATGGGTTATTTAACTGAAGTTGATGAAGCTGAAAAGAAAGAAGTTTTGGATTTATTGCAATTATTAAATCCATCAGACAGTAATTACGAGGCTTTAAAATCAGAATTTGAAGCTATCGTACTTTTAGATGAATTCTTCTTCAAAATTCTGGCTGTATTACATGATAAGTACAAAGACAACAATGTTTGTTTAGATGCGATGTACGGACAAAAAACAAGTTCTCCGCCAAAATGGGATAACTTCAATAAATACCAAACTGAACAACACTTACAACAAATAGGATCTTTCTCTGATAATTAAAATCATATTAAACGTTAGTGTTTAAATAATTAAACACTAACGTTCTAAAGATATATACCAAGAAGTAATTAAGTAGTAAAATGTCCCGCAGGGCAATGTCATTAAGTTAAGCTTTTGACTGGCCTCCAGCTTCAGCTGAGGAGTTTAATATGCACAATAAGGTGGCTTTAGCCAAATCACACATTTTTAGCTTAGCCATTCAGATTAATTTTATATAAACTCCAGCTAAAGCCGGAGGCAATTCAAACTACACTTTGCTTAAAAAAATATAGTTTGAAAAATAAATTACCCGTAGGACTACACTTTTAGATACTTAATTATATAAAACAAAAAAAAGAGCTATAATAGCTCTTTTTTTGTTTTATATATGTGTCGGAATTTATTTCTTAATAATAAACGTACATCATAATTTTTGAGTTTGAACTCTCAATTACTTTTTCAAGTCTTTTAAAGAATACTTCGTTTACCATTGGGCAACCGTGACTGTTTGAAATGTAGTAATCCTGCTCATCATAAGGAACAGCTGAATACTGGTGTAAAACAATTGCTCTTTTTAAAGCATTGTTATTCGTTTCATCCAAACCATTTAATCTAAAGGCTTTTCCGAAAATACCTTTGTATGATTTCTCTACAGAATATCTGCCTAATGACGTACAATTAGAATTAGGCTCATTGCTGAATTTAAGATCGCCTCTTACACCGGTTTCTGAACCGCTGCCGTGAGCAACTAATCCCTGATCTATTATTGTATTATTTTGAAGGTCATAAACAAAAAAGCGGTTTTTACCGGATTTGATTTTCATATCTACCAAAAAAGCAATTTTTGTGTTGTATTTATGATCACTGTTTATTATTGATTTGATCTCGCTAACGTGATCAGTAAGTCGTACAATCTCAAGTTCTGATAATGCTTCATATTTATTAGTAGCATTGTATGTGGTAAAAGAACTCAGGCAAACAAACAAAACCATAAAAACTATTTTCATACGCAAATGATATAAAGTAAATAAGTGGTAATTAAATTCTTAGAAATCCGAAATGTGTTTTTTGATGTTGCAAAATTATGTTTTATTTTTATAAAATTCACACCTCCAGTGTGTTAAAATTAAATTAATTTTTTATTTCTCTCTATATTCATCTAAAAACGCCTTTAATGCTTTAGATGGAAGCTCGTCATTTCTATAAATTAATAATGTCGTCATCGTAGCAAGTTCCTTACTTACAGGAAAAGTTTTAATGTTTCTACTGCTATAATAAAGGTTCACCACTTCTTCAGGAAGTATGCTAATGCCTAATCCGGCTTCAACAAAATTTATAATTCCTTCTATAGAATTGAGTGTTGTACTCTTGTAACGTAATATTCCTTTTGATCCCAGCCATGTTTCAAGCCTTGCCCTAAAAAAACATCCTTGTCCAAATACCACAATTTTTAAAGGATCTTGTTTTAATATTTCTGTAAGTCTTGTTACATTACCCGCTGTAACTATAACTAATTGTTCATTGCGTACAATAAGCTGTTCAAGTCCCGGAATATTAATTGGTGCCGCTACAAAAGCTGCATCAAGTTTATAATCAAGTACATCACGAATTAAAGTGGGCAATACAGCCGAAAAAAAATCCAGTTCAACCGCAGGATAAAATTCGCCAAAACTTTTTATGATTTCAGGTACTTTGAGCGCCATTGTAGTTTCAATACATCCTATTTTAATCGTTCCTCCTACTTTATCTACATTCTGGATATCGCTTTTTGCATCATCCATCAAATGGCTTATTTTTTTGGCATATTGCAGCAGGGTTTCTCCAGCTTCGGTAAGGACAACTTTGCGGGAAACTCTCCTAAAAAGTTCGGCGCCAAATTCCTCTTCAAGACTTTTTATGCGTGCCGTAACATTCGATTGTACTGTAAAAGTTGCTTCGGCGGCTTTTGTGAAACTTCCAAGTTCGGCGGCAGCTTCAAATATTTTAAGATCATTACTATTCATAGTATCACAATTAGTGATTAATTACATCACAATATATCGTTTTCAATTATCAAATATAGAGAGTAAATTTGTTTTAAACAATTGATACTATGAAAAATATAATTAAATCGGCAGCGGTACTATTAAGCATAGTGGCGTTGCCTTCATTATCTGCAAATGCACAGGTAAAAAGTGCCACATCTGATAAAAATGAAAAATCTCAAATGGAGACAAAACATTATAACAATTTGCAAGTCAACGGACTCAAAATATTCTATCGTGAAGCAGGTCCTGAAAATGCACCAGTAATATTGTTATTGCACGGATATCCTACTTCATCTCATATGTATAGAAATCTAATTCCCATTTTAAGTAAAAAGTATCATGTTATTGCGCCGGATCTTCCGGGTTTTGGATTCTCAGATGCGCCGGATCATCTTAAATTTGACTATACTTTTGATAATTTAGCTAAGACCATGCAGGGGTTTATCGATCAGCTTGGTCTTAAACGTTTTGCTCTTTATGTTTTTGATTATGGTGCGCCAACGGGTTATAGACTTGCACTTGCAAATCCTGAAAAAATTACGGGAATAATATCCCAAAACGGAAATGCTTATGAAGAAGGTTTAAGCACTGGCTGGAATCCAATCCAGAAATACTGGAAAGATCCTTCAAAAGCCAACAGAGATTCGCTAAAAGAATTTGTATCTAAAGAATCTACGTGGTTTCAATACCATCAAGGTGTTTCTGATCCTTCTCTAATTGCGCCGGAAACTTATACATTAGACCAACACTTTCTGGATCGTCCGGGAAATATAGAAATCCAGCTTGATCTTTTAAAAGATTACAGAACAAATGTTGCGTTATATCCTAAATTTCAGGCTTATTTTAGAGATAAAAAACCTATGATGCTGGCAGTTTGGGGAAATCAGGATCCTTATTTTCTTCCTGCTGGTGCCGAAGCTTACAAACGTGATAATCCAAATGCTACTGTAAAATTTTATAAAACAGGACATTTTGCCCTTGAAACGCATTGTAATAAAATTGGGGCTGATATTCTGGAGTTTCTTTCCAAATTGCCAAAATAAGTAGATTTAATGTGATAATTTTCGATAGCGGTCCATAAAGCCGCTATTATTTTGTAGTAGAAATTTTTACTATATTAGCTTAAAGACAAATTCAATAGTGATTTAAACTAATCTAAAACCACAAAATGGCAAATCAATTCGAAGACTTAATCAAAAAAGCATACACCGCTTTTAACGAAAGAAACATTGACAACGCACTTTCAACAATGCAGCCGGATGTACAATGGTCGAAAGCCTGGGAAGGCGGTTACATTATCGGACATAACGAAATCATGAAATATTGGACAAGACAATGGACTGAAATTAACCCAAAGGTTGAGCCGGTTGGTTTTCATGAAAGAGAAAACGGAAGTCTGGAAGTGAAAGTCAAACAAAATGTAAAGGATTTACAAGGCGGTTTAGTATTTGACGGATTGGTAAAACATGTTTACACTTTTCAGGACGGATTAATAAAAACTATGGATATTGAATTGGTTGATAACGATTAATCCCATTTTTTAAATTAAACATACCATAAAATTGCCTTAGAGATTCTTTTTAATAACTTTGTTTCGTCACTCAAATACTTCTTCGTTGCTAAATTCCGGCAACAGGCTGTGGGAAGTTATTTAGCGGTCAGGCTAAAAAAAACTACAACTTTAATTAAAGAAAAGAGACATGTCAATAACAACAGAGTCAGAATTAACAGGAATGAAAAAGGCGAGCGAAGCTGTTGCCTATACTTTAAAAGAAATGAGAAATTATGCCCAGGCGGGTATGACAACAAAACAATTAGACGATTTTGGCGGAAAAATTCTGAACGATTTAGGCGCAAAATCAGCTCCATATGTAACTTATGGTTTCCCCGGATGGACTTGTATTAGCGTAAATAATGAATTTTGCCACGGAATCCCATCTGATAAAAGAATTCTTAAAGAAGGTGATTTAATCAATATTGATGTTTCAGCAGAACTTGATGGCTTTTTTTCAGATAATGGCGGTTCATTTGTAATTGGTACAGATGTAAACCAGCATCAAAAACTTATTCAGGCTTCAAAAGAAATTTTACAAAAAGCAATTTATAATATAAAAGGCGGCGTTAGAATTTCGGACATTGGATTTTTAATGGAAACCGAAGCTAAAAAAAGAGGTTACAAAGTCATTAAAAACTTAACCGGACACGGCATTGGAAGAAGTCTTCATGAAGCACCGCATGAAATTGCCAATTATAGAGATAAATTCAATCTTACACGTTTCAAGAAAAATTCTGTAGTTGCAATTGAAACATTTATTGCAACAACATCTACAATTGCCGAAACTTTACAGGATGGCTGGACAATGGTAGGAAACAAAGGCGGTTTATGGCACAACATGAACATACAATTGTTGTAACCGATGGTCAACCTATTATTTTGACAGCAATGAACGAAATCTGGAATTAAATAAGCGCTATAAAAGCTACATTTTCTACATACAAATTCCCTTAAAATCGATTGATTTTGAGGGAATTTATTTTTTATGGCTTTTATAAAAATTACGATTCTATAATTTTTTTACGATGTTCGATTCCCCAAGCCGTCAGATTGTTGATTATCGTTTGCAATGTTTTACCATGTTCCGTAAGTTCATATCGAACCGTAATAGGTTGCGTGTCAAGAACCGTTCGTTTGATTAATTTATTGATTTCAAGTTCCTTCAATTCCTTGCTCAGCATTTTGTTTGAAATCCCTGAAACATCATTCAAAATGTCCGAAAATCTTCTTTTATTATACAAACAAACCGATGTTATAATCGAGATTTTCCATTTCCCGCTCAATACATCCATAGAATCCTGAATAGCCATCATCTCCTTTTTGTGCTGTTCTTTTTCAATTGTATTACATTCCATAATGTTACTTTGTTACCTCAAGGTTACTGTTACTTTTAGTTACAAAGTTACTAAAATAAATTAAACTGTTTTAGATTTGCATCATAATTAAAAATATAAAAAATGAGCAAATTAAAAAACAAAGTGGCAATAGTTACAGGAGCCTCAAAAGGAATTGGAGCTGCGATCGCCAAACACTTCGCAAACGCAGGTGCAAAAGTGGTGGTGAATTACGCATCAAGCAAAGAAGATGCTGATAAAGTAGTAAAATCCATAACAGAAAACGGAGGAACTGCAATTGCGGTTCAGGCAGATGTTTCAAACGAAGCAGATGTGACAAGACTTTTTGAAGAAACAAAAAAAGCATTTGGCACATTAGATATTTTGGTAAACAATGCAGGAATTTATCAATATCAGGCAATTGAAGAATTTACAATCGCATCATTTCACAATCAATTCAATACAAATGTTTTGGGATCGCTCCTTGCTATTCAGGCATCATTAAAATCATTTGGTGAAAATGGCGGAAACATTATCAACATCAGTTCTGAGGCAAGTAAAAGTCCGCTGCCAACGGGATCAATATATTCTGCGACCAAAGCAGCTTTAGACGCAATTACAATTGCCTTATCTAAGGAATTCAGCGGGAAAAATATTCGTATAAATTCAATTTTGCCAGGTGTTGTTGAAACCGAAGGTTCACGTAGTGCAGGTTTTATTGGAAGTGATTTTGAAACAAAATTAATTGCCACTACTCCACTTGGTCGTACCGGTCAGCCAGATGATATTGCAAAAGTTGCCGTATTTCTTGCCTCTGATGATGCAGCGTGGATTACCGGAGAAAAAATTTCGGTTTCTGGTGGAATTTATGGTGTATAATTTTATTGGATTTAAATTTAAAAAGAACAAAAAATGAGCAAATTAAAAAATAAAGTAGCCGTAATTACTGGCGGTAACAGCGGAATAGGATTTGGAATTGCAGAAGCATTCAAAAACGAAGGAGCATCCGGAACTATAACAGGACGAAATGAAACTACATTAAATAGTGCTGTCGAAGCTTTAGGAACAAATTTCATCAGTATTAAAGGTGATGTTACCAATAGTAATGATTTAGAAAATATCTTCAAGCAAACGGCTGAAAAATTTGGTAATATTGATGTATTGGTCGTGAATGCCGGCGGTGTTGTAGACGGCGTGCCTATGGGAACTATAGATGTTGTTACCGAAGCAACTTATGACGGTTATATGGATCTGAATTTAAAAAGTGTCTATTTCACCGTACAAAAAGCGCTTCCGTATTTAAATGACGGTGCTTCTATAATCCTTATTGGTTCAAGCGCTGCGCATCGCGCCGCGCCGGGAATGGCTATTTACGGAGCAGCAAAAGCCGCTGTAATATCATTGGCAAAAGGATTGTCTCTGGATTTATTGCCAAGAAAAATACGTGTAAATACACTTTCGCCGGGTTCTATTGATACGCCTGTTTTCGGAAAACTTGTTCCTGAGGAACACTTGGAACAGGTTAAACAAATGTGGGTTGATATTACACCTGTTGGCAGACAAGGTCTTCCATCTGATATTGGGAACGCCGCTGTATTTTTAGCCTCAGATGATTCGTCTTTTATCGTAGGTACAGAAATCCTTTCGGATGGTGGTTTGACAAATATTAGTTTGATGAAATAAATTAAGTATCAGATGTATTCTAAATAAGAATTTCTTCAAAAATAAAAAACCTCCAAAGTCATTTGATTTTGGAGGTTTTGTATTTTGCGATTTATGGTGAATTCGATGCACAAAAATTATAACTATTTGTAAGGGGAAAAATAAGCTATCTAAAAAGCGTGATGGTATCTGTCAGGTTTTCTCTGGTAATAAATGCCGCAATAAATTCCTGAACTTCATTTTTTGATTCCGGCGCGGTTTCAAAAGAATTGATATGAAAATCATCATCCTGATCCAGAATATGTATTATTTCTGTATACCCTTTAGAAATTAAACTTCCTTTTAATTTAATTATATTTTGCTGTTCCTGACCACTTAATTCCTTCCGAACTTTTAGTTTTATAGCTTTTTCCATTGTAAATAAATTTTAAATTAATATACATTTATCTGTTACCAAATATAAATATTAATTTGCTGAACATACAAGTAATTCTTTCAACTTAAACAACTACTTATCAACATTTTACTACGTTAAAATTATACTTTATGTTAAAATTTCAGTTTTAATAAAACTTCTGCCTTTGAAATTATTATGTAATTTTTCCAAATTAATTACTTAATTTTAAAATTAATTCGATTAGTAGTTAAAAAACAGATTATATCATTTATAATCGCTCAAATAATCTTTTCACAATTAAACTAATTAATGCATTTGCAAATAAAATAGTACAGTAAAAAAAATTAATCGTTTATAAAATCAATTAAATAATTTTAGAAAATGGTAGTAAATTTTAGGAATTTTCCTGTATTAAAAACCGAACGATTAGTTTTAAGAAACGTTGAAAATACTGATGCTGATTTAATTTACAAACTCCATTCTGATCCTGTTGTAAA
The DNA here is from genome assembly GCF_043722275.1 of Flavobacterium sp. Classification (GTDB taxonomy): domain Bacteria; phylum Bacteroidota; class Bacteroidia; order Flavobacteriales; family Flavobacteriaceae; genus Flavobacterium. The sequence continues at coordinate 7,782 of NZ_JAYSPC010000025.1, read as the reverse complement.
CAAATTTGTGGGAAGAGAAAATTCAGCAAGTTTAGAAAAGGCAAAAGTATATATCATTAAGATGCAAAATCTAATAGAGAAAAACGAATGTATCTATTGGATTATCCGATTTCAGGAAAATAATGATCTAATAGGTTCGATCTGTTTATGGAATTTTGATCGTGAAAATAATATTGTAGAAATTGGCTATGAAATGTTGTCTGAATTTCAGGGAAAAGGAATAATGAGCGAAGCAATACAAAAAGTAACAGCATATGCTTTTGATGAAATGAAAGCAAAAATAATTACCGCTTTTCCTTCATCTGATAATAATAATTCTATAGCAATCCTGAAAAAAATGAATTTTGAATTTGAGGACAAAAAATATAACAATACTCATGAAAATGTTATAAATTCAGTAAGCTACACTTTAAGAAACAATAAAAATTAATAAATAACGCTAATAATTACAGCGACAAATTAAATATTGCATTGGTTTACAAACTTTAGCATTTAAGTATATTGAAAAGTAAATTTCCGGTAAAAGTTTTAAAAATAAAGTTTTTTTTAGATAACAAAATTACTAACTTGTCTCTATATAAATATATCAGTTAATATATAATATGGTATAAATCAGGTATAATACTGTAATTTTTGAATAAAAAACAAGCAGTAATCTGAACTAATTTTTCTAACATTAAAAAAAAACAGACTTATTATGCGAGTATCAGTCATCAGAAAAAATATAAAATTTACCCCCGATTCCAAAAGAGTTGTTGCCCGATTTTTTGTAAATGGCGATGAACGAACCCAACAAATGGTCCTACGCATAATGTTACTTGATGAAAAACAAGTATTAGAAACCTTAGAACAAACATTACGTGAGTTTGCCAGGCGTCACCGAAATATTTCGGCCATTTTTTTTACACATTGTGAAAAAATCAGAGATATAATTGAAGGTATGCAAATTGATTATGAAGCGATTTCACTTAACCGAAAAATGCTTATAGGTTCTTATTGCACAATGGAATACGCGATAGAATCTGCCGCAATTTTTAATCCGTCGATCGTAGAAGATTTTGATCAGTCTGGTTTGGAACTGGGCGAAAAACGTGTTATTATTTCTTTTAGAGCAACGGGTGAAGGTCATATCTCGTCAATTGTTTTTAGACGTGGAATTCTTGACAAAGACAATAATCTTCAAATCATGAAAATTGGCCATCATATTGATAAGGCCGAAATCATGCATAAAACCTTTTTTAACAAAGAGCGTTTTTTACTAAAATTGTCTGAAATGCATACTCAGGACAAATACATCACGCAAATCATGCAGGATTTACCGGATGAATTTGAATATGCTGTTCTAAAAAATATTGTAAATACAGGTTTAAGCGATCCGGCAATTCGGGAAGAAAGAAGAACGGCATTAAACGAAATACTTTGGTTGGCAAAATCATTTTATGATCTGGAATTCAAGCATGATTCTGATATTACAGAACGCGTTATATTCCCAATATCTGACTCTGAAAGCCGTGGAATCGAAGATGCGCGTTTTGTTCGCTTTGTTGATGATGACGATTCTAACCGTGTAATGGCGACATATACGGCTTATAACGGACACACGATTTTACCAAAATTGATTTCTACCGAGGATTTTTATACCTTTAGAGTTATGCCTTTGCATGGTCATGGCGCTCAAAATAAAAACCTGGCTTTGTTTCCCCGAAAAATAAAAGGAAAATACGCCATGCTTGCCCGAATCGATGGTGTCAACAATTATATCATGTATTCTGACAGGGTTACACAATGGAATAATCCAATTTTGCTCCAGGAACCGCGTTATACGTGGGAATTAACGCAAATAGGAAATTGCGGTTCCCCACTATGGACCGCAGAAGGATGGCTGGTTATTACTCACGGAGTTGGAACAATGAGACGTTATTGCATTGGTGCTTCATTATTTGATCTCGATGATCCGTCTAAGGAAATTGGGCGATTGAGCGAACCGTTGCTTTCTCCGCTTGAAGATGAACGCGAAGGTTATGTGCCTAATGTTGTATATTCCTGCGGCGCAATTATTCACAACAACAGTTTAATATTACCTTATGCAGTATCAGATTATTCGTCAACTTATGCCGTAGTAGATATGGTAGAATTATTAAGTGCTTTAAAAAGAAGCAAATAGAAATACCAAAATCCAGCTTCTGCTTATTAAAATAGTTTTATATTGATAGAAGAGCAATTTTAGATTTAATGGTGAAAAAATCAGAAGCTTTAGCCAAATCTCGTTTTTTTGGCTAAAGCCATTCACATTGATTTTTTATAAACTCCAGCTAAAGCTGGAGGCAATTCAGCTCCGCCTGACATACATTACCTTAAGCCAAACACTTAATTAGAACGTTCTGTAATTTATTCAATATCATAAAGTTGTCCCCTATGAAAGTGACAATCTTTTTTAGTAATTGTTCATGTTGTACGCCATAGACGACAACTTGAAAGGTTTAAAATTATCGTGCGCGAAAACCAAATAACATAATTTGAAGAAATTTTCTAATTTAAATGATTTATTCAGATTTTGGAGCCAGATCGCCATACCAATAAGCAGATGTTACACCGCCATCCATCAGAAAATCACTTCCTGTAATAAATGCACCGTCGCGTCCCATTAATAAAGCGGCTAAAACTCCCACTTCGTCAGGATTTCCGGCTCTTCCAACCGGTGAAATTTCAATCATTTTGCGATAACCATCACCTCTTGGTCCGTTTAATTCATCATTTGCAAGCGGTGTAATAATAATTCCCGGACTAATGGTATTGATTCTGGCACCGCGTTTCCCCCAGCGTACAGCTTCTGCTTTTACTCTGAGTGAATTTCCTCTTTTTGATAATTGGTACGCATTCAACGAACTATCAACGGCATCAGATTGCAAAAACGGAAGTGCTAAAAGTTCTTCAGCTGGTGTTGTTGCCAATGCTTTATCTTGTTCCGGAGTTAATGATGGTAATCTGTGACCTGATTGTGAAGCGATTACCACACCTGAACCTCCGTTTTCGATCACGTTTCCAAATTCTTCTAATACTAAAGCAGTTCCATATAAATCTACCTTGAATATTGTCGATGGCGATGCCTGCGAAGGTGAAACTCCCGCAGCGTGAATTAAACCTGTAATTCCGCCAATTTCCTGAGCTTTTGCAACAAGCGCCTGAACAGATTCTCTTGACGAAATATCTACAATTGCGGTACTTACTTTGAAACCTGCATCTGATAAAACTTTTGCCGCCACATCACTATTTTCCTCATGTAAATCAGCCAGAATAATATGCATTCCCGCTCCTACTCGTCTTGCAATTGCCTGACCAATAGATCCTGCGCCAATAACTACAATAACCGAATTATTTTTCATATGTATTATTTTTAAAGTCTGTTTCTAAAACTAATTTCAATATTTTTTAAAATGTGGTCGCTACAGATTGCAGTATAATCCACTTTTCATTTCGTTTTTCAAATTGTATTTTTTGCTGTAAACGCCACTTATTCCTAGTTCCATAAATTCGGGCATCTAAAATATTCTGACCAACAAATGTTCCTTTATTACCTTCCATTTTTACCGAAGTTTTAAGCTCTTCATAACCGTAATATTTCATTCGTTCACTTTCAATTTCTGATAACCATTCGGCTTTTGACTGCACATATCCCGTAATATGCGTGAGCGTGAAATGCGGATCTAAAATTTTGTTTAGTTCAAATATATTCCTGTCAATCATCAAATTTGTTAATTGACGCGTTATCGCAAAAACTTCCAATTCATTGCTATTCATTTTATCCGTTTCCATGACAATTTGCGGTTTTTCTTAATAAGTGAATTTTTATACTTGAACTTTTTATCAAAACTTATGACAGTACAAATTTCCTCCAATATCAAATGCTTTCAATGATACATATTACTGCAATTATTACCATTATTACTGATTTAATCATTTGAGTTAACCAACTCCAAATCTCCATACTATATTTGTACTATAAATTTAAAGAATCCAATGATGGAACACCTTATAAAAGTCGAAAAAATATCTCAATACAATGATTTAAAAGGTGTTGAAACATTGCATCCTTTAATAAGTGTTTTTGATAATTCAAGCACAAAATCATTACCCAATAACAGTAAAATTCATTTTGGTTTATACGCAATCTTCCTGAAAGCCGGAAAATGTGGCGAATTAAAATACGGACGCAATAATTATGATTATGACGACGGAACAATGGTGTTTTTTGCTCCCGGACAAGTTATCGAAATCAATAACGAAGATGATTATTTGCCTACAGGTCTGGCTTTACTTTTTCATCCTGATCTTATAAAAGGAACTTCTTTAGGAAAACAAATCAGCCAATATTCCTTTTTTTCCTATGAAACTCATGAAGCTCTTCATTTATCTTTAAAGGAACAGCAGATTATTCGTGATTTATTTAGTAAATTAGAATATGAATTAAGTCAGTCGATCGATAAACACAGTAAAAGTATCATAACTAATAATATTGAATTGCTTTTAAACTATTGTGTTCGGTTTTATGACAGGCAATTTATAACGCGTGAGAATGTTAATACCGATGTTTTATCCAAATTTGAAAACCTATTGAATGAGTATTTTCAATCAGAAACTGCGCAGGATTCAGGTTTGCCATCCGTTAGTTATTTTGCCGGTCTTTTGCATTTGTCTCCGAATTATTTTGGAGATTTAATCAAAAAAGAAACAGGGAAATCGGCACAGGAACACATTCAGTTAAAATTAATTAACTTAGCAAAAGAACGCATTTTTGATACCAATAAATCAATCAGTCAAATAGCATTTGAACTTGGATTTAAATACCCGCAGCATTTTAATAGAATGTTTAAAAAAAATACCGGTTTTACACCAATAGAATACAGAAGTTTAAATTAAAAAATCATAACCCAAAAAACCTTAACCAAAACAAATGTTCAACAATTTTCCTTTTTATCTGGGTCTGTTAGTAATTATTTTATTGCTGATAATGCTCGCCAATAAAATAAAAATAGCTTATCCTATTCTGTTGGTATTGGCGGGATTAGTGATCAGTTTTATTCCGGGCGTACCTCTTATAAAAATCGAACCGGATCTTATATTTTTTATTTTTCTGCCACCATTATTATACGAAGCAGCATGGACGGTTTCATGGAAAGAAATGTGGCGCTGGCGACGTATTATTACCAGTTTTGCCTTTGTAGTCGTATTTGTATCGGCACTTTCCGTTGCATTAGTTTCAAATTATTTTTTCCCGGGGTTTTCATTGGCATTGGGTTTTTTATTGGGCGGAATCGTTTCTCCGCCAGATGCTGTAAGTGCCGGAGCAATCCTGAAATTTGTCAAAGTTCCCAAAACAATTTCGTCGATTTTAGAAGGCGAAAGTTTGCTGAATGACGCATCATCTTTAATTATTTTTAGATTTGCAATGATTGCCGTCGCAACAGAACAATTTATATTCTATAAAGCTGCAATGAGTTTTAGCTGGATGATTTTTGGCGGAGTTGCAATTGGTTTATTAATAGGCTGGCTTTTTATGAAAGCACATAAATATTTGCCTACAGATGCTAATGTTGATATTGTTTTGTCCTTGCTTACGCCTTATATTATCTATCTTGCTGCTGAAGAAGCGCATAGTTCCGGAGTTTTAGCGGTGGTTTGTGGCGGATTGCTTTTATCCAATAACCGACATCGTTTTTTGAGCAGTAAATCGCGTTTGCAGGGAATAAATGTCTGGGAAAGTTTCTGTTTTATATTAAACGGATTGGTTTTTATGCTCATTGGGTTAGATTTACCACAAATTACAAAAGGTCTTGAAGAAGTAAGTATCGCAACCGCAATAGGTTACGGCGTTTTAATTACATTTGTTTTAATCGTCAGCAGGATATTATCATCTTATGGAGCGGTAATTGTTACGCTTGTTGCCCGTAATTTTATCACCGTTGCTGATAGTAGAAATCCTGGTTTAAAAACTCCGTTTATATTAGGTTGGACGGGAATGCGAGGCGTTGTATCATTGGCCGCAGCATTATCAATACCTGTTTATTTAAACAACGGAAACGGTTTCCCGCAACGAAACCTGATCTTGTTTATCACTTTTGTCGTCATTCTTTTAACCCTAGTAATTCAGGGATTAACGCTGCCTTATTTTATCAAAAAAATTAATTTTAAAATTGACGATGATGTTTTACCACGCGAAGAAGCTTACAATCAATTACGTAAAGAATTAGCCGAATATGCTTTAGATTATATCAAAACGAATTATAACGACCATGTCGAAAATAATACTTCGTTACAGCAATTAATTATAAAGTGGGAACAACATACTAATGAAATTGATAATGAATCTATTAGCAAAGATTTAAAAGGTATTTACCTCGATTTATTAAACAAACAAAGAGCGTGGTTAATTAATAGAAACCATGAAGATAAAACTTTAGACGAATCCCTTATCAGGCGACAAATGCATTATTTAGATATTGAAGAAGAAAAATTAAGATATATCTAAAATTGGTTTCAGTTAAAGGTTCAGTTTGCTTTCATACTTTCCGTGTTCTTTAAGCAGTTTGTCATACTCCAGCCATTAGTCCGTGCAAGAGCAATAGCTCTTGATTTTTTGAGCATTGGCTTTGTAACTTGCGCTTAAAGATTCCAGTTCTGCAATATTTGAGGCTGATCTGATTTTGTCAATATCATCCTGAGTCTGAGAATACGCAATTCCACAGAAACAAAAAAACCTGGTATTTATAGGATTTTGAAGATGTTTTTAAACTTGAAAAAAGCTTTTTTTAAATAATTTCGACAATTTCATAAATAATTTTAATTTTTCTTACATTTTTAAATAACAAAAATCCTGATTTTCATTTAAATGAGAATCAGGATTTTAAGTCGAAGTTTGTTAATTATTATTTATCTAATGTGAAGTTATTATGATGAATTTCAGCTTTTATAAAGTATGGTATGATTTTAGAAACACATTTCATATTAGATAAAATTGCTTTTTAACCGACCTTATTTTTAAAACAACAACTAAAATAAGTCGGATTTATAAGTCAGAATCTATTAAAAATCTTTAAATTTATGTTCTAAAATCTTATTTTATGAAAAATTACATCGTACTATTTGTTTCTGTTTTGGCACTATCTTTTAATTCATGCAACACTATGAAAGACACGACAAAAACTGATGATCTCTACACTACATCTTGGGAATTAGAATATATTTCTGGTCCGCGTATTGCTTTTGAAGGTTTATATCCGGACAAAAAACCATTTATCAAATTCGATAAAAACAATAATCAGGTATTCGGAAACGCAGGCTGCAACGGTTACAGCGCCCCATTTACCCTAAAAGGAAATTCGTTGACATTTGGCGAACAAGGTCCAACTACAATGATGTTTTGCGAAGGTGGTGGAGAACAAACATTTCTACAAACAATTAAAAAAACCGACAGTTATTCTATCGATAAAGACGGAAAACTTAATTTAATCGCAAAAGGAATCCCAATGATGCGATTCAAAAAAGTGACTAAATAAAACTGAATCTACATCTATAAAAGTTACAACATCAAACCCGACAGTCCCGAAGCCTCGGGATAAAAACCTGTCGGGTTTACTTTGTCAATATCCATATACGAATAATTTACATCTATAAAAATTACAGCGTCAAACCCGACAGGTTTCAAAAACATAAGTGTTCGGAAGAGTTAAATTGATTTACATATATTAGTATTAAAGTCTAATTGTATGGAAAAGAAAGTCACAG
>NZ_JAYSPC010000024.1:0-5236 GCF_043722275.1 Flavobacterium sp. | reverse complement strand
TTTACGAAGTAAATCTGTTTTATCCGCGTCAAAATTAGACGCTGATTTTACTGATTCGCTAAAGCGAAAACGCGGATAAAAACGGATTTTTCTAATTACCTTCTTGATTAAACTGTTGAGTAATTGTATAGATTTCCCCTTAACATAATAACATTGAGCTATCGGGAGTGGCATATTTTCCTAACCGTAGTGCACTTCAGTAATAGGTTTTAACTTTGGATCAAGTGTTTCGTCATGTTGCGATAAATCAAGTCCAATATGTTCATTTTCTTCAGAAACACGTAACGGAATAATAAAATTGGTTACTTTGAATAAGAAATAAGCTCCGAAAAAAGTAAAGATTGAAACCAAAACCAGCGCCATCATGTGGTGTGCAAAAACATTCCATCCGCCATGCAATAAACTTGCATCTTCGCCGTGAGCGAAAATAGCAGTAAGAATCATTCCCATAATTCCGCCAACACCGTGACAGGCAAAAACGTCAAGCGTATCATCAAATCTTTTAGAGAAACGACAATTCACAACCGAGTTTGAAACCAAAGCCGTAACAAACCCAAAAAACATACTTTCAGGAACAGATACAAATCCTGCTGCTGGCGTAATTGCTACTAAACCAACAACAGCTCCAATACAAGCGCCAAGAGCCGAAACTTTTCGTCCGTTCATTCGGTCAAAGAAAACCCAGGTTAACATGGCCGCTGCCGATGAAGTTGTCGTTGTTGCAAAAGCCATGGCAGCAATTCCGTTAGCGGCAAGAGCTGAACCCGCGTTGAAACCAAACCATCCAAACCATAACATTCCCGTTCCTAATAACACAAACGGAATATTAGTTGGGATGTGGTCGCTGTTTTTTCTTTTTCCTAAAACCAAAACTCCTGCAAGGGCAGCAAATCCTGAACTCATATGTACGACAGTTCCTCCGGCGAAATCTTTCACGCCAAAATAACTTCCTAAAACTCCCGTAGGATACCAAACCGAATGGCACAAAGGCGCATAAATAAAAATGGTAAACAAGCTTATAAAAAGTAAATACGATATAAAACGAACGCGTTCTGCAAATGAACCCGTAATAATTGCCGGAGCGATAATGGCAAATTTCATTTGGAACAAAGCAAATAACATAAACGGAATCGTACTGGCTAATTTTTTATGAGGCAAAACGCCCACATAATCCATGAAAGCAAAAGTGGTTGGATTTCCAAAGAAACTATAAAAATGTTTTCCGGAACCAAATCCTACCGGATCACCAAAAGCCAGACTAAAACCAACAACAACCCATAAAAGCGTTACAACGCCCAGACAAATAAAACTTTGTAACATTGTCGAGATAACATTTTTTCTACCCACCATTCCGCCGTAGAAAAATGACAATCCCGGAGTCATGATCAAAACCAGACAGCACGAAGTTAACATCCAGGCAACATCGGCAGGAACAATATGATCTGTTGTTCCAAATTCTGATAATACGTAACTATTTTGAGTAACAGTTGGCCAAAATGCCCCGGTAACACAAACAATACTTATAATAATAAAGGAAATGACCCAGCGTTTTTCTATTTTCATTTTTTCAAATACTTTATTTAACCCTATTTTTTTTGGGGTCAAAGTTAAAAAAAAATAAAGATTTTGATTTTCAGGGCTAGTAAAATAGAGGCTTGTCTTGTATTTTAGTTAATTTTGTAAAAACCGACTTGTTTTTTTGAGACTATCTTATTTTGAACTTCTAAATTATGGGTAAAATTGCCAATTGTATTATAATTAATTTAATACCGCACGTTGTAAAACGCTAGAAAAGTTAGGATTATAAAAACAAAGTTCAAAATTGTTTATTTTTTCTGAAGCTTCGAAATTAAAACATCTTCAATTGGCGCTTTTACCTTAGTAACCGCCTCAACCTCTTCATTTGGGATTGTCATTGATAAAACATAATGCTGGATTTTCCAATCCTTCCCAACTTTTACCAAAACACCGGAACCGCGACAAATTTTCATTTGCGTATTTAGCAATTCATCAAACCAAGCAATTTTTCCAGATTTGTCAAAAAAGATATTACGTTCAAGAGCCGTGAAATTCCACGTTTTTCCTTTGTCAAAAAATGGTTTTGCCCAAACTTTAAAATCTTTTTTAGTCCAATTTTCGGTTGCATCAGTTCCTATAAAAATTCCATCTTCGGCAATTAAATCAAAGTAAGCGTCAAATTTCACATCGGCAGCAGCCTTATGCCATATATCGAGAGTTTGATTGACTTTCTCTTTTTCAGATGTTTGGGCATTTGCAAAAGAAGCAACGAATAATAAAAGTAAAATTGATTTTTTCATAGTTTATCTTGTATTTGGATTTAAAGTTAATAATGATTTTTAAAGGATGGAAGGTTTCACGCAGATTTTACAGATTTAAGCAGATAAATTGCAGATTAAATTTATAAATCCTCTGAGTCCATCTGCTTAAATTTTTTTAAAATCTGCGTGAAACAAAAAACTTGGCGCCTTTGCGTCTTTGCGCGCAATTTTCGACGCAACGATTAAAATTTGCATAGCGCGAAATTCTTAAATTATCTTATATGACTTATATGGTGAAATCTTACTATATTTGAGGGCTCTAAATAAATACATCATGAATCCAAAAATACTCATCAGTTCACTAATTGTAACCTTCTTACTTTTTGTTTCTTGCAAGAAAGAACTGGAGCCACAGGAAAGTACGCCAACATCTGAATTGGTAAAACTAGGATTAGCAAAAGACACCACAAAAACACAACAATCTGTAGTTCAAAATCCTGCGACGAATCCCAATACCGTAATGGGCGCAACACAAGGAATAAATCCTGCACACGGACAACCCGGACATCGTTGTGATATTGCAGTTGGTGCTCCATTAAATTCTGCTCCAACACAACAAGCGCAAACCACAACAACCCAAACTACGCAAGCTGTGCAAGCAAATGCAGGTCAGCAACAAGTTGTAACTACTACAGTTGCAGCGCCGGTAAAAGTCGGGAAAGGCATGAATCCTTCACACGGACAACCCGGACATAGATGTGATATTCCCGTAGGAGCACCTTTAAATTCTGCGGCGCCAACACAACCGGTTGCCACAACAAATACAGCGCAAAGCGGAACTGCAACTCAAAATTTCACCGTAACGCCACCTGCAAACAACGCAGTTCCGGCTTTATTAAGTACCGAAGTTGCAACCGCAGATGGAATGAACCCTGCGCACGGAAAACCTGGACATCGCTGTGATATCGCAGTTGGTGCACCTTTGCCGAAATCATAAAATAAGCAAGCCCACTATAATTTAATAAATAATAATCTGGGCGTGCCACCAATAAAAAAAAGGGCCAACTATGCAATCGCTTAGTCGGCCCTTTTTTTATTGCTGTCGGGCTATCCGCGCTACTTCGGTAGCCAGCTTCTATCCCTCACGCAGAAACAGTTGTCAGTCTCAGTTTTCATCATGATATTGTATTCCTGAGCAAAGTCGATATGTCATCCTGAGCGAAGTCGAAGGAAACGTCCGAAGCTCGACAAAGATTGGCGACATACTTGCGTTCCTTCGACTTCGCTCAGGATGACATTGCGGATAATATTGGTAGAAAAACAATTATGTAAGCACAGCGTTCTATACATTTTTAACCAAATATATCACCAATCTTTGTACAAAACTTTGTGACCTTTGCGGTAAAATTTTCTTTATTCAATTTCAAAAATCGCCTGAATTTCCACAGCCGAATTTATCGGTAATGAAGCCGCACCAATTGTAGCTCTGGCATGTTTCCCTTTTTCTCCAAAAACCAAAGCCGTCAAGTTTGATGCCGAATTCATAATTCCCGCATGTTGAGTATATTCCGGAGTTGTATTAAAATATCCTGTCAATTGCACACATTGTTTGACTTTGTTCAAATCGCCTCCGCAAGCTTCTTTCAAAACCGCAATTACATTCAGCATCGTTTGGTAGGTTGCTTCTTTCGCCTGATCATCGGTAACTGTTGCGCCAACTTTACCCGGATTTAAAATTTTTCCGTCTTTTAAAGCCACTTGATTAATATACACTTTATGATCCGAAATCGTAAAAGGAACATAATTCCCAACAGGTTTAGGAGCTTCAGGAAGTACAATATTATTGTCTTTTAAAGTTTTATTGATGTCGATTTTCGTTTCAACCGAAGTTGTTTTTACAACTTTAATATTCTCTGTATTTTTCAATCCTGACGCAACTCTTGCCAAAGCTTTTCCTTGTTCTTTAGCCAGATTCAATTCGCTTTGTGACGGACGAATTCCTGTAGATCCCGCTAATGAAGTCGCCCCAAAAGGCGTATTTCCCTGAGGAATAGTTTTATCTAAAGTAGCCGTTCCCATAATTCCGGTTGGTACAATCACCATTCCGTGCGAAGCAAGAATATTCCAAAAAGATAAAATCGCAGCTTCTTTTCCTGCCCCAGATCCTGCTGACATAAAAACAGTTGCCGGTTTTCCTTCTAAAGTTCGGGCTGTCCAAAGCGGAATACTCTGACTGAAAAAGTAATTCATATCGGCACTAATATTCGCAAAATGAACCGGACTTCCAAATGCGATTCCGTCATAATTGGCTAATTCTTCTATGGTCGCAATTGGCAATTTCTCAACATCAGCATTTAATTTTTCTTTCGCGTTGATCGAAGGGACACGTTTTATTGTTGCTTTTGTATTTGGATAATCCTGAATACCTTCGGCAATTGCTTTCGCCATTTTGTAAGTTCCGCCATTTTGAGAATAGATTAAAACCAACACGTTTGTTTCTGATTTTGTTTGTGCGTTTGCGCCAAAACCTATAAAAATTGCGATCAATAATATGAGTAGTTTCTTTTTCATAAATGTATTTTAAATGTTTATTATAATGATTCCCAACAAAAGCATTTGTTTTTTTCTTTCAAAAATCAAGTTCCTTTTTTGGGACAGCAAAATTACTTCTTACAATCCCGAAAAGCGTTATTATTATCTTAATTTACCTATAAATCTAATTAATTTTATTCCGGCGGGCAATGTCATTAAGTTAAGGGGAAATCTATAAAATTACTTAACAGTTTAATCAAGAAAGTAACTAGAAAAATCCGTTTTTATCAGCGTTTTCGCTTTAGCCAATCAGTAAAATCAGCGTCTAATTTTGACGCGGATAAAACAGATTTACTTCGTAAAAACGCGGATAAAAACGGATTTAATTTGCAATAATTTTATTTTTTAAAAGCTTAACTTAATGA
>NZ_JAYSPC010000023.1:0-2341 GCF_043722275.1 Flavobacterium sp. | reverse complement strand
AATCAGTAAAATCAGCGTCTAATTTTGACGCGGATAAAACAGATTTACTTCGTAAAAACGCGGATAAAAACGGATTTGATTTGCAATAATTTTATTTTTAAAAGCTTAACTTAACTACATTGCCCGATAGCTATCGGGAGAGGTAAAAAAAATTCGCGAAAATTTGTGTAATTTGTGGTTGAAAAAAATATCTTCCATCAAAATTCGCCCAATAAAACTTTAAAGCTAATTCGGCTATTTTCATTCGTTTATATTCCTTAATTTTGCAGAAAATTTTTGTAAAAGTGGGAAGTAAAAATAAACTAAAAAGATTCAGAGAAAACGAGACATTTGAAAACGTTTTTCAACCAACCAGAGAAGAAGTTGTAGGCGATTTAATGCCTTTGAAAGGAAAATGGAACTCTGATTTCTTTAAAAATGATAATCCATTAGTTTTAGAATTAGGATGTGGAAAAGGTGAATATTCTGTTGGATTAGCAGAAAGATATCCTGACAAAAATTTTATTGGTATAGATATTAAAGGTGCTCGTTTCTGGAGAGGTGCAAAAACCGCTGTTGAAAACGGACTTCATAATGTTGCTTTTATTCGAACTCAAATCGAATTGATCAATCATATTTTTAATGAAAATGAAGTAGACGAAATCTGGATTACTTTTCCGGATCCGCAAATTAAATATAAAAGAACAAAACACAGAATGACAAACTCTGAGTTTTTGAAATTGTATAAAAAAATCCTTAAAAAAGACGGTGTTGTAAATCTTAAAACTGATAGTGAATTCATGCACGGTTATACGCTTGGATTACTTCATGGTGAAGGACATGAGGTTTTATATGCCAATCATAATGTATATACAAATGAAGGAAGTCCTGAGGAAGTTACTTCTTTCCAGACTTTTTACGAGAAACAATATTTAGAGATTAACAAGGCAATTACGTATATTCGCTTTAAAATTAAAGACTAATTTAATTTTAAAACGAATTTTCAAACCCATTAAATAACTGAATGGCATTACTTACCCCATTACTTTCAGGTTTTATTGCCGCTTTCATTGGGATTATTCCACCTGGTTTAATCAACATGACAGCTGCAAAAGTGAATCTAAAAGAGGGAAAAAAGAACGCCCTTTGGTTTGTTGCCGGCGCTGTTTTAGTGATCTTTTTTCAGGTTTCTTTGGCAGTTTTATTCGCACAGGTAATTGATAATCGTCCGGATGTTGTTACTTTATTACGCGAAGTTGGTTTTGCTATTTTTTCGATATTAACGATTTACTTTTTGTTTATCGCAAAAGAACCAAAAGCTAAAAAATCAAAGATTAAAAAGAGCAGCAAAAAAAGCCGCTTCTTTTTAGGAATGTTACTTTCTGGTTTGAACTTTTTCCCTATTCCATATTATGTTGTTGTGAGCGTTACGCTTGCTTCTTATCATCTTTTTGCATTCGAAAACAACATTATTTTTACTTTTGTATTTGGTTCGGTTTTGGGTTCATTCGCAGCTTTATACAGCTATATTGGTTTCTTTGGAAGAATCGAAAAGAAAACCGATTACCTAATGCGAAATATGAATACTATTATAGGAAGCATTACTGGTTTAATTGCTATTGCAACGCTTTTTAATATTCTGAATTACTATTTCGGTTAACAATATTTTCTAAAGATTAAAATTAAAAATTTAGGTTTTATAAAATTGAACCATTAAGAAATTAAGAAAAATTAAGCACCGCTTTGTAAAACTTCACTTTCTTAATTATTTTTTCAATAATAAGTTAAGCTTTGCCTTAATGAACCTTAATATCTTAATGGTAAAATAATTCAAGTATGGCTGAGGATAATTTTTTTGAAAAAGTTTATACGATCGCCAGACAAATTCCGTACGGAAAAGTAACTTCATATGGCGCAATTGCGAAAGCTTTAGGAACAGCACGTTCAGCAAGAATGGTGGGTTGGGCAATGAATGCCTGCCATAATATGGAAGATGTTCCCGCGCACAGAGTTGTAAACAGAAAAGGTCTTTTAACCGGAAAACATCATTTTGACGGAACTAATTTAATGCAGCAACTTCTGGAAAGCGAAGGTATTGTTATAGAAAATAATCAAATTATAGATTTAGAGAAGCATTTTTGGACGCCTGAAATTGAACTTTAAAGGTTTATTTCCACCATATAAGTAATATAAGTTCATTTTAATATAGATGCTTATTTTCTATTCCCATTCTTGTCATCCCGATTTCTATGATAAAACCAAATCTTTTTTTCAGGAGCTAATCCCGCTATCCGTTTCAATCTTTTGTGGCGAACCCCGCCACAAAAGGATTTTCACTTCTATCGGGGCTAGGACAATCATT
>NZ_JAYSPC010000022.1:0-1578 GCF_043722275.1 Flavobacterium sp. | reverse complement strand
TTCTGTGCTGCTTCCGGATCTGCATCAAGATTTATCAGCAACAGCAGGAAGGTCTTTTCCAGACGAATCCGAGAAATCTGACGAATATGTATTTTTGGTTGAGCAGATGCCCGCCGTCCAAGTTCCTCTGGGAGCTACCATCCTCATCCCTGGTAGAGGACCGGAGATGGATGAATTCCGCTCAACCAAAAATACAAACTCGTCAGAATTTTCGGATTCGTCTGGAAAAGACCTTCCTGCTCTACTGATAAATCTTGCTGCAGATCCGGAAGCAGGACAAAAGTAAGCGCTATTTCCTTTGGAAGTGTAAGTCGCAATGAGGTCATGCATAGGGAGAGAGGAAGTGGCCCTAAAGGGGATTAGGTTCCTTTATCCCTTAAGGGGAAGGAAGGAGGGTAATAAAACTGTAATCATCATGAGAATACAAGTTCGGGCGGGAGTTTGCTTATCTTTCACTGAAACAAAAAGCAAAAGCTTTATTGAATTACAGTGAAAACAACCCATTCACTACCATAATGACAAACTATTTACTACGTAGCATTTAATGACAACTACGATTTCTTCTGTTATTTAATTTTTTTTAATGTACGATTCTGTTCCAGATTAATGCCGGAACAAGCGGTAAACAACACTCAATCGCGTCAGCAATAAGTTGCTCGTCACTTCCTCCGACATATGTCAATATTGTTTCACCATTACCTGATATTTTGTGAGCGCATTGCCATTGTTCTTTTAATGTTTTGATATTTGTTTTGAGATTGGGATATAAGTTAAGCATATTTGTATTACGAACCTTTATAAGGTGATGTTCTTGACCTGAGAGAACAATACGTTTTCTGTCATAGCAATTCTTGACATTGAAAACGCCAACTTTGTCAAGTAAAAAAAGTGGCTTTACTTTTTCCGCAAACAGCTCAAATTCGGTCAATGTTAATATATATTTAAACGGAAGCACTGCTTGCTGTAGAAGAGAACGGATTGAATCTTTTGCCAAACAAATCGAGAAGTATGAAAGAAATTGGTTAGAAAGTCTATGTTTTAATTTATAAATTACAATGACTATAATTCTGGTATTACATATCTGAAGACAGAAGAGAATAAATTTTTGAAGAATATTTACAGAGAATCGACAGACGAAGACACGAAAAATATTTGAATTGATACATAAACAGTCAAATTATAAGAAAAAAATCCTATCAATTTATTTTGGAAAAATTTTTATTCAACCCAGTTGTATTAATGTTGTGAAATTTTGGATGAAAGTAAGTGAAGGAAAGGTGGGTGGGAGAAATGGGGAATGGGGGAATAAATTGTAATTTTTCGCTAGTGATAGGTATAAGTATTTTCGTCTACTAATTTAATTGTCTAAGTGACTTAAATCAAATAATAATTATAAACAAGCTGAAAGCAAGCATATTTCTTCCTACTTAATTCTATATTACTGTGCTGTCTACATGTTGAAGTATAGCCGAATTTGAAGGTGTCTAAAGCTAAAAACTAGAGACTATAAATAAGCTAAAAACAAGTATAACGCTAAGTAGTAATAACGAAATAGATAACCAATTTATGGAAGTAAAT
>NZ_JAYSPC010000021.1:0-12048 GCF_043722275.1 Flavobacterium sp. | reverse complement strand
TAAATTCTATATGAAAATCTGCGAAAATCTGCGTTTTTGCAAAGCAAATCTGTTTTATCCGCGTTCTAATTTATACAGTTTGTATTTTTAACTTAATTGCACCCAACGGGTAAATATTAACTAAAGTTAAATGTTATTCCTGTCATCTCCTCACTTAATTTCCATAATTTTTTAGCGTTTATTTCGTCCAGCGAATAGGGTTTAATTCCACCAATAATTGCTGGGTTTGAACTTAGAACTGCAATATCTGCATTTTCACAATAAACTCCGCCAATATTGTTAAGCAGTTCGCTTGTTGCTGCCCAAATAGTTGTTGCTGCTCCTTGCGGAATCGTTTTTAATGAAGCGGCAACTTCCGGTAAAATATTTCCTTCGGCATCGCTGAAACCTAATTTATGAAACAAATCAATTGGCGCTTCTCTTCCTAATTCGGTTTCACCAACGGAGCCGGGACATAATGAATAACTGCGCACATTATAGGCTTTTGTGCGGGTGTCTAATTCCATTGAAAAAAGATTAACCGCTGTTTTTGATTGTCCGTATCCTTGTAAAGTTTCATATTCGCGATTTAGAAAATTAGGGTCTTCAAAATCGAAATCGGAAAACTGATGTCCGCCAGAAGATACATTTACCACTCTTGCGCCATTGGCTTTTTTTAATGCGTTCCATAATCTTGCCGTAAGCTGAAAAAGCGCCAGATAATTTGTTGCTAATTGCGATTCATAACCTCGATCATCTCTGCGCAACGGCACCCACATAATCCCTGCATTGTTAATGAGTAAATGTAACGGTTTGCCTGAATTCAAAAACTTTTCGGCGAAAGCATCAATAGAATCAGGAATCATTAAATCCATTTTTTCTATTATTACATTTGCAATTCCGTCCAGATTTCTTTTTGCTTTTTCGATATCTCTGGCTGGAACAATTACTGTTGCGCCGGCTCCGGAAAGTGTTTTAACAGTTTCTAAACCTATACCTGTATTTCCGCCTGTTACAATGGCAATTTTTCCGGTAAGATCAATTCCGTTTATAACTTCGGCTGACGTAGATTTTGCATTAAATCCTGATCCTGTTGCTTTTTGCAATTTCCCCTGATAATTATTCTGTTCCATTTTTTTTAAAATTAAGTTATTTATATGGGACAAAATTAAAGGATAGAATACGTGGTCACTTTGTTTAAACGTCCGAATATACTTTGTTTAAACGTCTGTATTAAAAATACAATTGTATAAAGAGTTTATGGAAAGAGAATTGAATTTTTAAAAAAAAACAAACAAGATGTAATAGTAATGAAGGATTATGAAAAAGTTAGAATAAAATCTAACACATTCTATTTTCATTTTAATCATTTACAAAAATTAAAACGATATCGTAATATTAATAAATTATTAAATGACGAGATCTCAAAAATATCAATAAAGGTTTATTATACTTTTGTAAGGGTCTTCTTTAACAATTTAAAATTACATTATGAGTTCTAATTTGCTAATTAGCTTACGTGCCGGTGATGATTCCAGCTTTAAAGAAATCTATGATCTGTATCATTATAAAGTATTTTGTTTTGTTAAAAAATATACTGCACAACTTGCAGATGCCGAAGATGTAACTCAAAATGTATTTATTCATCTTTGGAAATACAGAACAAAAGTAGATCCGGCAATAGATTTAGAAGCTATTTTGTTTAAAAGCTCGAAGCAGGAAATTTCGAAATGGTATAAAAAACAAAACAGGATTTTTTCTGTAGAAGATGATCAGTTAATCAAAGAGCTTGATATTGCATCAGAAACAGATGATGATATTACTTCAAAACTCGAAGAAATAGAATATCTCTTAAATAAAATACCTGAAAAGAGAAGAAAAATATTCAGTCTTCATAAGTTTGAAGATCGAAGTTATAAGGAAATTGCCGTAGAGATGGACATGTCCCAAAGTGCCGTTGCAAATCAAATTTCAAAGACATTACAATTCCTTAGAAAAAATGCGGTAAAAAACCATGAACTTTACTGGTTTGCATTATTTTTCATAAGTCAGTCAGAATTGGTATTGTAATTCTGTTTTTTATTTTTTCCTGATTAATAATGAATGTCAATTCGCGTTTTTGCTGATTTTTCATCTTATTTACTTCAAAATTAAAGGGACGATAATCGTCACTTGCATTAAGAAAACGTTAACTGTAATGTTAGCCCGTGATATTTAATAGAGTGAAAATCTAATGTAGTTGAATCGATAAAATTCATGTCTGATTTTTTAAATATTAAATGTTAATTGTAAATGAAATCCAGAAAATTAAGAGAAGAGTGGAACGCCATTCCTAACAGGGGGATTCTTCCAAATGAAACTAACTCGCGTATGTGGAATAATATCCGCAATGTTACAATTGACAAGTATAAGAGTTTTTATAATTGGACAGCGGTTGCTTGTGTCGTATTTATTTTTTCGATTACAAGTTATCAGGTATTCACAAAAATGAATACTAATAAAGTTGAAGTTGCTGCTGCAAAAACTTTCAGTGATGATATTCGTCTTTTATGTTTATCAGATGGAACGCGTGTTTGGCTGAATGAAAATTCGGAAATTGAATATCCGGTTCAGTTTGCAAAAAATGAAAGAACGGTAACTTTAAAAGGAGAAGCTTTTTTTGAAGTAAAACGTGATCCTTCACGACCGTTTATTATTACATCGGGAAAAATCAAAACTACTGTTTTAGGAACATCATTTAATGTAAACGCATATAATGATAATAAACCTGAGGTAAATGTAAGAACCGGAAAAGTACGGGTTGAAAGCTTAAAAAATACTGTTTTACTGGAACGCGGTTATAAAGCAATTTACGGATCTGATAATTCATTACTTCAAAAGCGAAAAACAAACGTATTAGAACCGGAATGGAAAAAGGTTTTAATATATGTTGATGGATTAACCTTAGAACAAGTTTTGAGCAAGCTTAAATCAGATCATGAATTTGAGGTCAATTATCTCAGCGATGATTTAAAAAACCTGACTATTAAAGGAACTCTTGATACAAGGCAGGGTTTGTATGAAATGCTTCAAACCATTGCTTTTGCATTGGAAATTAAAATTAGATCTACGGGCAATAATACTTATTTAGTCAGTAAGTAAGTCAGCGCAAATTTATCGAAAAACTATTGTGGCTTGAACCAAGTATTAAAAACCTGGATTTAAGCGACCGGAAACCTGCTGAATTTATACGAGAATATTGGCGCTGATAATCATATTAAATTAATTACATAAACTAACAATCATCAATTATGAACAATGACATTTCCAGGCAATTTGCCTTTTGGATTTTATTTTTTGGATTTTTCTTCGGAATAAACAACATGTATTCGCAAACCGGAACTGTGTCGGTTGATTTTAAAAATTCATCTCCACAAAAAATTATTGATAACTTAAAATCCCGTACGCCTTATCAATTTGTGTATCAAAAAGATCTGGATTTGAGTTTGCCGCTTATTACACTTAAAAAAGATAATGTTTCGATAGATGAAATTTTAAGTGATTTACAAAACATGACAAATTTAAATTTTAGAAGAAACGAGAATAATATAGCCGTAAATAGTAAAGACGCGGGCAAAAAAAAAAGGAAAGGAAAAATAACCGGTAAGATTGTAGATGTCAACGGACTTTCGTTACCCGGCGTAAATATAAAAGTAGTTGAACTGGGTTTGGGCGCACAATCAGACATAGACGGTAATTATGTTTTAGAAGTAGAATCCGGAGATTATACAATTGAGATTAGCGCTATTTCGTTTCAGACACAAAAAATTAGTGATGTAAAAGTTCTCGAAGGCGGAGAAACGCCATTAGTAGTTTCTTTAAAAGAAGATACACAATCACTAAAGGAAGTTATCATTATTCAGGATTATAAAAAAGCGACGGCTTCGGTTGAAGGATTATTGTTGCAGCAAAAAAAATCGGCACAATTTTCTGATGGTATTTCTGCCGAGCAAATTGCGAGAACTCCGGACAGAGATGTGGCAAGTTCATTAAAACGTATTACAGGCGTAACAACTATAGGAGATAAATATGTTGTGGTGCGCTCTATGGGCGAACGATGGAACCAAGCTGTTATGGACGGAATTGCATTGCCAAGTACAGATGCGTACCAACAGAATTTTTCTTTTGATATTATTCCTACTTCGATTGTAGAGAGTATTATTGTGAGCAAATCTGCAACTCCGGATATGTACGCCAATTTTGCGGGAGGATATGTAGAGGTTAAGACTAAGGATATTCCTAAAGAAAATTTCACCAGTTTCTCGATAAGTACTTCTTATAATAGCCGAAGCACTTTTAAGGAACGCCTAACTAAGCAGGAAGGCGATTATGATTATTTAGGTTTTGATGACGGAAGACGTGATTTCCCGGGTGCAAACAATCTTTCAGCAGTAAATGAACCTTCAAGTGTAGTTGACCCAAGTCTTGCAATTAAAGAGTCTAAGCAATTTACTCAGGATAATTTTACGACTTATAAAACGTATGCTGCTCCCGGTACTACACTTCAGTTTGGTATAGGACGCGCTTATAAGTTAAAAGACAATAACAAATGGGGATTTGTAGGGTCTTTAATTTTTAAGAACACACAAGAAACATTAGATATAGAACAAACTGAGAGAGGAAATTATAAAAGTAATTCGGATTTTTTACCTGAAAACGAAGATAGGACATATTCTACTTTTACAAAATATGGTTTTAAGAACTCAGGAGCCAGTTATAATTATACGTCAACATTAGGCGGTATGTTTAATGCGGGAATTCAGCTTGGCAACCATAAAATTACCAGCCGCAATACCGTAATGCACATTTATAACAATCAATTAACTCAGATTTCGGGCTGGGATAATGGAACTGAGACTAGTGGAATACTTGATGGTACTTTATTAGCGCGAACATCTGAAACCAATTATCCTGTTTATACCACTTTTATTCAGAATAAAATTGAAGGTAATCATAAATTTGGCAAACTTGAAATCGATTGGTACGGAGCTTACGGCAATGTTACAAAAGATACTAAAGACGCTACATTTTTAGATATTGACAGAAAAAAAGTGGGTGACGATGTACTTGTTTATTATAACATTTATAATCAGGGTCAAAGTTTTAAAAGAAGTAATTTCACAAATGATGAAATTGATTATAATGCGGCAATCAATTTTAAATACTCTTTTAATTTTAGTGATTCTTTTACAAACGATATTAAAGCAGGTTATTTTGGGACTTATAAAAAGGCAACTAACCAGCAAGTATCTGTCAAGTTAGAAACCTTTGGTCAAAACACTGACCGAGCAAATATTTATAGTTCACTAACACAATTTTTAGACGGTTCAAATTATTACTACGGCGGTTTTAGCTGGTTTACCGGTCCTAAATATGGAAATCAATATGTAGGCGATATCAAAGTACATTCGCCATTTTTAATGCTGGACAATAAAATGAGCCGTTTTGTAAGATTGGTGTGGGGAGTTAGGGCCGAAAGTTACATTTACACACAAATTGAAAGTCAGTCTATAGCTGCCGGAGATTTTGATCAGGAACAAAAAGATGATAAGCTATGGCAATTTTTACCCTCAGCCAGCCTGATCATTAGTCCTACGAATAAAATGAATGTGCGTTTAGGATATAATAAATCTGTTTTGCGACCTCAATTTGCAGAACGTTTGAATATCCCATATTATGACCCTATTCGTTCTCTTTTTATATATAATTCCAGTGGCGGACTCGTTTCGAGTGTCTCCAATAATTATGACCTTAAAATGGAATGGTTTCCTTCTGGTGGAGAAGTATTGTCGTTTGGCGTATATCATAAAAATATAGACAATCCTATTGAAGGTGTTGGTTTTTTGAATACTTCCGGTAAAAGGGAAATCTACAATATGAATTCTTATAATGCAAAACTTTGGGGAATCGAATTCGAGTTTTACAAAAGCCTTTCATTTTTAGGAGAGGGCGAAACCTTAAAGCAGCTGTTTATTTACGGAAACGCTTCCTTAAATGATACAAAAGTGACTGCTTATACAGAAAGAGATGGAACAGGCGGGCTTTATAAAGCTAACAGACCATTGTACGGACAGTCGCCTTATAGCTACAATATTGGTTTAGATTATGTAGGGGAACGCCTTGGCTTTAGTTTAAGACGCAATGCCATTGGGGATCAATATATACTTGTTGGATTTTTATACGATGCCGAAGAAATTCGTAAACCATATGCAATAACAGATGCTCAGGTAAGCTACAAATTCTTTAAAGAAAGAAATCTGGAATTAAAATGCAGCCTGAAAAACTTATTTGATTCTGGTATAGAAACTTACAATAACGCTAATAGCTACAGTAAGGTATTAATACCATCTGCAGATTCTACTAACCCACGGGATCGATTTGGTAAAGTAAACGGAGCAACTGACAAATATGATGAAAACCTGGATCAGGAAATGTTTAAGGCAAAAAACGGCAGGACGATAAGCTTATCTGTTAATTATTCATTTTAAAATTCCTTAGAACTCTTCTTTTTGTAGCCAAATTCAAATGACGAGATATATTAAGAAACCGTTAACAATAAAAAAAGACATGATATTTTGGTTTTTCAAAAGCTAATGTAAGTAGTTATAAGTATCAGATTTGATTTTTGTTTAGTGCATTAAATAAAAAAGTAAAAATGAACTTTAAGATGTTCTTTTAAAATTTAAGTATTTGAAGTTCTTCTTTATAAGATAAAAATTTTAAAAGAATGGAAAGTAATCCTTTTCACTGCGTTAAAAAAAACCTATGAGTAAAAAGATGGAAGTATAGGTATAAACCCCGATGGTAAAGCGGGATCGTTTATTGAAAAAGATCTTTACCAAAAAAAGAGAAAGACCTAAGGAAAGATATTTTGCTGCTCTCTCCAAAGGCCTAGTTTGTAATAGCAGCAAATATAGCATTAATAAAATTATTATGAAAAAATTTTTTCTATGTGCAATGATAGCTCTGGCTGTGAGCTCTTGCCAAAATGATGATTCATCTGCTGATTCTTCTTTTTCAATGAAAGCTTCTGGTGCTGATTACACAGGATATCCTGCAACAGTACAAACTGTAAGTGGTGATATTACAACAAACACAACATGGACAAGCGATAAAGTTTGGGAAATTGATGGAGTAGTACGTGTAAAAGGTGGTGCTACATTAACAATTCAGGCAGGTACGTTTATTAAAGCAAAACCATTAGGAACAGGAGTTGCAACAGGAGTTTTGGTAATTACTAAAACAGGAAAGATAGATGCGCAGGGAACTGCAACCGCACCGGTTATTTTTACAAGTTATAATTTATTAGATGGCAACGCAGGAACAGTAGCGACTCCCGGAGATTTTGGCGGAGTAGTTGTTTTGGGTGATGCTCAGGTAAATAACGGTTCAGTTACTAACATTATCGAAGGATTAGGAGATCAGTCAGTGGTTTCTGATTTTTATTATGGAGGTTCTAATAACGCTCACAACGGTGGAGCTTTAAATTACATTCGTATCGAATATGCAGGACGTATTATAACTACACAAACTGATGTAGAAATCAACGGATTAACTTTTGGCGGAGTTGGTTCCGGAACTATCGTAGATCACGTTCAGGTATCATACGGAAGAGACGATTCATTTGAGTTCTTTGGAGGAACAGTAAATGCGTCACACTTAGTTTCTTTTGCACCGGATGATGACAATTTTGATTTTGATCTTGGTTTTACAGGAACAATCACAAAAGCTATTGCAATTGCTGACAGTAATTCTACTCATAGTTTAAGCGGAGGAAATCCGGATTCTAATGGTATTGAGTTAGATAACAATGCTGGAGGAACTGCTACAACACTTATTACACGTCCTGTTATCAATCAGTTATCAATCATTGGCGTAAGCTCAACTACAGTAGCAGATTTATACGAAAATGCGATTCACGTACGCAGAGCAGGGAACATAAGCCTTACTGATGTGACAGTTACAGGATACAACAAAGGAGTTAATTTTGAGTCTCCTTCATTACCAAGCGGTTCAGTTTATTCTAAAGTTTCTATTCATGGTTTTGATAATGTAGCATTACCTGTTGGAACAACTTTTACAGGAATTGGTACTGCAACTTCTACTGCAAACCCGGCAACAAAATGGGCTTTGACACAACCATTTTTTAATGATGGTGCATTGAATTTAGCTGGAGCTACAGGAGCATTCAAAACAGAAGCTGCGTGGACAAACACTTGGACTAAGTTTACAAATTTTTAATATTGGTTAATTAAAATTTTACATGGGCAGACTATTTCTGCCCATGTTTTTAAAAAATAAAAAAATGAAAAAAATTATACTTTTTATGTTTGTTTTGGTTACTGCAATTTCATCAGCGCAGGTTACTGTTTGGGAAGACGATTTTGATGATGCAGATTTGTCTGACTGGACTTTACTGGACAGGGATGAAGACGGAATAAACTGGATTGCAAGAAAAAATATCAACCTTGATGAAAGCGGAAGCGTAATAATCGATGGAGAACACAGCATTTTAGGAAATTATCTAATGGATCTTAATGATCTTAGCACAGTTGTTCGTTTAGTAGAAAACTGGGCGATAACACCGGCAATAAATTTATCACAGCAATCCGGTAAAAATGTACAGCTTATTTTAAATGCGCAAACCAGTATTTATGATACAAACCAGGATTTATTAGTATATGGCTCAACCTCAACAGATCCGGATACGTTTACACTTTTAGGTACTGTCAATTTACAAAGACAAACAGAGCTTGAAGCCGAATTTAAAGATTATAGCGTAGATATTTCTCAATTTGCAGGCGAAGCAGCCGTTTATTTAGCAGTTTCAAATGTAGCCGATGAAAACCTGAATTTTATAGGTTTTGAAATCGATAAAGTTTCAGTTGTAGCAGGAGGAAATTTAGGAATAGGCGATCATATCCTTGATAAAAATGTTTCGTTCCTGAAACAAAATCCTGTCAAACAAAATTTAGAATTGCAATTATCAGAGCAATTTCAGGATGATAAAACTTCTTTGAAAATTTATAATGCAGCAGGAAATCTTGTAAAAGAAACAAATTATAGCGAAAATATTGCTGTAGACAATTTACCACAGGGATTATATTTTCTGTTATTAACCAACGAAACAAATTCACAAACAATAAAATTTATTAAAAAGTAAAAAAAGGCAGCAAGTTTTATTTCTATATAAAATCGCTGCCTTAATAAAAATTATCACATGAAAAATAAGATTACAAAAGCATTTTTCCTTTCTGTTATACTTGCAATTTTAGGCGCTTGTACAAATGATGAATTAACGCCGTATTATGATCAGAGAAAAAGAGAAATTGGCAAAGTCGCGATACACGGTTATAACGCTTTAAACGATTCTATTCAAATGAGGGTAAACGGCAAATTGATTGAGATAGGAAAGGATAAAAACAATACAGCTTTCGTAAAAAAAATAGAAAAAGATTATGATTTTGTTTTTTTTAATGATGAGGTAAAAACTTTGGTAATAACCAATAAAAAAAACAGTCAAATACTGGGAACTTACCTTTTTACAAACCAAACGCTAAGTAGTTCCCTGTATTTTTATGCTAAAGAAGATTTATATATAGATGATGTTTCATTTTTAAAACCAGGCATATTAACCCAAACCGGTACTGCGGGTTTTAAGTTTTTATTTCCATCATTAAATAAATATTCGGGAAGCAGTTATAAAGGAACTTTGGACGGAATTATTACAAAAAGCAACGGTCAGGTTTTAGGTACCGTGAAAAATATCAGCAAAGATGCTCCAAGTGATTTTATCGAATTTGCTTTTAGCACGCCGGCAGCCATAAAAATGGAACTTGTAAAACATGGCACAAAGGAATCTTATATCACAGGTCAAAAAGTTATTGTGGCGCTGACCATGGCAAATAATAAATCAAAGCAAATTATTCTTGAAGAAAAACAAGATGCAAATGGCAAGTTCTCCGGCGTGGAAGGCGTGATTAATTTAGCCGATTTTTTTACTTTTTAATCTGCTAATTGTCAGAATTCAGGAATCAATATTTTTTTGGAAACAAAAATTAAAAAATGAAATACTTAAATTATAGCCGAATATTTATTTTTCTCTTATTGTCTTTTTTAATTCTTTCCTGCGAAAGTGATGATGCACCGACAATTTATAAGGAAGATTCAAATGAATATGTAAATAACTGGATGTACCAACAAATGAAAAAATATTACCGCTGGAGCGCAACAATGCCGGCTCAGGGTAATTTATCGGTAAATCCAAAAGAGTATTTTAAAAGTTTATTGCAAAAAGAAGATATTTATTCTTATGCCATTCATCCAGCAATGCCCGAAACTGCGCCACAAAGTCTCAGACGAAGCTTTGGTTTTGATGTATCTTTTGTTGAATTTGAAGGGAAATATTATGGCGTAATATTATATGTATTAGCAGATTCTCCTGCTAAAAATAATGGTTTGCAAAGAGGCCAGCTTATCACTAAAATCAACGGAACAGTTTTAACCGCAGGAAATTATGACCAATTGTATAAAAATATGATTGGTTCACAAACGCTAAGTCTGCAAACGACTTTATATTCTTCAAAATCCGGTTTTTCTGATCTTAAAGAAGTTTCGTTATTACAGGGGTTTAGTTTTTCACAGCCAATTGCGTATCAGGTTATTTCAGATAAAAATACTAAGATTGGCTATGTCGAAATTCCGCATTTTGATGTAGGTCAGGCACAACAATTTCTACAGATTTTTCAGGAATTAAAAAGCAAATCTATCACAGAACTTGTATTGGATTTAAGATATAATGGCGGAGGAGATATCGCATCTGCAACAGCATTAAGTATTATTCTGGCGCCAAATATTAAGTCAACCGATCTTTTTATAAAATTTGAAGGAAATGCTAACGGAGGAAATATCGACCAAACATTTGACCAGGCGTTAAAAAGCAATGAATCAAAAATAACTTTTGATGCGTTGCGAAGTGCTCATCCGTCGATAAACCGAATTTACATATTATGCGGAAATCGAACTGCATCAGCCTCAGAACTTATAATTAATAATTTGAAACCTTATATGAATGTGATCGCTCTTGGCGAAAAAACCTTTGGAAAAGATGTTGCCGGATTTCCTGTAGAAGATGACCGAATTGCAGGAACTAAAGGCTGGATATTATATCCGTCAATATATAAGTTGTTTAATTCCAGACACGAAGGCGATTATTCTAAAGGAATAAATCCTAATGTTTACGCAAATGAACTTCAGGAATTAGAAGTATTTCCGTTAGGTAATCGTTCAGAAATTCTATTAAGCGAAGCATTAGGAAACATTTCAGGAACTACAAGTAAAATGAAGGTTACAAAATTACGATTACATTCTCCGGCTCAAATCGATACAGATGTTGATCCATTGTTACGTTTTAATCCTTAATAAATTTAAAATTTTAGTCAATATTATCGTTATTATGCAAGGAATAAATTCTAAAGAGCATCGAATCTTGCTAAACGCATTTCATAAATTCGAACATCTTTCTACTATTTATAAAAATAAAATTGAAGAAGCGGAAGATGCCAGAACGCGAAAAGCCATGGAAGAACTTGATGCTCTATATGATAAGTTTCAGTTATTATATTCTGAACTCGAAAGATGCACAAAAGCTTATGAGGTCAAAAAAAAATCAACACGAAGCATTATCAACAGCAACATCAGAAAAATGAATCCTGTTACACAAAAAAACATTAATCTGTCGCGCTGAATTTGTAATATCACATTATTTTAAAAAATGAAGCTATATTAATTTTAACTGCAATGTCCGCTAAGATTTAATTTTACTTTACGCATAGAAAACACAAAATTCGCCAAGCTTTATGTTGATCCAGCTTTGCGAACTCTGTGTTTACTAACCGCAATGTGAGACAAAAAACTTTGCGATCTTTGCGGTAAAAATTTACCACAGACAACACAAAAATTTTACTTATAAGTTTCATAAAAAGCGCAAAGTTCTCAAAGCTTTGTATTGATCCAGCTTTGCGAACTCTG
>NZ_JAYSPC010000020.1:0-3272 GCF_043722275.1 Flavobacterium sp. | reverse complement strand
GGGCTTTTGGTTGTAAACTTTTACTTTTTTATCTTTATTGGGCAGCAGTTCCGGGCAGGACGAGCAATGAATTCCACACCTGCAGCAATACCTGTTCGTTGTATGCAAGCGGTGTGACCGTTCCAAAATGGACATACCGTTGGACAATGAACTTTATTTTTTTAAAGTGTTTAAATATCGCTTGGCTTTTTTGGCTTTGACACATTTTAGCACTTTCACTATACACAGAACCTTGACGCAAAAGAGTTAAAATATTGCTAACACACATAAAAACAACTAACATGAGATTAATAATTTTATCTATTCTAATAACATTTTCAGCTTCTTTGTTTAGTCAATCATTAAGCCCCGAAAAAGTTGCAAAAATAAAATCAAGCACAGTTCAAATTATTACAGACTCTATGGAAGGGACAGGCTTTTTTATAAATTCAAAAGGCACTATAGCTACTTGTTTACATGTGATTTTAAATGCTCTTACTTATAAAACACCTATTCGTGCAAGAAATAATAAAGGTGAAATAATTGAACTTGAATTACCTCAATTTACTGATAGCGGTACAGTTTACGCCGTTGCTTACGATTTATGTATTTTAACTCCAAAAAATACTTTTACAAAAACTGTTTCCTTTTTAAAATTTGGTGATTTCAATAAATTACAGGAAGGACAAGAAATATATACTTGCGGCTATCCTTTTGGAGATACAAGCCAATTTATTTCAAAAGGTATAATATCAACAAAAATGGCAAGACCTTCAACAGCAAACTTCCCAGGACTAAGCATTACAAAAATGCGACAGGAATTATTATTAGATTTAACCAGCAATCACGGTAATTCAGGTGGAGCATTAATGAAACTAAATCCTTTGTCAAAAGATGATGAAATTATAGGAATAATTGATTATACCATTACGCCTCTTAGCAAAAAGTTAGATTCTATAACCAATGTCCTTTCTCAAAGTAATTGGGCAGGAATTTCGTTTGGAACAACAACAGATGCTAATGGACAAGTTATTTCAGGAGGATATAATCCAATAACGACATCATTATTATTTGCAAGTTTTTTCAATACCATAACATACGGTATTAACGGAGCTGTCTCCGTAAATCACCTTTCTCAATTAATAAAGGAAATGAAAAAGTAGTGTTTAGTTTTAATATCTGTATAATTGAATCTTGGGTAAGATAAATTTTACCGACATCTTTATTTACTTTAGTAACCTTGCATGAATAAAGAGATACTGACAATAAAATAAGTGTAAATAATTTTCTGTATGCCATAATAAAATGTTTTTAAAATTAAAAAATGTAATTTTGAAACGGCAACAGAAAATATTAGACAAAGCATTCCGATTAAGCCTTCTCGTAAAAGGCTTTTTCATTTTCCCCTAACCAAGCGATATTTCAAAGAACTAAAGCAGACGATTCAAAAACCCTTCTACACAATTAAAACCATTTCGTTCGACAAATCCGCCTGCATACAACATAAGTATTGCCGCAAATGGGGCTAGACGTTGTAACAATCATCAGTAAATCGCTATTGTGCATCATCCAGGCTTGACAAGCAATACTGGGCTTTTAGTTGTTAAATTGTACTTTTAAATCTTTATTCATCCTCGGTTGCGGTCGGACACAGCAGCAAATATCCCATCTGCGGCAATACCCTACCGTTGGCTGTAATTATTCGACACCCTAAAAATTTGAACCTTTTATATGGACAAAAAAGATTGGAAATTTTTAATTTGGATTTCTGTTATATCAATACCGATTGCTTGGCTTGTTAAATATCTTAACGACCAATCAACGACTACCACCTCATTTTGGTTATCGTTAGTTGGAACAATTCTCACTTTAATTGGTTTGACATTTACTATCTATCAACAATTCAAAATTAAGAGAACATCCGAACAAATTAGAAATAACTCAGACACCATTTACAATAACATAAAAAAAGAATTAAATTCATTTCATTATACCAAGGCAATTAGTTTGACCAATGAAATTGAAGACAAACTAAGAAGTCTTGAATACCCTGTAGCATTGGCACTTATTAAACAGCTTCAAGAAACGTTGACCGAATGTAGAAAAATCTACACTATAGACTTTTCCAAACAATTAGACAAATGCTGCGAATGTATTGACAATCAAAAAGGTAAATCATTTGCACAAATAGTTCAAGAATGTAAGGACAAATGTGAAGCAGAAAGTAATGAAACAATAAAAAAAATAAACAAGAAAATATCGAATCACTACATTAGACTACACAGCCAAATTTCATCAAATAACGCTAACTTTGCGACAGAACCGTTAGTAAAAGATGTTTTAATTCTAAGAAATACATTAAATACAGTTAGAACTTCCCCACTAAACATATTCAATTAATGGAAATAACTAAATCAAATATTGACACTCTAATATCACAATCTTTAAGTGGACAACTTGAATGGTACACTTATGGTGAAGCTCCTTGTTTTAATTGCGATATAAATAATGAAACAGTTATTATTTGCAAATACATCAATAAAGCAAATCAAATTACAGTTTCTTTCTCTTGCACAGACGATTGGGGAAATATCACATCAGAAACTGATTTAATTGATGGAGATATATTTCAAAATCTTTCTGAATTTTACGACAAAATTAAAGATAAAGTAAGGGTAGAAATATAACTACAGCCAACATGGGGTTTTGCAATATGGTGGCTGGACGTTGTTAGCTTCGGCATTTTATCGCTATCAGCGGCAGTTCCAGCGGACGTAATTCTTATGGGCTTTTGTTTGTTATCTTCATCTTTTGTATTTTTATTGTGCATCAGTTCCAGGCTTGACGTTTTTCAAAATCCACCACATCGCAAAGCCCTAACGTTGTACGCAATTATATATGCTTCAAATCCGCACAGTCTTAGTTATTGTAAGTATAATGTTTCTCGGATGTAAAAATTCTAGCAAAGTCAAATTGCCTGAAAGTAAATATTCATCGACTTGGATGTATTTAAATATCCGAGCAAATGGAAAGGAATTTTCGGTCTTAGAAAGTGACACTTCTTTGCAAATTCATTTGCTTGGAAACCCAAAAGACTCAATCTTGGCTTTTAAAATTACAAATGCTGAAAAAGACAGTTTATTTACGTGGTCTGAAAAATTACTTGATAAAAAAGAAAGTCCAACAAAATTTTGTACTGATTATTTTGGTAAACTTGATATCAAAATTGTTTACAGTGATCAAGTGACAAAAAAAGTAGAATACACTTCGATTTGTGAATGGCAAAATCTTGA
>NZ_JAYSPC010000019.1:0-1732 GCF_043722275.1 Flavobacterium sp. | reverse complement strand
ATGTCCCGTCCTGAAATAGCGATACATAAAAAAACATCGTTATGGAAGAAAGAGTAAATTATGTAAAGCGAAGCCAGTGTGATTACAGCATGTCTTTAAAACTACAAATCGTTCAAGAAATAGAACGAGGAGAGTTAAGTACCACTAGTGCCACTCGAAAATATGGCATACAAGCACGTTCAACAATTGTATCGTGGTTAAGGAAATATGGTAAATTTGATTGGGAAAATCAAACACCATCACATATGCCTAAAACACCTGAACAGAAAATCATGGAGCTTGAAGCACAGATAAAGCTTTTAGAAAAACAAAAGACATTTCTTGAGCAACAGGCTTCTGTAGCAGACAAAAAGGTCATTCTTTTTGACATGATGATAAACCTGGCTGAAAAAGAGTATAATATCGATATACGAAAAAACTCATCACCCGAACAATCGTCCAGTTCAAAGAAGAACAAAAGCAAACGATAAAATTCACCTGTGAATTGCTCGGGGTAGACAGACAGGTTTATTACAGAAGTATCAAAAGGAAAAATGTTAAACAAGAAAAAGCTAAAGAAGTTATTTCCTTGGTAAATGACATAAGAAAGCAAATGCCTAGAATAGGCACAAGAAAGATGTATTATATTTTGTCAGAGAGATTACAAACAATGAAAACCGGACGAGATAAATTTTTTGATATACTCAGGAGTAATCATCTATTGATAGAACCCAAACGAAGTTATCATGTGACCACTAACTCCCATCATCGATTTAGAAAACATTGCAATCTTATTCAGGATTTAGAAATAAACAGACCAGAACAAGTGTGGGTATCAGACATAACATATATAGGAAAAAGAGAAAAGCCTTGTTACTTAAGTTTAGTGACAGATGCTTATTCGAAACAGATAATGGGATACCATGTTGCAGATAATTTGAATACTGAAAGCAGTGTAAAAGCATTAAAAATGGCAATAAGCAAGCGTAGAAATAAACAATTATCTCTTATCCATCATTCTGATAGAGGTTTGCAATATTGTGCGGATGATTATCAAAAAATATTAAATAAAAACAACGTTTTATGCAGCATGACGCAAAACTCAGATCCTTATGAGAATGCTGTTGCAGAGCGCATAAATGGAATTTTAAAGCAAGAATTTATGATTGATAAGCACTTTCAGGATTTAAATATAATACAGTTAACTGTTAAAGAATCTATTGAAATTTATAACAATCAAAGACCTCACTATTCTAATTTTATGCTTACACCAATGAAGATGCACCAACAAAATCAAATAAAAATGAGAACATATAAAATAAAAAAAAACAGTAGTAAGAGTATGCTTACTACTGTCTAAATTGTAAATTTGTTTATTATTAATCCTGTATCATTATTTCAGGACTAGACAAAATCTATTGTTTAGTCAACGTTATCGTGTAAAAAAGAGTTATTTGGTTTGATCTCCACTTTTTTATCTTCGTTTTCTGACAAAGTATAACGGGATACTTGTGATTCAGAAGAATGAGGAGTAGAATCTAAATTAATATTTCTTCTTTTGTATGCCGGTTCATTTTCTAATTCAGATAAACCGTTTGGAGATTTTAATTTAAAACTTAACTCTTTTAATTTTGCAACACGATCTTGAGCTTTTTTCAATTGCTCATCGTTTTGAACTTTCGCAACAATTGTATTTTCTTCTTTCGCTTCTACAATCGGCTCAATTTTAGCATATGCTTCATCCAGTGTTATA
>NZ_JAYSPC010000018.1:0-1509 GCF_043722275.1 Flavobacterium sp. | reverse complement strand
AGATCTGCGTCAATTGATCCACCTGCAACTAAATATTTAAATCCTATTCACCCTCATCGCGAAACATCGTTTTTTTGGTGTAGCCCATGTCCTAATACTAAACCGCTAACAAGATAAACAAAAAGTGTATATTTGCAGTATGCGAATATTACAACTAAATCCACATTTAACCACTGCTGAATTATCAGGTAAATTAACTGCGTGTAATAATATACATCAAAGAAGTTACTGGCAAATATTACTATCAGTGTCATTTAATCCAAATAAGAAAGCCGAAGAGTATGCTGCTTTTTTAGGAGTTACAAAAAGTAAAGTATATAAAGTTGTTGAACTCTATAATAAAGAAGGCGCAGGTTTTACAGATAGTCTTAAATGGGGCGGAAGAAGGTCTGCAACCTCTCACATGAGTTTTGAAGACGAAGAAAAAATGATGAGGGATTTAAAAATAAAAGCGAAAGACGGCAAAGTTTTAGTTGCAAAACACATCCGTAAAATAGTAGAAACAAAAGTAGGCAAAGCTGTTTCTGATGATTATATCTGGGATTTATTCAAACGACATAACTGGAAAAAGAAAATGCCTCGCCCAGAACATCCAAAGAAAAACAAAGAAAAGCAAGAGGAGTTTAAAAAAAACTCCCGGAAATACTGGCTACCGCCAGAATAAAAGATAATGACAATAGACCTTTGATGGTCTTTTTTGAAGATGAGGCAGCATTTGGAAGAATGAACCATGTTCGTAAGTGCTGGGTACATCGACCAGATAGAGCCATAGTCAAAAAACAAGCAATAAGGGAATATCTATATGCGTTTACAACAGTTTGTCCGCAAACAGGAGAAACATGTTCTATCATTTCTCCATTTTGTAATACCGAAGCAATGAATGCATTATTAGAAGAAACTAGTATAAGCTTTCCGCATTATAGAATAATTATGATAATGGATTCAGCTGGTTGGCACACTACAAATAAATTGAAACTTCCTGAAAATATATCAATATTACCTTTGCCTGCTTACTCTCCAGAATTAAATCCAACAGAACATATTTGGGATTACATACGTGAACAAAAAGAATTTAATAACTATACGTTCAATTCACTTGATGAAGTAGATAATCAATTAGGAGTTGCCTTATGCGATTTGCACAATGAAAAAAGCATTATTAGTTCAATGTGCAATTTTGATTGGATAAATTCAGCTACTTGTTAGCGGTTTAGTATTAACTGCTGCTGAAACTCAATATAATTCTGATTTTTCAGGCTTCACAACAAATTGTCAAAAATCATTTTTCATGTGGTTCACCTATTCAAACCTCAATGCCAACGGAGTTGGGACAATTAACCGAATGGGAAAACCATCAGATTATGAAAGTGAATTATCTATAAAACCAATTAGCGGTAACCCAATAAACAAATCCACGACCATTACATTCCTCCTGCCCAATAATTATTCAAATGCAAGCATTGAATTAAGAGACATAAATGGAAGGCAAATTCTTAAAGATAATGTAAC
>NZ_JAYSPC010000017.1:0-19545 GCF_043722275.1 Flavobacterium sp. | reverse complement strand
ATTGTATATTTGCACCGGCAAGTCCTACACGACCAGCTCCTGCAGACTCCCCCAGGATGGGAACATAGCAAGGGTACGTGGTTGAGCGGTGCGATGTAGGTCGCTTGCCATTTTTTTTTTAATCTGAATTTATATTCAGATTTTTTTTTATAATTAATTCAAAAGTAGTCTTCCTTATGGAGGATTTTTTTATTTTTGGTACTTAGTAAATTAAAAGTTATTGGAGTAATCCTAAAACCTGTGGAGGATAAAAAAAGTTAACCGCAAAGAACGCTAAGTTTTTTTACTCTTAGTTTTTTGGCAAAGGCAAAGTTCGCAAAGCTTTGTGGGCTTAAATTGTGTAAACGCAGCTTAAAACTTAGTGAACTTTGTGAAAAGCCTTTGTGGGCTCTGCGGTAAAAAAATAGTGATCTCTCATAACCTAAAACCTATGGAGGATAAAAAAGAGTTAACCGCAAAGTGCGCTAAGATTTTTTAAAGGTATGGTTTTACAAAAACACAAAGGTCGCAAAGCTTTGTGTTGATATAGCTTTGCGAACTTTGTGTTTTCTATACGTAAAGTAAAATTAAATCTTTGCGCACTTTGCGGTTAAATTATTAGTCAATATAAAATATTTTATGTTTCTCAATAAGTTTTTGCATTAATTCAGTTTTCCTCAATGAACCAACTTATAACTCAAAACTCATAACTTTCACAATGAATAAAGTCGTTTTAATTACCGGAGGATCCTCAGGGATTGGAAAATCAATTGGAGAATTTTTGCATAAAAAAGGTTTCGTGGTTTATGGAACAAGTCGAAATCCTGAAAAAGTATTCAATTCAATTTTTCCATTAGTTGCTTTAGATGTTCGCAATGCTGAATCAATTCAATCTGCCGTGGCTAAAATTATTGCAACTTCCGGTCGGTTAGATGTTGTAATTAATAATGCAGGTGTTGGAATTACGGGACCTTTAGAGGAAATCCCAACGCAGGAAATCAGAAATAATTTTGAAACCAATTTTTTTGGTCCAATTGAAGTTATGAAAGCGGTTTTGCCACAAATGCGCGAACAAAAATCGGGTTTGATTATTAATATTACGTCGATTGCTGCTTACATGGGATTGCCTTATCGTAGTGTTTATTCGGCATCAAAAGGAGCGTTGGAATTAATTACCGAGGCTTTGCGTATGGAAGTGAAATCATTTGGAATCGAAATTACAAGTATTGCGCCAGGTGATTTTGCTACAAATATTGCTTCAGGTCGTTATCATGCACCGGTTATAGAAGGTTCTGCTTATGCAAAAGTGTACGGAGAAAATCTTGCAACGATGAACGAACATGTTGATGCGGGAAATAATCCTAACGAAATGGCGGAAGCGGTTTATAAAATCATGCAGCAAAAAAAGCCAAACGTGCATTATAAAGTTGGTGCTTTTATGCAGAAATTTTCAATTGTTTTAAAGCGTGCGCTTCCGGATAAAGTCTATGAAAAGATGTTAATGAATCATTATAAATTATAACACATAATACGGGAGCAAGATTTAAGATTTATTCTAAAGGAAGAAAAATCTCAAATTTTGCTCCTTGATTTAAAATTCCTTCGGCTTTAATGAAACCATTGTGATTTTCTACAATTCGTTTTACTATTGTAAGTCCAATTCCTGTGCTTTTTAAAGGTTTTGTGTGTAGTGCCTGAAAAAGCCCAAATATTTTTTCGCTATACGTTGGATCAAATCCAATGCCGTTGTCTGCAATGGTTATTTTATAATATTTAGTAAGCGGCGAAAGCTTTTCCAGTTCTCCATTTGTGATTTTTGCTGATACTGTTATAACTAAATTTCGGTCAGCACTTGCAAATTTCAATGAATTATTGATAAGATTATAAAGTAATTGCCTGAATTGAAATTCTATTACCGAAAGTTTTCCCAGTTCTTGTATATCAAAAGTTACATTTTTATTTTCAAACTCATTTGTAAGGTCTTCAATAACATCTTTGGCAATAATATTTAAATCTTTTATTTCGAACTTTCGATCATCAAATTTTGTTTTTGAATAAATCAAAAGGTCACTTATCAGGTTTTGCATTTTAAAAGCCGAAGTCTTGATTTTATGAAATGCAGCTTTTCCTTTTTCAGATAAATTGCCGGATTCTTCGCGTTCAATTGTATCTGTAAAAAGCTGAATTTTTCGTAATGGTTCTTGTAAATCGTGGCTTGAAATATAGTTGAAAGCTTCGAGTTCGCTGTTCATTTTTTCAAGTGAGATATTTTTCTGGAGTAATTTTTTCTCAATGCTTTTTTTCTCATCGACTGTTTTTTTAAGAAGATGTGTTTTTTCTTTTAAAACCAGGTTATTTTCTGCTGCTGTTTCAATTGCAGAAAGATGAAATGAAATTAGCTGAGCAAATAAGTTAAACATCTCGCTGATTTTGAATTCTTTCAGGCTGTTTGGTTTTGGATCAATTGCGCATAATGTTCCAAAAAAAGTTCCGTCCTGACGTATAATTGGCACAGAGATATAACTTTGTAATTTATACATTGCCGGAGTATGATGATCGTGATAATGAGGGTCTTCGCTTACATTGTCGATTATAACGGGTTTAGGATTTTGCCTGATTTCGTTGCAAATCGTTGTTTTTATTTTTAATTCGTCTCCTGGTTTTAAACCAAAATTAACATTATCCTGGACGCTGCAAGTTATCCACCGATCCTCTGTAACACGCGCGACTGCTGCAAAGCCCATTCCGGTGCTTTGGCAGATAACATTGAGTAGATTAGGAACAATTGATATGTTCTCGATATTGATTATATCTTGTTTGAAATGATCTTCTAGCACTTTGGGGGGAATTTTGATTTTATAAAAGTACAAAAATATAATTAGTTTGATCTTACAGGATTACCACTAATGGATTCTGACTTTCGGATTTTTTTTTTAGTTTTTTATTTTATGGAAATTATAAATCGTAATTTCGCACCGAATTTGCGTGAGGGATAGAGGCGTTATCCTTTTGTGAAGAGAAACGGAACAAAAGATATAGCCGAAAGCCCGACCCTTGTGGTCACGCCAAAAATATCAACACAATTAAATAGATATAATTATGAAATTTTTTATTGACACAGCTAATTTAGCTCAGATTAAAGAAGCACAGGCTTTAGGTGTTTTAGATGGTGTAACGACTAATCCGTCATTGATGGCAAAAGAAGGTATTACCGGAAAAAACAACATTTTAAAGCATTATGTAGACATTTGTAATCTTGTTGAAGGTGATGTTAGTGCTGAAGTAAATGCGCTTGATTATGATGGAATGATCAGGGAAGGTGAAGAATTAGCTGAATTACATGAGCAAATCGTGGTTAAATTGCCTATGACAAAAGAAGGTGTTATGGCTGCAAAATATTTCTCGGATAAAGGAATTAAAACAAATGTTACGCTTGTGTTTTCTGCTGGTCAGGCTTTATTGGCTGCAAAAGCCGGAGCTACGTATGTTTCTCCTTTTATTGGTCGTTTAGATGATATATCAACTGATGGTTTGAATTTGATTGAAGAAATTAGATTGATTTATGATAACTACGGTTACGAAACTCAAATTTTAGCGGCTTCTGTGCGTCATACAATGCATATTGTAAATTGTGCTAAAATTGGTGCTGATGTTATGACCGGACCGCTTTCTGCAATTTACGGATTGTTGAAACACCCGTTAACTGATATTGGATTGGCTCAGTTTGTTGCTGATTTCGAAAAAGGAAATAAGTAATACTTTAGATAAATAATTCTTAAAATCGTCATTTTTCAATAGAAAGATGGCGATTTTTTTTATATTTATATGTCTCAAAAAGAAGTATATATGAAAAAAGTTATCTTGGTTTTGGTGTTTTTGATCGGAAATATGGCTGTAAATGCTCAGACTGCTAAAATTTTAAAGCATGTTAATGAAGCGGGCGATGTGGCAAGTTTTGAGTTGGATTGTTCGAAACAATTTCAGACTTTGGCTAAAGGTTTGCGTTACAATATTACGCGTCATGAGTTTAAAGGTCCTGAAATGAAAAATTCATACCGATTATTATTGGTTATGGATGGTTTTTACTCGAAGACATTGAATAATACAATGACTATTTCGGCAGTTTTAACGGATGGAACTATTATCGATGCTAAAAAAATTATTGAGGAAGATGGTTATTTTGATGGCGCTTGTACGCTGAAAATTAAAGATCCAAAAGCACTTTCGGTATCAAATATCGATAAGGTTATTGTTCACGCTGATAAAGATGTTGTTTATACTTTAACGGCTAAAAATAAAGAAACTTTTAAAAAAAATTTAGAGAATATTATTAATGCGAAGTAGCTTTTTAAGGTTCTAAGGTTCTGAGTTGCTAAGTTTTAAAGTGAGGTACAAAGGTTCAAAGATGCAAAGGTTTAGTTTTACGTTATCTAACCAGACAGGTTTTTAAAACCTATT
This sequence comes from Flavobacterium sp., assembly GCF_043722275.1. Lineage (GTDB taxonomy): Bacteria > Bacteroidota > Bacteroidia > Flavobacteriales > Flavobacteriaceae > Flavobacterium. The sequence goes on along the minus strand of NZ_JAYSPC010000017.1, from coordinate 15,108 downwards.
GGGTTTAAATAATAATAATAGTAATAATAAAGTTGTAACTAAAAAAAGTCCCAAATTCCAATTATCAAAATTGGAATTTGGGACTTTTTTATTGTTCTTTTTATTTTTTAATGACCTCCGGAAAGTTTTTTGTCAAAATTGATTCCTTGTTTTTTAAGGATTCCGCTTACGCTCCAGGCATAAAATGCAAGGTAAGCAAAACATACAACTCCAACTAAATAACTACTGTGGATACCAATAAATTCTGATGCAAAACCTTGCAGCCAGCTGATAACTCCACCACCCATAATCATCATAATCAGGAAACTACTTCCTTGGCTTGTGTTTTTTCCTAATCCGCTTACAGCTAATGTAAAGATACATGGCCAAAGTGTACTACAGAATAATCCAACGCTTGTAAAAGCATAAATACTTACAATACCATTAGTTGACATTCCGATCGCTAATGCAATAATTCCTAATAGAGAAAATATAAGCAACATTCTTGCAGGATTTCCTTTACTGGCAATATCTGCAGCAATTAATACAAGGATAATTAATCCGTAAATATAAAATGGTGTCAAATCATGTTTTGCAATTGCATTTACGGCTAAAAATACTCCAAATGCTAAATAAGGTGCCACAAAACGTAATATTTGTTGTAAGCTTGCTTTATCTGTAAAAGCTTCAATTGCTCCAGTCCATCGTCCGATCATTAAACTTGCCCAATAAAGAGAGATATAAGGAGAAATTTCCTGTAAAGTATAAATAACGCCTGTTTTTGCATTTATAAGAGATTCCATATAAGCCGGTAAATTACTTGCCGTAGAAACTTCAACACCAACATAAAGGAAGATAGCGATCATTCCCATAACTAATTGTGGATATTGTAATGCTGAGTTTTTTGCAACAACACCGTCTGTAGCAATTTCTTCTTCTATTAAAGCTGGTTTATCAGGTAAAGAAGAGAATTTTAATAAAATAGCTACTAATAAAAATGCTAAGCCCAGTATTAAATAAGGGATTTTTACGCTTTCGATACTTAGTGTAGAAGCTCCTGTGCTTGATCCGAAAATAGCAAAAGTTACAATTAAGGGTCCAATAGTAGTTCCTAAATTGTTAATTCCTCCAGCTAATGTTAAACGTTGAGATCCGGTTGTAATAGGTCCTAAAGCAATTGCTAAAGGATTTGCAACTGTTTGTTGTAGTGAAAAACCTAAGGCTACAATAAATAATCCAGATAACATTAAAGGAAATGATCCGGTATTTGCAGCCGGATAAAATAATAATGTTCCTACTGCAGAAATTAATAAACCTAGTGAAAGACCATTTTTATATCCTATTCTGTTCACTAAATCTTCTTTGATTAAAGCAGAGATTCCCATATATATAAGAGATCCAACTGTGTAAGCAATATAAAATGCTAATGAAACTAATTGACTTTCTCCTTGTGATAAATTGAAGGCTGTTTTAAAAACAGGAATTAGAATATCGTTACTTGCGGCAACAAATCCCCAAAAGAAGAATACGATAACAAGGGGAATAAACTGTCCCCACTTGGTTTGTACATTTTCTGAACTCATAATTTTAAATAAGGTTAATTTTTATTTTATTGTTTTTTGAAGACCGTAAATATATTTGTTAAGTATATCAAAAAAAAATAAAAAGGCACAAATAATGTTAAATTTAAACCAACAGCATCATTTTTTCAACAATGTGTTAATTTATACCTAGTTAGAAAATGGATTTATGAATTAGATTTTATTCAAGAATTTTGTTTTTTACCTCTTTGCTGTAATTTCTCCCTATTGGAATGGTGTAGGATTGAATCTGAATACGATTTCCTTCAATAGATTTTACTTTATTCAGAGCAATTACATATGATTTATGGATGCGTAAAAAACGATCTGCGGGTAATTCTTCAGATAATGAAGTCAGGGATTTGTGGGTAATATAGGTTTTATCAGGCGTTACCACTTTTATGTATTCCTTCATTCCTTCAACAAATAAAATTTCTTCGATATTAATTTTCATCATTTTTTTATCGACTTTGATAAAAATATGAGAGTCGCCTTTTGTGTTTTCGACTTTAATATTGTTTTTTAAATTGTATTCGGTAGTGATTTTATTGATGCATTTTATAAATCGGGGTAACGGAATGGGTTTTACTAAATAATCTAAAACATCAAGATCGTAACTTTCGGCGGCAAATTCCCTAAAAGCGGTGGTTATAATAACTTTGGTTTTGTTTTCGATTAAACTAATAAGTTCAAAACCTGTCATCATAGGCATATTAATGTCCAAAAATACGGCATCGACAGGAGTACTGTTTATAAAATCCAGCGCTTCCAGAGAATTATTGAATGTGCCGATTACTTCAAAATCTGTAAAATTTGTAAAATAATTTTGCAGGACTTTGATAGCTAATGGCTCATCGTCAATCAACACGCATTTAATCTTCATTATTAATAGGTATTTGCAAACGGATTATATAGTAGTTTAATTTCGTTTTATGTTTTAAACTGAAATCGTTTTTATAAATTAATTTTAATCTCTTTTTAGTATTCACTAAGCCAATTCCGCCTTTAGCATTTAGATTTTGTGAATTTACAAAATTATTTAAGATTTCAAAATCTAACATTTTGTTATCGATAACTTTACAATTGATCTTAATTTTTAGATTATTATTGTTGACACCGCCGTGTTTAAAGGCGTTTTCGACCAATGAAATGAATATTAAAGGAGGAACAACAATGTCTTCGATATTTGATTCTAAATTAACCGTCACCTCAACGTTTTCAAAGCGTAACTTCTCAATTTCGATGTAATTTTGAATATAATCAATTTCTTTGATTAAAGGAACAAATTTGGTTCCTTTTACATCATATAAAACATATTCCATCAAATTTGACAGTTTTATAATCACATCAGGAACTTTATCAGACGATTCTAATGATAAAGCGTATAAATTATTGAGCGTATTGAAAAAGAAATGAGGCTGAATTTGGTTTTCCAGATACTTTAACTTGATCTTGAATTGGTTTTCTCTTAACGATCTGTTTCTTTCGCGTTCCCTCAGCCAGGTTAAAGTCAAATAAACGGATGATGCCATGGCAAGAACATACAATTCGCCAATACAAACGGCAACAATATGGTTGATTTCAAAAGGATGATATTCCCTGTTTGCTTCCGGCCAGATATTTTCGGAAATAATATAATAGGTTAATGCTGTCTTTAACAGATAAATACCAAAGAGACTTATTAATAAGGAAATTGTATACGTAATGTATTTTTGTTTAAGAACGTAACGCGGCACCAAAACAAAAAGATTAAAATATACTAACGGAATGTGTAAGGAAAACTCAATTAAATTTGATTTAAACGAGTAAGGATAATCATTAAAATAAGCTCCCCATCGTAAAAAGTTAAGGGTGAAGTAGCTTCCCCAAAACCAAACGTGATTTTTAAGCTTAATGTCAAATTTTAATTTTTGAATTTCAGTCAACTTTTATTTAATGATTTAATGGCGTTCGTTCCTTCTAAGAAAATATTGTGCAACTTTAAACAATTACTGGGTAAAACGCAATTCTTTTAAATAAAATTTTATAAAAAAAGAGAATTAATATATTATTTCTATGGGATATCGTTTTCGTAAAACGTATTATTGATTGTTTTGTGTCGTTGGTTTAAGGTTTTAGGTTGTTTGTTTAAAATGTTTTATTTATGTTAATTTTAACAATAAATTTATCGCTTAACCAACAAAACCATGATAAAATGAAACAAATTATGTTAATCTTTATGATTGTATTTACTGCGCAGGTCTCGCTTGCACAAGTAAAAACAATTAAAGGTTTAGTAAGCGATCAAAACGGATTGCCGCTGCCGGGAGTAAGTATTATTATTCAGGGCGGAAAAACTGCAACCCAATCTGATTATGACGGTATGTATACGATACAGGCATCTACAGGAGATGTTCTTGTTTTTTCGTATATCGGAATCAAAACTAAAACGTTAACCGTAGCAACTTCGGCTACCATAAATGTGGTGCTGGCAGAAGATGCTCAAAATTTAAATGAAGTTGTCGTTACTGCCTTAGGTATAAAAAGACAGAAGAAAGAACTGGGATATGCCGTTCAGGATATAAAAGGCGATCAGTTAAATAAAGTAATTACAACCAATGTTATGACATCGCTTTCAGGTAAAATTGCCGGAGTTGATGTTTCGATTCCTGCCACCGGAGTTGCCGGAAGTACAAGAGTTATTATTAGAGGTATTTCAAGTATAGGCGAGAGTAATCAACCGCTTTATATTGTTGACGGAATCCCAATTGATAATGGCGGTTTGTCTAATGATAGTGCTGCAACAAGCAAATGGTTTGACGGAAGAGATAACGGAGACGGAATTTCCGGAATTAATCCAAATAATATTGAAAGTTTAACAGTATTAAAAGGTGCGGCAGCAGCTGCATTATATGGATCAAGAGCTTTGAATGGTGTAATTTTAATTACAACTAAAAAAGGAAGTAAAGGAAAACTTCAGGTCGAATTAACCAGCGGCGTAAGTTTTGACCGAGTAAATGCTAAATATAAAGATTTCCAAAGCGATTATGGTACAGGAACAAACGGTGTATTGCCGGACCCTGTAAAAGCGCCTACAGAAATTTATGGTTATACTACAAATGCGTGGGGACCTAAATTTTCTGAAGCAGTAGGACAACAGGTAAAAATATTTGACGGTTCAATGCGTCCTTACGCGAAAGTAGAGAATAACATTCAGGATTTTTTTAGAACCGGATTTACAACTACAAATGGTGTAGCAGTTTCTGGTGGAGGCGAAAATGCATATGTACGTTTTGGTTTTAACAACCTGAAAAATGATGACGTGATTCCGGGTTCAGGTCTGGAAAGAAACGATGCAAGTTTAAGTGCTACTTTAAAATCGGATAAATTTACTTTGGATGCTAACGTAAATTATATCGCAGAAAACACCAATAACAGACCAGGTTTAGGAGATTCGCCTAATAACGTGGGATATTCATTAAGCGGATTGGCTCCGAATATCGATCAGGCATGGCTGAAGAATTATAAAAATCAGGAAACGGGTCAAATTTATCCTTGGAACAATAATGTGTATTTGTTGAATCCTTATTTTACGACACAGGAAAATCATAACGCATCTGTAAAGAATCGCTTTATTGGGAATGTTGCCGGAACGTATCAATTAAAAAAATGGGCAGCTTTAACATTTAGAACAGGTTTAGATACTTATGTTTTTAATGCTAAGGATTTTATGGCAGCAGGAAGTACATGGCCGGGAAGAGATGAAGGATATCTTGGTTTGAATAATATTAATGTATCAGAAATGAACACTGATTTAATTGCCACTTTTAGCGACATAAAATTAGCGAAAGATTTTACTTTCTCCGGAATTTTAGGAGCGAGCAGAAGAGATTTTAAAAGAGAACAAAACTCAAGATTCGGAACTAAAATTATTGAGCCGGGAACAGAATACATCAGCAATTTTGTAAATCAGACAGAAAATGCTCCGGTTGTAACCGAAACAAGAACAAACTCGGTTTACGGTTCTGCAAAATTTGATTATAAAGGATATTTATATGCTGAATTTACGGGTAGAAATGACTGGTTTAGCGTCATTAATAAAGATGCTTTTTATCCTGCGGCTTCGTTAGGTTTTGTATTTTCGGATGCTTTTGGATTACAAAGTGATTCTTTTTCTTATGGTAAATTAAGAGGTTCATGGGCGCAGGTTTCAAATGCTCCGGGAGCTTATAAAAATGCATTGAATTATACCACTTTTGCATCTTATAATGGTCAGAGTGTTGTAAATATTAAAAATAGTGCTGCGCCAAATCCTGATTTAACGTATCAGTCAAAAACAGGAATTGAATTTGGTCTTGAAACGGCTTTCTTCAAAAACAGATTAAAAGCAGATATTACAGTATATCGTGAAGATACATCGGATCAGACACTTGATTTGCCTTCATCTGCCACGTCGGGATATGAATATATATCTGTAAATGCAGGAGAATTACGAAATGAGGGTATCGAGCTTTTTATATCAGGTTCGCCTATAAAAACTAAAGATTTTGAATGGGGAATTGATTTGAACTTCTCAAAAAATAAAAATTCAATTCTGTCTTTACATCCGGATATTGATACGTACACTATTTCTGAGGCACGTTGGGCCGGAGCTGCAATTGTAGCACAAGTTGGCGGACAATACGGAACTATTATGGGAAGGGATTTTTTAAGAAATGAAGCCGGAGAAAAAGTAGTTGCCGCAAATGGTTTACCCTTATTTACAGATGAAAAAGTAGCGTTAGGAAAAGGACTTCCGGATTGGGCTGCGGGTTTAACAAACAGATTTTCTTATAAAGGTATTACACTTCAGTTTTTACTTGATATGAAATTTGGAATGGATGTATATTCCATGACAAACTCTGTTGCTGCAACAAAAGGACTTCTTGGTGTAACTACCGAAGGAAGAGACGAATACAATCACGCAAGAGCTCAGGCTTTAGCCAATGATCCTAATTTTAGCCAGTCAACATGGGTACCAACTGCCGGTTATGTTGCCGAAGGTGTTGTGAATACCGGAACCGCTGATAATCCTGTATATACAAAAAACACAACTCCTGTTAATCCTCAGGATTACTGGAATACCGTTTTTAATAATACTCCGGCACCGTTTGTTTATGATGCTTCTTATGTGAAATTAAGAGAGGTAAGTTTAGGATATACAATTCCAAAAAGTGTGTTTGCAGGAGCAAAAATAAACTCAATTTATATCTCGGCATTTGCAAGAAACTTATTGACGTTTAGTAAAGATCTTCCAAACGTTGATCCTGAGTCAATGTATACTTCCGGAAACGGACAAGGATTTGAATATGGTTCATTGCCATTTAGAAAATCATTTGGTTTTAATATTAAAGTTGCATTCTAAAAAAAGAAATTATGAAATTTAAACAGATAATAATAGCCATACTCACATTGTTTACCGTTGTAGGCTGTACCGAAAATTTTGACGAACTGGAAAAAGATCCAGTAGCATTGTCTGCAAATCCAGCCGGTCAACTTACGTTTACTCAGTTGTCTATGTCAGGTGATGGATTTTACCAATGGCGAACCAACTTAATTTATTCAGGTGGTTTTGTACAGCATTATGCAGGTGCGTGGAATGTAACCGAATTTGGAAGTAAATTCAAAAAAGATGACGGATACGCAACTGCATTATGGAGAAATGGGTATCAAAACGAATTGAAAAATGTAGTAGACATTCTGGAAAAAACACAAGCAGATCCTGCTGCTGTAAATATGAATGCTGTTGCAAAAATCATGAAAGTAATGGTGGCACAGCGTATCACTGATATTTATGGAGATATTCCGTATTCGGAAGCTGGATTAGGTTTTTCTAAAGCTATTGTAACACCTAAATATGACAAGCAGGAAGATATTTACACCTCATTTTTTAAAGATTTAGAAGAAGCTCAAAATCAATTAAATGCTGATGGCGGAACTGTAAAAGGTGATTTATTTTATAATGGAGACATTGCAAAATGGAAAAAACTTGCCAATACTTTACGACTTCGTTTAGGAATGAGAATATCTGAAGTAAAACCCGCAGAAGCTGAAAAGCAGGTAAAAGCGGCTTTACAGGCAGGCGTATTTACAAGCAATGATGATAATTGTATCATGCAACATTTAGATGCGACATTTAATGATGATCCTGCATCTATAGATTTTAGAGGGAATGGTTTGGCGTATGCTTTTAATGGAAATGAAAACGGAGATCACTTTAGTACTTTGGTCATCAACTTTTTAAAAGATAACGGAGATCCAAGATTAACAATGTACGCAAGCCCCAAAACAACAAGTGGAATTGCTTACGGAGGCGCAATACAACCAGGTGAATCTTTATATGAAGGAGTTAAACCTGGACTTTTTCAATGGGAAGTTCCAATGGGAGCAAGCTCAACATCAGGGATTCAATCTTATTTTAAGAAAAAAACAACACCATTTTTACATGTAAGTTATTCAGAAACTCAATTGTTACTTGCAGAAGCCGCTTTTAGAGGCTGGGTTGCAGGAAGTGCGGCTGATTATTATAAAAAAGGAGTTGAAGCAGGAATCAAACAATTAGAAATTTATGGTGCTGAACCGGCAACTCAGGCAAGTATTGATACGTATTTAAATGCGAAACCTTTATTAGCAGGAAAAGAAAAAGAACAAATTGCAACCCAACTTTGGATCACTTATATCTTTAATAGTATTGAGGCATATTCAAACTGGAGAAGAACAGGATTTCCGCAATTAATTCCGATAACAAATCCTGATTCTGAAACTGGAGGAATTACTCCAACACGTTTATATTATCCAAATGATGAAATGCAGAAAAATGAAACAAATTATTTAGAAGCTTTGTCCAGAATGGGCGGTAAAAATGATTGGTTGAATAAAGTTTGGTGGGATAAAAACTAGATAACAATTCGTTGAATTTAATTCATAAAAAATATTAACACATAGATATATAGATAATAAATAAAAAAGAGCTTAGGAAACAAATACATTTCTTTCACCTATTTAACTCTGTGAATTTTATAAAGTAATACGCCTTTTTTCAAGAATATAAAAGCTATGTTTCTATGTGTTAGAATTAAACGCAACGTGTTCATAATAATTCCATAATAAAGTCATGCCTGATCAGGTGTTATTTTCGTTCTAATTAAGATTAAAAACAATACGTTTAAATTAAAAATTATGATAAAAAATAAAGCCTTATTAGGCATCCTTTTTTTTATAAGTTCGCTTTTTTCTGCCTATAGTTGTTCGGTTGAAAAGCAAACAGATTCTGAAAGCTCAAAAAAATCAGCCAGAGTTGTAGGGTATTTATCATCGGATAATATTAATAAAATGACCTCAATTCAGTTTTGTAAATTGACACATCTAAATGTCGCTTTTGCGAATCCGGATAAAAACGGAAATTTAATTTTTAACGGAGATATTGATGCTTTAATTCAATATGCCAAATCGGTTAATCCTAAAATTGTAATTAGTATTTCCCTTGCCGGTGGTGTTATATCAGAGGAACAAGCAACAAATTGGTCTTTTTTGATTGATAAACCAGAAAACCGACCAACTTTTACTCAGAACATTATAAATTTTGTCGAATTGCATCATTTAGACGGGGTAGATGTAGATCTTGAATGGAATGCGGTAACTTCGGGATATAGCGGTTTTGTTATTGAATTAAAAAAGATTCTCACAGAACATAAAAAATTATTGACAGCAGCTTTGCCCAATAATTCCCGTTTCGCAAATATAAATGCGGAAGCATTAAATGCATTCGATTTTATAAATATAATGGCTTATGATAGTACCGGACCGTGGACTCCCAATAATCCGGGACAACATAGTTCTTTTGAATTTGCTAAAGAAGGAATTGAATTTTGGCACAATCTTCAAAATGTTCCAAGTGATAAACTAACTCTTGGCGTTCCGTTTTATGGTTATAATTTTACTTCTCCTGATGTTACAAGTTCTACTTACGGCGAAATTGTCGAAGCCGGAATTAAATTTGCAGATTTGGACGAACTCGGAAAAACATATTATAACGGAAGATTGACAATTGCTCAAAAAGTGGAATTTGCTTCTCAAAATGCCGGTGGAATAATGATTTGGGAAATAGCGCAGGACTCTTTTACTCAATATTCCTTATTAGATGTAATTCATAAAAAATATACAAGTTTAAAAGTTCGAACAACACGATTATGTGGCAATTAATCGATTTAAGATAAAAACTGATTATTAGAAATTAATAAGATTTTAACTCTTAGGCAATTTTCAAATTAATGCTAATATATCTTTTTATAAAGTTTTTTATCCTAAATAGCACAGTATTAGGTTTTTATTTAAAATGCTGATTTTTCAGTAAATATGTAAAATAACTGCACAAAGTTTGGGTAAATGTGATAAAAGCAATAAATACATCAACTTGAAAACGTTTTCGTAAAACACATTATTGATTGTTTTATGTCGTTGGTTTAAAATTTAAAGTCGTTTGTATAAATTATTTTTTTTAACAATACGTTAAGAATAAATTTACACCATAACTAACAAAATAAATAAACATGAAAAAAATTTTCTTAATCTTTATGATTGTTTTTACGGCGCAAGTTTCGCTTGCTCAAGTAAAAAATGTCAAAGGTGTGATTACAGATTCTGATGGATTGCCATTACCAGGGGCATCTGTTGCGGTACAAGGAGGTCAAAAAGGTGCTACTACCGATTTTGATGGTTTGTACACAATTGAAGCACAAAAAGGACAGACTTTAGTTTTTACTTATGTAGGTCTTGAAACACAATCAATAGTTGTAGGAGATGCTGCTACAATTAATGTAAAAATGCAACAAGGAGCATCTAATGCGTTAAATGAAGTTGTTGTAACTTCATTAGGTATCAAGAAAACAAGAAAATCTTTGACTTACTCCGCTCAGGAACTTAAAGGAGAAGAGTTAACTCGTGTAAAAGATGCAAACATTATTAATACAATTGCAGGTAAAATTGCCGGTGTTGCCGTAACAAAAAGTTCCGGAGGTACAGGTGGATCAACTAAAGTTGTTATTCGTGGAAATTCTTCAGTTGTAAATAGCTCACCTCTATATGTAATTGATGGTATTCCGATGTTAAATTCTGGTTCAGGACAGCCAAACGATACATTTGGTAGCTTATCAGGTGGTAACCGTGATGGTGGAGATGTTGTTTCATTGATTAATCCTGATGATTACGAAGGAATGACAGTTCTTAAAGGAGCTGCAGCTTCTGTATTATATGGTTCTCAGGGAGCAAACGGAGTAATTTTACTTTCATCTAAAAAAGCTAAAAATGGAAAGGCTAATATTAGTGCATCTTCGGTAACTACTTTTGAAAGTGCAGCTTACATGCCTAAATTTCAATCAGATTATGTAGCCGTAAAAGGTGCAGATGAAACTTGGGGAGATAAACAAAAAACGAATGATTATGTTAAAGACTTTTTTAACACAGGAGTTACTCAAATTTCTTCAGTAGGTTATTCTACAGGTAATGAAAATGCTACTACATCATTTTCTTATGCAAATACATCTGCTACAGGAATTATTCCGGGGAATACTTTAAAGAAAAATAACTTTGGAATTCGTCAGACAGCGAAGTTTTTTGGAGATAAATTGACTTTTGCTGCTAACGGAAATTATACTTCTCAAACGATTAATAATAAACCTGTGAATGGTCTTTATTTTAATCCGCTAACTGGTGTTTATTTAATGCCAAGAGGAAATGACTTTAATGCTTATAAAGAAAATTACGAAGTTTTTGATCCAACAAGAAATTTAATGGCTCAAAACTGGATGACAAACAGAGATATTATGCAAAACCCATATTGGGCAATTAACAGAAATAAATCTGAAGATACAAATGACTTTTTTAATGGTGCATTGTCTTTAACTTACAAAGCTACAAATTGGTTAAGTATTGCTACAAGATATAACTATAACAGAATATCAAGCGGATACGACAAATTTATTTATGCAACAACACAAGGGGCTTTATCTCATATAAATGGTAGATATTATCATGAAGATGCTTTAAGCACACAACGTTACGCAGATTTAATTGCTACAATTAATACTCCAATATCATCAGATTTTTCTTTTACTGCTAACATTGGTACTAGTGTTAGAAATACGATGATCAATCAAAAAACAATTTTAGACTCAGGTGTTGGTGGAGGTTTAAAATATGCTAACTGGTTTACATTGCATAATTTTAATAACAATGCTGAGAACTTTCAAACAATTGATTCTAATAAAGAAATTCAGTCAATATTTGCTGCGACTACTTTTGGATATAAAGACATGTTATTCTTAGATCTTACAGGTAGAAAAGACTGGTCTTCAACATTAGTAAACACAGAAGAGGGAGGATATTTTTACCCATCTGTTGGTGTGACAGCTTTGATAAGCGAAATGGCTACATTACCTGAATTTATTAACTATGGTAAAGTTCGTGCAGCATATGCTCAGGCTGGTAATGATGTTGCGCCTTTTATAACAACTCCTACAAATTATTACCCACAAGGAAGCGGAACAAAATACAACCCACTTGTTGCGCCAAAAACGGGTACAAGTTTGAAACCTGAATTAAAATCAGAGTACGAATTAGGAACAGAGTGGAGAATGTTTAATAATAGATTAGGATTTGAGGTTTCATATTATCACTCAGAAACTAAAAATCAATATTTGCAAGTTGTTGCACCAGTTGGAAACTCTCAAGGTGTTGATTTTTATGCAATTAATGCAGGAAGTATAGAGAATAAAGGTATCGAGCTTGTTTTAAATGCAGGAATCATCAGAGGAGATAAATTTTCTTGGGATGCCGCTGTAAATTATTCTCAAAATAAAAATAAAGTAAAAGAAATTCCTGAAGAATTAGGAGGAAGAATTAACCTTACAAATCCAGGAGTAAATAGCTACAGATATGCTTTGATCGAAGGAAGACCATTTGGAGTTATTGAAGGAATCAATTTCAAAAAAGATGCACAGGGAAGAGCTTTAATAAATGATGACGGAACGTTTCAAAGAACAGATTTTGAAGAAGTTGGTAATTCTAATCCTGACTTTATGTTAAGTCTTTCTAACTCATTTAAATTAGGGCCATTCTTTGCAAATATATTAATTGACGGTCGTTTTGGAGGTGATGTAATGAGTTTAACAGAAGCGCAAAATGATAGTTTTGGAGTTTCAAAAGCATCAGGTGATGCAAGAAATGCAGGAGGGGTTAATATAAATGCTGTCAGAGCAAGCGATGGTGTTGCTGTTACAAAAATGGATGCTGAGTCTTACTACAAACAAGTAGGTGGTAGAGCAGGTATTAGTGGACAATATATTTATGACGGAACAAATGTAAGTGTTAGAGAGGTTTCTGTTGGATATACTTTCAATCCTAAAGCATTGCCTTTCATCCAAACTGCCAGTATTTCATTAATTGCCAGAAACTTATTCTTTATTTACAAAGATGCTCCTTTTGATCCAAACGTTGCTTTAAGTACAGGTCAGGGTTTACAAGGTGTTGATATTTATGGTTTGCCTTCTACTAGAAGTATCGGACTTAATTTAAATGTAACTTTCTAAAATTAAAAAAATGAAACTAAATAAAACAATAAAAGCAGCTATCTGTGTTTCTTTGATTACAGTAGTTGGTTGTACAGATAATTTTGACGACATAAATACCAATCCAAACGGTATTACCCCAGCTCTTTTTGAACAGGATTTTAACCATATTAAAGGAGGATTTTCTCCAATGTTTAATAATATCCAAATTTTAAATCCACCTGATATGTATCAATTACAACAGGGATTAAATGGTGATATCTGGTCTGGTTACATGGCAAGTCCAACTCCTTTTGCAGGAGGTGTAAACAATACAACTTATTCATTAGTTGATAACTGGAATGGCGTTATTTGGGATACTGCCTATAAAACCATAATGTATAATGCTAATGATATTGCAAATAAATCCAAAGGAAAATACGATCAGTTTTATGCTTTATCATTGATTCTAAAAGTAGAAGGAATGCATAGGCTTACAGATATTTTTGGTCCGGTAATTTATTCAAAATTTGGGACTTTAGATACTACTATTGCTTATGATTCACAAGAAGAAGTTTATACGCAAATGTTTAATGAGTTAGATATTGCAGTTGCTGAATTAACAAAAAGAGTAGATGCTGGAGAAGTTAGTGTTTTTGCTTCAACAGATGAATCAGGTTACAAAGGAGATTACAAAGCCTGGGTAAAATTTGCTAACACATTGCGTTTAAGACTAGCAATGCGTATTGTAAAAGTTAGTCCTGCTGTTGCTAAAGTTCAGGCTGAAAAAGCTGTTGCACATAAATTTGGGGTATTTATTACAAATGCTGATTTATTTAAAGTGATTTCTCCAGTGTACACAAACCCTATTGCTACTATTAGCGGTGGATGGTTAGATATTCGTATGTCTGCAGATATGGAATCAATCCTAAAAGGATATGCAGATCCAAGATTGCCGGTTTATTTTGATTCATCAGTTCAATTTCCGGGAGAATATAAAGGTGTTCGTACAGGTATTGCTATTGCAGCAAAAGCGGATCACCAGGATTTTTCGGCAGTAGGTTCAGTTATAAAATCAAAAGAAGTTGTTTTAATGACAACTGCAGAGGCTTACTTTTTAAGAGCAGAAGGAGCTTTAAGAGGATGGAATATGGGCGGAGATGCTGCGTCATTATACGAACTTGGAATTGCGGCATCATTTGATCAAAGAGGAGTTTCAGGTGCATCTGCATATTCAGCAGATAATGTTAAAACGGCTATAGCATATGTAGATCCTAATTTTCCTGAAAATGATTCACCAGCTGTGAACACTGTAACTGTAGCTTGGGATGCTGCAGCAACTAATGAAGTGAAATTACAAAAAATCATTACTCAAAAATGGATTGCCGGTTTCCCGGAAGGTCAGGAAGCTTGGTCTGAATATAGAAGAACAGGATATCCTAAACTTTTCCCGGTAATTAAAAATTACAGCGGAGGTACAATTTCAAGTACATTAGGTGTAAGAAGAATCAATTTTGTTCAGGCAGAGAAAACCGGAAACAAAGGAGGTTATGAAACTGGACTTGCTAAATTAGGAGGACCGGATAATGGAGGAACAAGACTTTGGTGGGATACTACTGCTCCAAATTTCTAAAAAAAATATCAAAAGAATTATAAGAATTTAAGTTTGGTAAGTAAATGGTATAAGCAGTGCAAGTTGCTTATACCATTTCAAAACCAAAATTGTAAATAGCAAAAAAAGAAAAAGAAATGAAAAGTGCTTTAGAAACCAAACCTGATATCAGCTATAAAAGCGCGGGAAAATTTGAAGAGACCAGATTTGAGAAAATCCACAATGAAATCTTCAAAAATTCAGCAGAAGCTTCGATAATTGTAGCGCAGGAAATCGCGCAATTAATTAGATCTAAACAAGAAAAAAATAAATCTTGCGTATTAGGTTTAGCAACAGGTTCTTCTCCTATAAAAGTCTATGAGGAATTAGTGAGAAT
>NZ_JAYSPC010000016.1:0-22658 GCF_043722275.1 Flavobacterium sp. | reverse complement strand
ATTAGCGACATTCAGAATTTGGGAGCCGATGTAAATTCGCCTAAAGATGATTTTGCTTATATTATTGATCCGGTTTCCCGACGAGGTTATTTTAGTTCTAATAAAGATGGCGGAAAAGGTTCTGATGATATTTATAAATTTCTGGAAACCCGAAGATTACAATGTATTCAGGAATTAAACGGAATAATTACTGATGCTGCAACAAATATGATTTTACCCGAAACAAAAATTACTTTATATGAAGGTCAAAACATAAAAAACACGACAATTTCTGATGGGAACGGCGCATATATTTTTCCCGTAGAATGCGGAAAAACATATAATGTAAGAGCCGAAAAACAAGATTATACCACTAAAGAAGTAAGTGTAACGATTAGCAAATTGACAGGGAAAACAAGTTTGCTAATTGCTTTAGAAAAATCAACCTGCAAAGTCACAATTGGCGATGATTTAGGAAAATGTTTCGGAATTAAAATGATTTATTTTGATTTGGATAAATCCAATATCAGAACCGAAGCTGCGATAGATTTAGAGAAAATTCTCGATGTATTGAATAATAATCCAACAATGAAATTAGACATTCGTTCGCATACAGATAGTCGGGCGACATTTAAATACAACGAATCTTTATCTGACAGAAGAGCAAAATCGACTATTTCATGGCTGGTTAAAAATGGTGTTGCCAAAAACCGATTAACGGGAAAAGGTTATGGTGAAACCCAACTTGTAAACGGCTGTTCTGACGATGTAAAATGTACCGAAGAAGAACATCAAATGAACAGAAGAAGCGAATTTATTATTACCGAACTATAAAGGATAAATTCCAAATTTTTTGAAATTCTAAATTCCAATAATAATGAAGTCAAAACAAAAACTGTAGAATTTTAACCGCAGAGTCCGCTAAGATTTAATTTTACTTTAGCATCAAAAACACAAAGTTCACAAAGCCAGATCAACACAAAGCTTTGCGAACTTTGTGTTTTTAAACCATACCTATAAAAATCTTAGCGTACTCTGCGGTTAAATTCTATTAGTCAATAAAAAAAAAATGCGTTATTGGAGTTTGATTTTTTTTTTGTAAGCAAAAAAGTCGTTGTAAATCTACGATTCACAACGACTCCTAAAACCAACCAGTCCAATAATATATCTAAATTTTTGCGAATATATTCGTATAGTATTTTTTTCCGGTCGCATCAGTAGTTACTGATAAACCAAAATGTGTATAATCACCTTCGATATTTGCTTTATGTCCGGGACTATCTAACCACGCTTTTAACGCAGCTTCAGATGTTTTGTAATTATAAGCTACATTTTCGCCTACTTTTTTAGCTCCTAAAACAGCAATAATATTATCTGAACGTGAAGTAAAATCATTATGATCAACAACATTGTTCGCGATCATATATTTATTATGCTCCTCACATTTAAACGAAATATGATTTATTTTTTCTAATGCATTTAAACCAATACTTACTCGATAATCGTTAATAAGTTTCATGGTTTCAATCTCTGAATCGTTATACGCGTAGTTCGTAATCAGAGTTCCTGTTGTAGTGCTATTGTTTGTTGCCTCGGCGCTGTCGTCTGCTGAGCATGAGTTCATTGTAACAAGCATCACAACGAACATCATGGCACACATAATCTTTTTCATAAATCAATAGCAGTTAAAATTAAAGTAGATGTTGGGGCAAATTCCTTAATATATTATTTCAATAAATTGTTCTTGTTTTTCTTCTCCAAACATATTCAATTTATCGGCAAACTACAAAATTAATCGATGAACTACATATTATATGTATTATTTAAAATAAAAATCTTACATTAAGAAGACAAGCGTTCTATCTTCCATGAAAAATCAGATTGGCTTTGATAGCGAATTCTGTCATGCAGCCTGTTAGGTCTTCCCTGCCAAAATTCTACTTCTAAAGGAGTTACTAAAAATCCTCCCCAATTATCCGGTCTCGGAATTGGTTTTCCTTCAAACTCAGCTTCTAGTTTTTTGAGGTTATCTTCTAAAAATGTTCTGGAAGGAATCACTTCGCTTTGATGAGAAACTATCGCACCTAATTTACTTCCGTCAGGACGGGAATCAAAATAACCATCAGATATATTTTCAGAAGTTCTTTGTGCAATTCCTTTTATAATCACCTGACGTTCCATTTCCTGCCAAAAAAACGACAAACAAACATGCGGATTTGCCGTAATTGCTTTTCCTTTTTCTGAATCATAATTGGTGTAGAAAATAAAACCTTCTTCAGAAAATTTCTTTAATAAAACAACTCTTGATTTCGGGAAACTGTCTAATCCAATTGTCGAAACCGTCATAGCGTTTACTTCTCCGCTTGCGCCGAAATCCTCGACTTCATGAAACCATCTGTTAAAAAGATTAATGGGATCTTCAGGAATATTAGATTCTAATAATTCACTTTTCTCGTAAGATTTTCTATAATTGCTTAAATCATTCATGATTGCTGATTTTAGATTGTTGATTTTAGATTTTAGATTGAATGATAACTTATAATAGTTACAAATCAACTCATAACCCATAACTCATAATTCATAACTTTTACCATTCAAAACTAACTCCATCATCTCCGGATAAAACATTTGGAAAAATGGTTTCGGCTTCTTCTTTAAAACGCTCAATTCCGTCATAACGTGTAGAATAATGACCTAAAACAAGGTGTTTGGCATTTGCTTTAAGTGCGATTGTTGCAGCTTCTTTTGCTGTTGAATGCAATGTTTTTTGTGCCAAAGCAGCTTCGGATTCTAAAAAAGTAGCTTCATGATACAAAACATCAACATCTTTTATAATCGGAATTATAGCTTCGTGATATACGGTATCAGAACAAAATGCATAACTCAATGCAGGAATTGGATCAAAAGATAATTTCTCATTTTCGATTACAGTTCCGTCATCAAGCGTAATATCGCCGCCATTTTTTATCTTTTGATAATATGCGGTATGAATATCATATTGCTGAACTGCTTCAACATTCAGTTTTCTTTCGCCGGGTTTTTCCTGAAACAAAAATCCATTTGTATAAACGCGATGTTTTAACGGAATCGTTGTGACAATTACGCGATTATCTTCAAAAATAATTTCGCTTTCTTTCGACTCTAATTCATGGAAAAACAATTCATAAGTTGTCCAGGAATTCGATAATTTCAGTTGTAACGTAATGATTTCCTTCACTCCTTTTGGACCGTAAATATGTAAATCAGTTGTGCGACCTAAAAGTGCAAATGTAGAAATGGTTCCAATTAACCCAAAAAAGTGATCTCCGTGCAAATGCGAAATAAAAATGTGATTAATTTTTGAGAATTTAATCTTGTTTTTACGCAATTGAACCTGAGTTCCTTCGCCACAATCAATCAAAAACAATCTGTTTTTAATTTCTAAAACCTGCGAAGTCGGATTAGTAAGAGTTCTGGGAGTTGCGGCATAACAGCCAAGTATGGTAAGCTTCAATTTTATGTTTATTTGTTTAATTGTTTTATTTGTTAAATCGTAAAATTGGTAATTTGTTAATCGTAAATTGATTAAAATGCAAAACAATTAACCGGGTAAACAATTAAACCAATTTTAAAAGCCGAGGTCTCTTTCTATTTCGTCCATTTCGATAATATCGTGTGCTTCTAAAAGAGAAGGAACGACAATTAATTTATCAGAAATAGCATTAAAATCAAGATCTGCCACTACAATTACAAATGACTTTTTTGATTTTTTTTGTTGTTTCGAAAGTGGTAAAAAAAGTTTCAAATCTTTCTCAGTCAATCCTGAATCAGCTGATAAATCGATTATAATATTTTGTTTTTCAAAGGTTTTAAACTGTTGCGTTACTTTCTCCAGAAAAGCATTAAAATCTCCCTGTGTATCTTTAATTGTAACGGTATGTCCTTTTTGATCTACTTTCATCTTCTTATATATGGGCGCTTATTTCAAAAGCTAAGGTACAATTTTTTTAGTTTTATTTTTTGTTTCAGGTTGAAATGAGAATTTACCGCAAGGTCGCTAAGATTTTTTATACATATTACGTTGAAAAAACACAAAGTTCGCAAAGTTAGATCAATACAAAGCTTTGCAGAGTGAATGAAAAAAATTTACCGCAAAGCACTCAAAGTTTTTTTTCTTGCGTTGCGGTTAGTAAATACAAAGCTAGATCAATTCAAAGCTTTGTGGTAAAAAATAGTTTCATGTTGAATTGAGAATTTACCGCAAAGGCCGCAAAGATTTTTAACTTATATTATGTTGAAAAAACACAAAGTTCACAAAGCTGGTTAAACAAAGCTTTGTGATAAAAATTAATTTCAGGTTTTTAGCTTTGTCAGGCTGAGCGGAGTCGAAGCCCCGTTCTAATTGGTGCGCCCTTCGACTTCGCTCAGGGGGACAAATGAAAACTACTACAGATCGGCAAACTGTAAATTGAAACTGAAAACTGCGACTGAAAACTAAAAATTAAACCTACTGAATCTTAGACGCTAATAAATAAATCACCGCCATTCTGATCGCTACACCATTCTCTACCTGATTCAAAATCACTGAATGATCAGAATCTGCAACTTCAGAAGTTATCTCCACTCCTCTATTAATTGGTCCCGGGTGCATGATTACGATTTCTTTTCCAAGAGAATCTAATAGGGGTTTATCGACTCCGTATTGTTGTGCATATTCACGTGTTGAAGGAAAAAAGTTGACATCCATACGTTCGTTTTGAACCCGAAGCATATTCGCAACATCGCACCATTCTAAGGCTTTTCGCAAATTTGGTTCAACCGTAACTCCAAGCGATTCAATATATCTTGGAATCAATGTTTTTGGTCCGCAAACTTTTACTTCTGCACCTTGCATTTTCAAAGCATATATATTTGATAAGGCAACTCTTGAATGCAGAACATCACCCACAATTACTACTTTTTTTCCGGCTACGTCACCTAATTTTTCTCTGATGGAATAACTGTCTAATAAAGCCTGAGTAGGATGCTCGTGTGCTCCGTCGCCGGCATTTACGATACTTGCTTTGACATTTTTAGATAAAAAATAAGCCGCTCCGGGATTGGAGTGGCGCATTACAACCATGTCAACTTTCATGGAAAGGATATTATTTACTGTATCAATCAGGGTTTCTCCTTTTTTAACCGAAGACTGAGCTGCCGAAAAACTAATAACATCGGCGGATAATCGTTTTTGTGCTAACTCGAACGAAAGTTTTGTTCTGGTACTGTTTTCAAAGAAAATGTTAGCAATCGTAATATCTCGTAATGAAGGAACTTTTTTAATAGGTCGGTTAATGACTTCTTTAAAATGATCGGCAGTTTCAAAAATCAGGTTAATATCATTCTCGTTGATGTATTTTATTCCTAATAAATGATTTACGCTTAATTCTTTCATTTTTATTTCTTTAATATTTATTTGACAAATTCCTGAATTCCTGAAACATTCAGTCTTTCAATACTACTTTAAAAAGCCGTTATTTTATTGAACCATTCTGTCTACAACTTCACTGTAATCCTGGAGATCTCTTGCATCTTCATCAAAAATCTTTTGCCATCTGAAACCCGGAATTTCAATTTTTGTTTTTGCAGAACCATTCCAGATTATTTTAAAATCGTTATTTATTAAAACTTCGGCAACTACTTTCCCTATTTCTATTGTTGTTGCATCATCCGTATTATCTACTTTCTGAAAAGCGATAAACAAACTTGGATTTTCGACTGCGATTGCTCTTGCCAAATCCTGTCCATGATAAAAACAATAACCATCAGATTCTACTTCGTTTTCCTGCAATTCTCTTTCAACCTCAACTACTTCATATTCACCTTCGGTTGTGGTATAACCTGCGTTATGAAGCGCGACAATATTTTCATCACCTAATTCATCAAACGCTTTTATTAGCCTTTCAGTATCTGTTGGACTTTTCCATTGTTTACTTTCTACAAGTAACTTTTGGTATTCTTCTTTTATTTTATCAAAAGCCCACTCTTCTGAAATTTCATCTTCAAATTCGTTGTCTTCAATTTCTTCTAAGATGTTTTCCTGAATCTCATCAAGGGAAAGAAATCCCATTCTGATCTGATTAAAAATTGATTCATAAATAAACGTTTCGTTCTCTGTCATTTTATTGTTTATTCGTTTTAATGTTTAACCGTTGATTTGTTTGTTTATTGTTAAATGTTTAATCGTCTCATTTTTGCGTTTAAACAATTTAACGATTTATCCGATTAAACAATTAATCGATTTACGATTAAACTAATTCGTTATCAGGTAAACTGCGTCTTCACCTTCGTTTTCTTTCCAGCTTACTTTTACTTTTTCGTCATTAATTGCATCTACCTGACGACCGCGATAATCGGGCTGAATGGGTAAATTACGGCTAAAACGTCTGTCGATTAAAACCAATAATTCAATTTCTGATGGTCGCCCAAAAGATTGAATCGCTGTTAATGCAGAACGAATGCTTCGTCCGGTAAACAAAACGTCATCAATAAAAATGACTTTCTTGTTTTCGACTATAAAATTTATTTGTGTTTTGTTGGCTTCTAATGGTTTATCAGTTCGGCGAAAGTCATCTCTAAAAAAAGTGATGTCCAGATATCCCAATGAAATTTCAGGAACCTGATATTCGTTTTCTAATATTTGTTTTAAACGTTCAGCTAAAAAAACGCCTCTCGGCTGAATTCCGACTAAAATAGTATCTGAGAAATCTAAGTGTTTTTCGATTAACTGACAAGCCAAACGATGGAGTATGATAGTAACTTCTTTTGAATTAAGTAATACTTTTTGGCTCATAATTAAGTGTGATGTTTGGTTGGGCAAATATACGAAATCAGAATTTATTTGTTGCGGTGTTGGGTGGGGAAATATTTTTTTTTGATTTGGTGGCTGGTTTTTATTATTAATCATATCATCACTAAACTCTCTGTTCCAATATTAATTTTGAAAACAAAATCTTACATTATTAATAGTTTTAATTAAAAGCTATATTTTAGCAAAAATATAATTTAATATATTTTTAAGCACATAATGCAAAAAAAGAAATCTATTCGTAATTCTGCTCACACAGAAAATACAATTCCATTAAAAAAAAAGCTTAACATACTAAAAATAGTAATATTAGGTATATTAGTAAGTCTTGGTGTATTTTTTATAGTGAAGGACTCTGGAAATCTATATCTGAAAGGAAATTGGAATGCAACAAAAATAATAATAAATGGTAAAGATTTACTTTCACCAAATTCAATATATAAATATTTTGATATTGGAAATCAATTTATAAACATATCAGGACATTCGCTGCAAATTTCCATTAATGAACAAACGATAATTGCAAATTTCAAAATTAACCATGAAAATAAAAACATGAAAATTATTACATTTTCATCATCGGAAAATTCTCTCAATGGAAATTTCAATATGAAAATTGATACCTTACATTTAGGACCTCAAGAATATATTGTTAATATAAAATTACAACACAATAAAACCTTTATACATTTTGAAAAAAAAGTAATTGTTCCGCCCTGGAGACCCCCATTTCCTAAGAGAGGTGGTGTATAAATAATTTTCACACAAACGATCATTAATTGATTTACTGCTTAAAATAAAAAAAAAGACCGCCCAGACAGCGACACCGATAGCGCGGAAATTCTTTCCGTGCCTGCAATCTATATCAACTTTATCTTTAAACTTTAAATGATCAACATAATTCAACAATTAAAAAATCTAAAAATCACAGGAGGAATTATTTGGCTTTTAGAACTCATTCATGGAAAAGATTATTTAGCTCCAAAACTAAATCATTTAAGAACTTTACAAATTGGAACTGTTGGACGTGAAGTTGCAGATATGCTCGACAATAAACAATATAGATTAATTCCGAAATTTGAAAACCATGATCTAAAACACATCATTTTAGAATATGAAATGACAATGAAAGATGAAATCAAAATGCAAGCTTATTTAATTGGAAATGGTAACTTTACTTTTCCTTGTTTAATATTCTTTTCATTAGGTATATTTTATCCAACAATATGGAAAGATTTACTAAAAGAATACCAAGAAGGCAAAGCATCAAAATCAATTCATTTTCTAACTTTAGATAATTGTATGGAATTGCAATTGATAGATATAAAAAATGAGTATGGACGAAAAAATAGTCCATTTAAAAATGTAAAATCATGAGAGCAAAAATCATAGGAATCCCAGTTCAAGACCAAGAAAAAGCATTGCAATTTTATACGGAAAAATTAGATTTTATAATGAAACACGATATTCCTTTAGGTGAAAATAACCGATGGTTAACTGTAGTTTCTAAAGATGAACCAGACGGAGTTGAAGTTTTATTAGAACCTTCACCCAATCATTTTGAACCATCAAAAACATATCAAAGCGCCCTTTTTGAAGCCGGAATTCCATATACACAATTTAATGTTGACAATCTTCAGGATGAATTTAGCCGATTGATTAATCTTGGCGTAGAATTTAGCATGCAACCAACTGAAATGGGAAATGTAAAAATTGCGATTTTAGATGATACATGCGGGAATAAGATTCAGTTGATTGAAATGTTATCGTAATTTATATTCATCATGATAGTCCCATCGGGACGTTATATTTATAGCAGATTTATAGTTTATTTCAGGTAAACCCCAGCGGGGGTGCCATGTATTGAATTCAAAATAATATATCGCTCCGATGGAGCTTTAACTCCCGAACGAACACATTGATTATCAATAAAAATTACGCTCCGTTGGAGCTTGATTATCAAATAGATCATCATATTATAGTCCCAGCGGGACGTTATATTTATAGCAGATTATAGATTATTTCATATGAACCCCAGCGGGGTGGCATGTATTGAATTCAAAATATTATATCGCTCCGCTGGAGCTTTAACCATTGAACATATTAATTAAGCTATAAATATTATGCTCCGCTGGAGCTCTCATGTATTTGGAAGGGGATTATTTTGCAGCATATAGCCGTATTTTCTTTTCTTGTCTTCTTCTTATGATAATATTTGAAATAAAATTAACTCCAATCATTCATAATGACTACTTTTTATAGTATCAAATGATAGTATCAAAATAAAATCTACATACGAAATAACCACAGAATATTAAAGCTAATTGTTTCTGTGTCTGAAAAATTCTCATGAGCATGTTCTCTAAAAAACGATAATTCTATCTAAATAATCTCCAAATCATAGAACTTTCCCGTAAAATTATATAACACATTTTTTTGTTGTTTGAAGTAATTTTATTGTACGATAATTAGAATATTAAATTCTTTTTAAAACAATTAAAACAGCAAAATCATGCAAAAGAACATTACACGTTTGTTAATGGTATTCGTAATACTATTTTCATTTACAAGTTGCGAAGTTATTGGAGACATTTTTAAAGCCGGAATGGGATTCGGGATCTTTATTGTGATTTTTATTGTTGCAATAATCATCTTTGTATTCGCTAAGCTTTTCGGAAAAAAGTAAACATAAAAAAATCCCGTTCGATTACCGAACGGGATTTCTTTTTATATAAAATTATGTTTTATTTAGTATACATTTTTGTTCTTAATTCCTGAACTTTTTCGTCGTCTAAATATTCATCAAATGTCATGTAACGATCGATTGCTCCGTTTGGTGTAAGTTCCACTACTCTATTACCAACAGTTTGTGCAAACTCGTGATCATGTGTTGTGAAAATTATAGAACCTTTGAAGTTTTTTAAAGAGTTGTTAAATGCCGTTATAGATTCCAGATCTAAGTGATTTGTTGGTTCGTCAAGCATTAAAATATTTGCTCTTTCCATCATCATTCTCGAAAGCATACAACGTACTTTTTCTCCTCCTGATAATACACGGCTTGTTTTTAAAGCTTCTTCTCCTGAGAAAATCATTTTCCCTAAGAATCCTCTAATAAATACCTCATCGCGCTCTTCTTCGGTTTTTGCGTATTGACGTAACCAGTCTACTAATGTCAAATCATTTTCGAAAAATGAATGGTTTTCTGCCGGTAAATATGCCTGATTGGTAGTAACTCCCCAATCGAAAGTTCCTGCATCTGCCTTTTGCTGATTGTTTAAGATTTCGTAGAATGCTGTTGTAGCACGTGAATCTTTTGAGAAAAGAACGATTTTGTCGCCTTTTGCCATATTCAAATGAACACCTTTAAATAAAAGGTCGCCTTCTACAGAAGCTTCTAAATTTTCAACATTCAAAATTTGATCTCCTGCTTCACGATCCTGATCAAAAATGATCGCCGGATAACGACGGCTTGAAGGCTTAATATCTGAAATATTCAATTTAGAAATCATTTTTTTACGGGATGTTGCTTGTTTTGATTTTGCAACGTTGGCGCTAAAACGACGAATAAATTCTTCTAATTCCTGTTTCTTTTCTTCTGCTTTTTTGTTTTGCTGTGCACGTTGTTTTGCCGCTAATTGGCTGGATTCGTACCAGAAAGTATAGTTTCCTGAATAGTGATTTATTTTTCCAAAATCAATATCCGAAATATGTGTACAAACTGAATCTAAAAAGTGACGGTCGTGAGATACAACGATTACTGTATTTTCGTAGTTTGCAAGGAAGTTTTCTAGCCATGCGATTGTTTCAAAATCCAAATCATTAGTAGGCTCATCCATAATAAGCAAATCAGGATTTCCGAAAAGGGCTTGCGCCAAAAGCACACGAACTTTAATTTTTCCCTCAAGATCACCCATTAATGTATAATGATGCTCTTCGTTGATTCCTAGATTAGACAACATCGAAGCAGCATCAGAATCTGCATTCCAACCGTTCATTTCTTCAAACTGAACTTGTAGTTCTCCAATTCTGTCTGCGTTTTTGTCGTTATAGTCTAAATAAAGTTCATCCATTTCTTTTTTAACAGCATAAAGAACTTTATTTCCCATCAAAACAGTTTCCAAAACCGTATGCTCATCGAACAAATTGTGATTTTGGGTTAAAACCGACATACGTTTTCCCGGTTCTAAATGTATGTGTCCGGAAGTTGGGTCAATATCGCCTGAAATGATTTTTAGAAAAGTAGATTTTCCAGCACCATTGGCTCCAATAACTCCATAAATATTTCCGTGTGTGAATGTGGTATTTACTTCGTCAAACAAAATTCGTTTGCCAAATTGAACTGATAAATTATTGACTGTTAACATGAATGTCTTTTTAATTAATTTTGTGCAAAAGTACGGAAAAAGGTTCAGAGTTGCAAAGGAACTTCGGGGTGAAATTTTCACCTTATATGTGATGTAAGTTCATTTAACTATGCTAATTAACTTTACAAAATGCTAAAAGAAAAAATTTTGCAACTTCGCACTTTACGAGATTAATTAGAAAGTTTTGCTATTTAAACTAAACTTATAATATCTTATATCACTTATATGGTTTAAAACTACAATTTACTTTCTTTCGTAAGCGCTACTTCTAAACTTTCAAAATTAGGCAGAACCTTTGAAATCAAACCTTCTTTGTTTAGAATAAAATGTGTGGGAAAAGCATTTAAATCGAGTGTTTCATTCATATAAATTTTCATATCCGGAATTACAGAATATGACAATGGTTTTCTGGCTAAAAATGTTTTTAATTGTTCGGGGGAATCTTCGGCCAGACTTATAAATAGTATGTCTTTTCGGTCTTTGTATTCGTCTGCTAGTTTATTTACCTGGGGAAATTCCCTTATGCATGGCGTGCAATGAATGTACCAGCATTTTATAACAATTATTTTTCCTTTCATGGATTCGTTTGTCACGAGATTTCCGTTTAAATCCTTGAAGGAGAATTTAGGAAAAGGGGTTCCTTCCATTTTGTAATTCTTAAGTGCGTCAAAAGCGATTTGGTTGATCGTGGCTTTTATACTAGTATCCGAATTGGACTGAATTTTAAATAACATATAATAATAAATCCAATCTTCTGATTTTAACTGAATTGGTATGAAGTTGCCGTTTGCTAATTGGTCTAAAAAAGATTCTTTTGAAATTTCTTTTGAATTTGAATCCAATGCTATAAAATCTCTGGAAAGCATGATGTTTTTGCTTTGGTATATTGACCAATTGCTGAAGTTATTCTGGATTTGGATTGGGTCAACTTCAGGGATTTCAAATTTATTTTGGGCTGTACTTATTGTAAAAATGAAAAGAAGTGTAATTAGACTAATGAATTTCTGCATGGAATTTTGAATACTATTATTGTGATCAAAAGTACTTAAAATTATTGCGCAAAAAAATGGCACACGGATGACACGGATTCGTTATCGCGAAAACGCGGATTTACACTGATTTTTATTCTCATTTTTTTTTACTCGCCATTTTTGTCATCCTGAGGAACGAAGGATCTTCGTGAGTAGCTCGCCAAAGATTGGCAACATTCTGTACGGAGTATCTTGCGGAGATCCTTCCTTCGTCAGGATGACAATATTGGGGTTACTTGTGTTTTTATCCAATGTTAATATTAGTAAAGTGCTTATGAGGCCTAATGTCATAGCCCCGATAGAAGTGGAAATCCTTTTATGTTTTTTCTTTAAAAACATAAAAGATTGGAGCGGATAGCGGGATTAGCTCCTAAAAAAATTGCTCATAATTATTTTAAATGAAATCTGAGCAATTCTTTAAGTTCAATATCCAAAGCATTTGCAATTGGTATAAGAGTTTTTATGCCTATATTATTTTCGCTCTTTCAATTCTGCCAATCTGATTCTACAATCTATCATTACGTCTAGCATTTGTTTTACCAACAAAATATATACGCAATATTTATCCGTAGGAGACGCAAAGCAGTGCGCCTAATCCAAGGATTGCATCTTTGCAGATTTCTAATTGGAACGTGAGACGCACTGCTGTGCGTCTCTACAATGCACCTTTACGTTAAAATATTTTTGTTTTTTTAACCTAATATCAAGATATACATCGCTTTGACACAAATTTGTGTCCTATCAAAAATAAATGTTCTTTAAATTTGCTAAAAAAAAAAGACAATGACTAAAGATAACCTTTCAAATGAAGTTGAAACCAGATTAAACATTTTTTTTACCGATGATATTGATTCTAAAGAAATGGCAAAAATGATACGGGAAGTAAATAATGCACTTTCGTTAAGCGTTATGAGAGGATGTGAAACTATAGAATCTGAAATAAAGAATATTGAAGATAATTTTTACTGGCTTAATAAACTGGCAGAAATTTTAGATCCTTATTTGGAAGTTTAAATAATTAAAAATTGTTTCAAACAAAAAAAAACCTGACAATAAAATTGTCAGGTTCATAATGCTCTCCTTTAGGTGAAAACCAAATAACAAATCACCTAAACTTGATGCATTTATTCGAAATAAAAACTAGATTAAAAAATAAATAACCAAACTCAATTTTAACCGTTCCAATTTTTTTATTTCTAGATTTTCATTCGTTGAACTTTAGTTTAAAAAGTTCATTACTTTGAATGATTTTTTGTTTCCTGCTTTGTCGGTTACTACAACTATAAACAATTGTTTTGTTGTGAAACTTTGGTTTTGAAGCAAGATTTCTTTGTTATTCTGAATGTTTTTATGACTTAGAACTGATTGTCCGATTGTGTTGAATACATCAACCTGTGCAATATCTTCGGTGTCATTTGTAACTGATAATAAATCGTTTTTGAAATAAGCGATCGTTTTACCATTTGCTTCGATTTTATCTAATGATAGCATTTTTGCTGTCGATTGCGAAGCAAAATAAGCGGCATATGCTTTAGATAATTCAGATGAATTACCACAAGAAGATGCATCCCAGTTTACAGACCAGGTCATTAAACCTCTTAAAGAAGGATATGGTCCGCCTGGCTGCATAGTGTATGTTCTTCCTGAAAATGTGGTTCCGGTTCTTAAATAATTCATAGCACTAATTCCTTCTGTAGGCGTTAAATAACCGCTGCCTGCTGCACTTGGACAAGCTGGTAATGCAATAAGAACTTTTGAGGCCGGTAAACCATCAAAATGCATTCCTGTTGTAGCAATGTTATATCCTTTTATCACCATATCGGTTAGGGCTGTTACCATGTTTGCTTTTTTAGCTGAACCATAATATTGACCATCTAATCCGTTTTCTCCTCCTGTATTGTACAATTGTACCGCTAACAAATCTAATTCATTACGTAAGTTTTGAATGATTGGTAAGAATGAACCAAAAGTATCTGTATAGGTAGAATATCCTCCTTGTACGTATTGTGTTTCCGGAGCTGCTGTTAATAAAAATCCAGGGCCATAGTAGGCTTTTAATTCTTTGCAGGCATCTACTATGTTTTTTAATCTTGGATAAGCAGAAATACCCGCATAAGAAATATCTCTTAAACCTCCTGCATTAAAATTCATTGATCCGCCTTCAAAATCCAAATCAACTCCGTCAAATTGATACTCATCAATAATTGCTTTCAGACCATTAACAAAAATATTTTTTTGAGTTACATTGTCTAAAACAACATGTCCGTTCTGACCTCCAATAGAAATAATAACAGGAACGCCGCTATCTCTTAGGGATTTTATATCATTTTTCAACAATTGCTTATTGAAAACACCATTAGTCAAATATCTCGTATCATTTGTAGTTAAAATTGGTGTATAACCATCACGATTAACTGTTTCTACGAAAGAATAATCAACTACGTTAAATTTACTTCCCACCATTTGAGAAAAATATAAAAATGGAGCAGCAGTATTTTCCCAAGAATGTGCATATCCTAAAATAATTTTAGATGGAAGTGCAATAAATCTATTTGTGCTCAATGGAGCAATTTTAATTGTATTGTTTAATGTAGTTACAGCAGGTTTATTATCTGTTGCTTTGATTACAACTGGATAATCCTGATAAGCAGATGGTGTAAAATTATACGTATAGGTATTATTTGCACCTGCTGTCATATTAAATGTACCTCCATTTATTGTAATCGTAACACCTGAAACTGATCCGTCACTATCAATAGCTGTAACCGAAATTGGTACAACCTGGAAAGAACTTTGGTTTACAGTGGTATTCGATGGTGAATTCCAAGTAATTACAGGCAATGAATTTGGGCAGTTTGCACCTGAACAATTTAATGTAAAACTATATGTTTTTGAATCTGTTGTTCCGTTTGATGCAGTAGCCGTAACGGTTAACGTATGACTAAGCGAAAACTGATTTGCTGCTGGTGTCCAGATCGATGTATAAGTTCCTGAAGAATTGGTAGCACTCAAGGTTTGTCCATCTAAACTAAATACAACCGATGAGATTGTAGTAGCATCAGCAGCACTTAATCCAACACTTGCAACAAAATTAATTGCTGATCCTAAATTTATGGCAATCGCCGAAGCTGTTGGCGCTGTAATGGTAACTACTGGTTTAGTCGCAACCACCGCTTGTCTATTAAAATTATAAACCGTTGGAGTTGTTGGAACTGCAAAGTTGGCTAAGTTATTTGGATAATAAGTCACGTCACCATTTTCCCATGCATTTAATTTTAAACTTAAAACCTGTGTATATCCTGCAACAACTGTATTATCAAAACTATAATTTCCTGATGCATCTGTTGTTGCAATAACACTTTTCCAGTTGTGTGTATTATCTGTCCAAGGTAAAACCAATTCTACTTTTGCTCCTGCAACAGCAGTTGTTCCGTTTTTTACAGAACCGCTAATAAAGTTTGTACTCGCCAAAGCTGCTTTTGCGGTAGAACTTGTATTAAAATTATAAACTGTTGGGTTTGCAGGAACTGCAAAGTTCGCCAGATTAGAAGGTAAATAAACCACTTCTCCGTTTTCCCAACTATTTAATTTTAAACTTGTAACTGTTGTATATCCTGCTACAACTGCATTATCAAAACTGTATTTTCCTTGTGCATCTGTTGTTGCAATAACACTTTTCCAATTGTGTGTGTTATCTGTCCACGGTAAAACTATTTCTACTTTTGCACCAGCAACCGGATTTGTTCCGTTTTTAACTGTTCCGCTAATTTTGTTTGTACCAATTACAACAACATCCTGAGAGAAGTTTAATGTTTTATTGGCATTTAAATTAGTATAAACTGTTGAAGCCGGAGTATACGTTTGTCCAGCTAATGCAGCTGTTACTGTATAATTTCCTGCAGATGCCAAACTAAGCGAATAAACGCCGCTTGCATTTGTAACTGCTGTGAAATTTCCTGCTGTTGAAGTTGCTGTAACTGTTACGCCAGAAACCGGAGTTGTATTGTTTAAAATAGTTCCGCTTACTGTATAATTAACAACTGGCAAACCTTGTGCAAAATTCAACGTTTTGTTTGAATCAATTGCATTGTAAACTGTTGAAGCCGGTGTATATGAGAATCCTGTTTTTGCAGCCGTTACTGTAAAATTAATTCCGGCTGTTAAACCTGCTACGCTGTAAACTCCGCTTGCATTTGAAACGGCAGTTAAAACTGTTGCTCCTGAAGTTGCTGTAACTGTTACACCAGAAACCGCAGTTGCTCCGTTAAGAACTGTTCCGCTAACGGTGTAAGTTGGCTGACTTCCGTTTATAACAATTGCTGTTTGGTTTACTGTAACATTTGTTAAGGTTACGGCAGTAAAAGTATACGTCGCTTTTGAAGCTGTAAGGATATAATTTTGTCCCGATGTTAAATTGCTGAAGGTAAAATTACCACCTGTAGAAACTACGGTTTGTAATACTACATTACTTGCATTGCGCAATTCAACGGTTACATCTGGAACTAAAGCCGCTCCGTTTTTTACAGATCCTGAAATACTTACTGTTCCGGGAACTATGCTTCCAAATGATGTATCAACCTGAGTTAATAATGAATTTGGGATTGAACCTCTGGTATCCTGAGATAATTCCCAAACCATACCTCCGGCAAGATTTTTCGATTTAATATATTGTACTTTTAGATCCATTGATTGCTTATCTTCATAAGAAATAAACTGTTTTAAAGTAGCATTATATAAGTAAGGAACTTTTGTTGTGTTGTCAAAATAACGTACCCATCCTG
The DNA here is from genome assembly GCF_043722275.1 of Flavobacterium sp. Taxonomy (GTDB): domain Bacteria; phylum Bacteroidota; class Bacteroidia; order Flavobacteriales; family Flavobacteriaceae; genus Flavobacterium. The sequence continues at coordinate 5,677 of NZ_JAYSPC010000016.1, read as the reverse complement.
CAGCTGCTGCAGTTGGTGTAACTAACATGGTATTTGGATCTAAATAAGCATGTGAATTTGTTACGGGATTCCCCACTAAATCGCAAATTTCGATACTTCCTGATTTTTCGCAGGCTGCCGGACCATCCCATGTTCCTGTTGGATTTTGCGGATTTGTGCATCCTGAAACAATATCTCTTGGTGCTGAAACGAATAATCCATTTGTTGAATTTGTCGCTACATGATCGAATTTTTTTCCGTAGAAAGGCAATCCCATTATTAGTTTATTCGCAGGAAAACCAACAACATTTAAATATTGATTTGTTAATTCGTCTAATGATTCAGATTGTGCTGCGCCGTAAAGCGGATCATTTGTATTTCCGCTTGCGTATAAAGGTGCGTTGTAGCATGTTTTATCATACCAGTTTCCGCCAAAATCATATCCAAAATACGTGATATAATCACAATAAGTCGAAATGTCTTCTGTCATTCCGTATTGTGTTCTGTTGTTTGGTCCTAAATATTGTGATCCAACTTTACGAACATTGTTTCCGGCAGCAATAGAGATTAATTTATTTGGCATTGCCTGACGCATTGCTTTCAATAAATACACTAAATTTTTGTTGTCGTCCGGACTGTACTTTTGTGGAGGAATTGGTGCTCCGTTTATTACTTCGGTACCATCTGTTCCACCGGAAAGAGGATATTCCCAGTCAATGTCAAATCCATCGATAAACGGATAAGTTACAATAAATTTTGCCATATCTGCGGCCAAAGCGGCTCTTGCAACAGGACTTGCTGCAATTGGAGAAAGATCCTGACCTTTTGTCCATCCTCCTACAGAAATAAGAATTTTTAAGTGCGGATACTTTTGCTTGAGTTTCATCAAGTCATAAAAGTTTCCTTTTACCGGAGCATCCCAAGGAATTCCGCCTTCCATATGTTCAAAATCCGCATAGGAATCTAAACATAATAATTTCGTATTCTCCGGATGAGCAGGATCAAAAGTTGTCCCATAAAAAGAATAATTCAAATGCGTAATTTTACTTCCATCAATTTTGGGGATATTAAAATCCCGGGCATAAATAGACCATTGCGCATAATACCCTACTACTTTTTTACCGTGAGCCGGTTGAGCTAACGCAAGTAAGGGAAACAGTAACAAAAAAAGCAATCTGTAATAATGTTTCATAATTAAATTAATATTGGTTAATAGAAAATAAATATTCCAATTACGATACTTTACATACCAACAAAGCATGTAAATACAACAACTGGGATTCAATTTATTGCAAATAGAAAACATTGCAACTCATTGGAAATTAATTCATATAACTTCTAAAAATAAATACTACTATTACCGATCATCCATAATCATTAGTAAATAGTATTGATTGATATTTATTTAATTGTTTAAAAAATTAGGTTAACTACAACTGATAAATTTGGGATTCATCAATTTTACTACTTGGTTTGTCATGTTTTGTTTTTACTCTTCTTATTTGGTTTTTAAATGTTAATAATTCTTTTTGATGGTTATTTTTTATGTTTTTTGATTAATTGTTCTGAATGTATTGCGCGTTACCATATTATCTCTGCCAGAGAGGAATCTGGCAGAGATAAAAAAAACTACTAATAATGATGGTAACAAAACTTACTAAATACTAACTCAAACCAAACTTTATATTAACTTCTTAAGACTTGTATATACTGATAGCTCAACATCAGCATGGTCTTTTGAATTACATTGTTCGATTAAATTTTTTAAATCATCTGTTTTTAATGTGGATTTTTTGTCTAAAACAAGCAACAATTCCTGTGATGCGTCATTTAGTTTTTTAGACAATGGTAATATCGATTGAACTAAAGGAGCATTGGCACTCAGTTCGATTAATCCTTTATTTACTGCAATCCATTTATTGAAAAATGTTGTTACTTTTACTTTATTTTCGGGCGTTTTACTGGCTAAATATTGTGTTACGGCATCATCAAAAGCTAAAGATTCTTTAGCATCCGGCGTACAGGCATCTGCAAAAAGTGTAAAGGGTGAATACATTTGATATTCTGTTCCGCCTTTATTACGTGTGTATCCTTTTAATGGTTCGCAAACATTTGCAAATTCGTTTAGGGATTTTATATTTTGATTGTTTGCGATATTTCTTAAAATAACGGCTCTGTTGCGAATGTGTGTTAATCCCAGTTCTTCTAATCTAAAAGAAACTACTTCAAGACGTTTGCGCATACTTGCTACATCTGTAATATCTTCAGCTGACCAAAGTCTTTCTGCAATTGCTGCTGTCCTTGGCCAAAGTCTTGAATCTATTGTTGTTGGCGTTGCAAGTTCTGTCCACATTGTAGCTTCTCCACCAAGAATTCTTGCTTTTTCTTCTGCCGTTAAATCAACTCCTTTTGGCATCGGATCATTTAAATAATGACTTGCAATTGGGTACATTAAATCGATATAATAGCCATTTGATAATACTGTCTTGTATCCTTTTTTTACGGCATCTGTTAATGATTGTCCTGCAGCAACTCCTTCATTTGGACCTCTCCATGAATGAATAATGGCTTCTTTTGACATGTTTTTTGTCAAAATTTCTTCCCATCCCATGAGTTGTTTTCCGTGTTTTTTCAACATTGGAACTAATTGCATGGTAAAATAAGTTTGCAATTCATGATTGGATGCTAATTTGTTTTTCTTTTTAAATTCCTGAATTTTCGGGTTTGCATCCCAGTCTTTACCTTCGTTTTCATCTCCCCCGATATGAAAATAAGCGCCTGGGAATAACGGACAAACCTCATCAAAAATCTCACTTAATAATTGGTATGTTTTAGGATTTGAAGGATCTAATGTTGGCGAAAAAATACCTGCATTTCTTTCAATTCCATAGGTCGCAATTGCTGTTCCCTGAATATTTTTTTCAGATGTTCCTCCTGTCAATGTAATCACTTTGCTTCCTATTTCCGGATAAGCGGTAAGTATTGCAGATCCATGACCCGGAACGTCTATTTCAGGAACAATCAAAATACCGCGTTCATCAGCATATTTTACGATATTTCTAATTTCCTCTTGTGTGTAATATTGTCCATCCGAAGCTAACTCAATTAGTTTTGGATGTTTTTTCATTTCGATTCTCCAACCCTGATCGTCTACTAAATGCCAGTGAAAAACGTTCATTTTCATGGCTGCCAATGCATCGATATTTCTTTTAATAACATCAACCGGTTGAAAATGTCTTGCGGCATCTATCATTAAACCTCTCCATGTAAATCTTGGAAAATCTGAAACTTTTGAATTTGGAAAATAAAATGAATTATTTGTGTTTTGCAACATTTGCAATAACGTTTCCAAGCCGTGAAGTGCACCTAAATCGCTGGTTGCATTTATTGTAATTTGATTTTGTTTGATCTCTAAATGATAACTTTCATCTTCATATAAACCAATTTTTCCGCCTTTATCACAATTGATCTGAAGTGTCGCATTTGGAACTTCATTTAATTTTGCAATAAAACCCTGTTCGAAAAAAATACCGGTTCTACCATCTAAGCGACGCAAAAAACGAGTTACTCCTCCAAAAATTCTTGGATTAGGATTTCCGGTAATGTTTACTTTAAATGTTTTATCTAAAGCAAAATTTCCGTCGTTTAAAACAACACTTTGAGGCCAGGGCATAAGATTTAATTGCTCTTTTTGAATTTGAGCACTAGATGTTACACCTGCTAATAGTAGGACTAATAAATATTTCATTTTTAATTTTTTTGAAAGATGTTATCCTGAGATAACGGTATTAAATAATAAGAAACAAAACTCAGAGTGACTTCCTGAACCCTCACTATCATTATGAAATCAATCTGAATTTTGTAATGTGATTCGCTCTCACCCGAATCTAAATTTTAATTTTAGTAATCAAAACGTTTAAAAGCTTCGATTGCTTCGTATTCTGCCAATCCTAAATCATCGTATAGAATTGCTGTGTTTTTGTTACGGTCTTCGGCTCTAACCCAGAATTCTCTTGAATCATTTCCCTGAAACATTACTCGGTCTTTTTGGGACTGGTGGTATAAAATCGCATGACGTTTTAACAATACTTCTGATGGAGAAAGCGGAACTGCCATATCAATTTCGTGGATATCCCATTCATGCCAGGCTCCTCTATACAACCATAACCAGCAATCGTCCATGTATTTTTCTGGTTTCAATTGCTTCATTGCTGCAAATATTGCGTTCAGGCAAACCTCGTGCGTTCCGTGTGGATCTGCAAGATCTCCGGCAGCAAATACCTGATGTGGTTTTATTTTAGCAATAATATCTTTTACAATGGCAATATCTTCAGCACCTAACGGATTCTTTTTTACTTGTCCTGTTTCGTAAAACGGAAGATCTAAAAAGTGTGTATTCTCATCTTTTAAACCAATGTATCTTGTCGCTGCATAAGATTCCCTTCTACGAATAAGTCCTTTTAATTTTCGAACTTCCAGAGAATCTATTTGATTTTCTGACTTATTATTCAAAAATTCAATGATCGATTTAAAGTTTATTGAACTTGCTGCATCACCAACAAAATCTTTGGCAACCTCAGCAAATTTCAATGCTTCATCATCTGTAACGGCTATATTTCCGGAGGTTTGATATACTACGTGTACATCGTGACCTTGTTTTATCAATTTTGAAAAAGTTCCTCCCATAGAAATCACATCATCATCCGGATGTGGACTAAAAAGAATTACTCGTTTTTTTGCAGGATTGGCTCTTTCCGGACGATGTGAATCATCGGTATTGGGTTTTCCTCCCGGCCATCCTGTGATGGTATGCTGCAATACGTTGAACATATTGATGTTCAAATCATAAGCAGAACCTTCCTGCGCCAAAAGATCAGACATTCCGTTGTTGTTGTAATCCCTGTCGGTTAATTTTAATATAGATTGTTTTGTTTTTTGGCACAACCAAACAATCGCTTTGCTTTTTAATTCCTGATTCCAAATGCATTCTCCAACGAGCCAAGGCGTTTTGAAACGCGTTAATTCTGATGCTGCAGATTGATCCAATACGAAAGTTGCATTGGCGTGATTTTGTAAAAATGTCGCCGGAACTTCTGAACTTATATCGCCCTGAATGGTTCTTTTGACGATATCGGCTTTGTTTTGTCCCCAAGCCATCAGTACAATTCTTTTAGATCTTAAAATGGTAGAAACTCCCATGGTAATCGCTCTTTTAGGAACGTTGTCAATACCATTAAAATCTGATGAAGCATCGACTCTTGTAATATGATCCAGTGTAATAATTCGGGTTCCGGAATTGATGTGCGATCCTGGTTCGTTGAAACCTACGTGACCTGTACGACCTATTCCTAATAATTGAAAATCAAGTCCTCCGGCATTTTTAATATTCATTTCATAGTCAATACAATATTGATTTAATTCATCAATATGTATCGTTCCGTCAGGAACATTAATATTTTCAGGGTTGATATCAATGTGATTAAAAAGATGCTGATGCATGAAATAATGATAGCTCTGGTTGTTCTCTTTGGTCATTGGATAATATTCATCCAGATTGAAAGTGATTACGTTGCTAAAACTCAATCCTTCTTCTTTGTGCATTCTCACTAATTCCTCATAGACTTTTATAGGAGAAGAACCTGTTGCTAAACCTAATACGCAAGATTTATTTTTTTCTTGTTTAGATCTAATTAATTGC
>NZ_JAYSPC010000015.1:0-91646 GCF_043722275.1 Flavobacterium sp. | reverse complement strand
GCTAAATAATTATTCTTGTCTTCCAGATTAAAGTCAGTATTGCTAAAGTTTAGCCAATTCTTAAAATTTATTTTTGGTTCATTAATCACAATTTGATTTATTTCACTTTGAATATCTTTAGGGTTGTCAATTTCTGGTGATAATTCTTCTTTAATTATCCAAAGTTGTGGGTCAAAGTATTCATCAAATTCATTTTCAAATTCAATTTGAATATCATCAATTGGATTATTTATATGTACAATTTTTGAATAATCATCGATCCAAATATCTTTTTCGTATTCATATCTATAAGGTAAGTAATCTGATAAATAACCTTTTAAATAGTGAACTGCCAGCCAAACATACTTTTCTTCATAGGTAAATACTTTACTTTTACTACCATGACTTGCATCAGTATATACACTCCCTTTTAATCTGTCAAATCCTAAAGATTTAATATATGAAATAGCTGTTGACATAGCCCAAGTTCTTCCGGAAGTACTTTTTTTAAGTACTTCATTGTATTTGTCAAAAAAATCAGAAATAAAAGGATTTTTCTTTTTAAAAGAATGAGGATTAACCTCTGTAGCTATTGATAAAAAATCATCATAAGCTTCTTTAATAACATACCAAGATAAATCATGTCCAATTGGATAAAATTCTTCTTTAGGATTATTTATATATTCTTCATCTACTTCTAAACATATAAAATTATCCTTTTTCATTGGTCTTGCTTTTTCAACTTCTTTATCAGTTATTAGGTTAAATTGAAATGCTCTTTCCACTATTGATCGAAATCCATATCTCACAATGAGGTTCCTATATTTATCAGTATCATTAAATATAAATTTTAAACTCCAGAGCGCAATTTCCAAAATAGCACTTTTATCTTTGCATTTAGTTGCAAAACCTAAAGTAATTGATGCCAAATCTTCATTGATTTGAGGGTCATTAATCGGCACTATTAGTTCTAATAACTTTTTAAATTCATAGGGTTGTATTATTGCCCATTTCATTAATTTAACACGAATTCTTTCTCTTAATTTTTGATCAATAGCCGTTAATCCCCAAGCATATATCAAAGGTAAACCATCAAACAAATCTGTATTATCCAAATCAAAATTATCATCAAGAATATTTTTCATAGACCATTCATCTAATAATTTATAACCTTTTGAATTTATCTTTTGAGAAACTACATTCTTTTCTATAGAATCAAGTCCTGACCAAAATTTATCTCTTTCAAAAACACTGGGGAAATTCCTTAAGATATCATGCAGAAACATTGCATTAAATGAACTATCTCTTATGTGAGCAAGAGGCATAATTAAATCTTGTAAAATCTTAAATCTTTTAATATAATCTTCATCGAATATTTTTATTATCCAATCTTTATATTTAGAACTAATTTCATTAGGAGCCATAGACAAGGCTCCTAATTGAAGTTGGAAAATTTCATCTTCTGTAAATCCTTCTGTTAAAAATTCATCAAAACCTATTAGTTTTTTTTTGTTTATAAATACATCATTTATTATATTTTGAATAATTTTGTAGTTAGGTATAAAATCAGAATATGGATCATATAAATCATTATCTAATTCATCTGAAAAAGGTATAGGATTAAAAATAGATTCTGGCAAAGAATCTATTTTATTATTGATAATTAGATAACTTATTTTGCTTGAAACAATAGTTTCGAGTATTGATTGGTAGCTGAAAGTATAAAAAATTTCTTTAGTTTTTAATATTGAATCACTGATTGCATCTCTTTCATATTTTATAATAATTCCATTATTAGAAAGAAATTCAATTAAGAGTTCAATTTCATTACTATCCAAATACTTTATCTTTTTTTCAATTTCTAAACCTAAAATTTGATTGTGGCTTACTTCAGAATTGTAGTAAAATAAATCAGATATAATATTTAAAAAATCAAATACAGGCTTTTTTGTTTTAGGTTTTTTAACTTCTAAAGAATTTAAAAACTCGCAATTTATTTTTTCAACTTTCAAATTTATAAGTTCAGAAATAGCTGTCTGCACAACATCATTATCCGTAATAGTTAATCCAGTATAACTTTCACAAAATAATTTTAATGCAAACAAACTATCCAAACCCTTTATTATTTCATGACTTTGAATAGTTATGTTATATGCTTGAAAATATTTATCTACTACATCTTCTACTTTAACATCACCTTCTCTTTTTAATCTGAGTTCTTTGAATTGGATATTAGAAAGAGGTAGCAATTGATTGTTATAAAAATACTCTCTGGCACTAAAAACAAACCTGATTCTTTTATACTTTTTAGTTATTTCAATTGTTTCATTAATTCTATCAAACCAATTAATTTCATTTAAAATATCCTCGTCAAGACCATCAATGCAAATTAATACTTTAGTATTCTCACTATTTATGACAGCATTTGATACTAATTCCGAATCTCTCCTAATTGCCATAGTTTCTAGAGAACTAAAAATTTCATTTTTAGTCCAATTACTCAATCCTAATTCCTGACTTAATAATTGGGTCCAACCTATAGAATTAGCTCCTTTAGCTTGTATTAATAAAGCGGGCATTGAATTATTTATACACTCTTCAATCGCATAAGCTAAACCCAGTGTTTTACCTGTCCCTGGCTTACCTAATACTAAACTAGTAGATATTAAACTCAGTTCATTTTCTATTTGCAAAAAAGTTGAAATAATAACATCATTCAATTCTCTTAAACTAATCTTAAGGGTTGAATAGATTGGCTTCTGCAAATCACTTGGTTTTTTAATGTTAAGCATCCCAATAGCTTCTTCTATGGTATGTAGAATAGAAAGCTCTTCATTGTTATTTATAGTAAGATTAATATCAACTCCATCTATTAATTTTGTTTCTAGTTGCGTTGCTTCACTTATTAAATCTTCAAGATAGCTATTTACTATTCTAAGGGTATTAACAAATTTCCCATCATTTAAAGTTACTTCAATGAACTTTTGTAGAATATTAGATGTCTTGTTTATTCCGATTTTAAGTTCAAGTATTTTACCAATTAAAATTTTTCTAAAAAACAAATTATTTAGTTGCCTATTTATTAAATTTTGAATATCCCCTTTTGTATGTAAATCTCCGACATATCTTTCCTTAAGCCAGTAATTAGTTTTTTGCAATTCAAATTTTTCTTTTAAATAATCAAGATAAATAATTTCTTTTTCAAACCAATACTTGTTTACACCTTCATTGTCTGAGCTTTGTAATTCTTTTAAAATATCATGCTCATACCACCACGTGATTTTAAGATTAGGGTACGTTTTTTTTATTTCCGCTTCAAAAGATTTAATCCTTATATCTTCACTATTTTTCGTAGGTTTTTTTCCTCTACCAATTTTAATAGAACTAACATTATGAGGAATGCATATTATATATTCAATAATATTCGGTCTTAAACCTAATGCTGTTTTAACAGAACTTCTAATTTGCCCTATTTCATTATTATCTAGTGCTTGCTTGAACCACTTTGATTGGATTGCTACAAAATTTCCATTTAATAATTTCCCATATGCTTCTATTCCTCCATCTCCTCCAGAACCATTTATTACTTTAAATTCAATTAAATCATTATTATTATAATTCCTATTTAAGTATCTTTCAAATAATTGATTGCATAAGGTCTCAAATGAGTTTTGATAACTATGGCCATAAGTATTAAACGAGTCCCACATATATTTATTTTTAGATTTTAAAGATATAAATTTTATAATTTTTTTCAGGCAAAATCTATCTTACTTATTAATTATTGTCTTATATCTTAAATATTTTGCTTAGTGCATTTCTTTGTATATTTACGAAGATGAGTTACTAATTTTAATTTAAAATAGTTATCGAATGTTATCCAAACTAAAACAATATAAGTTCGATTATTGTGACGTAGAGAAATCAAATAATCCTGATAATTATTTTAAGGCAGTCCATAGGTATAAATTTAATGTGGGTGAAAATAATAATTATCTGGTAACCGTTGAGGAATACGATCATAATGTTTTTGTCCTGAAATTTTGTCTGGAAAACCATCAGGATAACAATGATAAATTTAATGTACTTATCAATATTGGTCACACCCAAGCCCGAAAAGCCATCTTAACCTGTATTCATATTGGGATGTCAATTTATGAGAATAATCCGCTTGCCTCTTTTGGTTTTATTGCAAGTCCAACTATTGATGAATTAGGTAAAACAGGATTTAATGCCACCAAACGTCTTGTAGTTTATAAATCCTTTGTTGAGTATTTTTTCCATCCGGAAAATTTCACTCATTCTTATTCAGAGGAAAAAAGTTCGTATCTCCTGCTTAATAAAAATTATGAACAGCAAGAACCAGATGCAATGCAGAAAATAACAGCTATGCTTAAATTAGATTTATTATCGGCCGTAAGTAATAGTTCTCATTAATGTATTTTTAATCATTAAATCATTGCGGTGTAACAAATAAATATTTACTGATATAAAAAAAATATCCCATCAATAAGCGATGCAGCTATTTGATGGGATATTAAATTAAATTGAATCTTTACTTACCAAAAACATTATGCAATTCTTCGACAATTCCGATATATTGTTTTTTGATAGAATTAATACTGTAATAGTCTTCGGGTTTCCAGCTGGGTTTCCAACTGGAACTGCTAAAGCTGTAAACGTTTAAATCTTTCATCGCTTTTGCTGCATGCTCAAGATGTTGGTTAATATTTTTTATAGACGCAACATTCGTACTAATACTTTGCCCTTCCCATGAAGATGAAATATCTTTTGCTGCATCAAATTTAACAGGATAAAGTACCAAATCGCCTTTTTTTAATACACGTTTTTCCTTATCGACTTCAAGTTTTACGGCAGTTATCGGGTTTTTAGAAAATATTGCTCCATCGGATGTAATTTGATTTAACAACATTTGTGAAGGTCCAAATGCATAAATATCGCCGGAAGGTGTAATAAATGGAATTAATTTTAAAAAGGTACTAAACGCACTATAATTTTTAGGCAAAAACGAACAGTCGCCCATTTTATACCATATCCTTGTAAACAAACCTACATGATCTGTTTTTATAATGGTATTGACAATAGATTTTTCACCTTTATACATTACCCCTAATCCTAACTCTGCACTACGCAAAAATTTAACATCATTCCATTTTGTATAAATTTTTTGAGCATCATTACTTAAATTGGTAAAAGCATTTTTTATCACATCGATGTCATCAAAATTATCTCTGATATATCCGGCTTGCTGACTAAACGAAGCCGCAATTTGCGTAAAAGGAGACATCTTAAATTCGGTATTTGAAATCCCGCTTGCATCAAGCATATAATATGTTTTTCCCAGCGTTAGAAAATCCTGAATCAGACATTGTTTTTTAATGATTTCCTGTGTTGAGCTGATATCGTCTATTGAATTTAAATAACCTGTTGCCAACCAGGGAAATAAATCCGGCCAGTTAGCGATCCATGCACCAAGTACGGTGTAACTGTCATCTTTTTTTTCTATTTCAGATTTTATGGCAGTTTTGGTTTCTAGCTGACCAATTATTCTGGATTTAGCAACAAGGCTTCGATTTTGTAATACAAAATCATCCTTGAGTACATCTAAATTATTTTCAAGTACGTCTTTTTTGAGATCATCAACTTTTTTTGGGTTTGCTTTTTCCTCAGAACGCTTTAAGAATTCATCCAGTGTTAAGCCTTTTTCTGTTTCTTTGGCTTTTTCATAAGCAGATGCTTTTGCTAACGCATTTAAACCGTCTAAACTCGTAATTTCCTTTATTTTATCAGTAATTTTTGGATCTTTTGCAGGCGCTTTGAATTCAGGAATTTTTGGAGGATCTTTCACTGTACTAACCTGAGGTGCTTTTTCAAGTAAACTAATCGAACAAATTTCGCTAAAGGCTTTATTTTTTACGATTTCACCCCATTTTTCAACCTGAGCCGCAACGCAGCCACCACTTGACCAGGAATTTGCTACGACATCAACTTTTGATTCTCTTTTAGCATTGCTTCCATCATATGCAGCTTCAATGGTTATTGCTTTGCCCACTCCTGAGTAGGTAAAATTACCTTTTGTGCCGTATTTCCAGCTGCTTTCGCCAGAGGAACTTATCATTTTTAAAGAAACCGTTCCTATACCGCCCCATATTACACCCACAACAATCCCGTCTCCATGTTCTCTAAAAAAAAGCTGAACAGACTTTACCCATTCTTCTATAAGTTTAATAATTTTTGGATACTCATCCGGATGCTGTAAAATGGTTAGCAGGTTATTATTTCCTATTTTTTTAACCAATAGATTGTAATTCTCTAATGCAGTCATTACCATTTGCTTTGGATTTTCCTGTAATGAAGCAATTAAATCCTCGGCCTTTAAATCGTTAAAATTCACATATTCAACGCCAGACAGCATTTGTACATTATAATTAACAGCTACTGTTTTTGTAAGTTCAGCCTTTGAATTACCGGCATAAACAGATAATCCGGCATTCAAACTTGCCAGTCCGGAAATTCCGTATGATCCTGAAACCCCTAATGAACCCTGGTTTAAACTATCTGTGTAGACATATGAACTGCTTCCTGTCATGGTTTGCATTACTTCTCTGTCAGGAACCATTCTGGTAATAGGTCCTTTTATTATTGATGCCTGGAATCTTCCGCTGTCACCTCTTATAATACTTCCAATCTCAACTGCGTAAAAAGGGTTGATAGCACCATTCATTTCATTTGTGCTTTTTGTATTATCCATAATATTTGTAATTATTTGTTGCGTAGAAATAGGTTTAATTTAATCTCCAGCGTTAGTTAATAGAGTAACTTATAATTTGATACAAGTAATCGTAACATTACCTATTGCCCCGGAATCCTTATTCCCGCCTTCTCTTCTGGTAAAATAATATTTCTCAATGTCTTTTTCGACAGTCCAGCTAAAGTTATTTGTCTTTTTGTTAAAAGGACAATCCCAATAAAATTTACCAATTTTAGTATCTCCGTCATAAAGGTCAAAACTGCCTTCTGTTCCAGTTGCTGAACCTGACCTTCCGCAGGAACAAATAAGGGCTGTTTTACCGGACTCTACTTTTATTTTATTAATATCTTCAGTACTAACTTCCTTGTTTTTATCACCAGCTTCATAAAACTTGCCCCAGCTTAATGATGCATTTTTTACATCTAAGGTCACGTTTTCTGATACAATTTTAACTTCAATCCATTGTGAATATGCCATAATGTTTTTAAATTTAGTTCCTACTTCTTGGCCTTTCGGATATTGCCACGTTATTTTAAAGTGGGTTCTGCTCCACTATGTTTTCTCAAACTTATTTTAATAACAAGCTCATTTTTAACACAATAAATATAAAATGAATTAAACTCATCATAGAATAAATTGTTACGAATGGTCCTTTTTTGGTTATAGCTCATTAATTTACTGCCATAAAAAAAAATGTCACAACCATTATTAAAAACAAAAAAGTCAGTGGCTTTTGACCACTGACTCCATTTAAATTAATCGCTTAATGTTTTAAAAAAGCATTTTCTGTTTTATTCTAAAAATTATTAAAATTGATACCTCTTATTATTTAATAAAAGCAAGTATATCAGCATTAATAGTATCAGCATTAGTTGTTGGCATTCCGTGGCATAATCCCGGATACGTAATTATTTTTCCATTTTTTACCAGTTTTATAGCTCTTAAAGCTGTTACATTATAAGGAACAATCTGATCGTCTTCGCCATGTAAAATCAAAACAGGAACATCAACACTTTTTAAATCCTCTGTAAAATCTGTTTCAGAAAATGCTTTAATGCAATCAACATGTGCCTTAATACCGCCCATCATTCCCTGACGCCACCAGTTGTCCTGAATTCCTTTTTTTATGACCGCACCTTCCCTGTTATATCCGTAAAACGGAAAAGTAATATCCTGATAAAATTGCTGCCTGTTATTTGCAGTATTAAAACGAATATCATCAAAAACTTCAATAGGAACTCCATCCGGATTATTCTCATCTTTAATCATATAAGGCGTAACTGCACTGATAAGTATCACTTTTGCAATCCTGTTTTTGCCATATTTTGCCGCATATCTTATCGCTTCTCCACCTCCCGTAGAATGCCCTATATGTATGGCATTCTTCAAATCTAAAAATGTCGTAAGTTCTGCCACATCAGCAGCATAAGTATCCATTTCATTTCCTGCAACCGTTTGTGTTGATCGTCCATGTCCGCGTCTGTCATATGCAATAACCCTAAATCCCTTTTCTAGAAAAAATACCATTTGTGCATCCCAATCATCCGCAGATAAAGGCCAGCCGTGATGAAAAAAAATAGGCTGTCCTGTTCCCCAATCCTTATAATAAATTTCGGTTCCGTCTTTTACTGTAATTTTATCCATTTTAGTTTTTTTTAATAATTATTAATTTGTTTTAAGTTTGAATTCATTTTAATTTCTTCTGATAATTATAAATTTTCATACCAATCAATAATATAATCTGCAACCGTTTCCCAGCCATCTTCACCACATATAAAGTGGCTTTTTCCCTGAAAAATCTTCAAATCAACCCTGCTGTTTCTGTCTTTGTATTTTTTTGCAATTGTCGTTGTAAGCGATGCTGGAAAAATATGGTCACTTCCTCCTCCAATAAATAAAACAGGTTTGTGCGGTTTACTAAAATCAATATTAGAAAACGAGTTCAATACCAGTTCACGGCTTACTTTATAACTTTCAGGAACGGCAATACTGTCAAAAGCAGCAGCTCTGTCTCTTTCATGCAATGTGTTAAAAAAACATTTGTCATACCATTCGCGGCTTCCCATAAAATACTTTGCCGAAGAGAAAAAACCAAATGCCGGCAAAACAGCTTTCAATGTTGTAAATGGCGGAAACACATTTTTGGGCGGTGCACCGTCAATACTAACCGCAGCCGAAACTTTATCTAATTCCAATAACTTTATTGCAGCCATTCCAGCCATTGAATGCCCTATTATCAATGGTTTTTCAGGCAAATTTTCTATAAGTTTTGTGATATTATTGACCACATCAATAAAACCGGATTTAATCAAATCAGGGTGAACTTTTTTTCTTAAATCAGCAGGAATTCCGTCGTGTCCCGGGTTTGCCGGCGTATAAACCGTATAACCTTTTTGTTCATATCGATCTTTCCACTTTGTCCAACTTGTATCGTTTACAAAATTCCCGTGTATCAGGATAATACTTTTAGATTTTATCATAAATTAAATATTTAGTTAATACGGCTTAATTGTGCATGATAAATTCCCTTTGAAAACTGAAAAATTAATCTGCACATGATTTTAATTTAATTACTCAACAAGTTGTTTTACCAATACTTGTAACTATCACTTTTTCTCCTTGCATTAAATGATAAAACCTGGAAGACAACAACTATGCTATTTATTAAATAATTAATTATCAGGTAGATACAAAATAATTAACTTTATATATTTGCTATATTTCACTAAATTTTATCCCTATTATTAAATATAAAAAATGTAATATTATAAATGCCTTTTTAGATTTAGTCTTAGAAAAAATTTGCAAAAACAACATTCCAAGTATTTCTAACATTTAAAGAAGATGATCATATACGTAATTGGTTCTTTTATAAAAATGCTAATCATTATAAATCAATGGCATATTTACTTGAATATTTTTTTTGCAGAATTATTAATCCTTATTAGGCGTTCATTATGACACTTTTAGCTTTATTATTATGGATCATCAAAAAGCCGAAGATGGTTTTAAAAATGCGCAACTTCAGCTTTTCCTTCCGAAAATTGGCAATACTATTGATCTGTAAAATTGCTGAATATTATGTAGCGAAATAAAACAACATCGTATGAATCAATCCCATTTATCAAAAAAAGATGCCATATCAGCATCTTTTTTTTCTAAAGTATTTATACAATATCATCGTTTTCATCGCTTAAAGCTGCGTATTTTTTGCTGAGCGGAAATTCCGGCAGAAATCTAATTTTCAAAATCGTTCCGTTATTTGTTTCCATTAAAAAATCTCCCTCAATATCTTCGCTAAGTCCTTCGATCAGCTTCATACCAAAGGAATTTATTCTGTCGTTACTAACATTATCAATTCCAATTCCGTTATCTGCAATCGTCAATAAATAGTAATTATCCTGATTTTCTTCCAGAGTAATTGCAATCAAACCCGTGTTATCATTTGGAAACGCATATTTAATAGCATTAGTAATCGCTTCATTCAAAATAAGTCCTAACGGAATCGCCTGCGCAACATCAAGTTCTAATGACGCAACATTGACTTCAAAACGAATTCGTTGTCCGGGATTAAAAGATTCCTTTAAATATTCGACCAGTTCTTCAATATAATTATGCATATTAATTGTAGAAATATTATCTGATTTATATAATTTTTGATGAATCAGCGACATCGAATGAATCCTGTGCTGGCTATTTTTTATTGCCGAAAGCGCCATATCATTATCTAAATGCGCAGATTGCGAATTTAAAAGACTTATAACCGTTTGCAGATTGTTTTTTACCCGATGATGCACCTCTTTCAATAACCATTCTTTCTCATCTAATAAATGCCTTAGATTTATATTTTTTAAATTAATCTCGCGCTCCTTAAGTTCCAGTCTTTCATTGTTTTGCTGTTTCAATCTATATCTGCTGTAAAGCAAACCTATCACGACCAAAAGTAAAACCAAACTCCAGATCGAAACCGTATTTAAAAGTTTAGATTTTTGCAATTCGCTTTCCTGCAATTTCGATTGATTGCTTAAAAGTTTAATTTTTTGCTCTTTATTTAAGGTTTCATATTGAATTTTCAGTTCTTCAATTTGTTTTTTAGTTGAAGTTCCAAGAATCGAATCCGTTATCTTTTTATAATTTTGAAAATGTTTCAAAGCGCCAAAATAATTCGTACTCAGCGAATCATTTTTGAACATTAAATATTGGAATAAATCTGAATCAAACATTTTATTATAAGTATTGCGAAGTGCCAAAACTTTATCTGTATAAATTTTTGCTTGTTCCGGACGATTGGTTTCGGCATAAAACAAAGCCATTAAATTATATCCGTGCAACACTTCCCTAAAAGTTTCAGGAGTATTTAATTGTTGCGAATAATGGTCCATTTCCTTAAAATACTTTTCGGCATTGACTTTATCCTTTAAAGCAAGATAACAACTGGCCTTATTAAACGCCACCGACATTTTATCAAAAGTACTTTTAGGCGGATATTTTACAGTAACAGAATTGAGATATTCAAGCGCTTCCTTACTTTTTCCCTTCATCGATAACGCCGCAACCGCACTAAAAAAACTTTTGTACCAAGTCCCGCTATTCAAAGTTTGTTGTCCTATTTCAATACTTTTCTTGTACAATTCAAGTGCATCTTCATGATAACCAATTGTATTATAAACATTTGCCAGACGCGTATAAAAAATGTCACCAAAAGTATAATCTTTCTCCGCCTCCATTCTTTTTACACTTTTTAAAGCATAATATAAAGCGCTTTTAATATCATGAAAATTAAGCTCGAGATATGAAATTGTGGTTTCGCCAAATTGCTCGTGTTTGAAACCTATTTTTCTAAAATCGGCAAGGTTCTGATACAACCTTTTTTTCGCCTCATTAATACGTCCGCTCCAAAAATAAATAGTCGTAATTTTCATGTACATTTCTATTCTTTTGTCTTCCATTCCCAATTCCTTGTAAATGGAAACCGCTTCTTCAAGATTTTTTTCCTTCAAAGGATCTAAATTTGACAAAAGCATTGCCTGAGCATCTAATACTTCTGCAAGTCCAGGTTTGTCATTTTCTTTGCGGCAATCGCTGATAACATTCGTAAAACACTTTGTACTTTCTGCCGGATTATTTGCCTGAGCATAATATTTTCCCAGTAAAATCACACTTTCATGTTGCCACTTTTTTATTTTTAAATTCTTACTTAAATCAACAGCCTCCTTTATATAGACATACGCATTTTCAAGATCTTGCTTTTTTGTATCAGGTTTAAAAAGATAAAAATTACCAAGTTGAAGCAACAATTTGATTCTGTTTTCCTCTTTTGTTTTTGCCAGTAATTTTTTTGCCGAAGTTATATTTCCCTTTTCAATTAAGTCATTGCCAATAAGCTTCGATCCATCATTAAAACCTTCATCATAAGCAAGCGAAATTGGAATTTTATAAGCCGTACAAGCCAACACCACAGAACTGTCTACATCTATTGCGCCTTGGTTTGCATTATATAAATACATCGAACAAGTTTGTATTAGCAACCTTTTTTTCTTTAAATCATATTTATTAACAGATGAACTTTGCGCCAAGCCTTGTAATATAATGAAGAAATTAAAACAGATTATAAGCGTTTTTTTCATGGTTTTGGCTGGTTTTAGTTTTGGAAAAAAGAAACAAATATAGAAACAAAAACGTACGATTTTAAGAAATAATACTAAGGAAATTCATGCTTATTCTGTTTTTAATAAATTAAAACAAATGAATTTAGGGTTTTAACTATAATAATTAATTAATTTTACATATCGTAAAAGCATCAAACAATTGTAATCATGAAAACCGATACCGAAGAAATAACGAAATCTTATAAAACAACAATTGAAAAGAACATTTTAATTGTTGAAGATCAATTTATTGAAGCCTATGATTTGCAGTTAATTCTTGAAAAAGCAAATTATAAAGTCCTTGGTATTGCACGTTCTGTAGATAAAGCCCTCGAAATTTTAGAAACCCAAAAACCGGATTTAGTATTGCTCGATATAATGCTAAAAGGAGATAAAAACGGAATTGAACTTGCACATATTTTAAAGAAAAAAAATATTGGTTTCATCTTTATTTCTGCCAATTCAAGTAAACAGATTTTAGAGAAGGCAAAAACTACACAACCGTTTGGGTTTATTGTAAAACCTTTTAGGGATCAGGATATTTTGACTACGCTTGAAATTGCATTTTACCGACTTGATTATAGTTTGGAATCTCAGTTATTACAGCAATTGGAACTAAAAAATAACATTACGAATTTGATTAATTCCGACTTTAATATTGAAGAAGCTTTGCAGGCATTTGCAAAAATAATTCAGACTTTTGTTTCATTTGATTATCTTGAAGTTGGTTTTGCAAACGCAGATCAATATTCGAATTTAGGAATCGCCCGAAAAAACATCGCCGAATATCAAATTATCACCGTTCAGAAATTATCGCAAATCGCCGAAATATCAATAAAAGAACTCAATGAAACGTATAAAAAATCCCAAACAGATTTAAAACCTATTATTTATACCGAAGAATCCTTAATCAAAAATTTTCAGGCTGCGCCGATAAAAGGCTTGATTGCACATAATTTCGGAATTAAATCTTATTTGGTTTTCCCAATTTTAATCGATTCAAATTTATTTTCTTTTACGTTTTACAGCAGAAATTTTAAAGTGTATTCACAGGAAAACCTTGATTTATTATCCACTTTAGAAAGTTCATTATCAAAAATGATATCTCGTTTTTATTCGGTTCAGCCAAAGACTTTTATTCCGAAAAAAACTCCACAAAAAGAACCAGTTAAAATCGCAGAAACTGGGTTTGAGGGAATAATTGGCGACAGCTCACAAATGCTAACCGTTTTTAATTATATAAAAAGAGTCGCACCATCAGACACATCTGTATTAATTTTAGGAGAAAGCGGAACCGGAAAAGAAAAAATTGCGCAAAGTATTCACGCTTTATCAAACCGCAAAAACAAACCGCTTGTCATTGTAAATTGTGGTGCGATTCCTGAAAATTTAGCAGAATCATTGTTCTTTGGGCATGAAAAAGGTTCCTTTACCGGAGCACTTGAAACGCGCGTGGGAAAATTTGAACTTGCTAACGGAGGAACTATTTTTCTGGACGAAATTGGCGAAATGTCTCCGGCATTACAAGTCAAATTATTGAGGGTTTTACAAGAAAAAGAAATTGAACGCATTGGGTCACATTCCCCCATGAAAATTAATGTCCGACTTATTGCCGCAACAAATAAAAATCTGGAAGACGAAGTTGCCGCCGGAAGATTCAGAATGGATTTATATTATCGATTATTGGTGTTTCCTATTTTAGTTCCTTCGTTAGAAAAAAGAAAAGAAGATATTCCTAAACTCGCACAGCATTTTATAGAAATCTACAGCGGCAAAATGGATAAAAAAATTCCTGTACTTTCTCCTTTAGCATTACAGCAGATTATGAATTATAACTGGCCCGGAAATATTAGGGAACTCGAACATGTTATACAACGCGCCGTATTGCTAAATGACGGCGATACAATAAAGGAAATAGAACTTTTCTCGTCTAACAAACTAAATCCTGAAGCAAAAACCGAATCTTTTTCTATTAAAACTATTGTCGAAAACGAACGGGATTATATTACTTATATCTTGAAAAAATGCAACGGAAAAGTTTCCGGAGCCGGCGGTGCGGCAGAAATTCTGGATATTAATCCGTCAACATTAAACTCCAGAATTAGAAAACTCGATATAAAAAGAGAATTCTAAAAATTAAGAAAATCCATCAAACAAATTGCAAAATGAATAAAATATTAGCCTTAGTGGATTTGTTAGGATTTACAAAAATGATTGAAAAAGATCATGTAAAATCGAAGGAATTATTGCATGATTTTTATAAAATTGTATTTGATTCCCTTGAAAATAACGAAGCGATAAAAGGCAATATTTCGTCAGATTGCGTCATGATATATTCGGATCATTATTCTGAGCTTATCAATTGTGTTACAAATATTTACAGGTTGTGTTTTAAATTCAATAAAGATCGTCAGGATGCTGATTTTTACCTGCTTCCGCGTGGCGCAGTAAGTGTGGGATATATGGATATTGGCGACAGGGACACTTCGCTGCATTTGACTAAAGATTTTATGATTGGTCCTGCCCTCGTCCATTCGTCTAAACTTGAACAGCAAATAAAGGGCAGCAGATTGCTTGTAGCGATAAACAGCGACGACGAAAATCAGGTTAAAGATTTAAAATTAAATCCCAATCTTACATCACCACTTTACGAAAATTGTACATTTAAATTCTGGGATAATTATAGCTATTTTGACGCTTTATGGTTTCTCGATCTTTCAAAAAACAAAACGGATCAAAAAGCCGAAGTCCTTGAATTACTGAATATTGCCATTCAGCTTTTAAAAATTAATAGTAACAAAACAAAAATTGTCGAGCATTATATCAATACATTACGATTGGGGCTTTTGAGTTACAATAAATTTATTCAGCCCAAAAATGATCCTGTAATTCGACAAATATTAACGGAGTTTCCCTATGAAACATACTGGCTTTTATGGCTTACTATTATCGAAATTACAATGAAATCAGAATCGCAAATTCAGCTTGACGAAAATATCTGCAAATTTTATAAAAATGCAATCATCAGCAACGGCTGGATTCACGTAATCGAAGAAATAAATAAAACCGGAAAACAATATTTAAAAAATAATTGCAATGATTTTCTTGAGTTGATTTATAAGTGATTTTTTAGGTTTGCAGTCGCAGTTTGCGGTCGCAGTTTACTGCTTTGTCAAAGCTCAAAATCAAGAATGTAAGAAACTCTAGCTTAGGTCTTGTTTGTTTATTTTTTATTGATAATAAACAAATCACACCATAATGTTTAGTCTCTATGGGACATTCTTCAATTTATTTTGTCTTTTTTTCTACCAACATATAACTCCTAACGGAGTATTGATTTGCTTTTTTCTCAATATTTAAATGTTAAAGATATCTCGGAGAGATTATATGTTGGTAGAAAAGAAAAAATGCCATTGTAAATTGTCCCGTAGGGCAATGTCATTAAGTTAAGAAAAAATCAATAATATTATGCCGAATGAATCTCCCGTAAATCGCCAAGTCTTGTCATTAAGACGGAGGAGAAATCTCCGTAAGTAACTCCGCAACGCAAATCCAATCTTTGTCGAGCTTCTCGAGAGGATTTCTCCTTCGTCGAAATGACAATATTGTGTTTAAACTTTGCGTCTTAGCGCCTTTGCGAGATAATTTTATTTTCTAAGCTTAACTTAATGACATTGCCCTTAGGGACTATACTTTGCTTTTTCTCAATATTTTTCTACCAACATATAACCGAAAACTGTAAACTGAATACTTTTTTCCCTTTGAATAAACCTCTTATGATTTGAATCATAAAATACAGGATTACATCAAACCTATTTTTGTAATTGTATAAAAAATAAATCCAAATATTTTTTTTACATCACATTTTTAATCCTAAAAAAATAACATGAATTCAGATCAAAAAGAGCTTATTAAAGCAACAATTCCTATTTTAAAATCCAATGGCGAAGATCTTACCCAACATTTCTATACGCGAATGTTTAAACATCATCCTGAATTGAAAAATATGTTCAATATGGGAAATCAGGCAAACGGAAGACAAAAATCTGCTTTGGCAAATGCCGTATTGGCTTACGCCGAAAATATAGAAGATCCAAGTGTTTTAATTGGCGTATTAAAAGGAATTGGCACAAAACACAGAAGCCTAAATATTCAGCCAGAGCAATATAAAATCGTAGGAACTCACCTTATCGCTTCAATTGGTGAAGTTATTGGCGAAGCTGCAACGCCGGAAATTCTTGACGCCTGGACCATCGCTTATTATCAGCTTGCCGGAATTATGATTAATATTGAAAAAGAACTTTACGCAGAAAATGCAGCAAAATCAGGCAGCTGGAACGGATGGAGAAAATTTACAATCAAAAAAATCGTCGAGGAATCAACAGAAATAAAATCTTTTTATTTATATCCTGAAGACGGAAAAGAAATTGCTGATTTCCATTCAGGTCAGTATATAAGCGTTCAGGTTTTTGTCGATGAATTAGGACTTTTACAACCAAGACAATACAGTTTATCAAGCGCTTTTAATCCTGAATATTACAGAATTTCTGTTAAAAAAGAAAACGGAATCGCTGATAATCCTTTCGGAATGGTTTCTAATACACTTCATTCAAAATCAGAAGGCGATGTGATTTCAATTTCGGCTCCGGCCGGATTATTCCATTTAGAAAAAGAATCTAAAAATCCATTGGTTTTAATAAGTGGCGGAGTTGGTTTTACACCGATGTTGAGTATGCTGGAAACCAACATGAACGCTATTCAGAATAAAAAAACAGTCTGGATTCACGGTTGCAGGAATGAATCTGTTCACGCATTTAAGAATCAAATCTCTACCTTAAAGGAAAATGCGCAATGGCTTGAAAATTACACGTTTTATGATAAGGTTGAAGATCATCACCTTGCTTCAAATCAAATTATTCAAGGTCGTGTAGATCTTAATAAATGCAAAGATTCCATTTTATTAGATGGAGCAAAATTTTATATCTGCGGTCCGGAAATGTTTATCAAAACACAATATGAATCTCTGATTGGTTTAAATGTAAATCATGAAAATATTTTTTATGAAGAATTTGGACCTCAGTTAATCAATTTAAAATAAGAATGCGAATTGCGTGCAACCACATTCAAAAATGCTTATCAAAAGTTCTTAAAAACCTGACGACAACTTTTTTTATTACCTTGGTTTTGGCAAGTGTAAATTGCTCCGACAGATCTAATTTTTTATTTTTTTGGATGCGTTCCTGGATAATCGCCAGTTCAATATCACTTTTATTTTCATTTTTTATATTCCCTCATAAGGAATAAACTCAAAAAGCCTTCATTAACGTGAAGGCTTTTTTTATGCGCGATGCTTTAGTTTAACTACATTTATATATTTATAGCTATCTGTAAAAATCTTATCTTTATGTAAATTAATTCCTATTTTGATAAATAGAGATTATGTTTTGTGTTAAACCCCTTTTACTATTTAAACCCGAAGGATAAAATTTTGTTAAGTCGCTCTTACTTTTTAGAATATTCTCGAAGAAATTTGTAAATTAGTGATATATCGAAAAAAAAATAATTATTAAAATCGCAATAAACTGAAAATCTGAACCTTAATCAGATGGCAGGATTTTTGAAAATAATTATAAGCTCAGTCAAAAAACGTTCACGATAAATAATTTCAGGATCTGTAATACACAACTCGGCATCAATTATGTCTCATTATTAAATTAAACACTGTCAATTATGCAAAATGATATCTACCAAATTAAAAGACTTCTAACTACAAAAAACAGAACATTTTCATATTACAGTCTGGCTGAGATGGAAAATCAGGGTTTTAATATCCAAAAAATGCCTTTCTCAATCAGAATTCTTTTAGAAAATGTATTACGAAATTATGATGATTTCGCCATTACAAAAGAAAACATTGAAACCATCCTGAACTGGAAACCCGAAGCATCTGACAAAGACATTCCTTTTAAACCGGCGCGTGTCCTGATGCAGGATTTTACCGGAGTTCCTGCGGTTGTAGATATTGCATCGTTAAGGACTGAAGCTGCAAGAAGAGGAAAAAATCCCGACATGATAAACCCGCTGATTCCGGTTGATTTAGTGATCGATCATTCGGTTCAGGTTGATTATTTTGGAACAGAATATTCTTATCTCAGAAATATGGAGGAAGAATACAAACGAAATTCTGAGCGTTATGAATTTTTAAAATGGGCGCAGCAATCCTTTAGTAATTTTAGCGTAGTTCCGCCGGGAATGGGAATTTGCCATCAGGTAAATTTAGAATATTTATCAAAAGGTGTAATTGAAAGAAACGGTGAAATTTTTCCAGATACCTTGGTAGGAACTGACAGCCATACGCCTATGGTTAACGGAATTGGCGTTATAGCTTGGGGAGTTGGAGGAATCGAAGCCGAAGCTGCTATTTTAGGTCAGCCAATTTATTTTATAATGCCGGAAGTTATCGGGCTTAAACTTTCAGGTAAAATTCCGCTTGGATCTACAGCCACGGATATGGTACTTACAATTGCAGAATTGCTTCGAAAATATGGCGTTGTAGGTAAATTTGTTGAAGTATTTGGTCCCGGACTGGACAGTTTAAGCGTTCCTGATCGTGCGACAATTGGTAATATGTCACCAGAATTTGGATGTACTGTAACCTACTTTCCTATTGATGAAAAAACGTTAGAATATATGCGTCTCAGCAACCGATCTGAAGAACAAATTGATCTTGTTGAACAATATTGCAAAGCAAATTTACTGTGGCGAACTGGAGATGAATCGATTACATATACTGATATTCTTGAACTTGATTTATCTACTATAGAACCTACTATTGCAGGTCCAAAAAGACCACAGGATAAAATTCTCCTTAAAAATCTTCAGCCGTCACTTATAGATATGCTGGATAAAACTTTTGGACGAAAAAATTTCCCTCCTAAACAAGTGGCGCGCTGGTCTGGTGAAGGCGGATCTCAACCTATTCAAGGTGAAGCTATAATTCCTGACAATGCAAAAATTGAGGAAAAAATAGAAGATGGTATCAAAACTGTTGCGGTAACTCTGGGTAACGAACAATTTATGCTTTCGGATGGTGCAGTTGCAATCGCTGCGATTACATCTTGTACCAATACTTCTAACCCGTATGTTATGATTGGCGCCGGACTTGTTGCCAAAAAAGCAAGAGAAAGAGGACTGAATGTAAAACCGTGGGTAAAAACTTCACTTGCTCCAGGTTCAAAAGTAGTAACAGATTATCTGGCAAAAGCCGATTTACTGGGCGATCTTGAAGCGTTAAAATTTCACGTTGTGGGTTACGGTTGTACTTCATGCATTGGAAATTCAGGACCTTTGCCTGCGCATATTGCTAAAGCAGTTGAAGACCACGATCTTGTTCTGGCATCTGTTTTATCCGGAAACAGAAATTTTGAGGCAAGAATTCATCCTCAAATCAAAATGAACTTTTTAATGTCGCCAATGCTTGTCGTTGCCTTTGCCCTTGCGGGAAGAGTTGATATTGACTTACTTAATGAACCTTTAAGTTATGACTCAAATCAATTGCCGGTTTATTTAAAAGATATCTGGCCTAGTGATGATGAAATCCATGAAGTTTTAAGCGCTGTATTATCTCCTAAACAATTCGCGAAAAGCTATGAAACTATTTTTGACGGAAACGAAACATGGCAAAATTTAAAAATACCCGAAGAAAAAATTTATGCATGGAATGATAATTCAACTTATATTAAAGAAGCGCCTTTTTTTAAAGATCTTCCTGAAAATCCAAAACCATTACAAGACATTGAAAATGCCAGAACTTTATTAGTACTTGGTGACAGTATTACTACAGATCATATTTCGCCGGCAGGATCATTCAACGAAAATTCAGCTGCGGGTAAATATCTGATTAGCCGTGATGTACAAAAAGCCGATTTTAACTCTTACGGTTCTCGTCGTGGTCATGATGAGGTGATGATACGAGGAACTTTTGCTAATGTTCGTATTAAAAATGCCTTAGCAGATAAAGAAGGCGGTTATACAAAATATCTTCCTACGGGTGAAGAAATGAGCGTGTACGATGCATCTGTAAAATATAAAGAAGATCATACGCCGTTAGTTATTCTTGCAGGAAAAGAATATGGAAGCGGATCATCAAGAGACTGGGCTGCAAAAGGAACTTTCCTCTTAGGCGTAAAAGCAGTTCTTGCCGAAAGTTACGAACGAATTCACCGAAGCAATTTAGTAGGTATGGGCGTGTTGCCGTTACAATATAAAAAAGGTGAAAATGCTTTAAGTCTTGGATTGACAGGAAAAGAAATATTTAGTATTTCAGGAATCGCACAGGATATAAAACCTCTAAAAGAACTATTAGTTACGGCTGTGAAAGAGAACGGTGAAAAAATTAGCTTTAATGTTATTGCCAGACTGGATTCAAAAATAGAAATTGAATATTACAGAAATGATGGAATCCTACAGTATGTTTTAAGACAATTTCTTGAAAAAGAATAATTGAAACAAAAACAATCATAAGACATAATTCTTTGATTATCATTAAATTATAAACATAAAAAAAAACCAGTGAATAAACTTCACTGGTTTTACCTTACTTATGTAAAATGGTCAATCTATAATAGATTGAGTCACATTAGTATCTTTAAGCTACTACTACGTTTACAGCATTAGGTCCTTTTTTACCTTCAGCTATGTCGTAACGTACTTCATCATTTTCACGGATATTTTCAGATAGACCTGAAACATGAACGAAAATTTCACTTCCACCGTTTTTTGGCGTAATAAAACCAAAACCTTTTTCTTCATTGAAGAATTTTACTGTACCTTCTTGCATATTATAATTATTTATAGAGTATAAATGTAGTCTATTTACTAGTACAATCCTTAAAATAATCGCATTTAGTTCATTTTTTTTTTATTTTGGAAAAAAACATCACGAATTTCCCATATAAATAAGTGCATCAAGTCAGATTTGTTGCCATTTGTTGTGCTTTAAAAAATGTGTTTTTTTAGAATTCTACCTTTTATTTTTAATTGTATCTTGTCACAAAACTTCCTAAAATAATTTTCTTCGACTTTGTCAACAAGTTTCAATGTCAAAATCGTGCTTTTTATTTTTTACGTTCTATTGTTTCAAAATCCAGATCCATTTCACATTTACTGTTTAATACCTGACCCAAATATATTGGATATTCCTTATTGTTTGCGTCTTTATTATATTGAAAGAAATCAGCATAATTGGCTTCTTTTAATGCCGAAAATTTCTGTACTTTATATTCTTTAGTTTCAAATGCGCCGTCATCTGATGAAAGTTTATCCCATTCTTCTTTTGCAAAACTCATCGGGATTTTCGTTTTGCTTTTAACCACAAACATTGTATCTCCATTTGTGCGAAGCAATTTTATCAAAACTCCTTCAGACATTCCGTTTTCTGACCAGGTCGATTTATAAATATCTCCGGATTTTGGATGCATTAACAGCTCAGAATATTCTTTCGCTTTATTGTTTGTTCTTTTTTTATTAATGGAAGCAATTCCCATAAATATCAAAATCAGAACTGGTAAAACGAAACATAATGACCAGGGATAAAGCAGTTGCCATAAGGTTCTTTTATGGTTTCGAATATTCTTTATCGCCGCAGCTACATTATCAGAATATTTTCGTTTTGTAAATATGGAAGTATCTATTTTTTTAATAACATTTCCGCAGTTTCTACAAACAACGCTCGTTTTTCTGCCCATCCCAAAAATAGGTATTCCCATTGCAATGTATCTCATATATAAGATTACTTCAAGAGAATTTTTTTCGTTACACGAAGGACAAATTTCGTCAGCAATTGGCCTTGACGTTAATGGTTTTGTTACAATTTGGTAAATAAAAATCATTTATATTTCTGCTTTTTAAATGGTTAAAATGTCTGAGGAAATTTATAATTGTGGTATTTTATCACAAACATAAGCTTTTTGTTTTAGTAATAAAAACGAGACAATTAGAACCTTTTTAATGATGGAAAGACATTCAGAAAATAAATTTCATAAATATTCCTTACAGCATATTGAGAAGATAATTTTAATAAAAAAACTGGAAATCGAAGGATTAATACAAAACTTGTAGAGAAACATAAAATATTTTAAAGGAAGAAAAAAATAGAATTTTAACGCAAAGAGCGCTAAGATTTTTACTCAATATTACTGTGAAAAAATAAAAAGTTCGCAAAGCTGGTTCCAGACAAAGCTTTGCATTCTTTTTATTTTTTAAAAACCATACTTATAAAATCTTAGCGCACTTTGCGATTAAGTTTATCCTTAAACTCAGGTTTCGTGTTGATCGAAAACGAAATTTGAAATTCTGCAAAATCCAACTTCTATTGTGTAACAAATATTTTGGAAAAAGAACTAAATTTGAAATAATTACTAAAAATACTACTATGAAAATTTTCTCGATACTTTTAATATCAATCTTCTTTTTTTCATGCCAACAAAAACAAACCAAGAACGCAGCCATTTATCATTCAGATACAATTGCTACAAAAAAAATTGAAGTCAGACAAAAAGAAGAGAACAAACAAATTGGCGACACAATCTTTATGAATTTTAAAAATAAAGAGGGTCTTTTTACAGCTGAAGGTTCCTTAGATTCTATTCATCCAAGAATATATGTAAAATTCAAGAATGAAGATTTAGGTGAATTAAACGGAAAGATTGTTCCAACAACAGGCAAAGGAAATATTCGTTTTAGCCAAATTATTTTCCCTGACAATACTTCAGACGGACCTTTTAGTATGGATTTAAAAATTCAACTAAAACAAAAAGGAAATCATATTTTAGTAATTGGACATTCACAAATGGCTGATAGTCCTTTTTGGGGTAAATTCGAGGTTCAGCTTGAGAATAAAATATAAGTTTTTTTCTAATTGTTTATTGCGAATATCTCCAGATTATTTGGAAGTAAAAAACTCATAAGCCCTTTTTTCTGCATAAGAATAGGTTGAATTACGCAACGGAAAAGCGCAATGTCCTCCATACTTTGGAGTTTCCAGATATACAAATGCGCTGTCTTTTGCTATCGCTCTGGGATAACATCTTTCACCTAAAAATGGATCATCAAGTGAATTAATAATTAAAACGGGAATTGTAATATCTTTAAGTGAAAATTCCGGAGAAACGCGCTGATAATAATCATCCCGGCTTGCAAAACCATGTAATGGCGCTGTAAAATAATGATCAACTTCATCAAAAGATGTAATTTTATCAATTTGATCACGGTTTATAAAATCAGGGAATTGTGCGGCCTTATGTTTTAGCTTTCTTTTAATATCAATTGTAAAATTCTTTAAATAAACTCGGTTAAAACCTTGTTTAAGTATTGCAGCACTTGTCGCGATATGAGTTGGAACTGAAATTGAAACTGCCGCTTTTACACGTTTATCGATTTTTGACCAGCCTAAATAATTCAAAAGCTGAACCCCGCCCATTGAATAACCAATTAGATAAACATCATCAAATCCTTTTTGTAAAACAAATTGAACCACTTCGTCCAGATCATCAACTGCACCGTGATGATAAAGTCTTGGCAAACGATTCATTTCACCTCCACAAGTACGATTGTTCCAGGCGAAAACTGAAAAACCTTTCTGCTCAAAATAATCCGAACAGCTATTAACGTACGTTCTTCGGGAATCGCCTTCTAAACCATGACATAAAATAACTGCTTTTTTAGGGTCGTTTATAATAAAATCAATATTGATAAAATCTCCATCACTTAATTCATGCTTTTCTCGTGTATATCCGGGCGCATCAAACCTTTTAAACAACGCAGCATAAATTGTAGTAATGTGCTTGTTGCGATGAATAATCGAAGGAAAATTATATTCTGATTGTTCAATGATAGGCATGATAGCAAATGTTTTTGGCGTTATACAAATCTAAGCAATCCATCAATATGTAATTTAAAACTGTATTTTTTTTATTTTATTTTTTCGGAATTATATAAGTTGTGTTTTCCAAAATAAAAAAACCTTCAAAATCAATGACTTTGAAGGTTTGTATTTTATTTATTTGAAGAAGCTGAACTCTGAAAAGAACAATTAATTTTGTGATTGATTTTTTAGTGCATAAAGCTTGTTTCTAAGACTTTGCAATAATAAAGGATCAAAAGATTTCCCTTTTGAACCATTTAAAAGTATGGCTTTGCCAATAGTCACTTTAAGTATATATCCTTGTTTGTTAAAAAGTTCAGAAATCAGTTTTGATGTCTGCAACATAGGATGAATTGTTTTTAACATACTGAAGAAAATACCGTTATTTCCGTGAAAATAGATTGGTAAAATGGGCACATCGGCTTTTGAGATAATTTTCCCCACTACGGGATGCCATTCCGGATCTGTAATTTTACTGGTTTTAAAGTTATATGAAG
This sequence comes from Flavobacterium sp., assembly GCF_043722275.1. GTDB lineage: Bacteria > Bacteroidota > Bacteroidia > Flavobacteriales > Flavobacteriaceae > Flavobacterium. Next base: position 66,827 of record NZ_JAYSPC010000015.1, on the reverse strand, counting down.
AAACTTCTCCGGCAGGAAATATCGCAACAGGAGTTCCTTCGGCAAGGGCTTTAAGTGTCATTTTTAATCCTGTAATACTCGCAGAATTTTGTACGTTTTCAAACGGATTTACTCCTATAATACATTTTTCAAGATTTGGAATTTCCTTTAATAAAAAATTTCCCATATACAATGTATCAGGTCTGATTTTCGAAATCGTACTTAATAAAGCCAGCGATTCGATACCACCATAAGGATGATTTGCAATAACGATAAAGGCTCCTTCGCGAGGGATATTTTGCAATTCGGTTGCGTCAAAGTGCACTTTTACGCCTATTTTCGTTAAGACATAATTAGCAAAATCTGCGCCCTCAAGATTACCCGCTTCTTTTACAATGGCATTTAAATTATTAATTTTCATTACTTTCATTAAATACGATGGCAATCCGGGAATAGGAATTTTAGAAAGGCCCGAAGCTTTAGTAAATTTTTCTTTGGAAATCAATGTCATATGTGTAAAGCTTTTAGGGTTGGGGCGAAAGATATTAAAAAAGCTGAAAGTATTTGAAATTAGTGATGTTAATTATTTGTAATAAATGTTGTTTGAGGATAATTGATCAAAAAGTAAATCATTTATTACAAAGTTTTATTTTGTTTTAAATGGTAATTGGTACAACGAATTAAACCCAACAGGTTTTTAAAACCTGTCGGGTTTGTTAAAGATTGGCGAATTGATTTTAGAGTTACCTTACGGAGATTCCTCGTTCGCATAAAATGTACAGACTAATTTAAGACATAATCTTTGTCAAAGTTTTAAACCAAGGGTGTAAGGAACTTCAATTATTAAACTTTGACAAAGATTTTAAGGTAATATTTTACACAAAATAGCCCCAATCTTGTCATTTCGACGAAGGAGAAATCTTCGCGAGAAGCTCTGTAATCAAAATCGCCAATCTTTGTCGAGTTACTTGCGAAGATTTCTCCTTCGTCGAAATGACAAAAATACGCAGAACTGCTTTGAACATAAACTTTTCCAAAGTTCCTTACACTCTTGGTTTTAAACTCTGACAAAGATCTGACGGAAACTGAGACATGAAAAATACTGATTTAAAAGATATAATCTGTGCTTAAAAAACTGGAATCGTGATCTTTTACAATTGTATTTAAAAGTTTTTTGTTTGCAGGTGTAATTTTTGCTGCAACCAAAGATCTGATCGAGAAAGAACGCAATGCATCAAAAACCGAAAGTGTTCCTTCGGCACTGTCTTTTCTTCCTGTAAAAGGGAAAACATCGGGACCTCTTTGAGCCTGACAGTTGATATTTACTCTGCTTACTAAATTCACAAATGAGTCAATTAACAGGGAAACTTCCTGCGGTTCTTCACTAAAAATACTTACCTGCATTCCGTGCGAAGCGTTGATTTGATAATCAATAGGATCCTGAATATTTTCAAACGGAACGACAGGAATAATTGGTCCAAATTGTTCTTCATGATACAATTTCATATCTGTAGTTACAGGAAAAACTACTGACGGGAATACAAATGATTCTTCACTATATCCTCCGTTTTCATTTAAAATTTTCGCTCCTTTTGCAATTGCATCATCCAGACATTCTTTAAGATATGCCGGTTTATTTACCTCAGGCAACGGCGTAATTTTTACGTTTTGTTCCCACGGAAGTCCCGGTTTTAATTGAGAAACAGCGGCTGTAAGTCTTTTATTAAATTCTTCGGCAATTTCCTTTTGTACAAATATTAATTTTAAAGCCGTACATCTTTGTCCGTTGAATGATAAAGCGCCTAATAAACATTCGCTTACGGCAACATCAAGATCTGCATGTTTGGTTACAATTGCCGCATTTTTAGCATCAAGGCTCAAAATTGCACGAAGACGATTGACTTTAGGATGGAGTTTTTTAAGTCCGTTTGCAACTTTACTTGAACCAATAAATGCCAGTACATTCACTTTTCCGCTTTCCATAATTGGCGTAATAATTTCTGCTCCTTTTCCGTAAAGCGTATTTACCGTTCCTTTTGGAAAAGCTTCTTTAAAGGCATTCAGTAAAGGATAATGTGCCAGAACTCCGTGTTTAGGAAGCTTAAATAAAATGGTATTTCCCATTATCAATGCGGGAATAAGCGTTGTAAATATCTCATTTAAAGGATAATTAAAAGGTCCCATACTTAGCACAACTCCTAAAGGCGCTCTTCTGATTTGAGCAATAGTTCCTTCAGCCTGTTCAAATCTTGACGATTCGCGATCGATATCTTTTAATGCATCAATTGTTTGATTAATGTAGTCAACGGTTCTGTCAAATTCTTTAGTCGAATCCGGCAGTGTTTTTCCTATTTCCCACATTAATAATTTGATGATTAGCTCGCGTTGCTGTCCCATTAAATACACAAATTTTTCCATGCATTTAATTCGGCCTTCTACGGGCATTTTTGGCCATTCTCCAAATCCGTTATCATATGCTTTTACAGAGGCGTCAAGCGCTTCTAAAGCTTCTTTAACTCCTGTGTTTGGTACGCTTCCTAAAAGTTTTCTTTGTAATCCGTTTTCTGTTGGAATACATATTGGTGAATAAAGTTCTAAAACTTCGCCGTTCCATTCTACCAGTTCCCCATTTAACAAATAGGTTCTTTGATGTATTTCCTCGACTTTAAATTCGTCGGGAATTTCGCTTTCGCTTTTAAAAATTTTGTTAGGCAGAGGAGAATTTTGTTGAGAATCCATAAATATTTTTTTTAGTTGAAATATTGATTTCTTAAATTAAACAAACTCCTGACCAATTTATTCTTGAATTAAATTGGGCTGGATTGAACCTGTAAATTAGTAAATTTCTGCCAAAATACCGAAGCCAAAGCCAATAAATTAGGTTTTATTTATGTTCCTGCATTTAAAACTTAATCCATTAATTATTCTTTAAAAAAAATAGAAATATTCTATCTTATAAAAAAAAAATAAACCCCTGATTCAGGAAATATTCCTGATCAGGGGTTTTATAATTATTAACTAAAACATTACAAATGGAATTATTTTACGTCCCAGAAAATTTTAGTGCTTAAGTTATCTTTATCCTTAACTGTATTGTAATTAGCTGTATTATAAACACTTTCAGAGTTTGGATAAGTCCATCGTGTTGGAGGTGTTTTTCTCACAGTACTTGTTTCATCATCCTGAAATAGTAGAGCCGGAAGTTTCAGTCTTCTTTGTTCAGCCCAAGATTCATCAGCCTGCATTATATTGTAATGAATGTACTTTTGAAAAGCAATTAATGCCAATTGATCTGTTGCTGTTACGGCTCCGCCAAAATTAATTTTGGTAATATAAGCTTCAATTTCGGCAGGAGTTGGTTCTGTGGTTGGTTTCCATGTTAAAACATCTGCTTTATCACCTAATCTTACATAATATTCAACGGATTGTCTGATCGCTTTTTCAAAATAAGTTTTTGCTGCGGCTGCGTTATTATTTCTTGCATAATATTCTGCCAGAATCAGGTTTACTTCGGCAGCATTTATAAGGGTTCCCGGCAACCATTTGTTTCTACTGATTACAGATCTGTTGTAAACTGCAATTTTACCATCAACTATTAATTGATCCTGAACTCCTGAAGTCAATGTTGGATCAAGTCCTGTAAAAACAGTTGCTTTTTCTCCTATTTCAAACAACCACGGCTCACGAGGATCATTATTAGCATTCATATGGTCGATCATAGGTTTTGGGGCAATGTTGTTATTAGAGCCTTCCATGGCATCAATAAAACCTGCCGTATCTAAGTCAGTATCCTGACTATAAACTCTAAAGGCAATATTTTCTGAATTTTCATCTACTAATTTTGCTTCTGTAATGATTTGGGCAATTTCTGTATTTGCTCTTGCAGATAATGCAGGAAATGCAGAAACTCTGTTTAACAGTTTCAAACGTAAAGAATTGCAATAGTTTTTCCAGCTTTCAAGATTTCCTTTATTAATTAAATCCTGATTTTTAAATTCTAATTCTACTTTTGGAGTTAACGCAATAGTATTTAATTCAGTCGAAAAAGTTTTCAATTGATCTAACATTAAAGTATAAAGTTCGATTTGATTGTCATACTTGGGTAATGCATTGGCATAATTTCCGCCTGTTGAACCAATTTTTCCTGCTTCAGAAAAAGGAATATCACCAAAGTTATCGATCATTTTTGCGGTATGATCATATAAATAAATCGTTGAAGTTATGGTATAAATTCTATTTTCTGTTTGCTGTGCTACAGGCAAAGCAGCCATCACTTTTTCTAATTCTCTGTATTGGGTAATAAATTTGTAATATCTTCCCCATCTGTCATTTACGGCAGGTCCGGGAATATAACGTCCTGTTGTATTGCTAAATCCGTGAGCCTGAGTATAGGTTAACGAAGTCGATCTTATAACGGTAAAATAATTCCAATAAGACGGGATTACATCTTCAAAGTTAATTTTCATGAATCCGGCAAATTGTTTAGGCACATCTGTCGTTGTTACTTTAGAGGGATCTTTGTAAGCATCTTCGAAATCATTCTGGGTACACGAGCTAAAAAATGCTGTCACTGCCAGTAATGATATATATAATAATTTTTTCATGTTGTTATTTTTTTAATTATAATTTATCAATTAGAACGATGCTCTGATCATTGCTCCAAAACTTCTGGTAGACGGAGTCAATCCTGCATTGTTTACGTTTTGAGACCATCTTGATCCTGATGTAGTTGCTTCAGCATCCATATCTTTAATGGTTCTGTAGATGTAAAACAAATTACGTCCAAAAACAGAAAAACTTACCTTTGATGCTCCAATTCTGTCAGCCCATGAAGCCGGCATAGTATAACCAAGTGATATTTCTCTCATTTTAACATAATCATTCTTTTGAATGTATAAATCATAACGTGAACTGCTGTATTGTGGACCTCCCCAGTTGTATGTCATATTATAATAACCTGCCTGAGAGATAACATTGGTATTTGATGTACCGTCTGCGGTTACACCATTCATCAACATACCATCGCGGTATAAAGTTTGTCCGCCTGGTCCTGCGGTTGCGCTATTAGGAACCTGAACTCCTTTACCACCATCCATATAATACGTTAAACCACCGCGGTCATTTGTACTATAATTCAAACTTTCTTCTGTCAATCCTCTTGATGTCATCCAGTTAACACCTGTAGGCATTAAATATCCTCCGTATGAATAATCAATATTTACATCTAAGGTTACATTTTTATAAGTAAAAGTATTCATTAAACCTCCCACTCCTTTTGGTGTAGCTGTTCCGTATTTTTGCCACTTGTCACCATCAATCATATAATATCCGTCAGAGTCAACCATTTTATTACCGCTGGCATCTGTTTTAACGGGATGTGCATAAATTCCTCCCATCGGATCTCCTACAACTGATTTTAATTGTGCAGCAGAACCGTCATAATCAGCGTGTAATAATTCAGTTGCGCCATTTGCTAATTTTACGATTTTATTGATGTTTTTAGCCCAGTTTAAAGTCACATCCCATGAAAAACTTTCGGTTCTAAAAGGAGAACCTGTCAAAGCAACCTCAAATCCTTTATTACTCAACTCCCCTACATTTGCCAGGATAGAAGTTGCTCCTGTAGTTGGTGCTAAAGTCAAATTAAGGATTTGATCTTTGATTGTAGCATTATAATAAGAGAAATCAAGTCCAAGTCTTCTGTCAAAAAATTTAGTTTCAAAACCAAGTTCGTACTCTGTTTTCATTTCTGGTTTGATTCCTTCATTTCCATATTCTGTTGGAGAATTTGTAGTCAATACAGGAGTTGTAGTTCCCTGATTTCCTAATGATGTTTGACTGAAGGCAATATTCGCCGCATAACGATCCGGATAATTACCTACAATTCCCCATGAACCGCGCATTTTTGCATAACTTATAAATTCCGGTAACTGAACCGCATCTGAAAGTACAAAACTTGAATTTACAGATGGATAAGTAAAGGCATTGTTATTTGGGTTCATTGTAGAAGTGCGGTCTTTCCTGATTGTTCCTTCCACAAATAAATAATTTCTGAAACTTGCATTTAATGTTCCAAAAACGGCATCTTTTATTACTTCATATTTAGATGATGTACTGGTTGGTATATTTATAGATGAATTCATATCATACCATCCTTCAACACTTAAACCGCCATTAGTCGAACGACCTAAAAATTTACCTGTTTCATCTGATCCTGAATAACCAAGAAGAGCAGTTACGTTGAAATCTTCGTTGATTTTTTTATTATAAGTCAATAATAAATCGCCATAAAGAATATTAAAATCCTGAGAATCTAATAAATAAGATCCTGATTTATCTCCTCCAAATTGATAAATTAAAGGCACTTCTACCGGATTTCTTGATTCGATATTTACTGACGTTAAATCTGTAGAAACACGACCGCGCAATGTAAAATCTTTACTAATAGTAAATGTTTCTGTAACACTGGCAATTAAACGATTTGTGATCTCATCTTGTTGTTTCGCATTTATATTCCAGAAATAATCACCAATATCAGCTTTGAAACCATTACGTATAATGTTTTCGTCAGGAGTTAAACTTTGATTTGTTCCGGTAACATATTTGTAGCCTAAACTGGTTTTATATTTTGCTTTGTACCAGTCACCATTATCAAAGGGACTAAGCATTCCTGTAAAGTTATTAATCAAACGATCCATTGCAAAAGTACGGTTATGAACACTTTGATTCATATAACTCACAATAACATCTGTTTTTAAATTTTTGCCCGTTTTAAACGATGTATTTAAGTTCAGGGTATTTTTTTTGTTATTATTTCCCATACTCAATCCTTCAGATTCAGTGTGTGTGTATGAAAAACGAATGCTGCTATTGTCTGTATTGTTCGAAATTGCAAAATTTGTTGTTGCATCCCACGCGTTTTGAAACAAATTTTTATATCCGTTTTTTTGTGCCGAATACGGACGTATTACACCATCCCAAGACATAACAGGCTGTCCATCGAACCACGGACCAAAGTTATTACTACTCGCCGAAACTCCTCTGGTATCAGCAACTCCGTCACCATTTGTGTCATAATGAGCAAAACCATCCGGCGCTAAAAATCCCGTAGAATAATTGGCATTTGTCCATCCCGGACCTCTTTCATATTGAAATCTTGGCAAGTATGCGATTTGGTTATTAGAATAACTTGTACTGAAATCAATACCTAAACCTTTTTTTCCTTTTCCTGATTTAGATGTAATCAATACAACTCCGTTTACCGCTTCAGATCCGTATAATGCTGCCGCAGAAGCACCTTTTAATATCGAAATACTCTCAATATCTTCCGGATTTATATCTGCTAAGCCATTACTTTTAACACGTGGCGCGTTCCAGTAATCATTGTTATTTACTTCACCATCACGAATTGGCACACCATCTAAAACAATAAGCGGTTGATTTTTTCCCGTGATAGAGTTTAGTCCGCGGATCTGGATATTGATTGCTCCTGCTCCTCCGGGAGTTGACGAAATACGTACGCCGGGTGCTTTACCATATAAAGAATTGGCAATTGTAGGCGAAGCCGTTTTTGTTATCGCATCGGCTTTGATTGTACTTGTAGCATAACCTATCGATTTATTCTTTTTAGATTGTCCCAAAGCAGTAACAGTAACGCCGTCAAGTTCGTTAGTGTCTGTTTGAAGCTTGATTTCCATTCCGTCAGCAGCTTTTATTTCCAGTGTTTTAAATCCTACTGAACTTATTGTGATTATAGCACCTTCGTTTACTGAAATTTTAAATGCTCCATTTTCATCACTATTCGTTTGTACTTTAGTTCCTTTTTCCTTAATAATAGCAAACGGAATAGGCATATTTGCATTATCTTTAATTACTCCGGAGATCGTTTTGCTTTGTGCATTCACTCCTTGGCAGCATATTACCATTAGAAAGACTAACAGCGATTCATATAACAGTTTTTTCATAATTAATACTAGTTTTTATTTGGTTTGATTTGTTTAGTTAATTACTTTTTCCTTAGCAGAATCAGTAATATAAGGGGGTCTGTTTTAAAGTTTTATTGTTTTATCTCATAAGCGTTTTTTTATTAATTTTCAATTGTTTTTTCTGTTTTAGTAAAATACTAAATCGTTTTAGTAAATTGGTTTAAAAAAAGGGAAATCATCTTATACAGACTCCCTGATTATTAGATTTCCTTTTTTCTTTTCTTTAATAATTTCATAGTTTGCACTATCATTCATTTGCTCCATTAATAATTTTATCGTCTTTTTTCCCATTTCTTCAATTGGTTGTGCTAAAACTGTAATAGATGGTGTATGAAACTTAAAACTGTCATGATCGTCAAAACAAATTATCGCTTTATCAGCAGGAATTTTCAGTTTCAATTTCCTAAAGGATTGTAAACCTGCCAGCAAGAGATAATTAGCGCCAAACAAAACCGCATCAATGTCAGGATTACTGTCCAGAAATTGAGAGATTTGCTCTATTCGTTCTTCTTCAGATATATAATATTCGAGATCAAGAATTCTTGAAATATCAAATAAACCTTCTTTTTTTAATGCATTACTATAGCCGAGTTTTCTCAAATTCATCTGAATCAACTGTGACGAATTAGTAACAAATGCAATTTTTTTTGATCCCGTTTTTAAGAGATATTGGGTTGCAGTTTCTGCCGCTTCAAAATTATCAAGTACGACATGGCTTGCTTCCTGATTTTCAAAATACCTGTCGAGTAAAACAACCGGACATTTAAGTGCTAATAATCTATCGATAGTCGATTTCATATTTTCTGTAGGAGTTATAATAAAACCGTCAACATTTGCCTGCAATAAGCTGTTTACTAACTCAATGGCACGCTCGTCATTTCCTCCGGTACTGCAATAAAATACTCTGTAATTTAAATCTATAGCTTCTCTTTCAATCACTTTTGCCAAATCAGAAAAGAACTGATTTGAAATATCCTCTACTATTAGCCCAATTGAGCTTGTTTTGCCTGTCCTTAAACTACTGGCCATCATATTGGGTTTGAATTTCATTTCATCACTAACTTTTAAAACTTTCTCTATTACTTTTTTACTTATTCCCTTTTCAATTCCTTTATGGTTCAAAACAAAAGAAACTGTGGTAACCGAGACATTTGCAGCTTTTGCGATATCTTTGATAGTTATCTTTTTTAGCATAAAATGTTAAGTTTGTATTAAAAATTAGTTAATTTATTAAAACAAATATATTTTATTAAAACGATTTACAAAAACGTTTTAGTAATTTTTTTTGAAAAATATTTTTATAAATTAACATTATGAGTAAATAATTCTCACTCATTTTTAAAATACAACGCAAAATTCCCAGTAATTATTGCAGTTCTTTTATTTTACCGAATGTTAAATTTGTATTTCCTTTAACATAACAGTCACGCCTGGATTGTAGTTTTCTAATTGTTAAATTATCGGCTTTAAATTCAAAATCTATTTTTTGAGAAAATAAATAAAACCAAAAGCGGTGATTAAATAGTAGCATCACCGCTTGATTAATGACGTATGTTTTTTAAGTACTATTTCACTTAATCAGGTAATTCATCTATTGAAGAGGGTTCAATTCTTTGCTGAGCATTCATTAAATGCCTGAATTTACTCGAAGTTTCATAAGCCAGTTTTCTCACGCGCATGATATTTCCTAAAGGTCGATGTTCCGGCAGACAATGAAACGGGTTAAAACTCAGAACATCATCGGCATAAACACGTCGTTGCGGACTAAAAGTTTCCTGAGGAAAAAATACCAGCTTCGCAATAGGCTGATAAGGACTTATCTCCTCCGGCCATTGAACAGAAGCGTCTTCAACAGGCATTTTTTCAAGATCTGTACAAAGCTGTGCGCTCATTTCATATTCTGCTGTGTTTAACCGAAAAAAATCTGATATGATGGAAGTTAAAAAGGCGTTTTCATCAGCGTCAATAATTTCGTCATCAATTTTCTTTCCTGATAATTCCTTTACATTTCGACATAACGGTTTTACATTAATTTTAGCAACATAATCTCCGTAACGAAGTGCAGCCATACTAAAATAAGTATCACCTAAAATATGTGGGCCCGGAGCTCCTAACTCATTAGTATCATCTGCAAGTCCCACTTTTGCTAATACATTTTGCACCCCAACAGCGGCTTTTTGTGCTATCTTTTGAACAAATAATGTACTATCAGCCTGACTTTCTACCTTTTCCTGCGCTTTTAAATATTCATTTATTGTACCGGTTGGGATAATGGGATAATTAACCAGTAAAAAATCCTGTGTTACCGCCTGAGATAAATCTTCCAGAAATTTTTCGCCTTCAACTCCAATAATTTTTATTGCCATTCCTCTAAATGCCGACATTGTATCCGGAACTATTGAACCCTGCGCTGTTGAAAACCTTACAATTACAGGATATTTTTTTGGCTTACTAAATAATCCCTGCGCAAGATGTTCAGGCAAATTATCATAAATCTGTAATTCACCTTTCAAAATTCCGTGGCTTTTTGAGTGCGCGTCCCTTATTGCATGACGGTGTTTTTCGTACATCAGGCGGTTTACCCGCGCCATTGAATACACAATTTTTTTATTGATTTCTTCCTCGTCGGGTTGTATAACTTCTATAGAATTATTGTATCGAATATAATTGTGGGATTCTGTCATATTGAAATGATTTATTTTGTTCTAAAAATTAAAATAGAAAATATCTTATTCTGAATTTACTTTTTTACAGGATTAAAAATGGCCTGTTGCAGTGAGAATTTTTTCGAAGGCACGTTATTTCCTTCGGTTATTTCACTAAAATTAGCATTCATAATCCAGGTTTCATTACCGGACATTGCAGCAGTTGAAGGAAATGCAAATCTATCTTCAAACGATGTCGATTCAGCAACCTGAGCCCAAGTCCAGTTATCTGATGTTTTTAACTTAAAGATTTTATTTATTCCGCCGTTTTGAACCAATGTCAGCGTATTATTGTCGTTTAAAAGAAGTCCGTCAGCACTTGGGAAAAATTGGTCTATTTTTACTTTCGAAGTTTTCTCCGGATTTTTAATATCAATTTTTACAAGTGCGCCAGATCCATTATTGGCAACAATCAAAAAGCCTTGCGGATGAAATACAATCCCATTAGGACCAACTCCGGCGGATTTCAAAAGTTCACTTTTACTAAATACAGTTGCTTTTCCTGATGCATCAACTTTGTAAACCACATCTGCAAAACTATCCGTAACATAAACATTTCCATCCTTTTCAAAAGCAAGATCATTAGGAAAATGTTCTCCGGGAACCAATTGTGATAAATCAACATCCATTAATTTTTTACCAGATTTAATATCGATTGCAATCAATCTTGCCATCTTCTTTTTTGTATCCGGCGTACTAAATTTGCTGTAATTAGCATCGCCCGCGCACACAAAAATTCTTTTTCCGTCAGGATGAACTTTTACACCATAAGTCGATTTCAAGGTTTTATCAGTATAAAGTTCCGTATATTTTCCTTCTTTAGTCACTTTTCCTACTGTGCCAAGTCTTGCAGATGATACATAAAAAACATTTGCAGCCTGATCAAAAGTTACGCCTTCCGGATAAGCTTCCGGTGCTTCAAATTCAATTCGTTTAGTCGGTTCCTGCGCCCAGATTGTTTGAGCTAATAATAGGAGAATAATTATATTTTTCATTTTTTTTTATTTTTGTTTAAGGGCATAAATAATACCGTTTGCATCATCTGAAATGTAAACTACATCCTTGCCAATTGCTACACCGGCTGGTCGTCCAAATCGTTGATCACCAATTAAAAAACCGGTTAAAAAATCATCTGATCCGGTTGGGTTTCCTTTACTGTCAAATTTGATACGTTCTACTTTATAACCACTTGGGTTTTGCCTGTTCCATGATCCGTGCCAGCACACTAACGCATCGCCTTTATTAGCGCCGCTGTCAAAAAAAGCAAAAGCAATTGGCGCGCTGTGCGCAGTAAATTCCATCATAGAAGGCTGCGTTGTTTTTGCCCATCCTTCTTTAGTATTTCCAACAGGATCTTCCCTGCTTTGATCGACCACACGTTTACCATAAGCAAATGGAAAACCATAATTGCCGCCCATAACAATATGGTTTAGTTCTTCCGGCGGCCAATCATCTCCTTTTGTATCTCCTCCATTGTCAACTCCCCACATTTCTTTGGTTTGGGGCTGCCAGTCAAAACCTATCATATTTCGAAGTCCTGAAGCATAAAGAGTTCGTTTCCAGGTTTGCGGATCAACTTGTAGCATTGTAGCAGTTTCCTTATCGCTTTCCTTGCAATCATTACAAACGCTTCCCACAGAAATATATAATTTTCCGTCAGGACCAAAATCCATTGTACGATTGGCGTGTTGCCCTCCACTTGGTAAATCTTTTATTAATGTATCGGCAACTTTTCCTAAAGTTCCGTCAGCATTTAGAGCATATCGAAGCACTTTATTGTTGTTGCACAAAAACATATAATCATCCTTAGACGTGATTCCGTGTACGCCCGGAAAATCTGCGACCCGAATCATATCGTCAAATTTGCCGTCATTATTAGTATCTGTCAGCATTAATACATCGCCGGCATCTCTTCTGGTGACATACAATTGTCCTTTTTTGCCTATGTAAAGCATTCTTGGTTTACCAAGTCCTGTCGCTGCAACCGAAGCCTGCCAGCCATTTGCAGTTTTAAGACCCGAAGCCAGTGAAGAACTAAATTCTAAATGCGTAGGATAATTTGTAATGGTAACTTTTTTGGTATCTTCTTTGGGAGGAATTCCTTTCTGGCTATAGGACAGCATTGCTATCAAGCCAAATAGTGTTGCGAGAGTAGATTTACTTTTCATGAGTTATAAGTTGACAAAATAAAGTCGGTTTTAGATTAAAAATAACTCAAATCTATAAATCTATACTGAAAATATCTTACAAAATCTAAATTCCATTTTACAGGATTAACAGGTGATTTTTATTATTATCAATTCGATTTCTATGATAAAAAGCAATAGGTGTCCTGAGCGGAATTGAATGCGTATCAATTGGAGAGCGGGCTTCTCCCGAAGTCTCGGGACGCTCAGCCTGACATAGGATATAACAACTAAATTCAGCCTAAATAAATCCGTTTAGATCCGCGTTTTTGCGATAGCGAATCAGTATCATCCGTGGTGCATTAAAAAGCAACCATAATATTGTCATTTCGGCGCAGGAGAAATCACATTACAAGCTCGACAAAGATTGAATTTACGTTGCGGAGTTTCTAGTGTCATTTCGGCGCAGGAGAAATCATATTACAAGCTCGACAAAGATTGGATTTACGTTGCGGAGTTTCTAGTGTGATTTCTCCTCTCGTCGAAATGACAAATCTTCGATTTTGCGCGAGATTTATTCTGCATAATATCGTGCCTGCGATAAAAAAAAAGCGTAAATGTGATAATTTAATAACAAAAGCCAATTTTCTTATAAGAAAAAATTCTTCTATCGAATTAATTTTGAGGTTATTAATCAATATAAATATAAAACCATGGAAAATTTAAACAATTATAGTGCTGAAGATCTTCAGAAATGTCCTTATCACAGCCAGGCAAATAATTCAGATAAAGACAATGAACCTCGTGAAAATGCCAATACAGGAGATTGGGGAGATTTTGACGAAGATGATGAAGCAGGAACTGATCCAAATCGAAATGAAGGCGGAAATAATAATTCCGGAGGTGCCGGAAGTACAGGAAGTGCGGCAACCAACAGTTAAAAATTAAAAACTTTACTAACTACAAATTCAAATTATTATGAGTGATGATTTAAGCAACAGAGGTTCTCAGGACAGATCCAGAATTAATATGAACGAGCCGCATGAAGTTTACTACTGGACAGAAAAATTTGGTGTTACCAAAGAAGATCTACAGGCAGCAATTGACAAAGCCGGAACTAATTCAGTTCAGGCGGTTGAAGAAGTATTAAAAAGCAAATTTTAGTGCAAGAGTACATTTATTATAGTGCAGGATAATTTCCTGCACTTTTTTATAACCAAACTTTTCAATTATGCCTTGGTACAACGGTGATTTTCCTCCTTCGTATAAAAATCTGCCGGAGGAACTTAGAAAAAAAGCAGTAGAAATTGCAAACGCTCTACTCAAGAATGGCGTTGAAGAAGGTACGGCTATTGCTACAGGACTTAAACGCGCCCGTGAATTTTTTAATAGCCATAAATAATTTTTTATCAAAGAGATAGTAGACTATCTAAAATTCAAAAACCTGTAACGAAAAATCGCTACAGGTTTTTTTAAAACATCAAAAAATCAACAAATGGAGACCCTTATCTGCCACTTGTACCGGTCGAATCTGTTTTCACAGTCGTATTTCCTTTTTGTGTTGTTCCGGCAGAACCAGATCCGGTAGTACCTTCGCCAGTAGCGCCTGTAGTTCCTTCACCCACGCTGGTTGTATCTGAATTTGGCCCAACACTATCAATTTGTGTCTCTGTAGAATCTGCTTCATTGCCATAATTATCAGCTGGAGCGGTTTCGTTTTTTTTACATGAAAAAGCTATACTTATTAAAATAATGGCTAAGAATGTTTTTAGTTGTACTATTTTCATAACGAGTTTATTTGTAGTTATAGTTTCAAATATATTACCCTTGTCAATTCTTTATTTACATAATTTTCAAAAAAAATTACACAATTTCATGCCTCTAATATTATTATTCCTGATTTTATTTTTATGGGGATTAATATATTTTGTAATAGGAATTTTACAATATTTATTCAAAATACTATAACATATTGTTGCTAACTAGATTTAATTTCAGTACCAAATAATCATAATTTAAGAAAATGTACGAGATTAGAAATCTTATAGTTATAGGCGCTTCTGCCGGAGGTATTAGAGCAGTTTCAAAAGTATTAGCAGGATTTTCAAAAAATACTGATGCTGCAATTATTATTGTAGTTCATGTTTCGAAAAGTTCTAATGCTCAAAATATTGCCGACATATTACAACGAAATACTTCAGTAGAATGTCTGGTTGCAGCAAACTTGCTGGAAATCGAACAAGGAAAGGCATATATTGCCCAGCCAGATCATCATTTAATGGTCGATGGTCCGGTTATGATGCTTAATCAGGGACCGCATGAAAATAGATATCGTCCATCGATTGATGTTCTATTTCGTTCTGCTGCTGTACATTACACGAATCAGGTTATAGGCATCATCCTTACGGGAATGCTGGATGACGGAACTTCTGGAATGCACGCAATTAAAAGTTGTGGAGGACTTTGTATTATTCAGGATCCTCTGGAAGCAGAATTTTCAGATATGCCGCAAAGCGTTCTTAATAAAGTCGAGGTTGATTATATGGCGAACCTAAAAGATATCCCGTTTATTGTTGAGGATTTGATGTCGAAACCACTTCCATCAAAAGTAGACGTTCCCGAAGAATTAAAATTAGAGGCTGAAATAACAGAAAGGCTTATGAGCAATATAGACGACCTTAAAAAAATTGGCGACCGCAGTGATTTTGTTTGTCCGGATTGTGGCGGCGGACTTTGGGAAGTTAAAAACGATCCGTCACATCGTTATCGATGTTATACCGGACATGTATATTCTGAAAAAATATTGCAGGAATTACAGGATCAAAAAATTGAGGAATCTTTATGGGTTTCTATTCGAATGCTTGAAGAAAAACAAAATATGCTCCGTCTTGCTTCCGGAAGAAAAAATCTGAATGGCAATCCGGCACTTTCATCTTCTTTTAACCGAAGAATTGAAGATACAGAGCAACATATCTCACGATTAAAATCTTTGCTTAAAAGCATATAATTTCCGGAAATATCTTAAAAAATTCGGATTTCAATATTTACCAAAAAAAATAAAGCTGCTATTTAAGCAGCTTTATTAATAAGATGATTTATGTATCATCTTTGCTTGTAAATTCTCTTTTTGCAAGTCTTTCAACCTGTTTGTAACATCATTTATAATTTTTGATGTTCTATTAACTTTTCTTTTTTTAATACAAAGATTTACATCAGGATAATAATCCTCTATCATGTATTTCCGGTATTAATAATTTTGAGATGTTTGCGAGTTGCTTTTATCCTCAGCATCGTGTCCGCTTTGTTTTACAAGTTTATTATAAATACCAAGCAGTAAAAATGGTGCAGCCCATTGTCCTACAAATAAGGCGTTATGCTTTCTGCCCAGGCATTTTAACGTTAATGATGTTCCCATTGCTGCCAGTGATGCATATAAATATACATCTGACGGAATTTTTGATGTTTGCTCTTCAATAGCTTTTGCCGTAGCACCTTCTGTGTTTTCGTTGTCTAGTAACATAATATTTTTATTTAAAATTAATATTGGAAAATTAAAATATTCAACTGAGGAGTTTTTACAGAATTTACTTTAGGTTTTATAACATTATAAGAACATAAAAATCTGAATATCAATTAACAACATCATATTCATTTTAAATTATCAGTAAATGAATTTCAATAATAATAATAATAATAATAGATCTTTAAACAAAAAATGTGCGCAACTATTAATTGCACACATTTGTTATAAATTGAAAATTATTAAATAATTTGCAACAAAGGTCTTATTTGCATGCTTACAATATCACATCTTTTAGGCTGGGATAACGTATATAATATGCTCATTGCAATATCATCGGCGTCAAGCATTTCCATTTTTTCTATTTTTTCCCTTTGTTCTTCTTTCGTTCCGGGTTGCATGTCAGACATTACGGCTCCGGGTTCAATAAGGCTTACTTTTATCCCAAACGGATTTATTTCTTTTCGAAGTGCAGCCGTAAAACCGTTAATAGCCGTTTTTGTAGTTACATATATTGTACTTTCGGGATTACGGACTTCAGCGCTCATAGATCCTACATTAATAATATGTCCTGATTTTTGCGATTTCATTCTCGAAACCGCTTGTTGTGCAAAATCAATGTAGCCTTTAATATTAGTGTCAATTACATATTTCCAATCATCACTGTCCGTTATTCCTTGTGCAGATAATGCGGCGTTATTGATTAAAATGTCGATTCCGCCCATTTCAAGATCTACAATATCCAGAATCTTTTTAATATCATCTTCATTTGTAACATCGGCAGGAGCACCATATAATTCAGCATCAGGATAATTTGTAGTGATTTCTTCTAATGCCGCATTAAAATCTTCGTGATCACGTCCAAAAATAAGAACTTTTGCGCCAAGCGAAACTAACAATTCAGCAGTAGCTTTTCCTATTCCTGTTGTACCACCCGTTACAACGATATTTTTATCCCTGATATTCGATCCAAAGTATTCATTTAAATTTTTCATAAGTATTATTTTAGTCAATTAATAAAAACACTTTTTTAAAGTGCAATTTCTTGTGTATGTTCTATAACTGTTTTAGAATCTTGTTTTATTCTTTTTATTAATACAATCATTATTAGTGCAAGAGCCGTAATTATTCCAAAGGCAACTCTGATACTTGCCGCTTCAGAAATAAAACCAATAATGGGCGGAACAACCAAAAATCCCAAATAACTAATACTTGAAATTGAAGCTAATGTTCGCGCACTACCCTCTTTTGCTGATTTTCCCGCAAGACTTAAAATCAAAGGCGAAATACAGGAAATCCCAAAACCTGTCATTAAAAACCCAATAAATCCAAATATTGGATAAGGAACTAACACAACTAACAGAAAACCTGCCGTGAGCAAAATGGAATTATAATAAAGCATATTTTTTACCCCAATTCGATTCACTGTGCGGTCTCCGGCAAAACGCCCAATAGTCATTGCGACCATATAAATAGCAAAAGCACCTGTAGCCATCGCTTGTGAAGCGTGCATGGTTTTCTGGAAATAAACACCGCTCCAGTCATACATTGTATTTTCGCAAGCCATGCATATAAATACAATTATGGCGTAATGCAAAACTGATTTTTCGGGCAGGGAAAATAATGTTTTACTTTTTTTAGGCTGAGGCGGATCATCAATTGTATATTGATATTGATACAGCGTTAAAGCAATCATAGCAAGCCCAACCAACGGAAAATGCCATTTTATACCAATATCCATACTGACCAAAAAATAACCAAGCGCTGCGCCGGAAAATCCTGCAATACTCCAAATACCGTGAAATCTTGTAATAATAGATTCTGTATAATGGCGCTGAACACTTACAGCCTGTGCATTCATGCTAATATTTAAAAGATTTCTGGCTGATCCAAAACAGAATAAAATGATAAAAAGCTGCCAGACCTGAGATACAAATCCTGTAAAAAATAATACGCCGTTGAATGCCACAGATCCTAAAAGCATTATTTTTTTACTGCTAAATTTCCCTAACAGATAATTGGTAAGCGGCAAAGTACAAATGAGTCCAATAGGCATGGCAAATAATATGGTTCCCAGCATACTATCGCTTAAATCAAAAGTGGTGCGAATGGTTGGTATTCTGGATGCCCAGGCAGCATATCCAAATCCTGATATAAAAAAGAATATCGCATTTGCCGTTCGGTTTTTTTCCCGTGTTATATACTTGCCGTTTATTTGCATGCGTAAAATTTTTAAAAGATATCTTCCTGTAAATAAATATTTACATTCAATTACTTAAAATTAAATATTTGAATATCAGAGCTATTATAGTTTACAGATTAACTTTTATAATATTTTCAGTTTAGAGCTATAGAAAATTTTCTCATCAGGAAATGCTTTTTACCAGACAATTTTCACCATAGTATCGCCTTTTATATTATAATGCAAAACTGTTGCGCCCGAAAATGAAGGTTCGATTTCTTCTTTATTTTGGGTGACTTTTACATTTTTCGGAATTTTCTTTGGATAAATAATCTTGACATTACAGGAGAATTCCCCGCTTCCTAAAGTTTTGAATGTGATGGCGTTTTTAACCTTTCTAAAACCTTTTATCGGATAATCTGAAAATATTAAAAAGTCCTCTTCTTTGACTTTGCAATATTGTCTAGGAACCACGCCAAAAGCCACACCACCGCCATAAACTTCCTGACCAACCTGACCGCTTTTTTCCCAGCCTGTATAAAGATCTTCAAGCGGTATCCATAATTTTGGCTGGATTTCTCCTGTTTTCACTTCTTCAGACAGCATATTTTCCGGCAGTTTTGACGGATAATAATACGACATTCTGCTTAGGGAATATTTTACAAACTCAGGAATCAAGATTTTTAAAGATGGTAATATTTCAACATCTTCAGCTTTGATCATGTATTCCCTTAATTTAGCATATACCTCATGTTCCTCATATACGGCGCTATAAGGCGCATCATTAAGTGGAAAAACAGAAAAATAATTGGGATAATTTTTTCCGAAACCATATTCACAATTCCAAATTTGCATGTTTTTAAATAATCCCGCCAGACAGGCAAAACTCAAATCGAGATACATTTTTTCGCCCGTTATTTTATAAAGATCCAATAATGCTCCGGCAGAAAATGCGGTGTTATTTGCCTGATAAAAAATATCAAAACCACGGCCAATCAGTTTTTTTACTGCTTTTTTAGCCTCGCGCAAATAAAGTTCGTCTTTTGTTAATTCATAAACCAGAAGCATTAAGTGCGCATAAGAACCGGGCACATCTTTTTCACCTCCTTTACCTTCTGCGGTTTCTTTTTTAATCACTTCTAATGTGTCCATTTTATAAAAAACAGGCCATTCATAGTCAAAATGGTGCGCGACATTTATAGCAAACGGAATAGAATCAAGCAATAATTTTTTGGCAATTTTTTCCCCTTTTAAAGCAAGTCTGCTAAGATTCATTAACGGATGATGCAGGTACCAGGAATCCATTACCATTTTCTCTTTTTGCTCCTCTGATCCGTCCAGTTTATCATATAAAGCGGGTAACCAGCGATTAATTGTTTTAATATTAGGATCATAAAATGCCGAAATTCCTTTTTGCAGATCATCATAAAGCGGATGTTTTTCTCCGGTCCAGTCCATATATTCCTTCAATGGCATTAACACAGCAAGCTGAACCATGATTTCTGATGGTGTTTTGTAATCACACAAATAAGCATTCAAATACGGAACGCCATTTGTTTGCGTCCAGCATCCTTTGTTATGATATAAATCTTCCTGACATTTTTCGGCAATTTCCGTCCACTTATGATATTCAGTATCCGGATGAGGAAGCGATTTGTAAACTTCGCCTAAATTATTTAAAAATTGATGTGTAACCTGAATATCATCTTCGGCAATTTGGTCAGAAAATAATACATAAGCATCAGATAAAATAAAATCCTTATCAGCCGGCAAAGGCAAATTTTCTGTCAGCGGTAATTGAAAACCAATTTCCGGCCAGTCTCCTCCCACAGTTTCACCAACCGAAGTTCCCGTAGCTTCACAATATGCACTCATAGAACCCAAATCCTGAAAGTAAAATACAGATCCGGTTTTAGGTTTTGTCATACTCAGAAAAAGAAGTCCGGAACGCGCTCCTATTTGATGCGCGTGGATGTTTCCAAAGGTATTTTCTACGTTTCCATTTTCTGTTAAAGGCAAAATATCGCGTGGCCAAAACGGAATCATTATCGGAAAATCAGCTTTGAACGATGTTTTATAATGTAATAATGGAGATAAACCATTAGGGAAATCAATTGTTACCTCGTATTTCCCAATTCTGGTTGTCATGTTAATTACTACTGTCTGACCGTCATCAAATAAATTGGTCACTTCAAAACAGCTGTTTAAACCAAAAGCTGCCCTGAAAGCCATTTTTCCCTGATTGGGCCATAAAGTAACAATCCATAAAGAATCGCCGGTGTTGTATAATTGAAAGGTATAATCACGGAATTTTTTCTCCCACAAAACCGTGCTGTTTTCAAGATCTGACTGCGCGGTAGCGGTCCATGGTGAAATTGATTGCATGTGTTTTATAATTTTAATGGATTAATTTTTAACTAATTTTCTTTATAATCAATTCTGCTGCACGATCAGCAGCTTTGAGCACAATTTGTTCAGGATTACCTGAAAATACTTGCTTATGGCTAATATTGCCAACAGGTGTTATGATATATAAAAATATTGTGCCAACGGGTTTTTCCTTGGTTTCACTGCCTCCGGGAGTGGTTAAACCTGTAATTGCCACAGTTATTTTTGCATTAAAAAACTGAGCTGTTTGTTGCGCAAGAGCTTTTGTAACTTCCATAGATTCCGGCGTAAATTCCTTAATGAGATAATGAGGAACGTGCAGAATCTGTTCTTTTACAAAAACTTCATAACAAACAATTCCACCTCTTAATATGTCTCCGGAATTTTGCGTCAGGGAAAATTCTGCGCTTAATCTTCCTGCCGATGCACTTTCTGCAAAGGCAATATTCAATCCTTTTTCTGCAATAATTTTACTGCATTCTTTAATAATTTCTGATGGCATAATTTCGCTTTTTAAATCAATATTATTCTCCAGTTTCCATATGTGGCGCATCGACAGGCTTTGATTGCGATGAACCTATTTGTCGGAAATAAATAGACAGCATAATAATGGCAAAAACAGATAGAAATTCGCTTTGCCAGTTTTGAAATGATTCAAACCAAAATCTCGAATCTCCAATATAGTCTGAAGCTGTTTCTAAGGGAAGCCCTTTTAAGGAAAGTTGTTCGTTTTCATCTTTCAGACTTCCACAAAAATGTAAAATGAATGAGATAAAAAATAATAAAAACAAAATGATGGTTAGCGAATGTTTGTATATCGCTAAAATAAATCCGCCTTTTTTTACGGGCCACGGCGCATCCTTTCGATTTGGCGATGGTTCTCTGTCTACTTCTTCCTCTTTATCAAAATCCTTAGATTCTGATGAGCCTTTTTGTTGTAAAAAAATGGTAAGCACAACAAATAAAGCCATTTGCAAAAATTCACTTTCCCAGTTCTCAAAAGTTGACTGAACAAAATGTCCGGAAGTTAAATAAGGAAATAACGAAATGGCAGATGAACCTTCATCAATAAGTTCCTTATTATGTTCTTCAAATCCAAAAATTATCTGTCCAAATAATGTTGCTATAAAGAGCAAAAAAAAAGTAATAGAAAGGCCATTGTTGCGTAAGAATGTTTTCATAATAATATGTTTTGATAACTACAAATTTGTAATCTTATAAAGACATTTCCTTACATCATTAAACATATATTTTATAGAATTATAATTCTGATAAATAATTAGCCCAAGTTTAAAAAAGTCCAAGTATCTATTCCTATTACATTTAATTACAGCAGGTTATAATCTTGTAATATTGATCTTATAATTATGTAAGAATTTTATAAAGGTGAAAAGTAAATTTGAGAACCTTAAAAATCAGCTATTGGGAATTTGAAAATTCTACCATAAGTTTTTAAGTAAAACAATAAAAAAACACAAGACATATGGAAAATTTACAAGATGAAAAACAACGGGATTTGTCCATCAATAAATCTGATGGAACCAACAAATTTTTAACTACTGACCAGGGTGTCAAAATTAATGACGACAATAATTCACTAAAGGCTGGTGAACGTGGTCCATCTTTATTAGAAGACTTTATTTTAAGAGAAAAAATTACGCATTTTGACCATGAAAGAATCCCGGAAAGAATTGTACATGCAAGAGGTTCAGGAGCTCATGGTTTTTTTGAAGTTACAAACCCAATACCTGAATTAACAAAAGCAGGATTTTTGCAGGAAGCAGGACTTAAAACTCCGGTTTTTGCAAGATTTTCGACCGTTGCAGGTTCGCGTGGTTCTACAGATTTAGCACGTGATGTTCGCGGATTTTCAGTAAAATTTTATACTCAGGAAGGAATTTATGATTTAGTAGGAAACAATATTCCCGTGTTTTTTATTCAGGATGCAACAAAATTCCCTGATTTAATTCATGCCGTAAAACCTGAACCACATAACGAAATTCCACAAGCAGCATCGGCACACGATACCTTTTGGGATTTTATTTCGCTAATGCCGGAGTCTATGCACATGATTATGTGGGTAATGTCTGATCGTGCCATTCCCAGAAGTTACCGTATGATGGAAGGATTTGGCGTTCATACTTTCAGATTAATTAATGAAGCCGGAGAATCTACGTTTGTAAAATTTCACTGGAAACCTAAATTAGGAACTCATGCTGTAGCCTGGGATGAAGCTCAAAAAATTTCAGGAAAAAATCCTGATTTCCACAGAGAAGATTTATGGGAAGCTATAGAAATGGGGAATTTCCCTGAATGGGAATTAGGCGTACAAATAATCCCTGCCGAAGATGAAAACAAATATGATTTTGATTTACTGGACCCAACAAAATTAGTTCCTGAAGAATTAGTTCCCGTAACGATCATAGGACGAATGGTTTTAAATAAAAATCCTGATAATTTCTTTGCAGAAACGGAGCAAATTGCTTTTCATCCCGGACATGTTGTACCAGGAATCGATTTCTCAAATGATCCGCTTTTGCAAGGGCGTTTATTTTCATACACAGATACTCAATTATCAAGATTAGGAAGTCCTAATTTTCATGAAATCCCAATTAACCGAAGTGTTGCGCCGGTTCACAACAATCAACGTGACGGACATATGCGTCAGGAAATCAATAAAGGTCGTGTGAGTTATCACCCAAATTCACTTGGCGGCGGATGTCCTTATCAGGCAAAAATTAGCGAAGGCGGTTTTTCAAGTTTTGGAGAACGTATTGATGCACATAAAATCAGAGAAAGAAGCGAAAGTTTTGATGATCACTTTGGTCAGGCCAAATTATTTTTCAACAGCCAGACATCAACAGAAAAAAGCCATATTATAAAAGCACTTCGTTTTGAACTTGGAAAAGTAGAAACTACTGCGATTCGATTAAGAATGCTGGGATTACTTTCACAAGTTGATATGGAGCTGGCAGAAAAAGTTGCAATAGGACTTGGGGCAACCGTTCCGCCAGTATTAGAAACACCGTTAAATCATGGTGTATCGCCAGAGAATCTTACCGAAGGCAAACATGAATCGAAAACTGTAGATCAGTCTGTAGAATCATCAGATGCTTTGACGATGCTTAAAAACCCAACAAATTCACCTACTATCGCATCACGAAAAGTAGCTGTAATATGCGCAGATGGTGTCTCTGAAGCCAGCGTTATGAATATTAAAAATGCACTTTTAAAACAAGATGCAAAAGGCTGTATTATTGCGCCACATCTGGGATCTGTACTTACTGACAGTGACGGAGCTATTCACGTTGATTTTAGTTTTCTTACAGCATCATCAGTATTATTTGATGCAGTTTATGTAGCTGATGGTTTGGGTATTAAAGTACTAATTGACAATGATGATGTAAATGAATTCCTAACAGATGCTTACAAACATTGTAAAGTTATTGGTGCTGATGGTCAGGCAATAAACGTAATCAATGCGGCTCCATTTGCTTCAAAAATTACTAATGATGACGCGGGAATTATATTAACCGGCGATGCAGCTTCTGATGCATTTGCGCAGGAATTTATTGCAGCTATGGGAAAACACCGTATCTGGGATCGTGAAAAAAACTTATATAACTAATAGAAAAAATCAAACCTTATGAAAAATTCAGAAAAACCAAGTGCAACAAAAGCTGGCAATACTAATGGCAGCGTTCCTAATAATGCCAGTGCTATTGTAGAACCTGCCAGCGATGCAGCTACAGAATTAAGAGAATTATTTATTGACAGCCTTAAAGATATTTATTGGGCCGAAAATGCTTTAGTGGGCGCTTTGCCTAAAATGGCTGCCAACGCAACTTCTGCAAGTCTGGCAAGTACTATTAAAGAACATCATGCAGTTACGCAAAACCAAGTGGCTCGTTTAGAGCAGGTATTTGAAATTGTAGGAGAAAAAGCCGAAGGAAAAAAATGCGAAGCTATGGCAGGACTTTTAAAGGAAGGCGATAGTATTCTTGAAGAAACTGTTCCCGGAGCAGTTCGCGATGCAGGTATTATAGCGGCTTCGCAAAAAATTGAACATTATGAAATTGCCACTTATGGTACTCTTGTGGCCTTTGCCAAAACACTTGGTGAAAATGATGCAGCTAAATTGTTGACGCAAACTCTTGCCGAAGAAAAAGAAGCGGACTGTTTACTTAACGATGTGGCGCTAAACGCGATCAATATTGTAGCAGCTGAATAGTGATTTAATCTTTATTAATTTTACTAATTATTAATTCAACAAAAAACATCTGTATCATCTACAGATGTTTTTTCATTTACTAAACAAAAATGTATAAAGAAGCTTTGCCTCCGCTTATAAATAATTCGAGCAGGATATTAATTCTTGGAACAATGCCTGGCGATCAATCGATTGCTAAACAGGAATATTATGGCAATAAAGGCAATCATTTCTGGAGAATTATGTTTACTATTTTCAACCAGGATTATAGTTTGAATTATGAGGATCGCAAGAATTTATTAAAGTCTCATCAAGTTGCTTTATGGAATGTTCTTGCAAATTGTATCAGAATTGGCAGCAGCGATTCTAAAATTAAAAATGAAGAAGTCAATGATTTCGAGAATTTTCATCTTCAATATCCTGATATCAAATACATCTTTTTCGAAAGTAAATCTGCGGCAAAATATTATCAGAAATATGTAAAACCAAAAGAAGGTATTTCATATTATATCATGCCATCAACAAGTGGACTGAATGCGGGAATTCCGCTTTCGGAAAAAATTGATTGCTGGAGAAAATTAGCCGAAATAACGTTTGACTAGTACTTCAGGCAATAAGATGGCTTTAGCCAAATATTGGATTTAGGCTAAAGCCATTCAGATTGATTTTATATAAACTCCAGCTAAAGCTGGAGGCAACTCAAACTAAACTTTACGAGAAAAAATATAGCATCACAATTGTCCCACAGGGAATACACATTTTAATAATTATTATAAAATCAAATCACCATTTCAATTTTTAAAAAACCTTTTTTTCATAAATGACTTTAAAAAAAATACACGCCATGAAACTTAAAACTATGAATATATTCAATAAATGTCTCGCTGTTGGTATCTTTGGAATATCCTATATTGGTTCAGCGCAACAAATACAAACCGACCGTCCTAACGAAACCGAAAATCCCAGTACAATAACGCCAAAACGTTTGCAAGTGGAAAGCGGATTTTCCTTTGAAAAAGAAGACGATGAAAAAACCTTTAACGTTCCTGAAATTGTATTTAGATACGGAATCTTCAAAAATGCCGAAATCCGGGTTGAAACTGCGCTTAAAACTTTTGATAAGGAAAATGAGGATAATAAATTTGGAATTGAACCTGTTAAAATTGGAGCCAAATATCATATTTTAGATCATAAGGGAAAAGCAATTCCAGATGTTTCTTTACTTGCCCGTGTCAGTATTCCCTGGATGGCGGATAACGCTTATCAGGAAGAGAAATACAGTCCCGAAATAAGATTACTTGCCCAAAATACACTTTCAAAAACATGGCGTTTGGGTTATAATTTAGGTGTTAAATGGCTGCCCGAAAATTTACAGCCGGAATATATTTATACCCTTTCTGCAGATCATTCTCTTTCGAAAAAATTTAAGGTGTTTGTTGAAGCTTATGGTTTTACCGAAGCGCATCATCACGCCGATAATAGTGCCGATGCAGGAGTTTTATTTTTGGTTACCCAAAACTTACAATTAGATCTTATGGCAGGAACCGGCATCATGCATTCGCCTTCAAAAAAATTCGCTGAAATTGGCGTCTCATTCCGAATTTAAGTTCGTCACTTCACAATAAATAAAAAAACCAGCGTAATGCTGGTTTTTTTATTTATAAGCTACTTATTTTATATCGGAATTATGACTTTGGCTTAACAGCCATTTCCCATTTATTTTCGCCACAAAAATCACATTTCCCGCTTTCGGTATTTTCATTTTTAGCAGTATTGCCACAACTTAGGCATGCTTTAATGTGGTTATCAAAATCTATTTCTTTTCTAAAATCTTCATCTGTAGCAGGCAAAATGCATAATCCGGGTTCTTCTTTGTTGTTGTATAATACTATCGAAAAAACTCCTTTGGCTTCAAAATAAACACGTTGAACGGTTCCTAAATTTATAATACCTTTTTGCCGAAGGGCTGCAAAAAGACGCTCGCGGGTGATCCTGCTTTTTTTCATTTCAGGAATTATCATCCTCTTATCTTCTACCAAAGTTGATATTTCATCTAAGAGTATTTTTTCTGCCTTAGAACTTCTTGATGTCAAATAAGCCTGAAGTAATTGTAAAGAAATAATTATAATTATAACCAAAATCGACGGCAAAAGTCCTCTTTCCGGTGTATGAATTGCAACCCCAACGGAGGCTCCAAGTGTAACCAGTGTAACCATTTCGCCGCGACTCAGCATGGATTCCATACGCCTGCCTAACAAACGTAATGAAAAAACCAGAATGGCATATATAATGAACATTCTGAAAATCACTTCAAAAATAAATTCAGGCGGCACCTCTCCTAAAAAAATGCGGGTCCAATCGGTAATTTTTATATCTTCCTTATCCATTTTTCACAAATTCTTTTGAAGCTGCAACCCAATGTTCATGCTGACATGTGGGACATTTTTCATTATAATTCTTTTTTACAACAGTCCCGCACCACGCACAGGCAAGATGGTCTTCATCTTTTATACTAATTGTGTCTATATCTTTTAAGGGAATAATGGATAAACCCGGCTTTACCTCTTCATTTTTATAAATACTGAGTGTTCCAGATGATTCACTATAAGCCCTTTTAATCTGACCTAAATGCCGGATTTCTTTTTCCCGCAGAATTTCAAATAATTGCTGTCTTGAAATAAAATGCTTTTCTAATTGCTTTACATTTATTATAGCATCTTTTACCAATATGGTCGCTTTTCCCTGCATTAATTCTTCCCATTTTCTACTTACAAAAAAGCTATAAGTTAAACTTCGCTGTAAAAGTAATACGGTAAATAATACCACCAAACCTAGTACAATTCCGTGTATTGGCCCGTGCATAGGCATTGCAACGATTGCACCAAGCGTAATAAATACTGCTCTTTCTGTAATGGTTAATATTGAATTTGTGCGTTTTCCTAATAATCGAACTACAAACATAAGCGCACAATATAAAATAATGCTCCGGATGGATACTTCTATAAGTATTTCCGGAGGAGCGTTTCCAAATAAAATTCGGTACCAATCTGTAATATCAATATCATCTTTATCCATTGATTATGATTTAGTTAAAAATATAACAAGTATAAATTTGCTAAGTTTTAGAACTTTTATTTTATAAGATCACAATTCATAATTATATAATTTACATTCTTTCAATTACAAAAACGGACTTTTTTTTATATATAATCTGAAGTAAAAAAAATCTCTCCTGCTAACTTCTCCCAAACCTAACAGGTTTTTAAAACCTGTTAGGTTTATCGTTTCAAAGACAAACTGCTTATTTTTTAAATAAAAAAACCTGTAACAAATTGCTACAGGTTTTCAACCAGGAATTAATAAGTAATCAACTAAGTAAAGTATAAAAAAGCAATTGTAAGATGACTGTATAATTATCTGCCTTTTGTCGTTGTAGTATCAGTAGCTGATCCGGCAGATCCATTACTACCTGAAACACCAGTTGTTCCGTCAACGCCCGTTGCTCCGGTTCCCACTGTATCAGTACTTACTGCGGTTGTATCAACGGTTTCTACTGCTGTAGAATCTGCGTATTGATCTGTTGTCGCAGCATCATTTTTTTTGCATGAAAATGCAAGTCCGGCAACTACAACTAAAAGTGCCATTTTGGTTTTGAATAATGTTTTCATAATTTTAATTTTAATAATTTATAATATCTTAAATTCAAAAGTAAAATTACAAGTAATAAAATTATTACATAATTACCGCAAAAGTTTATACTTATAACATTTTTACACTCCAATTATAAGTTTTATTATTCACCCACAATTTAGACGTAACGGTAAGTTAACTGAAGTTGCGATCGAGACTGAAAACAGCGAAGGCATCAAAGTAGAATCTGAACTGATCTCGTTTAAAATTCTTTTTAAATAATCCAAACAAGTTGAAGATCAAAAACTTAAACATGGAAATTATATAAATAAAATTGAAAATTATATAAAAAGATATTTACAGGCATAATTATGTTTGCGAAAAATCGTATAAATTTAATCTGTATTTAATGAAGGCAATTAATATATCTTCAGTTTTTTCGCTCCTTTTCATCTCCATTTTACTTGTTAGTTGCAGTGGGCATTGTGATGACGAAGATTATAAGCAAGAACGGCAGAAAAAAAAAATCGTACAAAACGATTCATTGGCAATCAGGAATTTAGAATAGATAAAACCCGTTCGAGACAAATTCTCCATTTTTAATCCCTTTAAGATTTATCTTATTTATTATTAAAGTACTTGTATATCGTTTTCAGGAAACATTAAAATTTACCCCCAATTCAATCATTTAACTAAATTAAAAATTATGAGATACAGAAACATTTTGCAAATTGACGACGACGATGACGATTGCGAATTCTTTCATGATGCGCTTTTATGTATATCAACAGCAAATTATACTTCGTTGCACAATCCTGTTGACGCATTGAATCAATTAACGGCAAAGCAGATAAATCCTGATATAATTTTTCTGGATTTGAATATGCCAATCATGACAGGTTTTGAATTATTATCAGAATTTAAAAAAAGGGATATTATCCAAAATGTGCCTGTAATTGTATTTTCTACTACTGAAGCAATACAGGATAAAAAGAAAGCAGCAATCTTGGGTGCCGCTGATTTTTTCACGAAACCAACAAGTTTAACTGATCTAAAAAATTTACTTCAGCGAGTCATTTAATTTGCAATTAGTTATTAGAGAATTTATAGTATCGAAAAAAGCCTGCATTCCACAGGCTTTTTTTTTATTTAAAATATATTCCGAATTCAGCAGCATTCTTTTTGAGATTGTTTTATAAGTAGCTGATAATTATATAAATCGCGAATTAAAATGATGCAAACATATATTGCTATAAGATTTTACTTTTGAAATAACTTAAATATATGACATCATGAAAAATAAAATCTCTAACTCAGAAAATGCAGAAAAAAATAACGATAATAAAAAAATTGTCGATAATAACAGTTCAAACGAATCATCAAAAAATACTGAATCACGTGCTATAAAAAAAATTCCGGCAAAAAACAACAATCAGGAATATCCACTTGGTAATTAGGATTTATCTTTCGCAGATTTTTTGTGAACGTTTAAAAACATAAAACATAACTATCTGATAATTATAGAATTATTCGGGATAATAGTATAACCAATCTCTGTTTGACTCGAATAGATTTGTAGTATAATTAAAAAACAATGTTATGGACACTTCCTATCACAAAAATAGTACTGCAACCAGCGCGAGAGCTTCAGACAAAAAATCCGACACGAAAACAACGTCTGCAAGAAGCAATGAAAAATCGCATGATACAACAAAGAAAACAGTGCAAACTCAAAAAAACTAATTTTAAAATATCTTATTATGACAGCAGAAAATAATAAATTTTACGGACAGGAAAATGGCAATTTTCCAAATTCAGACCATCAAAGTATCGATTTAAATGAAAACCCATATGATTCTGAAAACCTTGATAATGAATCAGACAGCGAATTAAAGGATATAACGGAACAAGACATTGAAAATGATCTTAGAAACAATGATCCTTCTGAAGGATTTGAAACCGAAATTGATACTCCGGACAACGATGAGTTTGAAAGTGATAAATTTGAAACGGATGAATTAAATCAGGATAATTCGGTTAACAAAGAATTTGAAATTGGAGAACTTAGTAACGACGAAATCAAAAACGACGAAGTCAACAGGGATGAGATCGATAATGAAGAATTCGATAAGGACGAATTTGGTCAGGGAAATTTCTAAAATTTAATTATCTGATATAAAAAAAACCGTTAATAAAATGACGGTTTTTTTATGGGCAATTTTTAAAATATTTTAAAAAAGTAATCTGTATTTTACACTTCGATTCTTCCCCATAAAAGTACTTTTATGTTACAGCCATAATGTCGCAGATTGGGTGTAAACCAGCTAAATTAATTTTTCCTGCGTTGTAATTTAATTCCTTTATTTTGACAATTGCGTTTTTTAAAACCCACTCGGCAATGCATATTATTTTATCAACGTCATTCATTTGGCAGAGAAAATAGTTTGAGAATAATTTATAAAAAAAAACCTGTGCCATTTGATCTGACACAGGTTATAAAGGCTTATAATTCTTCCTCTTCATCATCGGCAGCATCAAAATTAATCGAATTATAAGCCGTATCAGTTAATAAAGTATCTGCTTGTTTTTCTTCTTCAAGTGTTGCTTTTAATAATTCAACAGCTTCTTGTTCTCCTAATGTTTCGGCAAAAGCTGCTAAAGTTCCGTAAGTGGCTATTTCATAATGCTCAATTTTTTGAGATGCCGCAATAATTCCCGCGTCACGAACTGCGCCGGCTTGCGTTTCTTCCATAATGCCTTCGCCTTCTTTAATAAGTCCTTCCATAGCATCACATTTTTTTGCAGCCGCTTTTTCACCTAGAATTTCAAAAACTTTTTCAAGTCTCGTTACTTGTTCTTCGGTTACAATTAAATGGTCATTAATGGTTGCAATAAGATTTTCTGAAGTTGAATTTTTCGCCATTTTAGGAAGCGCTTTTGTCAGTGCTTTTTCTGCCCAGTAAATATCCTTAAGTGAATCTATAAATAGTTCTCTTAATCCTTCGGCAGCTGATGGTTTTGCTTTTACTTTTCTACTTGTTCCTGATGTACTGCTTTTAGTGGCGGTACTCTTTGCAGTTGTTGTACTTTTTGTTGCAGTTTTCATAATTTAAATTTTTAAGGTTATAATTCAAATTTAAAAAAGCTGCCTCGGTATTGTTTACAAAATTGATTTTTAAATTTTACATGATTCACATTTTCAAACACTTACCATTATTTATTAAATACGAAAGCTCTTTATCCAAATAAAAAAATCTGCAGCAAGTGCAGATTTTATTCTAATTTTGATTTCGGCAAAAGCCGGATTATTGCCACGGATCAAGAACTACTTTCACGCAGCCATCTTCACGCTTTTTAAAAATATCATAAGCATGTGAAATCTCAGATAACGGAAGTCTGTGCGTAATAATATCGTCTAGTTGTACTTTTCCCTGCACGACATATTCTAAAAGTTTATCGATATGTTTGTGTGCCGGCGCCTGTCCGCCTTTTAGGATAATTCCTTTATCAAAAAATTGTCCTAACGGAAAATTATCATAATTCACCGGATAAACACCTAATACTGATACAATACCGCTTCGTCTAACGGCGCTCATACAGGCTTCTAAAACTTTAGTAGATCCTTTTTCAAAATTAATTGTTGCCTTAATTCTGTCACCAAGATTTCGATCCGGTTCAAATCCAACTGCATCAATACATACATCGGCACCACGTCCCTGAGTCATATCGCGAATTTGCTCAACAACATCTTTGGGTCCGTCTTCCCATAAAATAGTAGTCGCACCTGTCGTTACTTTTGCCTTATCTAATCGAAATTGAAGTGTATCAACAATAATAACCTGCGAAGCTCCGCGAAGCCAGGCACTTTTAGCAGCCATAATTCCCACTGGTCCAGATCCAAAAATAGCAACCGTTTCACCGCCTTTCACTTCTCCCCAATCTACTCCCGTATATCCTGTTGGAAAAATATCGGTAAGAAACAATAATTGTTCATCGGTTAAACTATCAGGAACAACTCTGGGTCCGTAATTCGCATATGGAACACGAACATATTGTGCCTGACCTCCATCATAACCTCCGTACAAATCGGTGTAGCCAAAAAGTGCGCCTCCTTTTTCTGTTAAAATTCCACCTTCGGGACCGTAATTTTCAGGATTACTGTGTTCGCAATTTCCGGGAACATCATGATTACAGAAAAAACAATTTCCGCATGCAATAGGAAACGGCACTACAACCCTGTCTCCTCTTTTAAGATGTGTCACCGCTGATCCGGTTTCTTCAACTATTCCCATAAATTCATGTCCCAAAACCATAGGTCTGGGTTGTGGCAAACCGCCCGAATAAATATGAAGATCTGATCCGCATATTGCCGTCGATGTTACCTTTAATATAATATCATCCTGGGCTTTTAATTTAGGATCATCAACCGTATCGTATTTTACAGAACCGGGCCCGTGTATCACTGCTGCTTTCATAATAAGATTTTTTAAATTAATAGAAACGCTAATTAACTCATCTTTAGAATCATAATCTTACACTTTACCTCATATATCTTACATATAACAAACGTTAAAGTCGTTTATCAATTTATTTCTGAAAAAACCAAATAAAAAACTACGCTGAAAATGCTATCCTTTCTTAAGGCTTTAAAAATCAATACGTAGCAAAATGTAATTTTGTAACAAAGGCAGATAATTATATAAATTTCTTACGATTAACCAATATACATTTGGCTCAATAAAGTGACAAAAACCCCGTACACTTTTAAATTTTTCAATCACGTATTAAGTAATAAATTAAAAAAATCATTGCCATGTTAACAAATTTACGCCCGCCACAGAAAAACAAATCCGAATTTTCAGCTTCTCAAAAAACCGAAGCTGCTATTGGATATTCAACAGCACAAAAATATGATATGGTCGTTTTCTGTCATCTTAGATGGCAGTTTGTATACCAGCGTCCACAGCATTTGATTAGCCGATTGTCTAAAAATGCAAAAATTTTATTAATCGAAGAGCCAATAGGTTACGACAACCACGATGAAAATTCCGGTAATTTATTGGTCATAAATGATAACCTTCATATTTTACAGCCCAAAGTAAAAGATATTGAAGCCATTGCGATCATACTTCCTGAATATATCAGTAATCTTAATCCTTCTGTGGGATGGTTTTATTCGGCATCATTTAGTCCTTTATTAGATGTTTTTGATTTTGAAACCGTAGTTTTTGACTGCATGGATGAATTGACTTTATTTAAAGGAGCGCCAAAACAATTAATAGAACAGGAAAAATACCTGATGGCAAATGCTGATATTGTTTTTACAGGCGGAAAATCCTTATATGAATCCAAAAAACAACATCATGATAATGTGTATTGTTTTCCGAGTTCTGTAGATCAGCCTCATTTTGCGCAAGCTCTTAACGGAATTGAGGTTCCGGCGGATATTGCAAATTTACAAGCTCCGGTAGTTGGATATTTTGGTGTAATCGATGAGAGAATCAATCTTGAATTATTACACGAAACTGCTAAAAAATTACCTAATGTTTCCTTTGTAATGATTGGTCCTTTGGCTAAAATTGATCAATCAGATTTGCCTCTGGAAGATAATATTTACTATTTAGGAATGAGATCTTACAACGAACTTCCTAATTATTTAAAAGGATTTGATATCGCAATGATGCCTTTTGCCATTAATGATGCGACAAAATATATAAGCCCAACTAAAACGCTTGAATATATGGCGGCGGGAAAACCTATAATTTCTACAAAAATTACTGATGTGGTCCGCGATTACAGCATTTGTGTAAATCTTGTTGAAACTGCTGATGAATTTTGCGAAGCCATCACCTATTTGTTTGACAAAAGAGATCAGCTTTCTATGGAACTGGAATATTTTGACATTCTTAAAAAAACTTCGTGGGACGCTACGGCAAACAAAATGGAGTCTATCATTAAAACTTTTGCACAATGAAAAATATCGATATTTTAATTATCGGCGCGGGAATTTCCGGAGCCGTTCTTGCCGAAAGATACGCGTCAATAGGCAAACGTGTTTTGATTATAGAAAAACGAAATCATATTGCGGGAAACTGCTACGATTATATTGACGAAAACGGAATTTTAGTGTCTAAATACGGCGCTCATTTGTTTCATACTAATGAAGAAACAGTTTGGAAATATGTCAATCAATTCTCAAAATGGTACAATTGGGAACACAAAGTTGTGGCTCGCGTTGATGATAAAACCGTTCCAATTCCTGTAAATATTACTACGGTCAATGAACTTTTTAATACCAATATCAGCTCTGAAGAGGAGATGAAAAACTGGCTGGAGGAAAACCGAACCGCTATTGAATCTCCTTCTAACGGTGAAGAAGCAGTTTTAAATCGTGTTGGTCCCGTTTTGTATGAAAAAATGTTCAAGCATTATACTAAAAAACAATGGGATAAATATCCGGCTGAACTTGATGCTTCGGTTTTAAACCGAATTCCCGTGCGTTATGATTATGACGATCGTTATTTTTCGGATACGTATCAGGCATTACCGGAAGGTGGTTATACGCAGCTTTTTGAAAATATACTGAAACATCCTAATATCGAAATTCTTTTAGAAACTGATTATTTTGATGTTAAAGATCAATATAAAGGATATGAAAAACTGTTTTATACCGGACCAGTTGATCGCTTTTTTCACTTTAAACACAGTCTTACCCAAAAACTGGAATACCGTTCTATAAATTTTGTGAGCGAAACTGTTGAAGCCGAATTTTTTCAGGAAAACTCGGTTGTAAATTATCCGGGAACTGAGGTTGATTTTACCCGAATTATCGAATACAAACATTTTGGAAACCAAAAATCAGATAAAACTACTGTTGTGCGCGAATATACTGTTGATGATGGCGAACCGTATTATCCGGTTCCGAATCCTCGTAACGAAGAAATTTATGCGCGCTATAAAACCGAAGCAGATCAACTTGTAGATGTTCATTTTGTGGGCAGACTTGCTAATTATAAATATTTTAATATGGATCAGGCTTTTAAAAATGCTTTGGATCTTTTTGAAACTCTCGAAAATAAAGACACGATCAATTATAAAACTGCCGGTTAATGAAAATTTTCAACACTTTTTTCATCGGTGGTTATGAATGTGCAGATCATATTAACCGCTCCGGCGAAAGAATTAATCTTTTACAGGAAACCCAGCACGATATCAGGGTTATCGAGGATTATGAGGCACTTTGTAAACTTGGCATAAAAACCGTTCGCGAAGGTATTTGCTGGAGCAACGTCGAAAAATCAGCTGGGATTTTTGATTTTTCTGAAGTTTATAATCGCATGAAAGCTGCGGAAACTTTCGGAATTCAGCAAATTTGGGATCTCATTCATTTTGGTTATCCCGATGGATTATATCCGACGCATCCACATTTTTGCAGTCGTTTTACCGCTTTGTGTCAAGCATTTGCCACTTTTTATAAACAAAATGCTAAACAGGATTTGTATGTCGTGCCTATCAATGAAATAAGTTTTCTTTCGTGGCATTCCGGTGATGTTCGCGGCACGGTTCCTTTTGCTGTAAACAGCGGTTGGGATATTAAATATCATTTGTGCAAAGCGGCTATTTTAGGAATTAAAACTTTAAAAGAAGCTGATCCTGATTGTGTTATTGTATTAGTTGAACCATTGGTTAAAATTCATTGTGACGAAAATACGAGCGCAGAACATGCAAATGAACTAAACGGACATCAATTTCAGGCGATGGATATTATTGCGGGAAGAATGTGTCCGGAACTTGGCGGATCTGAGGAATATCTGGACATTTTGGGATTCAATTATTACTGGAATTGTCAATGGCGCGTGAACGGTGAAACGCTTGACTGGCCTGAAACAGAACCTTTAAGAATGCCAGTTTCTGATTTACTTCAAATTGCTTACGATAGATATCGCAAACCTATTTTTCTTTCTGAAACCGGGCATTTTGGCTCAGGCCGGGTTCCGTGGATTGAAGAAATTACATCAGAATGTTTAATCGCACGAGAAAACGGCGTCGATTTTAACGGAATTTGTATTTATCCAATAACCGACAGACCGGATTGGGACGATTTAACCAGTTACAGCAATTGCGGCATTTGGGATTTAGATGCTTCAGGTAACCGAATTGCAACGCAGGAATATATTGATGCCGTTATTGAAGCTCAATCCCAATTTAGAAATCCGGCGAAAATCATGGATTTTTTCCTGAACTTATTTAAATAATATTAATACCAAATTAAGATGAAAGTCATAAAAACAAAAATCGGAATTACATTTAGCGCCTTTGATTTACTTCACGCCGGACATGTAAGAATGCTGGAAGAAGCAAAATTATATTGTGACTATTTGATCGTGGGTTTACAAACTGACCCAACAATTGACAGACCTGAAAAAAATAAACCTACGCAATCTGTCGTAGAAAGATACATTCAGCTTAAAGCGTGCAAATTTGTCGATGAAATTATTCCGTATGCTACAGAGCAGGATCTTGAAGATATTCTTCAGGCTTTGCCTATTGATGTGAGGATTTTAGGCGATGAATATAAAAACGCAAATTTTACCGGACGCGAATATTGCGAGAAAATGAAGATTCAGCTTGTGTTCAATAAACGCAATCATCGCTTTTCAAGTAGTGGGTTAAGAAAAGAGGTTTACCAATGTGAATGCCTAAAAATTGTCAACGATTAATGATTATAAAATATGATACATACAGATACTGAAGTACGCTTTATAAGTCCGGAAAAAGGATACGGACTTGTTGCTGTAAAATTTATTCCAAAGGGAACAATCACGTGGGTACAGGATGAACTTGATCAGGTATTTTTGCGTGAACGCACTTTGGATTTTAATCCTTTTACTAAAAAATATCTCGACACTTACTCCTTTACCAATAAAAATGGCGATCAGGTTTTGTGTTGGGACAATGGCAAATTTGTCAACCATAGCTTTAATCCAAGTTGTTTTAGCACGCCATATGATTTTGAGATTGCGATCCGGGATATTTATCCGGGCGAAGAACTTACAGATGATTATGGTTATTTGAATGTTGAAACTCCGTTTGACGTTATCGATGAAGGAACTGAACGAAAAACCGTTTATCCGGATGATATTTTGCGTTATCATGCACAATGGGATGCGTTAATCAGGGAAAATGCGCCTTATGTTTTTGAGGTTAATCAGCCGCTTTTGAATTTGATTACTGATGAAACCTGGAATGAATTCAAAAATGCCGTCGCCAATCCTGAAAAAATGCGTTCTATTTTAGACTGTTATTATGATCCCAAAATTCATTCTGACAGTACTGTTTAATTGTTATTTTTTTTATCCAATTAATAATCAGATAAATAAAAATTGCGAAGTGATAATTACATAATGATTCTGTCAAATTTTATAAAACATTTATTTAATGTCTTTCTAATTTTAATTTGTAATTGTATTTCATTATAAATCAACTACATGAATGATTCACAATGGAAATAATCAGAAAAAAATAAAAGAAAAACTTAAAATATAACGCGATGAGAACAGATTATATAAACTACGAAGAACCTATTTCTACAGATGATACTCCTTTATATGTAGAACAATATGAACGTGATCATATGGATTGGCAATATAAATCGACGAGGGAACAGCTTTTATGCTGGGGCGAAGAATCGAATTATCTTGATAGTGAATTTTCTAATGAGCTTGAAAATACGGATCAGGGAAATCTGGACGACACTGATTATGATGATGCTTTAGACGAAGATCCTACCGAAGAAGAAGATGAAGAAGATGATGATCCGTATGAAGATTTTGAAGAGGATGAAACCGATGAGGAAGATTTTGAAAAGGAAGATTTAGATGATGAAGATTTGAATGATGAAGATCTTGAATGAATCTAAAGATGACTTTGATGAAATATAACTAAATAGAAAAATTTAGAATACTTCTTAAAACCATTAGCTAAAACTAATGGTTTTTTATTTCAATAGAAAATTATTAAAATATGCAAAATCAAATTTATATAGGAACGTCAGGCTGGTCTTATAAACATTGGCGTGGCACTTTTTATCCTCAGGAAGTTAAGGTTAAAGATCAATTTAACTATTATCTTGAAAATTTCAATACGGTTGAAATTAATAATACTTTTTATAATCTGCCCGCGCAGGAAACTTTTTTAAACTGGAAAAAAAATACACCTGATGATTTTACTTATGTAATTAAGGCAAGCCGATATATTACGCACATGAAAAAACTTCATGATCCGGCTGCAAGTATTGTGCAGTTTATGGACAGAATAATTTTATTGGAAGAAAAATTAGGTGCCGTTTTATTTCAATTGCCACCTTTTATGAAACCTGATCTTGTTTTGCTGGAAAATTTTTTGATCGCTTTGCCTAAAAAATTCAGATATGTTTTTGAATTCCGAAATATTGCCTGGTATACACCGGAACTTTATTTAGTTCTCAAAAAATACAATTGTGCATTTTGCATCTATGAATTGGCGGGACATATTTCTCCTTTAGAAATCACGGCAGATTTTGTGTATCTGAGACTTCACGGTCCTGGCGATAAATATCAGGGAAGTTACTCTGATGAAGCTTTGAAAAATTGGGCAAAA
This sequence comes from Flavobacterium sp., assembly GCF_043722275.1. GTDB lineage: Bacteria > Bacteroidota > Bacteroidia > Flavobacteriales > Flavobacteriaceae > Flavobacterium. Next base: position 27,464 of record NZ_JAYSPC010000015.1, on the reverse strand, counting down.
CAATGCAAAAACTGGTTAAAAACAAAAGATGTATTTGTGTATTTTGATAATGATCAAAACGGTTACGCCCCTTTTAATGCCTTAAAATTAAAGGAATTTCTTGATTTTTAATAATTCATGAAATTTGTTAAATTATTACGTATTACTTATCGTATTAAAAGCGTCAAAAATCTTAAAAAAGGCGAAACATTATCATCGAAGCTAAATCATGTTTAACTCTTTAATAGAAAAAATCTATATGGCTGTAATAATGTATTATCCGCACAATTAGCATTTTATAGCTGTCAAATTAATAATTTCTTCAAAAAAATGTCATCGAAATCGATAAAGTCATTTTAATCCCAACAATAATACATTTTGTTAATGTTGTGTTAACATTATACAGTTAAATTGTTATAATTTTGCCAAAAACAATAAACCAATAACACTAAAAATGAAGAAAATTATTTTTATTATGATTATCTTTCTATCAGCCTTAGGTCATGCTCAAGTTACGAGTTCGGCTATGTCAGGAACTGTTAGAGCAAGTAAGGGAGAAGCGCTTCCGGGAGCCACTGTTGAAATAGTGCATAAGCCAACCGGAACAAAATACTTTTCTACTACAGATTTTGACGGGGGATATGCTGTCCAGGGTTTAAGACCAGGTGGACCATATACGGTTAAAGTAACTTATATAGGTTACAAAACAAGTGAAATTACAGACATTAACGTTGGTTTAGGTAACAACTTAACTGTAAATGTAAAAATTGATGAAGAACAAAATGCTCTTCAGGAAGTTGTAGTTTCAACAAAATCAAAAGGAAATTTCAATAAAGGGAGAACTGGTGCTTCGCAACAGTTTTCAAATAGAGAAATTGTTGCTGTTCCTGTATTAGGAGCCCGTTCAATTAACTCTGTTACAAAATACAATGCTAATGCTGGTGCCAACGGAACATTTGGTGGTCAGGATTCAAGATTGAACAACTTTACAATTGACGGTTCTGTATTTAACAACGGATTTGGTCTTGGATCAGATTCACAAGCCGGAGGAAGAACTGGTTCTACTGCAATTTCATTAGATGCAATTGAGCAATTACAGGTAAATATTGCTCCTTATGATATTCGTCAATCCGGATTTTTAGGTTCTGGTATTAACGCTGTAACAAGAAGTGGAACTAATGAATTTGAAGGATCTGTTTATACTTCTACAAGAAGTAATAAAAAAGATTTTATTGGTACACATGCTGGTGATGTAACAATCAAACCAGGAAAGTTTGAAGAAAAAATATTAGGAGCCCGATTTGGAGCACCAATTATCAAAGATAAATTATTCTTCTTTGGAAACTTTGAAACTATTGACAATACAAGCCCTGCTACAAGTTTTACTTCTACGGGTTCTCCAAATCCAAGCGGTCAGAATTCACTTCCAACATATACGGAAATGCAGACTCTTTCTACTTTCATGCAGGATAAATTTGGATACACTACCGGTCCATGGGAAAACTATGATTCATCAAAGGAATCAAAAAAATTCTTAGCCAGAATTGACTGGAATATCAACGATAACCATAAGCTTACAGCGCGTTATGTATATCACGATTCATCTTCTGATCAGTTAACTTCTAACTCAAACTCATTAGGTTTTGGTAACAGAACGAATAGTGGATTAGCAATGTCTTTTCAAAATAGCGGATATACTATTTTAGATAACACAAGATCTATTGTATTAGAATTAAACAGTAAATTAAGCAATTCATGGTACAATAACTTCATTGGAGGTTATGATAAACAAATTGAAGACAGAGGTTTAATTGGTGGTGGTTTATTCCCTACAATTGATATCAAACAAGGTGCTGCTACTTATATTTCAGTTGGTTTAGATCCTTTTACTCAAGGAAACAAACTTTCTTACTCTACACTGCACTTTACAGATAATCTTACTAAAACTATCGGAAAACACTCTTTAGTATTTGGTGCGAATTTTGAATATTTCAAATCAAGCAACTTATTCTTCTCAGGTTCAAACGGAGTTTACGTTTTTAACTCTTTAGCTGATTTTTATACTGCTGCAAATCAGTCAGCAGCAAATGGTGGTGCTCCATCAAGTGTAACTCTTACTTCGCCTGCTCGTTTCCAGTACAAATATTCTGCTTTACCGGGAGGTGCTGAACCAATGCAAATATTAAAATCTAACAAATTAGATTTATATGCTCAGGACGAAATGAAATTAAGCGACAGGTTTAAAATTACTGTTGGTTTAAGAGCTTCAAGAATTTGGTATGCTGATACAGCATTAGAAAACCCTACAGTTACAGCTATGACTTTTGCTAATGGCGCAAAATTCAACACTGGTACAATGCCGGATGCAGCAATCTTATTTGAACCAAGAGTTGGTTTTAACCTTGACTTAAATGGAGATTCCTCAACAATTATTCGTGGAGGTTCAGGAATATTTACTGGTAGATCTCCAGGGGTATATTTATCAAACCAAATTGGAAACAACGGTGTTCTTACAGGTGTTGTAGATGTTAGTGGTGCTGCTTTAGTTGCAGGTGGATATGGTTTTACACCAAATCCGGCACAATATTTTACTCCGGCTACACCAACAGCTCCATCCACTTATGACTTGTCATTTAATGAGAAAAAATTCAAATCTCCACAGGTTTGGAAAACTACAATGGCTATTGATGAAAAACTTCCTTTTGGATTCGTAGGTACTGTTGAAGGTATATTGCAAAAAAACATCAATGCTATCAATTATTACAATGCTAACTTTGATGGACCTGTGGGAACTTTCGCAGGAACTGATAACAGACCAAGATATTCACGTAATGATCCTGGAACACGTGTAAATGATAACGTTTCAAACGGTATTGTTTTAGCAAATACTGACGCAGGATATTTTTATTCTACAACTTTTAAATTAGAATACCCTTACCAAAAAGGTCTTTGGGGATCATTTGCCTATACACACTCTAACGCTACAGACTTAATGTCTCCGGGATCTGTTGCTTCAGGTTCATGGACAAGTGCAAGATCTGTAAACGGAAATAACAACCTTGAAATTTCTAATTCAAATAACAATACACCAAATCGTTTAGTTGGGGTTATTGGGTACAGAATTGAATATGGTAAAACTCTTGGAGGTGCAACTTCTATCAACTTAGGTTATATTGGAGAACAAGCAAGTCCATTTACTTACTCTTATAGTGGAGATATGAATGGAGACAGAGTTAGTGGTAATGATTTACTTTATGTACCAAATAGCGCATCTGAGCTTCGCTTTGCTCCTCTCACAGTAGTAAGTTCTCCTGTAGGTGCACCTGTAACTACAAAAATTTATACAGAAGATGAACAAAGAGCTGCATTTGATGCTTACATCAATCAGGACAAATATCTAAGTACAAGAAGAGGACAATACGTTCAAAGAAACGAGTCTACTTTACCAATGTTACACAGATTAGATTTATCTGTTACTCAGGATATATACATCAGAATCAAAGGTAAAAAGAACAGTTTTCAATTTAGAGCTGACATCCTGAACTTTACAAACATGCTTAATAAAGATTGGGGAATTTCTCAAAGAGCAACTAATCCAAATGTATTAGCATTCTCTTCTGCTTCAACTGGTAATGTGCCAATTTATACAATTGCTACACAAACAGATCCTAATGGAGCGAGATATTTGATTAAAGATACTTACCAAAAAAATTCATCAACATTTGATGTTTGGCAAGCACAATTTACTCTTAGATATACTTTTGGAAACTAAATTCCTGCCTTTCTTATCATAAATAAGAATTACAATAATAGAAACCGTCTCAAATCTGAGACGGTTTTTTTTATTTGTACAAAGTATTACCTATAATATTTCTAGTTAAGAATTTCATATACAATGGCTTCTACTGCTCCTGTTGCTGAATTGATAACGCCAATATCTGTTTTAACTTCGGACATTCTGACCCAGACACCGCCGTAAAAATCACCAAAACCAAATGCTCCCCAGATTAGTTTGTGCGGAGTCCATTCGTTTTCTTCATTTGGCGCCATAAATCCCAGCGAATCGCTAAATTCCTGTGCAATAAAAAAGCCGTTTTTTGAAGCTGTTTCCAATATTTCTTCCCATTCATTGTCACTTTGAAACTTACCTATAAAAACATCTTTCCCCTGATATCCTCTTGCCGCTTTTATCACAAATTTATCCTTATTGTTTTTTAGCAAATCAAAAAGATGAATCTCTTTACCTTTAAAAATTGTTGTTTTATTTTCAACCGGTGAAGTCCACGGAATATTTTTAAGCATTAGTTCATTATCTTCCGGCGAAAATTTTCCTGCCTGAGCTAATTCACGTAAAATAGCCAGATTTCGTTTATCGCCCAGCATTCTAAGTCCTACATGATCCGGAAAGTAAATTTTATCCATTATAAAAGCTCTGAAAATTTCAGGACTAATTTCGACATCCAGTGATAAAAATATTACTCCATGAATGGTTTTATCTTTTAGGCATAAGTCTCCGTTTACCAGCTGTAATGAATTTACATCGGCAGTATAAGCGTTTCCTTTTAATCCCTTTTTCTTCAATTCCTTTTGGTATAAATCATCAAAAAAACTTATATGCTTATTTTTTTCAGCATCTTCAATATCTCTGATATCTATAAATAAATTAAGGGTATCATTTTGTTTGCCAACTTGTTTTATAATTTGCTCAATTAGATATTTCATGTATATCTCCAGCGTATTTCGTGTTTTATAATTACAGGATTTATCGTCATCACACAATTCAGGATGATTTCGCCTAATTACAGATTCCAGGTTATGTACCTGCCATCCACCTAATGAAGATCCCATATTAACCTCTAAAATTTTAAATCCGTCATCTGTATAAGTCAAATCTAATCTGGAGCCAATTTGAACGTTCTTATCGTGGCACATCATTCCAAATTCTGCCAGTATTTCGTTTCCGTCAAAATAGAAATCAGCGATTTTTTTTGTGTCGTTATTAAAATATAAGGACGGGATTTTATGAATTAATTTTGGAACTTTATATGAAAGTTCTCTTAACTGTTCTGTCATTTCCTTATTTATAAGAATTGGCCACGCCGTGACAGGATATTTATAATCTTTAAAAACTTCAGGAACCGAATCATCATTTGTATTTATTCGTGATGGAAATTGATTGTTATTTCTAAATTTTGAAGTTTTATTTGAAAGGATGGTATATTCTTCGGTCATATTTGCTATCATGATAAAATATTTTTTGTTTTTTTATTTTTGTTTTTTTCTTAAATATATATTGGGAATTTATGCTGGTAATTATAGTATTCCCCAATAAAATAAATAGGTCGCCAGTATTATATTTGAAAAGATTACGGAGAAAATAGCTTCTTTTTGATTTGTTTTTTTAATCGTAAAAAGGAAATATATCAGTGATAAAACCAAGCAGCCTGAAAACCCAAAAACCAATGAAAAAACATATTTGAAGCTTTCCGGTAAACCAAAGGCTAAAATGAAAAAATTTTGTTTTGAAACATTTATTATCGCCATAATCAGACTTACAAAAAGCCCTAATCCTATTACAGATGTGATAATCAGGAAAATTCTCATTATTTTATCCTGTATTGTGGTATATCGTCGTTTTATTAGTTTTGAAAAATACATTACAACAAATGCCATCATAATTACTAATGCAATTACCAAAGGAAATAAAAAGACCGGATTTAGTTCTCCAATACTGGTTCCGGCTCTTGAAATGCCTTTATTAATGATAACTCCAGTGACAAGTTTGACTGATTTTGCTTCTTTAAAAGCATCAATATTCAATTTTTGTTCCGGATGATCAATGAACTTTTCGGCTACTTCGCGCCCAATCTCGGTAAAACTTGGTACATGACCGTAAGTATTGGCTTCAACATTATAAGCGTTACTAAATCTTGCAGCCACCATTTTTCCATTGGTTTGAGGAGTAATTGGGTCGAACTCGCCAGAGAAAACCAAAACCGGATATTTGCCGGATGCCAGATTTGAAAGATCAAAGCTTTTCATTGATGCTTTGCTCCTGTTTTTATTCCACGCTTCACATACTTTAAAATCAGATTTGTAGAACGAAATTCCACCACTTAAACCTTTATAACTTGCCGCATTTTTTTGATATTGTGCAAAATCATTATTAGGCAGCGCTTCATTACAGCTAATGCAATAGTAAACTCCGTAATCCATTTCGAGTAAACTTGAAAAAGCACTCACAAGATTTCCTAATGATTCACCTTTTCGTTGATGAAACTGATAAATTAAAACCGGAATTACTTCTACCAGTTTTTTATTGTACAAAGCTTGCTGAATCGCTACTTTAAAATCTTCGGCATTATAAGTAAATGTTCCGGAAGGCACTATTTCCTTATCGACCGTAACCGTGAGCGGATTTTTCTCTAAATCAGCAATAACTTCATAATATGTTTTTTCTAAATTTGGATATTCCTTATTATAGTTCACATCATTTTTACAGATTTCAAAAATTTTCTGTAAACTGTTCATATAATTGCTGGTATTATTTACGTAATAGGTTGACATATCATAAATAGCAGAATCCAGTACTAGCGATTCTATATCTTTTGGATATGTACTGGCGTAAACCTGAGCAACATAAGTTCCATAGGATACACCATATACGTTCCATTCTTTGTATTTTAATACTGATTTTAGCGCATGAATATCGTTCGCAACAGAAGAACTATTGTAGGAATCAATATTTATTCCTCTGTTTATAAGATCCTGTTTGCATAACATTGCAGCATTTGCTTTTTGCTTTTCATCTTCTTCTTCAGATTGATTTTTAGCAAGAATCTCTAAAAACTTTTTACCAAGATCTTCAGATAATCTTGGTTTACATAATCCTGTTCCGCGGATATCAAACACAATAATGTCGTTGTTTTTACGAAGCGGATGGTTTATCCATGCCCAAATATTTGCAATTCCGTCTGCACCTGGTCCTCCCTGAATAAAAACTACTGCTTTAGAACTTTTTACATTTGAGGTCTTTTTTAAAATTGTAACTGCGATTTTTATCGTTTTGCCATCATTTGCTCCCCAAGTTTCCGGAACGGTCAGGTAACCCCAAACCATTTTATTAGGATCAGAATCTTTAAATTGCGCTAAAAGAGGAGAACTTTTTTCGAAAGTTACATTTTGCGACTGTGCATTACTCAGAAAATTTATCAATAAGAAAATTATAATGATGCTTGTTTTTATTAGTTTCATACTATTTTTTTTGAATGTTATTTTTATAATTTCAACTTAAAAGTTTAATCCTATCTCGACTTTTCTTTCCTTTTCAAACGGCAATTCCATGTCTATAGAATGCAAAGGAATGTCTGGATATTGGAGAATTTCGGTTAATAATTTCTCGTATTTAAGCTGCATTAGTTCAATAGTTTCTGTACTATAATTTTGGGCTGCATAGCTTATATTACTTTCCAGATTTTCTTCGTTTGCAACAAAAGTCATTAATAACGATAATCTGCTATACAACTCATTTACAGTAATTTTTTGTAAATTAAGTGTGTCATTTACAGCAATATTATTGTAGTCAAATGATGGATTTTGCAACACAAACAAAGCGTCTAACCTTAATTTACTTTGAATTGTTGCAGGTATATCCTGATGTTCATCAATTAGTAATAAGTTTTGATGCGTTTGACGAATTGTTTCCATAATTGTCTGGTCAGCATTTATGCGGGTTCTCAATGGCAGCGTTTTTACAAACATTCCCAATTGATTGTGCAGTTCTGCGTGTGTTCGTCCTGAATTTACAGTTCCTACACAAAAATCTTCTTTACCATACATTTTGTAAATCAGTATGTTAAAAACACTCACCAAAAGCGTGTGAAGCGATACTTTATGTTCTCTTGCAAAAGCAATTAATTGAGCATTTTTTATTGATTTATAAATAAAATGATGCATTGCGCCCAAATGTTTTTCTTCTAATGGTTCATAATCATATGGCACACTATTATTCCAGGCATAATGTTTTAAATAAGTATTCCAGAATAAAAGTTGTTTTTCATTGGTGCTTTTTATTTGTTTTTGATGCCAGGAAGTATAATCTTTAAACTGAAACTTCAATTTTTGATCCTCTATTATACTTTGTTTCTCTTTTTCTCTGTATCGGTTTACAAACTCTGTAATTAAAATTTCCAGAGACCATCCATCCATGATAATATGATGCGTCAGGAAAACTAAATAAGAAATACCATCATTCTGGTGAAATAAAGCAATCCTTAAAAGAGGTTCTTTTTCCAGATGAAATGCTTTGTTTATGTACTCTTTCAACGCTTTTCCCATTTCGTTTTCTTCATAAAGAAAATTATGAGTCACAATACTTGTCTCTTGCTGATTCGAAATTTTTTGATAAGGAATCCCTCCTATTTCAATAAAATTTGTTCTTAGTATTTCGTATTTTTTTTGTATTTCCAGAAATACCTGATCTAAAACAGCTTTATTGATTTGACCTTCAATTTTAAATACCGAAGACATATTGTAAGCAATTGATTTCTCTTCTTGCTGAGAGGCAAGCCAAATTCCGTATTGCGAAGGAGTAATTTCATAATATTGTTTTTCATCGGCTTGCTCAATGTCAATATCTAATGTAATCTCTTTATTTTCAAGATATTTAGATAGTGTTTTTACTGTTGGATGATCAAAAATATCTTTTAGAGTTATTCTGTAATGCAATTGCTCATTGATACGATTTATCAATTTTACAGCATTCAGGGAATGACCTCCTAAAGCGAAAAAATTATCTGCTATACCAATTTCTCCTTTCAACTCTAGTACTTCTTTGTAAAAACTATGAAGGCTAATTTCTAATGCAGTTTTTGGAACTTCATTTGAAGATGCCGTTTTTACAATGCTAATTTCACGCAATGAAAGCTCTTTTCGATCAATTTTTTTATTGGGCGTTAATGGATATTCATCTACTTGCATTATGGCATGCGGTACCATATATTCCGGTAATTCTTCTCGTAAAGTACTTATGATAACCGAAGGATTAAATTCTTTATTTTCCCTCATTATTACATAAGCAATCAACAAAGCTTCCTGTTCTTTCGTTTTTTGGGCTACAACTACAGATGACTCAATATTGCTAATTTGATTTAATCTGGTTTCGATTTCTCCCAGTTCAATACGATATCCTCTTATTTTTACCTGATTATCATTACGTCCTAAAAATTCTATTTCTCCTTTTTCATTCCATTGTCCTAAATCACCGGTATCGTATATTTTTTTATTTTTTTCAAATGGACTTTGAATAAATTTTTCATCTGTTAATTCCTGATTTTTAAAATAACCCTGCGCTAATCCGTCACCACCAATATAGATAGTTCCGGCACTGCCAATAGGAAGAAGCTGCAAGCGTTGATCAAGTATATAAATCTTAGTATTGTTAATGGGTTTACCAATATTAGAGGCTTCTTTTCCTTGTGTTATTTTTTTACAGCTGGACCAGATTGTTGTTTCTGTTGGTCCATACATATTCCATAATTCATCATTGGTTTCCAGTAATTTTTGTGCTAAAGTTTCACTTAATAAATCTCCGCCACATAAAATTTTCAATGCTTTGTTTCCTTTCCATCCTGCATTATAAAGCATTTGGAAAAAGCTTGGAGTTGCCTGAATTATCGTTGGTTTCAATTCCTGTAATGTTACAATAATCGCTAAAGGATCAACCAATAGTTCCTCGTTTGCAATATAAAGCGATGCTCCGGTGATTAGTGGAGTAAAAAACTCAAGTATCGAAATATCAAAAGACTGCGTTGTAACAGAAAACAAATAATCATTATTTTCTACTTTAGGTTTCTGGTGTATACTAATTAAAAAATTAAGTAATGATTTATGACTGATCGCTACTCCTTTAGGATTACCTGTTGATCCTGAAGTATAAATAATATAAGCTGTATTTGCCGAAAGCGGATTTTGTAATACACTTGGTTTTACATCTGTTTCCTGATGCAATACTGACTCAATATCTATAATTTCACTTGTAATGCCTATTTTTTGTTTTAAATCATGAGTAGAAATAATTTGTTTTACCTGGCTGTGGTCAATAATATATTCCAGACGATCTTTGGGAAAAGAGGGATCTAAAGGAATATAGGCATTCCCGGATTTTAAAACTCCTAATAAAGTCACCACAAGATTTGCAGAACGATTCATTAAAACTGCAACTTGTCCTGACTTATCTTTATTTATAGTTTTTTGAAGATAAACAGCAACCTTGTCCGAAAACAAATCCAGTTCCTGATACGTATATTCTGTTTTGTGATCTCTTAAAGCAATTTTTTGAGGAAATCTTAACACTTGTTCCTTGAAAGAATTTAATAATGTGGCTTCGTCAGCATAATCAAATTGGGTATCATTGAATTCCTCCAGTAATTGTTGTTTTTCGATTGCTGTAATGTATTGATACTCTGAAAGTATTTTTTTAGGATCTTCGATTACCTCTAAAAGCAATGTTTCAAAATGTGCTGCAACTCTTGCAATATCTTCTTCGTTAAAATAATTTACATTGTAATCAAAGTCAATTTTTACATCCTCGAACTGGTCAAATTCACGAATATAAATAGCCAGGGAAACGCGTTCTGAATGATGTGAAAGTGGAATTACTTTTGTTTCGGTATCAATAAAATGATCTGCATAATTTTGTTTTTCATAAGATAATGTAATGTTAAACAGTCTTTGATTTTCCTGAAACAAACCCAGCGCCTTAATCAGTTTTCCTAAAGGAAATCTTTGATGACGGTAATCCTGACGCAATTGTTGTCTGATGTTTTTAATCAGTTCTTCAAAATTATCTTCCATGCTAAATTGCAATCTTAGCGGAGAAACTCCCATGAACAATCCCACGGTTTTTTTGAATACAGATTTTCCACGATTTAGCACCGGAAGACCAATAGTGAAATCGGTATTTTGGTGTTTTCTTCCAAAATAAAGATATAAAATCCCTAAAATCACATGAAAAGTTGTAGATCCCAAGTCTTTGCTTACTTGCTCTAATTGATTGTAAACTTCACGTTTTATGGTAATTTCTTTTCTTTTGCTTTTATTGGATTTCTCTGCAATTTGTGTTTTTTCTAATAACTGTTCCGGAAGTTTTTTAAATCTTTCTGTCCAGTAATTCATGTCATTTTTATAATCTTCAGATGAAAAATAAAGGGCATCATCATTTGCAAAATCCTGATACGTATAAGGATACCCGGATGTAACATTCCCGAAAATCGCAATTTCATTGTAGTTTTTCACCAATCGCTGGAACATTAAGGATGTTCCCCATCCATCTGTAATAATATGATGGTAAACAGAAAACAAATAATGTTGTTTATCATTTATCTTTATCAGGATAAACTTGTGCAGCATTTCTTTAGTATCTAATTTAATAGAGATCTGAAATCTTTGCTGCATGAATTCATTGGCTTCGGCATCTGCATCTTCACCAAAAGAAAAATCCATAAATTCTAAAAATGAATCATGCTTTTCCAAGGTGTGAATCGTAACCTCTTCTTTGGATTGATTGATAATAGTCCTGTATGAATCGTGCTGATTAATTAGGGCTATATATGCTTGATTCAATATTTCATATGAAATATCTCCTTTAATAGAAATCTTTGCTCCTATATTATAAATAGGGTCACCTGAATACATAAGTTGCTCAAAATAAACATCTTGCTGAGGAAGTGTAAGTTTCATGTTAATAAAATTTAGGATAAGAATCCCTTCAAACTTCAAATTAATGAAGTTTGTAAGATTATCTCCGGTTAAAAAATTTGCTTAAATTATGCCCAAATATTCTCGGCCAATTCTTCTTTGGTAGTTGTTTTTATCTCTTTTACGATAGTACCATAATCAAATTTTATGATTCTGTCTGCTAAGTGAAAATAGGCGTCGTCATGGGTAACTGCTATTATTGTTTTGCCTTCTTCCTTGAATTTCGGTAAAAGGAATTCATAAAAATATTTTCTAAAATGCGGATCCTGATCAGCAGCCCATTCATCTAAAACCATAATAGGTTTGTTTTCTAATAAGTTAAAGATCAATGACATTCGCTTGCTTTGCCCTTTTGAAAATTTTCTTCTGATGGAACTGTCTTTATCATCCTGGATAATACGGTCCATTTCCATTGTTCTTAATAAATCTGTATATTGATTATTGTTTTCTAAAGTATAATTGTCATAATTTTTAGAAAATAAATGATTATCTGTAAATACTGCGGCAATTAAATCCTGGATATTTTGTTCGTTACTGCCGCTTTGTTTTCCATCTATAATTATTTCTCCATCTGTAGGTTTATAAAGCCCGGTTAGTAAATTTATAAAGGTACTTTTGCCTGAACCGTTTCCTCCTACTATAAAAATGGTTTCTCCTTTTTGAATATTCAGGTTTATTGGACCCAATTCAAATGTTGAATCTTCGTCTTTACTTGGATAAGCAAATCCAACATTGTTAAATTCTACTGATTCAAAATCATGCAGGGCAACTTTTTTATGTTCTGTTTCGTCTTCAGAAACTTCAAAATCTTTTGTGAATTTTGCAATTCTTGTATTAGCTACAAAAAATCGGGTATAGAGTTGTTGCAGGTTGATAATATTATTGATTGGTCCTGATATAAATAAAATAATTACCACGTATGAAATAACATCTTCTCTTGAAAGTAAACCAACTGCGGGCAATACAAATAAAATTACTGATACGACAAAGTACAATCCGTATTGACTGATTAAATTTATAGACAGGAATACATAATTTATATTAAAATCTAAATTCATTGCTTCATCTCTGTTTGGGATTATGAATTTATTCATTAGATTATCTCTTCTTAAAAAGTTAATTTTCAACTCTTTAAACCCTCTAATAACATCATCTACAGATTTATAATATCCGTCATTATATTCTCTTAACTGATTTACTTTTTTAGACATTGTATTCATTACAAAAAAATAACAGGCGCCTACCATAACTATAAGTGCTACCACTATTAATGCCGAAACTAATGAAAGTGTAAACATATAAATCAGGCAAAGTATAAGCATAAGCAGTGAATTGATGGTGTGTGTAACTGTGTATGGCAATAAGGAAAAAGTCCTTAAATCTTCAACCACAGTATAAAATCTTTGTGATCCGTATTGTTCCAGTTTTAATAGTGGAACGCTAAGTATTTGCTTAAAGATTTTTTTCTCGTTTTCATAAAGCATATTGAATGAAAACTTATTCAGTTTTTTTTGAAAAATTACATTCAACAAATAGGTATATACCAGGATCGATGTGAATACAATCCCCATATAGTCTTTAAGAAATGCCTTATTGCCTGCCATAACATTGTTAATGATATAGACTATCGCAAATGTTAATAAGGTATTTGGAATGGCATATAACAGTAGATAAAAAATATCTTTCTTTTTTATTTTTAACATCGTAATTTACTTTTAAGTTAGTTTTAGTTTTAATTCGACCCTTTCTGCGTCGATTTGATAGATTCTTTTTTCAATATCTGTTGACTCAATATTGCCTTCAAAAGTTTCAATTATCTTTAGCAGCAGCTTTACTATTTTTACTGCCAGAGATTGTTTTTTTTCAACATTTTGGTTTGTTGACAGCGTTTCGTTAAACATAAAGTTAAGGCTGCCTAAGATATACCTGAACTTCATGGACAGGTTTTCTGAAATTAGAATATCATTAATAATGATGGGTTCTCGATCGTCTATATTTTGAATTGTAGTCTTAATATCAAATATATAGACATACCCATCTTCAACACAATACACTTCTCTTATATTATTATCCATATCTTTTTAAATTTTAATTACTAAAGTTTATATGTAGGAAAGCAAAATTTGCTTTTTAAATTTCTATTAGATTCTGTTTACTTATTGAAAAAGATTTTTTTAATACTCCGGCTACTTCGTCCGGATGATTGTATATAAAAAAATGATTGCCTTTTAAAACATGATATTGAAAATCTGCAGCTGTAAATGTGTTCCAGTTTTCAATTTGCTGGCAGGTTTCTTCTTCCGTTCCCATAATGGCATAAATTGGAGTATTGATTACAATTCCTTTTTCTGAGAAGGGATCTTTTTCAAGACATTCAAAATCAGCTCTTATTATTGGTGCAAAAAAATCATACAATTCATCATCTGTAAGCACTTCTTCAGGGATTCCGCCAAGTTCTCTCAACTCTGCTTTAAATTCAGAATCACTTAATAAATACCGTGGATAATCTTTTTTTCTTTTTACACCCGGACCAGCATTTCCTGTCACAATTAATTGTTCCGGATAATGTCCCATTTTTTCTAATCTGGAAACTACCGTTAATCCCAGCGTGGCTCCCATACTATGCCCGTAAATAACAAAGGGAGCTCCATTTCTTAACTTTACAATTTGATTGCAATAATCCTCTATTGCTTTTTCTTTTGTTCTAATTAGATTTTCATTCATTCTTTTGCCTCTTCCGGGTAATTCAAGAGCAATAGGCATGATGCTGTAATCAAGTTTTTTTTTAAGAAAATCAAACGAAAATGAACTGCCTCCCGCAAAATGCAGAAGAAATAACTGGTTTTTCATACTATTGATATTAATTAATTGCTTCTTTTTCTTTCTTCCTCATTACCAAAATTTCTTTTTTCAGATTTGATCTTATCATTTCCAAACATATAATTCAAAGAAATCCTGAAATATCTGTTGCTTGGATATGAAATGTAACTTTGATGTACACCATTAATTTCTGAAGACATTTTTCTTGAGCTTGAGTTAAAAACATCAAATACTCCGGCAGATAGATTTAAATTCTTTAATAGCGATTTGTAAGTAAAAGCTATATCGACAGAAGATGCTTGCGAATATTTATATAAATTGTCATTGTATGGAGAATTATACCATAAATTAACTTCCCCAATAACTTTTCCGTCTTTGTCAAGCGTAAAAAGATTATTGATGGAACCATAAAATTCAAAACCATTTTTAAGTGGTGCATCTATAGCTGCATTTGTTTTTTTTGAAACAGAATAATTTAGGAATAAGGTATTATCTGTTTTCCACCATGAAAAAATTGGTAATTGATAACTTTCTGTTAATGAGAATGCATAATTGTTATAAAAATTTTCTTTTACAATTAATTGTTCCTGCGTTTTTTCGTCCAGATCAAAAATAATTCCAAAAGCATTTGTCTTAGCTGTGAACGCTAATTTAGTATTCAAATTTTCCTTGTATGTATGGGATAATTCAAAATTATCTATAAATGCAGGTTGTAAATTAGGATTCCCTTGTGACGATATTTTACTGTTAACAAAATAGCGCAACGGATTTAATAATGAATAATTAGGGCGTTCGATTCTTCTTCCATAATTAAATACATAAATATTATTGTCGTTTTTTTGATAGGATAAAAATACAGATGGAAAAAATTTAAAATATTCATTATTATTTATCTGATTCAATACTTTTGATTCTCCTTTTGTTATTGTATACTCTGTTCTTATACCTAACTGGATTTGTATTTTATCATTAATTTTTTTTGTTCCGTTTGCGTACAAAGCTTGTATATTTTCCTGATAATCAAAATTATCTGAAAGTTCCGGATTAAAAACAGGGCTTCCTGTTATCAGGTCGTAGCTGTTTGTGTTATATTCAGTATTTATAAAACTTATTTTAGTACCATATTGAAAATTAGCAAATTTAGTAGGATGCTCAAAATCAATTTTTGTATTATAATTTATGATACTTTGATTTGTTTTGGTATCATTAGCAAAGTCAATATTTGAAAAATTATAATTTGCATCATATCTGTTTGACAATATATTATTTGCCATATCCTGATCATATTTTAAAATATCAAAATTCACTACAAGCTTTTTTCCAAGCGTATCCATTTTATTTTCAAGAAATAAATTCAGTAAATGATTGTTTTTACGGCTGTCAAGTTTTCCTTTGCCTTTTAAATATCCATCAATTTCATTATTGAAATTATACAGTTCTGTGGTAGAATTGTCATCAGTTTTTGTTTTTACAAATGATCCTGTATATTGCATTCCTATTTTAGTATTCTTACTTACATCATAGTCAAATAAAAACCTTGGCGAAAAAATTTTATCATTTTTCTCTTGCTGGGTTCTTAATTTTAGAGGCTCATCTTTAAAAGCAATTTCTATGCGCTGATCTATATAAGTCAATCCTGTGTCATATCCTGTACTCAATGTAAGATTGACTTTATTCTTTCTATAACTGAAATTATTATTGAATGATTGTTTGCCAAATTTAGCCTGAATATGGGTTAGGGAAATATTATCGCTCCAGGCATCCTTTTTTGATTTTTTGAAAATAATATTTACAATTCCGCTATTTCCCTCTGCTTCATATTTAGACGATGGATTCGCAATGATTTCAATTTCTTTAATATCAGTTGCAGACAATGTGGCAAGAAAATTTTTAAGGTCTTCACCAGACAGCTGAACCATTTTACCTTCTACCATTACCTTGACACCACTTTTACCTAACATAGAAATTTGGTCGTTTTTCAAAATCAAACCAGGCGTTCTTTTTAAGGCATCAAATGCATTTCCTGTACTTGCGATTGGGCTATTCTGAACAGAAAAAATAGTTTTGTCCAGTTTCCTTTTTATCAGATTTCCTGAACTTTTAATTACTACTTCTCCTAATATAGTTGCTTTTTTTTCTAAAAGAATGGTTTTTAATTGCAAGTCATCTTCTACAATAAATTGTTGAATAAAAAGCTCATAATCTTCATGATTGATTGTTATGGTGTAAGTTCCTTTGGAAATAATGAACTCAAAAGAACCATCTTGCTTTGTATTCACTTCCTTAACAATCTGGTTATTATGATCAGATAAAACCACATTTGCATTAGCGATCGAGACGGCATCATCTTTTATCACTCCGTTTACTTTTACCTGAGAAAAAGAATAAAAGGGCATTATGATTATAAGTAATAATAGTATATTTTTCATTTTTTATTTTTTATTTATTTAAGCTTTTCTTAATTGCTATCTGGATTATATCCTCTCAGTTTTGATGGGCTGGTATGTTAATATTATAGAGTTATTAAAAAATAATTCATGCTGTTTCTGTTTAAAAAAACAGCATGAATATTAATTTCTACAATAAGGCTTTTGCACCTTAAAAAGTATTGATTTGGGAATTTTGATTAATCTCAAGGTCTTTCAATAGTTCTTCTATAAAGCCTACCAGAGAAATCATATTACTCGTGTTTTCATAAATGTCTTTTGGGCACATTAACCTGAAGTAAACGCCATCCTGATATATCTCACATTCAAGATTGATTCCGTAAAAAACAAGGAGATCATCATAGTAAATATTTAGTTTTTCATTACGTGCATTCTTTGAACTTACAGAACCTTCTTTTATATATAGATTAAGATAACCGCTCATATTTTCATCTATATCATATTCTGTAGCATCTAACATATCCTTTCTAATTGTTTCATAAGGCACACCTTGATATGTCCTGTTTTTAAGATAGGCAATGTAAATTTCCAGAATAGATTCTAAATCCAGATTCAAATCTCCCTTTGTATATGAAATTGGCAGAGCATTATCAGTCACGCCCAGTATGTTGTTTACATTCATACCTTCTACTTCCTGCTCTCTTCCATTTACCATAAAACTATAGAGCATTCTATTTTCGAGATTAACAGTATTCAATATCATTTCATAAAAACCAATGAAAAAAGCACTCACCGGAAGATTATTCTTTTTCGCTAGTCTTTTGATATTTATAAATCTATCATCCGAAATAACAGTTTCCTGAATTACGTTTACTTTTTCTTTACCCGGATTGATTTGATTTTTATACAAAGGTGTTTCTTGTAAAGTAACTTTCCAGTAATCTCTTTCTTTTAAACCTTGGTCAGACAACAGGAACTCCTCTTTTTTTATTATAAAATCAAATGGATGGTAATAATTACTTTGTTTACCTTCTCCCTGGAAATAATTACAGAGCTCCACGTAAATTCTGTTTACAGAATAATGATCTAATAGTGAATGATGTATCTTTAAGGTAATCATTGCATTTCTGCCAGTTGAATCTTCTTCCAGAACAAGACATCTAATGAGAGCTCCATTTACTAAATCAAAAGGTTTATCTAAAAATTCATTTGTTATTTTTAAGACCTGTTTTTCTTTCAATAAAGAAACTTCTTCAATCAATATTTCTAATGCCACATCATTAGGATGTATATATCTCTGCATCACATTGTCATCAATTGTTTCATATTTCAGACTCAAAGCAGGAAACCCTAAAAGAAAATTCCTAAAGTCTTTTTCAAAAGTGTTTTTATTAAAATTATACATTGTATCCCTCATTGTCACACAGGCATATTCGTACTTATAGAATCTTTCCTGGTTAGGAGATAATGCTACCAAATCACCATAAGACCATTCGGAACCTATTTTTTTGTAAGGCAGATTCTCAGAATTCAAACTTACTTCTGCAGATTTTAAAGCCAGAACTTCGATCAGGTTTTTCAGCTGATTTTCATATGCTTGTACCAGTCTTTGTATAGTTTCTTCTGAATATCTTTCTGATGAATATCCTATAGACATATTTAGGCTTCCTGAAACCATCATTCCTGAAACATCCAGTAAAATGTTACTTTTTATATTGTTGATATCTACAGAAGTCCCTACATTTTCTGAAGCAAATTCAAAAATTACCTCATCTTTAGATCCTCCGGCATTGGAACCAAAATCTCCAAGATAATTGAATTGAATACTTGGAACCAAATACGATTCAAACGACGCATCCAAATAATTTAAAATACCGTAACCAATTCCTTTGTTTGGAATTTTACGCAAAGATTCTTTTACTGACACCAATACCTGATCAGCGGAAATGTCCAAAATAAACGGATAAACACTTGTAAACCAACCTACGGTACGGCCAATATCTACTCCGTCAATTATTTCTTCACGACCATGTCCTTCCATCTTCACTGCACTTTTACTTATACCAAAAACTTCTTCGATCGCTAGACCTAAACCTGTTAAAAGCAAATCGTTAATTTCTGTTTTATAAACGTGGTGCACTTTAGTCTGCAATTTATCAGTCATTGAATTGTCCAGTACAAAACCAGTTCTTTTATCAAGGCTGGAAGTTTTTACCTCATCTATGTAATCTGAAGGAAGCTGTGAAATCTCAGCCTTTGAAACAGCATCCCAATACGGTCTTTCCTCTTGCATTTTGATACTTTTTGCAAAATCATTTTGTAAAGAAGCCCAACGTTGGAACGAATCTGTTTTTAGTGGAAGTTTCGTTGTAGTTCCTGATTGATAAGAAAGGTACAAAGTCGATAAATCTTCGAGTAAAATACGCCATGAAACACCATCAACAACTAAATGATGAATAATGAGTGCCAAACGATCTCCATCTGAAAGTCTGAAATGACCTACATGAAATAAAATTCCTGAACTAATATCAAAGCTGCTTTGCAATGCTTCTCCAATATTTTTTAGTGCTGTCAGTTCATCTGGTTCTCCTCTTAAATCATGAAAACCAACCTTATAATGAACTCCATTAGCATCTTCGTTATACTGTGTCCATCCTTGCGATTCTTTGTTATAAACCATACGCAGAGCATCGTGATGCAATACAAGCGAAGCAATACAATCTTTTAATACAGCTGTATCAAGTTCCTCTTTACTTTTGAGTATTATAGCCTGGTTGTAATGATTTTTGTTTGGCAGATTCTCACTTTCAAAAAAGTAATGCTGGATAGGTGTTAATATTACTGTTCCTTTAACCTCTGATTGGTCAACAACAGCTATATTTACTTCAACTAAAAGTGCTAAATCTTCTAATATTGGATTTCTTAATATCTGATCTACTTTTAGCAGATGACCGCGTTGTTTTAATTTAGATATCAATTGAATCGACTTAATCGAATCTCCTCCCAGATTATAAAAACTGTCTTTTATACCTATTTTTTCATATTTCAAAACTTCAGACCATACAGCTGCCAAAACTTTTTCTTGTGCAGTTCGAGGCGCAATGTATTCAGTTTTAATCAAATCTTCTTCTGTAACATCCGGAAGGTTTTTTTTGTCTATTTTACCATTCGTTGTTAATGGCATAACATTCAGTTGGATATAATAACCCGGCAACATATAATCAGGAAGAACTTTGCCTAAATCTGATTGTATTGCTTTTTTATCCAGAACAATATCTGTAACATAATATGCTACTAGAAATTTATCTCCATCTTTAATATGAGGAACTACCACGGACTGTTTTACTCCGTTTATTAAAGATAAATTTCTTTCGATTTCTCCTAATTCAATTCTATGACCTCTAATTTTTATTTGATCATCTACTCTTCCTAAATAAACCAAATTACCATCTGGCAGCCATTTTCCAATATCTCCGGTTTTATATATACTAGTTCCTTCTTCAAATGGATTGGCTATAAATTTCTCTGATGTTAATTCTGGACGGTTCCAATATCCTCTGGCTAAACCTGATCCTCCTATACAGATTTCTCCTATAACGCCCTCCGGTTGTAAATTATTAAACTCGTCAAGAATATAAATAGCTGTGTTTGCTACAGGGCGTCCAATCAGGATTTCTCCTTCTGCATACTGTGGTTCGTATGTGGTACAGCCTACTGTCGATTCTGTAGGACCGTATTCATTAACAATTCTGATAGCCGGATTTAATTTTTTCAATATTCTTACATGATCTTCCTGAAGTTCTTCTCCTCCAACTATAGCAAGCTGAACTTTAGTTGATCCTAAATCAAGATTCCCTAAAACACTTATATGAGCAGGAGTTAATTTAACACACGACATTTCGCTGGTAAAGTAGTCCTCTAATAAACTTTGAAACGAATCATTTGATCCTAAAACATTTAAACATCCACCACTTATTAGCGGCAAAAAGAAACTTGTAATCGTTAAATCAAAAGACAACGAAGTAAACAATCCAAAATCAGTATTGTTAAGGTTTTTATCTAAATAATAATCTCTGGCCCAAACAAGATAATTAGTCAACGAACTATGTTCAATCATTACTCCTTTAGGCAAACCTGTTGATCCTGAAGTATAGATTATGTAAGCTAAATCTGCTGGAACTATATTAATTTTATCTAAAATCAGATTTCCTTCCGATGGACTAAATTGTGTGTCAATTGATAAAACATTTCCTTTATAGAAATCCAGATCCTGTAAAAAAGAAGATTGTGTTATTAATAACGTCAATTTTGTATCTTCTACTATAAAAGCCTTGCGATGACTTGGTAATTCTGAATCTATCGGAATATAAGTTCCTCCTGATTTTAAGATTCCTAAAATAGCGATTACCAACCATTCACTTCTAGTTAAATGGATACCAATTTTATCGCCGATAACAATATTATAATTGTTTTTTAGCGAATAAGCCAGATCATCTGACAACTCATTAAGTTCTTTATATGTGATTTTTCTGTTTTCAAAAATGACCGCAATATGATCAGGTGTTTTAGCTGCCTGCTCTTCAAATAATGCTACTATTGTTTTTTCTCTTGTATACGAAACGGTAGTATTATTAAAATCAACTAAAAGATGTTGTTTTTCTTTGGTACTTAAATAATCAATCTGCAGAATTTTACTTTCAGGCTGATTTATCATTTCGCTAATTAACTGCTCAAAATGAGTAGTTATTTTTTCTACAAAAGACAAATTGTAAATGTCAGTATTATAATTAATTCCAAGTTTTAAACTATCTGCTTCTATGAATGTAAAAACCAAATCAAACTGAGCTGTTTTAATATTAGCATCGTACTCATAAACTTCTAATCCTGATAATTTGTCATTCTCAAAATCATTAAGTTTCGACTGGCTCTGAAGCACAACCATAACATCAAACAAAGCCGATCTGCTATTATCACGTTTTAGTTCGAGTTTATCGACCAGTTCATCAAAAGGATAACCTTGATGCTCATAACCACTCAATATCACTTCTTTTTCATGACGTAATAAATCAAGAAAAGTGAAATCTTTATTAATTTGCGTGCGCAGAGCTAAAGTATTCAGGTAAAGTCCTATCTGATTTTCTAAATCCGGATGTTCTCTTCCTGCAATTGGAGAACCAATAATGATATCCTGTTGCCCTGTATATCTGCTTAATAGCGTATTAATTCCTGCCATTAATGCCATAAATAACGTAACATCTTGTTTTTTGGAAAAAACTTTTAGTTTCTCTAAAAAAGTATTTGAAAATTGGTGATTTAGAAAATCTCCGTTATACGTTTTTACCAAAGGACGTTTTTTATACCCGGGTAATTCGATTACAGGAAGTAAACCTGAAAATTGATTTAGCCAATATTTTTCAGAAACTTTGTAAAGATCTTGTTGTAACTCCTGATTTAACCATACTGCATAGTCTTTATACTGGATTTTTAATGCCGGCAGGTTTACTTCTTTCGACTCAATCAGTGCATTGTAAATCGTTACAATCTCCTTTACCAATAACTCTGATGACCAGCCATCTCCAATAATATGGTGCATGGTCATAAAGAATACATATTCCTGGTCTCCAGATTTTATTAGCGAAACTCTAAGCAAAGGGGCGTGTTCTAAATTGAAGGCGATAGCATTTTGTTGGGCAATATAATTCGTTATAGCTGTTTCTTTTTTGTTGTCTAAACTGAAATCAACATAGTTCAGGTTAAAGTTTAAATCATCTACAGAGGTTATAAACTGATGTACTTCGCCGCTTCCATTTAATTGGAAAGAAGTACGCAAAACTTCATGTCTGTTGATTAAGAAAAGGAAAGATTCTTCAAATTTTAATACATCCAAATCCCCTTTAAGTTGTAAAGCAACAGGCATATTATACGCCAAAGAGGTATCTTCGAACTGGCTCAATACCCAAAATCTGTTTTGAGAAGCAGTTAAAGGATATGATTTTTGTACCCCTGCTTTCTCAATCGGAATGTATTGACCTTCTATTAATTGTTTGGATAAGAATGCTATTGTTGGGTTTTCAAAAAATATTTTTATTGAAACATCCAATTTTAATTCTTTTTTAATTCTATTGATCGCCTTTACAATCAATAAACTATGTCCTCCCAATTCAAAGAAATTATCCGTTATTCCTATTTTATCAAATTTTAATATTTCCTGCCAGATTATTGCCAGTCGCTCTTGTACCTCATTTTGTGGTGCAACATATTCATTTTGTATAGCGTCTTCTCCTGATATTCCAGGTAATGCTTTTCTGTCTATCTTTCCATTCGATGTTAGTGGAATTTGAGGAAGCTCTACAAAAAAGCCAGGTATCATATATTCAGGAAGCTGATTCTTTAAATATTGGCGTAAATCTGAATGATTTATTTCTGATGTTGGAACATAATATGCTATAAGCACTTTGTATTCATTTATTTCCTTAACATCAACTACGGTCTGCCTGATAGCATCTGAATAATGTAGTAAAGCGGTCTCAATTTCTCCCAGCTCAATACGATGACCTCGTATTTTAACCTGATCATCAATTCTACCCAAGTAATCTATATTTCCATCTGGCATCCATCTGCCTAAATCCCCGGATTTATATAAATCCGTTCCTTTTTTAAATGGGTTTTCGATGAATTTATCCGCCATTAAATCTGGACGGTTTATATATCCTTTGGATAAACCTGAACCTCCAATGTAAATCTCTCCAACAATTCCTTTTGGCTGCAGGTTTTTGAACTCATCCAGGATACAAATAGTCGTATTGGCAATAGGTTTTCCTATTAAGATGTCCTGTTCAGGCGAAGTTACTTCATATACAATACAGCCTACAGTGGTTTCTGTGGGTCCGTATTCGTTATAAATGCGCATTGAAGGGTTCAGCCTTTTTAAAATCTGTATTTGTTTTTGGCTTAATGCCTCACCACCTACAACGGCAACCTGTACATTACTTGACTCTATGTCAGCATTTTCCAGGGCGCTGATATGCGCCGGTGTAATTTTTATACCTGATATATTACTGCTAAAATAAGTTTTCAGGATATCCAGAATATCTGCATTTGGGTCAAAAATCTTCAAACATCCACCACTTATAATTGGCAAGTACAAACTTGTAATGGTTAAATCGAAAGATAAAGACGTGAAGAGTCCAAAATCAGTATTTGCTAATTCAGAATTTAAATAATGTCCTTTTCCCCATTCCAGATAATTTAGCAAAGAACCGTGATTAATCATCACACCCTTAGGATTCCCTGTAGATCCAGAAGTATAAATAACATACGACAGACTATCGTATAAATCCTTAATACCAACATTTTCTTTTGAATACGTATCATAAATTGTTGTAAATAATCCCAAAAATGAATCGTCAATTACGATTTTACAACCGCTGTCTTTTTCAATATATTCTATTCTGTTTTCAGGATAGGCCGGATCTATAGGAACGTAAGCACCTCCGGATTTCAAGACACCTAAAATCGAAACAATAACTTTTTCACTTCTGTTTAATTTTATACCGATGATATCGTTTGTCTTGATCTCCCAATTCTCCAATAAATAATGAGCAAACTGATTTGCTTTTTCATTAAGTTCCTGGTATGTTAATTCAATAGCATTAAAACGTACTGCAATAGCATCCGGGGTTTTACTTACTTGTTGCTCAAATAAATCCACTATCGTTTTATCGTTTGAATATTCAAAAAAAGTATCGTTAAAATCTACCAAAACTTCTTGTTTTTCCTGATCTGATAAATAATCTATTGTACTAAGATTAGCTGTATCACCTTTACTGAATGCTGCTGTTATTTTTAAAAAGTGAGAAGCAAGATTATCAATTAGCGTTTCATCCAAAACTTCAGCGTTGTAACCCAAATCCATTTTCAGGGTATTGGCCGATGGTATCGCAACGATATTGAAATCATAATTAGTCTGCTCAAAAACAGTTACATTCTCTACATACAGATTCTGGCTATCCGCATTCTCTGTAGCATTATCCACTGCTTCCTGAACAAAATAATTCTCGAAAGTAAGTAAGCTTTTTATCAGTTCAGTTCCTAATTCACTTTGGGATTGTACTTCGGATAAATTAGTATAGTGATGTGACGCGCTTTCAATCGCTTCTAACTGAATTTGTTTCAATAAGGATTTCGGTGTATCTTCATTGGAGTATTTCAACCTTACCGGAATGGTATTGATAAACAATCCAACCATGGTTTCTACACCCGGTAATTCGCCAGGTCTACCTGAAACTACTGCGCCAAAGACCGCATCCTGCGTATTGTTATATCTCGAAAGCAAATAACCCCAAACACCCTGAACAAATACATTAAGTGTCACGCCTATTTCCTGACAGTAACTCATAACGTTTTGATACAACTCTCCTTCAATATCAAACTTAAGGTGTTTGATTTCGAAGCTTGTAACGCTTTCCTTTTTTTGTTTAAAAGGAAGGTCAGTAATGGTTTCAAAACCTTTTAGGTAATTCTTCCAGTAGCTTAATGATTCTTCCTTGTCTGTTTTCGACAGCCATTTTATATAGTCTGAATATTTTAATGGGCTCGGTAAATTCACTTGTTGATTCGCTGAAATAGCACTCAAAATACTGCTGAAATCGTTAATAAGGATACTCATGCACCAGCCATCCATCAAAATATGGTGGTAGCTCCAGATAAATACATAACGGTTTTTTTCAATCTCAACAATTTTCAGTCGCATCAGCGATGGTTCTTCAAAATCAAATCCCTTGTCCCTGTCTTCTGTTTTTAGTCGCTCAATATAGGTTTCAACACTTTCACTATCGGCTTTTTCCATTTTCTCATATGAAAAATTACCTGATATTTGTTTGTGAACAATTTGCAAAGGCTGATCTCCATAATTATTGCTGAATGAAGTTCGCAGGATAGCATATCTTGAAATTAAATCATTAAAAGCCTTTTGGCTGTTTTCAATAGACAATCCCTCTGCGTTTACTACATAAGCCATTTGTTCAAAATACACAGGGCTGGATTGATCCGTAAGCCAATAGTAATAAAAACCTTGCTGCAGTGGGGATAATTCATAAATATCTTCTACATTATTGTCTTTATTTATCTCTTGTAATTCTTCAAAAGACAAAGTATTATAAGTTACATCTGAAGGGGTTATAGCAGAGTGTTTTGTCTCTGAGAGTTGAGTAATGAGTACTTTTAGCTGATTCTCATAGGCACGTGTAAGTCTTTCTATGGTTTCTTCTGAATATCTTTCTGATGAATATCCTATCGACATACTCAAACCTCCTGCAACCATCATTCCTGAAATATCCAGTAAAATACTGCTTTTGGTATTGTTGATATCCACAGAAGCCCCTATGTTTTCCGAGGCAAATTCAAAAATCACCTCTTCTTTAGATCCTCCGGCATTGGAACCAAAATCTCCAAGATAATTGAATTGAATACTAGGAACCAAAGACGATTCAAACGGTGCGTCCAAATAATTTAAAATACCATAACCAATTCCTTTGTTTGGAATTTTACGCAAGGATTCCTTAACTGAAACCAGAGCATGGTTACCGGAAACATCCAGAACAAAAGGATAAACACTGGTAAACCAGCCAACAGTGCGACCAATATCAATGCCGTCAATGATTTCCTCACGCCCATGTCCTTCCATCTTCACTGTGCTTTTGCTTACGCCAAAAACTTCTTCTATTGCAAGGCCTAAACCTGTTAAAAGCAAATCGTTGATTTCTGTTTTATAAACATGGTGCACTTGGGTTTGCAGTTTATCGGTCAGTGAATTCTCCAATACAAAACCATTTCGTTTGTCAAGACTGGAAACTTTTACTTCCGTTTCGTAATCTGAGGAAAGCTGAGAAATTCCCGCTTTCGAAACAGCATCCCAATACGGTCTTTCCTGTTGCAGATTGCTGCTCTTGGCAAAATCCTGCTGCAAGGAAGCCCAGCGTTGGAAAGAATCCGTTTTTAACGGAAGTTTCACTTCAGTTCCCGATTGGTAAGAAAGGTACAAAGTCGATAAATCTTCCAGTAAAATACGCCATGAAACCCCGTCAATAACCAAATGGTGAATGATCAGTGCCAGACGATCTCCGTCTGAAAGCCTGAAATGGCCTACATGAAATAAAACTCCCGAACCGATATCAAAACTGCTTTGCAATGCTTCTCCAATATTTTTTAGTGCTGTCAGTTCATCTGGTTCTCCTCTTAGATCATGAAAATCAATTTTGTAATGAACCCCTTTCGCATCTTCATTATACTGCATCCAGCCTTGTGGCTTTTCTTTATAAACCATACGCAGCGCATCATGGTGGGACACAAGGGAAGCCAAACAATCACCTAAAATCTTTGTGTCAAGTTCCTCTTTGCTTTTCAGTACTATGGCTTGATTGTAATGGTTTTTATTTAATATCGTTTCGTTTTCAAAAAAATAATGCTGGATAGGTGTCAGTACAGCTGTTCCTGTAACCTCTGACTGATCTACAATAGCAG